>JAMPEU010000149.1 GCA_023664865.1 Butyrivibrio sp. | reverse complement strand
CTTTAATCCAATCGCCTAAAGATTCCACCACTTCAAGTTCTTCACCCTTAGGAACTGTGGTAATTATATCTGCATCAGTGCTTGCTTCTCCGCGCACCCTAAGGCTGTCCGCCGTAACCGTAGCGATTGTAGAAACAAGTTCTTCCGCCCTCCACTTGGCATTCAACCCTGTAAGAAGATATTCACAGCTTACATATCCTTCCACTTTGCCTGATTTAATATGAGCCCATTCACCGTCTGAATCAAGCACTTCGCACGCCGCGTCTTTAGGCAGTTTGCCTACTAGCTTGCCGTCTGCTGCAGGTATCGCTCTGATATTAAGATTATTGCTTACATCGGCAATTCCCAGATTAGTATAACCCCAATTAGCGTTTTTAGCCGCCTCATAAGCTTTTACATAGTCCTCTTTAGACTTGGTTTCCACAACTGATGATATACCTACCGGAGCGCTCAATGCATCCCTTACGCCATTGCCGCTTTCTTTAGGCTGTGCTGCGCTTTCCTGAGTATCAGTTTCTTCATCTGCATTATTTTCGTCCGACTTGCTCTCCTGCTCCGTCTCGCTCTTCTGCGCGTCTTCACTGTCCTGCGCAGTTTCATCTTCCTGCGTATTTTCACTTACCGTCTCTAAGTCAGGCTTAGTCTCAGCAGCATTTGCCTGAATCGGCTGGCACAATAATATAGCTGATATCATTAAACATACAAGTTTTCTCTTCATATTCTACCCCATCTATTCTTCTAAGCGGCAATTATCGCCTGCTCCTAGGAAATATAACATTTCAGTTACAAATGTTACATATTTGTTACGAATATGTTATTATTATATCAACATATATATAACATGTCAATGGGTATAGCCAAAGAATTTCACTATATGCAGCAGTCCAGCCCACAGGCAGCATGTGCGTATATGATTTCACGCCGCAGCCCTTGAAAAACGCCGGTAGTTAGTGAAAAAGACGCAAAAGCGGCTTTTGAACTTAGTACCGCTGCGTTTTTTCACGGAGCGCAAGCGTGCTGCAAGGAAATCATATACGCACATGCTGCCTGTGGGCTGGACTGCCACGCTCTTTTTTACGTATCCATAGCCACTGTGGCAAACGCTATGTTCATCGCATGATCCGCAACCCTCTCAAGCCCTGAGATAATATCCGAAAACATAACCCCCGCCTCCGGAGAACATTCGTTATTTGTCAGCCTGTTAAGATGTTTCTGCTGCAATTCCTTAGTCTTTTCATTAATTGCCTCATCCAGATTATTGACGTCTTCACTATGCTCATCCGAACTCTTGACAAACATTTCCAGAGAAAATCTAAGCAGGGTATTCACCATATCCAGCATGGCGCCTATCTCCATCTGCGCTTCTTTACTAAAAACCACGCCGGTTTCAAGTCTGCGCTTTGCCGCCTCCGCTATATTTTCCGCATGGTCGCCGATGCGCTCAATATCATTGACTACGTGGAAAAGCGCGCCTATGCTCTTCAAGTCCTCAATCGGCAGCGTCGTCTGGTTGATTTTTACCATATAATTAGAGATTGCATGGCTTAGGAAATCAATATTTTCCTCTACCGCATATACCTCGTCAATTTCCTCTTCGTCCATGGTAATCAGCGCATTCATGGCACGGTTAAGGTTCTCTATCGCCAGTGACGCCATACGGTCAAGCTCCTT
Source organism: Butyrivibrio sp. (assembly GCA_023664865.1). GTDB lineage: Bacteria > Bacillota > Clostridia > Lachnospirales > Lachnospiraceae > UBA3282. The sequence goes on along the minus strand of JAMPEU010000149.1, from coordinate 1,947 downwards.
AATTACCTCGACTACGGCAGTCGCGGGGTTGAATACGACTTTCTCTCCGATATATTTAAGCTGATGGCTTTCACGATAACTGATGCTCCTATCGTCGCCCGGCACAAATACATAGGTCAGTTTGACTATCCCCCCGATAAACGGCGCCATTATTATAACCTGGAATAATTTTATTGAAATATGCGCATAAGCTACAATACGTCCCGCATCATTCTTAGCCACAAACGATAGAGCATCGACAAAATACCTTACGCCGAGCCTGAACAGGATATAGACGATAATCGTGCCTATAATATTGAAAATAAGATGTATCGCCGCCGCCCTCTTAGCATCTTTTTTACCGGCAAGCGAAGCAAGCAGCGCCGGAGTGCATGCGCCGATATTACAGCCCAGAATAATGAACATACACATATCCAGTCCGATAAGCCCCTGATTTGCCATAAGCACCATGATGCTGACCGTCACCGACGAACTCTGGATAATGGACGTTAAAAGAGTGCCAATCAGTACGCCTAATATCGGCAGACGGAGCGAGGCAAATAAATCCATGACGGCCTGAGAATCCTTCATGCCCGACATAGCGCCCGACATGCCGCTCAAACCCATAAATAAGATGCCGAAAGCCACAATGACTTCCCCGAATCTGTTGGCTTTATTTTTCTTAAAAAACATTACAAGAATAACGCCGACAAGCAGTATAACCGGGGCTAACTTTTCCAGTTTAAAGGATACAAGCAGTGAAGTGACCGTCGTACCGATATTGGCTCCGAATATAACCCCCGCCGCCTGATACAGATTCATAAGCCCTGTATTGACAAAGCTGACTACCATTACCGTACACGCTGACGAAGACTGAATTACTGCAGTAAAAATTATGCCTACTAAAATTCCCGTAAAACGATTGGTGGTAAGCTGCTCCAATATCTGCCTGAGCCTCGCGCCGGCAACCTTCTCTATACTGTCGCTCATAGCGCGCATGCCATATAGAAACAATCCTAATCCGCCTGCCATAGAAAGCACTATTTCCAAACCCATATCCGCTTTTTACCCTTCCTTTGTGCCTTGATTAAAAGTGTGATGAAAAGCCATGCCTTCATCGATATCCTTACGCATCTGTTCCTTTAACGCTTCCGTGGACGCAAACTCTATTTCCGCCCTCTTAAAGCGAAGCAGTTCTACTTCAATCTTCCTGCCGTAAATATCGCTGTCAAAATCATAAATATATGTCTCAACACCCATAAGCCTTTCTTCGCTTACAGTGGGCTTACATCCTACATTGGAGACCGACCTGTAACATACATTATCCAGCCATACATATGAATAGTATACGCCGTTTGGCGGCAGCAACTTATCAGCGGACGGCTGCTGGTTCACGGTAGGCATTCCGAGTTTTCGGCCAAACCGCCTTCCATTAACCACTTCCCCACATATACGATAGGGCGCTCCAAGCAAAGCCGAGGCTTTTTCCATATCGCCATTACGTACCGCTTCCCTAATAAGCGTCGAACTGATTTCTTCCCCATTCCATGTGACTTTATCTATTATTTGTGCAAAAAAGCCTTCTTCCTGTGCCATTTCCCGCAGAAGTCCGGCATTTCCCGCTCCTTTATTTCCAAAAGATATATCCGTACCCGCCACAACGACCGTGGCTTTTAACTTTCCGATAAGGTATTCCGTGATGAAACGCTCAGGCGCTATCGCCGCAGTTTCCTTATTTAACGGGAACTCAATCAGTACATCTATGCCAAGCCTTTCAAATGCGGTGCGTTTTTCCTCTATAGTCATAAGCTCTTTCGCTTCTTTTCCACGGAAAAACTTTTCCGGAGACGGCTCAAAAGTAAAAACTACCGCCAAGCAGCCGTTTTTTTTCTGCTCTAACATATTATCTATCAGTTTTCTATGTCCTAAGTGGATGCCGTCGAACTTGCCGATGGCAACCGCACTTTT
>JAMPEU010000148.1 GCA_023664865.1 Butyrivibrio sp. | reverse complement strand
TTATATCGCCGTCAGGACTTCAAGGCTCTTATGAGGGGGTGGTTCAGTGGATTCAGGCAATGGAGTATAACCGTAAATATCAGGTAACGGTATTAGGCGAGCCGCAGCTTGGAAAGCGGGGCTTGTATCCTACCATAAGCAAAAAAGATATGTATGATAATATTTATGCTTTGCGCGACTTTATCGCGTATGCGGACGGAAGCAACGATATATTTGAAATAAGCGATATTATAGGGGTTCCGGTGAGTAATCTGCTTCCTATTATACGCAAACTTAAGGATAATGATTTAATAAAGGTGGTGTAAAACGTGAAGCTTGAACCGGAAACAGCGTCGGATAAGAATAAAGAGTTATGGAAAACGCTTAAAGATACCTTAATGGGACTTGGAGTTAAGCGTGGAGACATACTTTATATTGCCTCTGATATAACGTCGTTTATGTTTATACTCAGTACGGAATATGGAATACGTGGCAGGCAGAATATAAATATGGTATTAAATTGTTTTGTTGATGTATTTCAGGAAGTTATCGGAGAAGAGGGTACGATTCTGTTTCCTGTTTTTTCATGGGACTGGTGTAGAGACGGAAGATTTGATATACTGCATACGAAGGGAGAAGTAGGCTCACTGTCTAATTGGGTATTGGAAAACCGCAAGGATTTTGTGCGGACCGAACACCCGATTTATTCATTTATGGTCTGGGGTAAAGACAGCGATTATTTGTTGAAGCTGAATAATCAGGACGCATGGAGCCATACATCGCCTTTTTATTATATGCAGACTAATCATGCCAAGCAATTATTTTTCAATATTGAAGCCCATCAAGGAATGACATTTGTTCATTATATCGAGCAGGAGTGCGACGTTTGGTATCGTCACCCCAAATACTTTTTTGGCGAATATACTACGGCAGACGGCGTAAAAGAAACAAGAATGTATTCTATGTATGTCAGAGATGTGGACGTTGAGCAGGAGTGCACGATTCAAAATCAATTTTTGATGGATAAAGGAGTTGCACATCAGGCTTGTTGGCTTGATAATGTTCTTACAGTAGTGAAGCTTGACGAAAGTTATGATATCATAAGAAGAGATATAGAAGAGAATAAAGGAAAAAATACTTTGAAGTTTAAAGACGGAGATATTGACTGGTTTAAAGAACGGACAATACCATATGAAATAAAAGGAATTAAGTTATGAAGGAACTTGAGTACCCATTTGACGCAAACTTAATATTTGAAAAAAAGAAAAAATTTAAGAGAGCACTTCTTGATAATTCCGACTCTTTCATAGAAAAAAACATCGCGATTTTGGGAGGCTCTACAACGGGAGAGATAAAAAATATCTTGGAATTGTTTCTCCTAAATTATGGAATTAAGCCGTCTTTTTATGAATCTGAATATAATAAATATTATGAAGACGCAGTATTTCCCAATCCGCAATTAGAAGAATTTAAACCGGATATAATCTATATTCATACAACTAATAGAAACATACAGAGGTTTCCTGTAATTGCTGATGATGAAAAATCGGTTGCTTTACTGATTGAGCAGGAAGTTTTAAAATACGAAAGTATCTGGGAAAAATTATCCGAAAAATATCATTGTTCAATTATTCAAAATAATTTTGAAATGCCGCTGTATCGTCTTATGGGAAATAAGGACGCCAGTGATATACATGGTGCGGTAAATTTTCTGACGCGGCTTAATATGCGCTTTTATGAGTACGCGCAGACGCATGATAATTTCTATATTTGCGATATAAATTATATATCGGCTGATTACGGTTTGAAGGAATGGGCGGATCCCTTTTATTTTTATTTGTATAAATATGCGTTAAATATTAAAGCGATTCCATACCTTGCATTTAATGTTGCGAATATAATTAAATCTATTCTCGGTAAGAATAAAAAGGGCTTTGTGTTAGACCTTGACAATACATTATGGGGCGGAATCATCGGTGAGGACGGGGTTGATAATATCAAGCTAGGTCCCGAAGAGGCAGGCGGACAAGGATACTTAGAATTTCAGAGATATATTAAAGCGCATAAACAACTGGGCGTACTTTTGTGCATTGATTCAAAGAATGATTACGAGAATGCCCTTGAAGGTCTGCGTCATACTAATTCAGAGCTTAGCCCCGAAGATTTTGCAGAGATTAGGGCTAATTGGGAAGCAAAGGATAAGAATTTTGAAGATATTGCCAAGACGCTTGACATTCTTCCAGAAAGCTTAGTGTTTATTGACGATAATCCGGCGGAACGCTATATAGTAAGAGAACAAATACCGGGCGCAGCCGTGCCTGAAATCGAGGAATCACATCAATACATTAAAAATATTGACAGAAACGGGTATTTTGAAGTAACTACTTTGTCGAAAGACGATTGTATGAGAAATGAAATGTATAGGGAAAATGCCGAAAGGAAACAATTTCAGGCACTATTTAGCGATTATGGTGGATACCTTGCTTCATTGGATATGAAAGCTGAAATAAAGGCGTTTGAACCTGTTTATATGGCGAGAATATCACAGCTTACTAATAAAAGTAATCAGTTTAACCTGACAACCAGACGATATACGCAGGCTGAAATAGAGAAGCTTGCGGCTGATAAAGAATATATAACATTATATGGAAAATTAGAGGACCGTTTTGGAGATAATGGCGTAGTGTCGGTAATTATAGGTCATAAGAACTTAGAAATCTGTAATATTGAACTTTGGCTTATGAGCTGCCGCGTTTTGAAGCGGGATATGGAATACGTAATGATGGATAAATTAGTTCATAAGTGTAAAGAGTGCGGAATTAAAGAAATTCATGGTTTCTATTATCCTACTGCCAAGAATTTGATGGTAAAAGAGTTTTATTCGCTGCTAGGTTTTGAGAAAGTGGCGGACGATAACGGAAATACGGAATGGGCATATCGTATTCCGGATTCATATGCTGATAAGAATAAATATATAACTGTGAAAGGGTGAGATAAAATGGAAAGAGAAGAGGTTTTTAGCAAGCTTACGGATATATTTAGAGATAACTTTGATGACGATACTATCGAGTTATCAGATGAGACGTCTGCTGATGATATAGACGGCTGGGACAGTATGGAGCAGGTGAACCTGCTCGTTATAATACAAGAGAAATTTAAAATAACCTTTAACATTAATGAGGTTAATGCCATGAAAAATGTAGGCGAAATGGCAGACTACATTCTTCAAAAGGTAAATGTATTATAATACTGTCCAGCATTTTTAAATTATTCGATTGCAGAAAAAAGCACGTTCCGTATTCTTCTGGTATATGCGGTCGTCCCCGAATCTGTTTTCTGCTGCATGAGCAATAAAGTGAGATTATTGGCTGGATCGTTCATCATATAAGTTCCAAGCCAGCCGTCCCAGCCGTATTCGCCTATGCTGGATACGGATACGGAAAGTCCTGAGTCCACCGCAATACGCATAAGGTTTGCGTATGTGTAGCCCGGCAGGTTTTCCCACTGGTTTATATAATCCTGCAGCGCAGGCGATAGATGTGATTTTGTCATAAACTCCACAGTCTTAGGGGAGAGAATGGAGACACCGTTGTATGTACCTTTATTTAACAACATCTGGGTAAACGCCGCAAAATCGTCTATGGTCGAAAC
>JAMPEU010000147.1 GCA_023664865.1 Butyrivibrio sp. | reverse complement strand
CAAATGCCCTGTGAGAGAAGCGCGCTTTGCAATTCTCCTTTTCTTCTGCAATCTTTTGCTTCATACATGGAAAATTCCTCAGGCTCCAGCGCAATAACGCTTCCATACAACGTATTATAGATAAGCGTATGCCTATCCATCGGCAATATGTAATTAAATTCTGACGCCTTATAGTTATCCGCCGGCAGCTTGTCCCCATCTTCTTTTAAATAATCATTTTTATCAGAATATGCCAGCCGGACAATCATTTCGTTTGCTTTTTGTAAAATTTTCATTATTCATATGCCTCTCATAAAACAGCAAGGGGTTATTTTCTGATATCAGTCCATAACCCCAAGCCAGCTTTTCATTTCCTTTAGCCTAGGAAGAAACTAGGACAGCCATCTTTAAAGAAAGTCTCGCAACCCTCAGTATCGCCGCAGCCACCTCCGGCTACCGCTTCCAACTCGTCCTCTGCAATAGCGCTGTCTGTGGGCTTAAGTTTTCTCATAAACTCCTCCGCCGCTTTTGCGCTCATTTTTATGCCGTTTTTTTCTGCAATAGCTATAAGTTCTTCCGTAGAAGCTGCTTTTTTTGCTTTTGCAATCAATTCAGGCGTTAATTTTTCCATGATAGTCTCCTTTCACTCTTTCCAGACGTCATTAAACTAAGCATTAACGTCTAAATCGCCGCAATTCACATTACATGAACCGTCGTTACAGCCGCCTGCTACTGCATCCAGCTCATCTTCCGCTATTGCTTCCTCGCCCTGATGAAGCTTAGCATAATATCCCTTTGCTGCTTCCGGCGTTAAAGCATAGCCCTCTGCGGACGCTAATTTCTGCAATTCTTCTGCCGAGCCCGCCTTCTTTGCTTTTTCCAGCATTGCATTACTCATTTCTGTCATTACTTTTTCCTCCTAAATAAAATTATTATATATACCGTGATATTCACGGTTTATACCATTACATTACACCATACAATATCAGTGGTAAGTTACCGTACCGCAGTTCGCATCGCAGCCTTTTGGTAAACTAAACTGAAAAGGCGAACAACATAAAGTTTCTCCCTGCATAAAATCAACATTGCAGACGGCGTCATTACAGCCGCCTAAACCATCGCTGCCGCCCGCTACTGAATCCAGTTCTTCCTCCGGCATTTTCCCCTCGGATTGATGAAACTTACAAAATATTGCTTCCGCATCTTCGCTGTTCATGTCAATGCCATTTTCTTTCGCTAATTTTAAGAGTTCTTCTTTTGTGTCCGCCTTTCTAGCTTTTTCTAATACTTCCGGTGTGATTTCATACATTTTCTTCACCCTCCTTTAAATATTTTTATATACTTTCAGGTATTCCTTTACACATTCATAATTCATATTCTGAGATAGGAATGCCGTCTAAAGTATCTATGTTTCTGTAAGCAGAATTGGCAGTTTCCAGACTACATCTGATTTTATCCAGCCAGCCATGCTTAAAAAACAGGCATTTGGACGGATCAATATCTAATAAGTCGCCATCTTTTGAGAGCGCCAGTGCAATCGCGCGACAGCCGCCCGCACACAACTTCCAATATTTACAGGACTGACAGGCAGGATTATGTTCACGAACGCTACTAATAGGGCAGGTAACATTATCCAAATAAGGTCCCTTCTGTAAGAAACTCTGTAAGGGCATATCATGGATATTCCCTAACGACCTATTATTTTTCTCAAAATAGCCGGACATCTGCGTACATGGAACGACCTCTCCGCTACTGGTAATGGAAATCATTCCGCGATTACCGCAGCAGACAGGAAACCAATCGCGATACCTTGTCCCGCTTAAAGCGACCGGACGATATTTATATTTTTTATAAGCGGCAAAAACTGTCAAAAACTGCCAGATATCAATCTCCATTTTGCGCGTGGAATCTTTTATGTAATCAGCGGCAAACTTGAGCATTTCCTTATAATATTCCTCAATATCAAGACACTTTCCGTTAGCGTTTTCATTCCATCTGGGCGCTTCCGTTGTACGTATAATGCGCATTTGCTCAATTCCATGCTTATCAAAATAATCCGCCGTGCGAAACAGTGTGTCCAGATTGCCTCTATGCACATTTGTCTGCACTTTTACGCAAAATCCCATATCATGACAAAGTTGTATAGCTTCTAATGTTTTTGCTTCCGCGTTTTTTACATTCCGCATCCAATCGTGATGACCGAAGCAGTCAAAACTGATTTTCATTCGCGGATTTAGTCCCAAGTCTTTTATCTGCTGCAGATTTTTCTCATTGATAAGACTGCCATTCGTATTAATATCATACAGAGACAAATGCCGCTTACTGCAAGCTTCCAATATACGCATGAAATCCTTGTGGACAAATGGTTCGCCTCCGGTAATCGTTATACTCTGTATGCCGCAGCAGACGCATTCGTCTAAAATTCTGACGCAATCCTCATAAGAAAGCTCGCTCATCAAAGGCGCGTTATCGGAAGCATTAAAACAATGCAGGCAATTATAATTGCATTTTCCGGTAATGCTTAAATGAGCTGCCATGAAATATCGATTATCGCAATATTTGGCACGGGACCATTCATCTGGTACATCGCCCTTTTCTACCGGCAGGGCAAAATTACGGCTAATCAGGCTTTGCAATAATTCAGAATCTTCTAAATCCGTCACGCCGTCACACTTTTCTAAAAGTGCAAATTCATCTGCTTCAAGCTTTCCGGCACACCTGCGCCCCTCGATATAATAGGCGTGTGGAACAAGCCAGAAGCTGCGAAGGGCAATTCGAGGATTGATTTTACAGTACATATAAGAACCTCCTAATAAATTAATGTTTTAACTATTATGTAAAAGTGTACTTATCCGTAAATATTGAAAAATTTGAAAAAATATCAAAAATAGTATTGCATTCCAACTTAATTAGTGATATTATGAAATAAATAAAGGGTATGCGTACTCATTTGCGAATAAGTACACATACCCGTATTATATTTTGAACTTATTTATTGATATTGTTTCCGTAAATCTCAGCTTTATCACGAAACGTAGATAGCGGCAGACCGCATTCCTTCGCTGCTGCGGTACATGTTATTTCACCGGATTTCCAGTGTTGATATGCTTCATAGAAATTTTCAGGTAATGGTCTTGGCGGCTTCCCAAATTTTATTCCGCGTGCTTTGGCGGCGGCAATTCCTTCCGCTTGGCGCTTATGTATGTTACCCCTTTCATTCTCGGCAACGAACGAAAGGACCTGCAAAACAATATCGCTTAAAAAAGTTCCTACCAAATCCTTACCGCGCCTTGTATCAAGAAGAGGCATATCCAGCACCACAATATCTACCCCTCTGTCTTTTGTGAGTATGCGCCACTGATTTTGTATCTCTTCATAATTGCGCCCCAGCCGGTCAATGCTCTTGATGTAGAGCAAATCGTCTTTTTTCAACCTCTTCATCAGTTTTTTGTATGCCGGACGCTCAAAATCTTTACCTGACTGCTTATCTGTGTAAATGTTCTCTTCCGGCACCGCCATTTCCCTTAGTGCGATACGCTGCCTGTCCTCATTCTGATCGCGTGAGCTTACCCTGACATATCCGTAATTGTTTCCCACTTCCAGTACCTCCATTTCTTTTTCAGCATATCGCTTTTTCTCACTCTTTTCTACTTCAAAAAGTCGTTTCT
>JAMPEU010000146.1 GCA_023664865.1 Butyrivibrio sp. | reverse complement strand
TAATTTGTTGTCGTCAATTACCGCCAGATATTCAAAATCATATCCCGTATTATTAGTAACTTTGTTGATTCTTCTGACTTTATCCGCATATATGGATTCATTGCAATCAATACTGCCGATACTCTGTATGTCCGCCCTTTTACCTGCGAAAAAATATACGTCCTCAAAACTGCTATCAGGCTTTGCCCCAAAAAACAGCTCTTCGCCTTCTTTCAATACACGATAATCATAGTCGTCGTCATATATGTAGTCGGTTGAGGCAGGCGCGGCATATTCGTAATCTTTAGAAAGACGCAGCTCCCATTCATTATGACCTGCATTATAACAGTGCATATATGTCATACAATCCTCTTGCCCCAGCATATCGAATATCGTCACAGAATATACCCTTGTCCGCGCTACCGCAAGTCCCCATCCGGCAAACATGACTATAATAACTCCCACAAACGACAACGCCGGTACGCTAAACCAGTACAAGTCCTTCTTATTTAGATAGCGCAAAATCAGATAGAGTACGGGACCGGCAAGAATAACGTAAATAACTATAATAATTTTCAACAGTCCAAAACTTAAGGAATCTCTACCATTGCCAAATGCGGATAAGAACATTTCGCTGGTACGGCTGGTGCTAACGCCGTGCATATTAATCAGAGGTTCGTAACGTTTATGCGCTCTTAAGCTTATAGTATCCAGTGTATCATAAATAAAATCGTTCTGCATGATATAAATATAGGCGTCGCTGTAGAGTCCGGCAGACTCCGTTAAAGAGTACGAGAGCACTCCTATGGAGCCATCGCCCTTCTCCCTTACCAGCGCTGAGATATAACTGACTTCAGCATACAAATCCTCCGGATAAACAAAGCTGTCGCTCCATGAATAACTACTATCCTCTTCATCGTATGCCCTTACATATTCGACGTCCAGATAATCCAAGCCTGCAAGCGTATTCTTGGCATACTTTCCGGTTCCGACAATCAATACTCCGCCATTACGATTCCATTTCTCCAGCGCCGCAAGCTCATAATCAGTCAAAACGCCCGTATTATAATTATCTATTATCAGAAACTCCAAAGAGTCCAGTAAACTTAACAAATTATCCTGATTAAGCTCTACAAGTTTAATCGGATACGAGCCGCCGGACCATTCAAGCTCCTCTCCGCCCACAGCCATAAAGCTAAGAGAAGAATAACTATCGCTCAATATCCCCATTCTCAAAGCTTCCTTTTTCACAATCAGGAGTTCGTCGAACCTTTTTGAAAATACGGGCTGTGAATTTTCATCAATCAGGAATATTTTTATGCTGCCGCTTAAATCCATAAAGCTATGGGCTTGCTTAGGCACTTTTACCTCAAACTGCTTTATGCTGCCCTGTGGCAGAGATATGGCGGTATCATACGCGCAGGCGTCGAAATAGATAAGGTCAAGGTATTCCATTTTAAGCCTTACTATGCCTTCCCAATCGTCCCCCGTATTCTCAACGGTCACGCTGATATTATAGGTTTCGTCAACGGAAGATAATAGCTGCGCGTCAATGTTAAAATCGCCGTAATCGGCGTGTACCGTCATTTTCATTATGCCAACACACAGACTTAAGCCAAACGCCAAAAGCAGCATGGATAAAATTATATGTAATTTTATATTTATACCGGTCCTAGCCGTCATGTTGGTTTTATCCCCCGTATCTCCTTGCCATTACTGTATTATATAAAAGCAGCCGTAAGCTTTTTCTTTGCAGTTATCGTCTACCGCCTTAGTGAAATCAGACGTAACGCCAACAACAGCAATCTCTCCTGTTCTAAGACTGCCATATGCCGTATTGATTCCTACGCCAAGCGCCGCCATGATATCATTATTATCGGCTTTTAGCGTCTCCTGCGCTTTACTCATATAATCATAGTAGTAATAACTATCCGTTTCTACTTGAAAAATTTCCTTCATTTTCGAGGGATTACAGGTTTCTCCCGCCGCAAGTCCATCATAAACCCACAGATAATTTTCAGCAATCACGGCAAGATATTCAAAATCGTATTCCGTATTATTGGCAATACGGTTTACTTCCATATTATACATATGCAAAGGCGCATTACATTCGATACTGCCCATACTCTGTGCGCCTGCCTTTTTACCGGTATAAAAATACACGTCCTCAAAGCTGGTATCAGGTCTTACGCCAAAGAACAGCCTTTCACCCTCTTTTAATACGCGGTAATGATAATCGCTGTCTCCGTTACCGTTATAGGCGGAATTAAGCGTCATAGCCGCATATTCGTAATCCTCGCAAAGACGCAGCTGCCATTCATTATGACCGGCGTCATAACAATGCAGGTATGTTATACAGTCGTCCGGCTCAGACAGATTACATACCGTCACTGAATATACCCTTGTCCTTACTACCTCAAGCCCCCTGCCCGCAAACATGACGATAATAACTCCCATAAACGCAAGCGCCGGCACCGTCAGCCAATACAAATCCCTTTTCTTTAAAGAACGCAAAATCAGATAGAGAATGGGACCTGCAAGAATAACATAAATGACAATAATGATTTTAAGCAGCCCGAAGCTTAAAGAGTCGTTTCCATTGCCAAGCATACATAAAAATCTGTCGCTGGTATAGGCAACTTTGTCGTTAGACGCCGTTACAGAATCATAGCGTCTGTTGGCATTGGCGCTTATACTATTCAGTACCTGATAAATGTAATCGTTCTGTGTCATAAAATAGTCATCACCATCTAGCTTGCCAAGCTCCGTTAAAGAATAGGGCAGCACCCCTATCGCACCGTCGCCATTATATGTCATCATAGCGGCATTATAACTGTCCTCATAATACGAGTAATCATATGAAAAAACGTTATAATCAAGTACGGCAAATTCCATCTCACCCGTCGAATTGAACCAGCTTTTCCACTGAATAGGAACATCTTCCTCCTCATACATATCTATATATCTAACGTCCAGATACCCTAAACCTGCAAGCGTATCCTGCGCACGCTCTCCGGTTCCGACAATCAGCACGCCGCCGTCTTTATTCCATTTCTCAAGCGCCGCAGTCTCGTCAGACGTCAAAACGCCCGTATTATAATTATCTATTACCAGAAAATCCAAAGCTTCCAGTGAGTCTGAGAGGTTATCCTGATTAATCTCTACAAGCTTAATCGGATACGAGCCATCATAATAGTCAAGCTTATCCCCGCCCATATCCATAAAGGTAAGCGCAGAATAATTATCGCTCAATATCCCCATTTTCAAGGTATCAATCTGCTCAAGCAGGAGTCTGTTAAACTCCCTTGAAAATACGGTATTCAAATCTCTGTCAAGCAGGGATATTTTTATACTGTCCATTATGTAGGAGGAAGTGTAGCTGCGTCTAGGCACTTTTACCACAAACTGCTTCACGCTGCCCTGCGGCATGGATATCGCGGTATCATAGGCACAATTGGAATAAACATTGTAATTGCGCTGCACTTTAAGCCTTGCCACGCCTTCCCAATCGTCCCCCCTATTCTCAATCGTCACGCTGATATCAAAGGTCTCGTCATTTAATGGCATTAGCTGCGCGCTAATAACAAAATTCGCATTATCGGCGTGCGCCGTCATTTTCACCGTACCAAAACACAGACTTAAGACAAACGCCAAAAGCAGCATGGATAAAATTGTATGGGATTTTATATTTATTCCGT
>JAMPEU010000145.1 GCA_023664865.1 Butyrivibrio sp. | reverse complement strand
ATTTATTAAAACTCTCCTTTACTTTAGCAGCAACTGCGCCATAATCTGTTTCATCTTCTATTCCGGATTTCTTAAATTTCTCCTCTATGCCAGATTTCTTATATTCTTCCCCTATTCCAAATTTCTTAAATTCTTCCATTATGCACAATGCATTATACCAATAAGCATTGATTTCCACAGGCTTTCCATGTCTGGGCGTAGGAAGAATATCGCCTATCCGCACGTCCATCCATGTCACTTGGTCATATTCCCGCCCCGCGCTAATCAATCCGTCGCTATCCATTTTAATGCCATAATCAGTACCTTTACAATACCAGTCGATAATATCCGTCATCGTATTATACACGCTTTTCACAAAATCACTGTCCTGTGTCTTTCGATAATACTCATAGACTGCCAGAATGAAAAGCAAAGAAGCGTCCACCGCATTATATCTGGGAGCTTCCTTTCCTTCTGGAAATAAATTAGGCATCAGCCCCTTATTACAATAAGCCGTAAAAGTTTGCAAAATGCTCTTAGCCTTTTCATACTGCCGCGTCGCCAGACAACAGCCGTTTATGGCAATCATGGTATCCCGTCCCCAGTCTTCAAAAAAGGGAAAGCCGGCAAGCAATGTTTGATTGTCTGTGGACTCGCGGTAGGATACAAACTGGTTAGCGCTTTTTACCAGCGTATCGGCAATCTTATCTTTAAATCCCGCTTGCTTAGCTAAAGCCTGTCTGTACTGCATATTATCGCGGAACATTTCTTTTACATTGGGAAGATTAGGAGTCATTCCATATACTAATTCCAGTTCTTTTTCTTCACCGATTGATACTCTCAGACATATTTGATGATTTACCACGCTGCAGCCTGTCGCCCTTCTGCCGTCGCAAGCGTCATAAGCATAATATAAATCGTCATGAAATACTGTGGGAATTTCACTATATTCTCCGTTTGTTTTAAAATAAAGTTTATATCCGTTAGACTCAATACTGCTGTCTTCCATTATGAACTCCTGTTCTTTTGAAAGTAAAGAACCTTTAGGGATAAACTGCAGATGTGGAAGAACTTTCAACGTTACACTGTCAGCGGAACGGTTCCTTATTTTATAAGAAATACCTATCGCATTAATCCCCTGAACCATCACAATGCTTTTTGTCACCTCTACGCCATTTACAAGATATTTCCATTCAGGATAATCTGCAAATGAAAAAGACGTTTGGTATAAATATCCATTTTCTTTAATTTTATCTTCGTTTTCTTTAAGTTCGCCGTCTGCATAGCTTTGACTGGAAATATGTATATTTTCATTTTTCTTATTCTCGAAGCACAAAAGTTCTTCAAGTCTGTGAATCATATTATAGCGGTGATTAAGAGATTTAACACATGCCATGAGAACCACATGGTCGTTTCTGCTGCACGAGCCAATCATGGTAAGCGAAGAAAAGCCGCCCAGCCCGTTAGTCATTAGGTAGCAGTTTTCCTCCCCGCGCTCAAATGTTTTCCAGTCCTGTTTACCGTAGATAAATTTCATTGCTGAGTCCTTTCTGATAATCTTCCAAGCAGCATACCACTATGCGCTGCTACCTTGATACTTCTGTCGGCTTCCGTAACATCTCTACAGCAGTCCGCAGTTTTGGCGTCAACTAAAATCTGCCAAACACCTTCGCCTAAAATAAAAGTATATTCGCTATCAGACATATTATAAACCACATATAATTCATTCCATTTTTTATCATCAGAAGAATCAGTGTTATCTGTCAAATTTCTATTATCTACAAAATTTCTGTTATCTACCAGAAAAGAAACTACGCCTTCCTTTACAATTTCTTTATTTCTGATGCGTTTTGCCGCAGATACGGATTTATCATACAGACCGGGTAAGCGCTTTCTAAGCCTGATTAGTCCTTTATAATATTCGACCAAATCCGAAAACTCCGCTGTCTGACGCCATTTAAGCATATTAAGCTCCGGCGCAGAACGGTAACTGTTGCCATCTCCTAATTTTGTCCGCCCGAACTCTTCCCCTGCCTGCATAAACAATCTTCCCTGACATGTAAAATAGATAAAGACGGCAAGTTTATTGGCGGCGATAACATTTTCATTCCGCTCTGTAAAATTATGATTTTCACACATAGACATTACTAATTTATCCCATAGCGTGAAATTATCGTGGGCGGATACATAATTTATAATTTGAGCACAGCTTTTAGGGCAAAAATCCGCTCCGCCATCGCACCAACCGCTGACGGCATTTAAAAGAAACGGCTCTAACCCTTTCCCACCGTTGACAGCTCCCGGACTTTTTGCAACAAAGGAATCCCCTTTTATTAAATCTCTGGTATTATCACAGAATATTCCGATTCCGTCGTCCAAGTAATGAATGTTTTTCTTTAGTGCCGCCGTCGTACCTTTTTCCATTGGTGAACTTCCGGCGCTCCACGGCTCCCCGTATAGAAGCTTTTCACCTTTTCCAAAAGACTCGTCCAGCCTACGTTTAATTCTGTTCATCAATTCTGTGGTTAAAAGCCCCATTAAATCAAAACGAAAACCGTCAATATGGTATTCCTTAGCCCAATACATCACAGAATCTACAATATAATTATCTACCATCGCCCTGCCTGCTGCCACATCATTTCCACAGCCGGAGCCATTAGAAAGATATCCGTCCTCATTATAACGGTAATAATAATCCGGTACGGTTCTTTGCAGCCACGAATCATGTTGGTAAGTATGATTATATACCACGTCCATAACCACGCGGAGTCCATTGGCATGAAAAGCCTGAATCATTTCCTTACATTCCCTAATTCTGACAAGACCGTCCGATACATCTGTAGCGTAAGAACCCTCCGGAACATTATAATTTAAAGGATCGTATCCCCAATTATACTGTTTATTGTCTCCCGCTTCATCTACGGAACCATAATCATAAAAAGGTAAAAGCTGCACATGGGTAACGCCCAATTCCTTTAAATATTTCATACATGTAGGAAATTTGCTCTTTGTATCATTAACCGTAAACGCCTTATATTTTCCACGATACTGCTTAGGGATACCGCTTTCAGAATCATAAGAAAAATCTTTAATATGCAGCTCATATATAATCTGTTCTTCCTGTAATGGCGGCGCGGCGTCTGCCTCAAATCCTTCGGGATTAGTCAGACTCAAATCTACAACCATACTTCTTTCTCCATTACAGCCGCATGCTTTTGCATATGGATCTGCAGTGCGAACCTTCTTTTCGTCTATTTCTATCAGATAATCATAATATATCCCATGAAGGCTCTCATCAAATGTAAGCCGCCATACGCCCTTATTTTCCCGTTGAAGATCCTTAGTCTGCCAAACCTCAGAATCATTATCTTTATAAAGGCATAACTCTATCTTCTTCGCAAAAAGACTCCATACCTTAAATGTAGTTTTCCCATCTAAGCACTTTGCTCCGAGGTCTTTTCCGTCGTATTGGTATTTTTCATCAAAAATTCTCAACATAGCAGAATACTATCATTGACAAGAAAAAATGTCAATGTTGAATGGAAGTTTTGCAAAATTTTACGAAAGAAGCTATCTTTTTGTTTCCATATCACGTTATAGTATATAGAAAGCGCTTTTTAATATATGAAAGGAGGAAACGATGGGTATAACCGTGGACGAAGATTCCCTGCTTGTGCAGAAAATGCGTATGGGCGATGA
>JAMPEU010000144.1 GCA_023664865.1 Butyrivibrio sp. | reverse complement strand
TAAAAATATGATTGAAAAATGTGCTCTTTTAGTGTAAAGTAATATTAGTTTTTTATGACAATATTCATATTGCCAAATCTGAAACAAAGGAAGGTTGAGTATGAAAGAAGATGCAAAAAAAACAGGGGGCTGGCGCAGTAATAAGTGGATTCGCGCAGCAGTTCCCGCATTACTGCTCCACTGCAGTATAGGTACTGTATACTGCTGGTCTATTTTTAGTCAGGAAATAGCGGACTATATCGGCGCAACCAAAGGCGCGACAGAGTGGGCGTTCAGTTTCGCGATATTTTTCCTCGGAATGTCGGCGGCGTTTCTTGGCAATGTAGTTGAGAAGGATATTCATAAGTCGTCGTTAATTGCGGCTATATGCTTTGCAGTCGGAATGGCGGGTACAGGATACTTTATTTATTACGGCGGCGCGCATAAGGGCAGCGCTGTAGCGCTTATCGGAATTTACATATGCTACGGTTTCATCATGGGAATCGGTCTTGGAACAGGTTATCTGTCTCCGGTCAAAACCCTGATGCTTTGGTTTAAAGACAGAAAAGGTCTTGCAACAGGTCTTGCTGTTGCAGGATTTGGCGCGGCGAAGGCTATTGCAAGCCCGATTATGCAGGCTATGCTTGATAATCTCGGCGACGGCGGCATCTATAAGATGTTCCTCATTCTGGCAGTAGTTTATTTTGTAATGATGTTCGTAGGACATCTGCTTCTTAAGAAACCTGATGACTGGCATGAACCGCAGTCTAAGGAAGAGCGTCAGAGCATTATGTCTGTGATAAAGACCAGACCGATAACCAATTATATCGGAATTTGGCTGATGTTCTACATCAATATCACCTGCGGACTTGCTTTGATTTCACAGGAGAAAATGATTGTTAAATGTATCGGACTTGCGGGCGCGGTCGGAATAATCTCTACGGTGTCGGCTATCTTCAATGCCGGCGGGCGTCTTGGATTTTCCGCATGGGCGGATACAATGAAGGATAGGAATACTATCTATAAGCTGATATTTATTCTTTCCATCGCATTTACGGCAGTCGTTATTCTGACAGGCGGAATCAAGAACGGAGAGGGCAATGTGCTTCTGGTAGTTCTGGTCTTAGGTCTGATTTTCGTAGTAAATGCAGGATACGGCGGCGGTTTCTCCAACGTGCCTACGCTTCTTTCGGACCACTACGGAATGGGAAGTATCAGTGCAATACATGGAATTACCCTTTCGGCATGGGCTTTTGCAGGACTGACAGGCAACCAGATGGCTACATTCATTGTAAACCACTTTGGAAATCCTGTAGAAATCGCTCACGAGCTTGCAGACGGCAGCGTGGAAATGATTACGGTCAATCCCACAGGATACCAGACAGTGCTGTATGCAACGGTAGTGCTGTATATAATCGCTTTAGCAGTCTGCATGGTTTTGGTAAAGCCGGCGGATAAGGATAAGAAATAGCGGTTATGAAATTTTAAATAAGGTGTAAACAAAATAAAGGAAGAGGGTTCCGTTGCTGGAAAATAAGCAGAGTCACCCTCTTCCTTTATTTTGTTCACACCCTTAATGAACTCTTTCTTTTTAATATTTAGGCTTTATTCGTCTTTAGATTTATGATAGAATTAACTATATAGTAAAATGTAACTGTTTAGTAAACATTAATGGAATAAGGGAGATTAATTAATGGATTTAAATATACAGATAACGGATATGGCAGGGGCGTATATTGAACATTCAATGATAATCGCTAATTTTTGCTCAATAGTGTCATCGCAGTTAAAAAATAGTATGTGCCGTGTTTTTCCTGATAATGTCCAGTATAAATGGTATACAAAATCGGGTGATGAAAAAAGGGTTATCCCGGATACTACTATAAATTGTCAGGTAAGATCAAGGCGTGGCAATTCATTTGTCAATGCTCCCCAATTTGTTATGGAGGTATTATCAGATTCTACAGAAAAATATGATCGCGGTGAAAAAATGGAATTATACAGAGAGCAGGAAATAAATGAATATTGGATTGTTAATTGGAATAAAAGGCAAGTTGAAATATACAATCTTGATTATGATGAAAAGGAAACGCCAAAATATTATTTGTGGAAAACGATTACGGAAAACAATAAAGACGAGTTGAAAATAGTTCATTTTCCCCATATTAAAATAGATTTTGATGAATTATTTAATATTGAATGGTGAAAGTAGCAGTTATGAAATTAATTAGGTAGGGTATGAACAAAATAAAGGAAGAGGGTTCCAAGCTTAAAAAGAAGCAGAGTCACCCTCTTCCTTTATTTTGTTCATACCTTTAATAAAATGCAATAATCTGCAACATATATTAGGTATGCTATGGGCAAAATTTTGAAAATCTTTGTAAGGTTTTGCTATTTATGGAGTCTTACAAATGGAAGGGGGTGGTAGAGTGATGGAGTTTGAACAGATTTACAGGACCTATTTTAAGTCAGTATATCTCTATATCCTAAAACTTTCAGGGAATAAACATCTTGCTGAGGAGATTACAAGTGAAACTTTTTTAAAAGCAATGAAATCTATCGGGGACTTTCGCGGTGAATGTGATATGCGTGTATGGCTTTGTCAAATTGCCAAAAACGCTTACTATTCATATTTGAAACGGAGTAATAGAATTGTAAATATTGATGAAGCTGAACTGCAGAATGTGGCTGATGTCAATGTTTCCATTGAAGAACGGCTTGGAACTCAGGAAGAAGTCCGAAAAATACGAAAGGTCTTACATACAATGTCCAATCCTTACAAGGAAGTTTTTATGTGGCGCGTGTTTGGAGAATTGTCTTTTAAGGAAATAGGCACCCTATATGGCAAGACTGATAATTGGGCTTGCGTTACCTACCATCGGGCAAAAAAAATGATACAAAGCAGATTGGAGGGAATCAATAATGAAAAAAGAGTGTAGTATTGTTCGTGATGTATTGCCGTTGTACTTTGAAAATATGGTGAGTGAAGATACAGCGGCATTTGTAAGAGAACACATTGAAAACTGCTCAGATTGCGCCGCAGAACTTGAAGGTTTGAAATCAGGCGGGCAAATTGATGAGGTAGGGACCACACAAAGAGAAAATGATACAATTGTAATAATGGCGGTAAAAAAGAAAATAATCAAAAAAATTTTCAAAATGGTAGCTGGTATATGTCTTGTATTTGCGTTGTTGTTTATTGCAGTAATGCTTTATACGGGTATTAGTTACCCTGTTACGAAAGATAATATCGCACTATCAACAGAAACAGATGGAGAATATAATTATATCGTTTTAGAAACTGAGGCTGGAAAATCGCTTTCTTTTGATTCAAAAACAGAAGATGTTTTAAATGAGCAAAATGAAGTGTGCGGCAAAAAAATCACTTTATATAATTTGCAGTATCATAATAATTTTACGCGCAATACTAATTCCATTAGTTGGGGAAGTCCCTTGAGTGATGAAAACCGATACATTGAAGTGATTGTCGAATTGGAAGATGGTACATTACAAATAATAAATTAAAAATTCATAGTGAAAACGGTAAAATTGAAAAAATCTGTTTACAAAATCTCTTATAGCTGATATATTAAATTAAGTGAAAATCATTTGTGGCTGCTTTCATGGCAGCCATGACATTCCGGCGTTTCGCCATATTTCACAGTTTTAAGGTAACTTAAAGTAACTTGTTAGTATTTGCAATGTTTTAA
>JAMPEU010000143.1 GCA_023664865.1 Butyrivibrio sp. | reverse complement strand
GCCCGCTTATTTAACCCCATAGACCAGATGGCGTTAGTTAAAACATGGCTTTCACTTATTTCAGACGCAAGGAAAAATATTGACTGCGGCACAGTGGTGAATTTAATCAAAACCATCTACGCCATGCGCGAACACCGGGATACTTTAGTGGAAGCGTCGCTTGATAACAGCATCGAAATCATGCTGCGGGTATTGGAAATTTATATATCGGGAAAGGGTGAGTTAGATGAAATATTTTGAATTTGGTGAAAACAACTCTGAAATCATGGTTCTTCTGCACGGAGGCGGCATCTGTTACAGGGCTGCCCTGCCGACTGCTGAAGTTTTATCACGAAAATACCATGTGGTTTTGGTCGCATATGATGGGTTCAACCCTTCCGAACCGGAAACAGAATTTAAGTCCGTCATGGACGAGGCGAAACGCCTTGGCGATTATGTCATCGAAAAATACGGCGGTAAAATCGATATCCTGTACGGCGTTTCCTTCGGCTGCAGGATACTGCGGGAAGTATTGGCTGATACGCGCCTTACGATTACCACAACCATCGCTGACGGCATGGAAACCTATGATTATCCCGACATCAAAAGCGAATGGGGCAAGAATCTCTGCTGTTTCTTTATGTCCGGTTTAGCTTATCTGCTGTTTGGAAAAGCGGGTAAGCTCCGCAAAAAACTGATTGCCAAGTCAATGGGACGCAGCCTTGAAGACGTAGAGAGGATACTTTATCCTGACGCCACCTACCAGAGCTGGAAAAATCAGGATTATTCCTGCTTTGGCAGGCATTTTAACTTTGACGATTTTAAAAGGACCGATATGTATATCTGGCATGGCGTAAGCAGCGGCGTGGAGAAGAAACTCGCGGCAAATATCAAAAAATGGCAGGATGCGGGCTACGCCTTTACCTATAAAGTATTCACAAACTTAGGGCACGGCGGGCTTGCCGCAGAGCACCCGGAGCAGTTTCTTAACGAAGTAATTGCCGCCCACGAGAACTCGCTTGCTAAACAACAGTAAAAACTCGCTTTTCAAAGCATACCCACAACCGCGATAAGCCCAAACATTCCCATGCCAAGGCTTGGCATGATAATCCCCGGCAAGTCGTAAAACCGGTCGGGCTTTATCTTTCTAAGGCTCACGCCTATCAATAAGAACACAAAAGGATTGAGCAGCACGAACCATTTCGGCACGCCTAAGAAACCTTTTAAAATCGCAATGATAACGCATACCGCCGCCACAAGTATAAAGCCATAGCCGATAAAAAACGGCGGCAAAACAGCCTTATAATATGCCTCTAACGTATCGTCCGCCAGTTTGAAATTATTTGTATCTGCATCCATAATCTTCTTGTATATTATCGCCTGCAGGCACAAAACCGTATGGACGAAAAATCCGGCAACGACGCTCACATACCCGCACACAGCAGTGACTGCCGCCAACGTGCCGCTCTTTTCGCTTATCTGAATTACTAACGGGTAAAAGCCGAATCCAATCAATACGTCGCCCAAAAAAGCCACAAGTATGGACGCGCCAAATCTCCAATATGACATCTTCATCCAGTTGCTGTCAATATTTCCCGAAGTGCCAAGCTTCTTATTTCCTTTCCCTTTTAAGTCAAAGAGTATATCCCCCACCGCGCAGAGGATTCCTCCTGCAAGCCCTAAAAATCCCAAAACCATGTTCATTTTCCAATACCTCCCTACTGAGTTATTAGGTCATATAAATACAAACCATCTTCTATTTTCCTTGTTCCTGCAAGCTGCATTCCCAGGCGGATATATTTATCCCGTTTCAGTCTGCCGTCCGTATCCAGTATACATGGGATGTTCTTTTCCTTCCCTGCCTGAAAAGCTATATCAAGCGTTTTTCTCATATATCCCTGTCCCTGATAGGGTTTGGTGACTGCCACAAGTTCAATCTTAATAAACTTCTTTTTCTCCTTCTTCATGCGGCTTTCCAAAGATTTCCCGCCTTTATTCAGTTTCTTTAAATAGGAAATACTTCCTTTAAAACCAAGCGATTTAAGACATCCTTTTACGACTTCCAATAGCGCAGGAACGGAAGGAGTAACGTCTGCATCGTAAAACATAATATATCCCTCCCGCTTTTTACTTGTGGCATACAGCCAGCCCATACGGACTCCCGCGCGGACAAACGCCCTCATATACACCTTGACCGCCTCTTTATCAGGAAAAAGGTTGAACAACCCTTTTTCACCTTCTTCATATTGATAATCGGCAAACGCCTCCGCTATGCTCTCAATCTCCACATCTGTCATACTCTCCACTTTTACCGCCATATTGACAACCCCTGTCTTTTCCAGTTATTTTCAGCGCGCCTACTGCACCCCATATACAATCCCTTTCTTAAATGAAAGATAAAGCGGCAGCCCTGTTACAAAATTTAAAAGTCCGCCTGCTACAAGCCAGAATAACGTCGCAAAAGTTTCAGGATATGTAATAATCTGGACAATTCCGATAATACTACCCGCAAGCCCTGCAAAAACCGTCAGTCCAAAACCCCTATCTTTCTGGCGTTTTGTGGCGATTTCTTTTTCATTTATAGCGTTTAGATATATTATGTAAACTACGCCATTCATAAGCAAATATAGCGCAATTATAGTCATATAATCTAACATATGGTGCAGCCCATTATTATAAAAATAAACTACACCCGCAATCAACTGCACTATCCACCCGACATCACAGATAAGCCCCAAAATCAAAAACGGTATATCCGGCATCATCGCCGTATAGCGCACCCCTTCTTTACCTTCCCGCTCAAGTTCCCTAATATGTTCTTCCGTCACAAGCCTTTTAGCATGCAAAGTTTCTTTTATTTTCTTCATGATACTTTCTCCTCTCCTTACGCCTGCCATAACCAGAGTTCAACCAACATGAACAAAAACGGGGCGACTTACCGCTTTTCAGGCATGGAGCCACGTTTTTGTTCATGTTGGTTGAACTCGTGCTGCTATGCTGCTATGCTGCTGTGCTGCTATACCGCTTTTCCGCCTTGCTCCACACACTTCATCCCGCCAAGAAACATGACAATCCAGCCAAAACTCTCAAACCCTGAGGCAAATCCGTTAAATGGCAGCGGCAGCAGCGCTTCCAGCAGAAATCCTATTCCTGCAACAAGAAGCGGCGCAGCGAGCAGCCATATCTTTTTAAGCGGAAGGATTCCTTTCAGTATCAGCACAACCCATCCGCCGCTGACGGCAACGCCAAAAGCAATAAAAGTTCCCCAATACGTCACAGCCTGCACCATATACGACCGATTCCACATTTCTACCGCCAGCTCCGTATTTCCGCCAGCCGCGTCGTAGATAACATTGTAATTATGTATCAGCGTACCACAGGCAATATGAAAATACATAAATGCCGTACACCCCAAAATCAGTCCTGCTATATAGACATTTAAAAAGATTTTATCCCATTTGTTCTTAATGCCCACGCGATAGCTTTTCAAAAATTCCACAAAAGCCAATGCCGCCACAGCATAAAATACCGTGCCAATCATGCCGCCGATATTTGAAACGGCAATTCTCCAATCAGAAATTGTAAGAAATCCTGACGAAATCATGCCCGAAACGGCATAGCTGTCAGCAGGCTCGATTCCCATACAGTAGTCGCCTATTATAGCACAAATCATTCCGGGAATAATATACAACATTCTTTTTTGTATCGCTTGAAG
>JAMPEU010000142.1 GCA_023664865.1 Butyrivibrio sp. | reverse complement strand
TGAAGTAAATAATCTCTTTTCCATACTTCTACTTCCTTTCTTTATCTTGGTATTTTTATCAAGTAGGGAATTTTCCCTACTTGCTGCGCCGCCGACGTGCCACTTCAGGGGCATAATTCCTCTTCGTCGGCGTGTGCATAAAAAAATCCACTTACTTAAAATAAGCGGACCTGATATCAGGTAATCAAATCCTCTTATTGTTCGCTCTGCCATAAAACAGGCTTATTCGCTCAGGTTGGCACCTTCCTTACAGGGGTTGCCGTGGCTTCACAGATCCTATGTATCTCCACCACTCTGAATAAGAGAAAACCGTTCTTAAAAAAGAACTACCAATATTCACTTCTAACTATTAATTAACATACACCTGTTTACTTACGCTGTCAATAGGCAGCCTGAAAATATTCTATCCTGCTTTGAATTGAAACTTAATGGCATCGCGCGGAGTGCTTACCTTCTCAATCTGTGCGCCAAGGGATTGAAGCTTCAAATCAAAATCCTCATACCCACGCTCAATATACTGAATGTCATCAATAGTAGTAACCCCTTCTGCGGCAAGCCCTGCAATAACAAGCGCTGCGCCTGCGCGTAAGTCAGGAGCGGAAATCCCGGCACCCGTATAACGCTCCACGCCGTCAATTATAGCGGTATTGCCTTCTACCTTGATATTCGCGCCCATTCTGGTAAGCTCGTCAATATATTTGAAACGATTCTCAAAAATACTCTCGGTCACAATGCTTGTCCCTGCCGACAGCCCAAGCGCGACAGTAATCTGCGGCTGCATGTCCGTCGGGAATCCCGGATACGGCAGTGTTTTAACATGCGTATGCCCAAGCGGTTTAGAAGCTACCACACGCACTGCATCGTCAGACTCTTCCAGTTCGCAGCCGATTTCCAACAGTTTTGCACTAATGGATTCCAAATGTTTCGGAATGACGTTTTTAACCGTCACATCACCTTTGGTAACTGCTGCCGCGAACATAAATGTACCCGCTTCAATCTGGTCTGGAATAATTGCATACTCCGTCCCATGCAGCCTGGAAACTCCCTTGATGCGGATTACGTCCGTACCCGCGCCCTTAATGTTAGCGCCCATACTGTTTAAAAAGTTCGCCAAATCCACCACATGCGGCTCTTTTGCAGCGTTCTCAATTATGGTTTTGCCTTCCGCCATCGCAGCGGCCATCATAACATTGATGGTAGCCCCTACCGTTACGACATCCATATAAATATGGCTGCCGACCAGTTTCTCGGCCTCGGTAATAATCAGTCCGTGTTCAATCCTCACATCCGCACCCAGCGCACGGAAACCTTTAATGTGCTGGTCTATCGGCCGCAGGCCAATGTTACAGCCCCCCGGAAGCGCCACTTCCGCCTTTTTGTATTTCCCCAGCAGCGCGCCCAGAAGATAATAGGACGCCCTGATTTTCTTAATATAATCGTCTTCTATCACAAGGTCATTAATCTGTGACGCATTGATTTTTACGGTATGCCTGTCCGGCTTTGTAACTATGACCCCTATGCTCTCCATAGCCTGTAATAAAACATTGGTATCACGCACATCCGGAACATTCTCTATAACAACTGCTTCGTCAGTCATAACGGCTGCCGCCAAAATCGCCAGCGCCGCATTTTTCGCACCGCCTATTTCAACTTCGCCGACCAGCGGATTCCCGCCTTTAATCGCATATTGCTCCATATATAGTCCCCTTATCGTTCAACTGAAATTACAGAAATAATTCAAATATAAAAATTAAATAACCATATTATTAAAAGTATACCATAATTTTCACATTTGTAAATGGGGCAGTCTGTCAAAAAGTTCCTAATGCATATCATAATCAGTTCAAATACTTCAAAGGATTGACCCGTGAACCGTTTATCACTATTTCAAAATGCACATGCGGACCCGTGCTGACGCCGGTATTTCCACTCAGGGCGATTTTCTGCCCCTGGGATACAGTCTGTCCGGGCGAAACCAATATCTTGCTCAAATGGGCATATCTGGTCTGTGTTCCGTCAGGGTGGTTAATATAAATTGCATTGCCATAGGTTCCTATCCATCCTGCCCTTGCAACAGTGCCGGAAGATGCCGCCATAACCGCAGTACCGACAGGCGTAGCCCAATCCACACCCTGATGGTAACTTGACGCGCCCTTAGTCGGGGCTTTTCTGTAACCAAAACCAGAACTCTGCCTTCCGCCCGAAATAGGCTTGATGTAAGTAGGCGGAATCTTGGTTCCCCTTTCCACGCGCTTAGGGACTGCTTCATAGGTAATCTCTTCTTTAAGTATTTCCCTTCCTACCTCTTCGTTATTCCGGTAAAATACGTCCGCAACAACTATTCTGTGTCCTGCCGACGGTTCCTGCAGGGTTTTTGTCTGCGTCGTATACCAGTCGTTGTTATCGATATATATTATGTCCGCTTCGTAGTCTTCTTCATAATAGACCTCTTCCACGCGTTCTACGGAAAGTTCAGGTTCAGGCACCGTTATTATCAATTCATCGCCAACACGGATAATGGAGTTTTCGCTTTCGAGCGTTTCGTTCATCGCAATCAGCCTGTCCATTTCAAGCCCGTTATTCATCGCGATTTTAGACAACGTGTCTCCCGCTACTACCTCGTATATCTGTTCCTTTTCCTGGTCTTTAGTAACCTCGTCGATAGCCGCATTTACCGGAGTAAGTTCGGAGTCTTGAAGATAAGCTTCCACCACTTCAACAGAATCACCGAAGCCTATATTCTTAAGCCCCAGTTCATAATCTGAAAAGTCCTTCTCAATTTCCGGTTCTACAGCATCGAAAATATTAGTCAATTCTGAATTTATGCCCGCGCTCACTATCACTGCCTGCTCTTCTTCCGTTTCTTCTGCCTTTGCATAAATAGTCGTGGTCAGGACATTAAGCTCACGCTCAGGATCCAGTACAAGCCCTATGGCATATTCATTTTCCACGTCGTACTTGCCAAGCGATGCCTGAAGAAGTTCCAGCACTTCATCCGTATTGGCAAGATTTACGGTATACTCATTGATTTTTACCGTGTAGGAGCGTTTTAAAGTATCCTTGATGCTCCGTTCAATAACTGACGCCATATTATCAATTATGACGCCGTCGTCATCTACTTCTCCCCACAGCACTTCGCTTCCTTCATAAGTAACACTGCAGTCGGCAAGCACTATCTCCTCGCTGCCTTCCGCAATTTTTTTCCGCGCGTTGATAAGGCACAAATCTATCCTATCCACATCATCGACAATGCCGACACGTTCGCCGTTCAGATACACAATGAACTGATTATCGCCAATACTTTCCAGTTCCTGATAATACGGCAGAAAAAGCATCGCCGCCACCACTGCAGCAACCGCAACCTTAATATATGCAATTTTCATCTTTTTATAATGTCTGCTCACAAATTTCATAATTTTTTCCTCTATATATAAAAACATTTGTAGTTTATCTGTAATAAAATTGTAACATTTTATATTTTAACAATATTTATATCAAATGTAAAGACAAAATGGGAAGATTTCGTTTTGTTTTATTGCTTTGTCCTCGTTCCATTTTGGCATAGACTGTGATAAACTTATTACGATATTAAAGTCCATATTTTTCATAGGCAGACACGGCATGGTTAAACGGGAGCGGCGCAATGGATAAGATTATTTTTCATATTGATGTAAATTCCGCATTCTTAAGCTGGAG
>JAMPEU010000141.1 GCA_023664865.1 Butyrivibrio sp. | reverse complement strand
ACTTTCGGCAAGCTTGGCAAATTACAGGTAGTGCCGGGTACATACAGGATTTCCAACTATGATGTCTTTATGATTTATCTGGTAAACGAGCAGGGGAATATCGTATCCAGTTTGCAGCCCATGGGATATTATGATAATCTGTATGCACTTAAGGGCATAAGCTGTCGGGATATCGACGGAGACGGGCTTAAAGATATAACCGTGCTTGCAAGATACAGTTATGAAGGCGACGGCGGCGAGCTTATTATCGAGAGCGATTTTTCCATCTATTATCAGAGGACAGGCGGATTTTCGGCGGATACGGATATCAAGAAGAAATATCGCTGCGGCGATGATGATACAATGGAATTACTGGTTGAGAAAGCGCGGAAATATTGGGGCTGGGAAGCGACGGATTGAGGAAAGGATAAGGTAGGGACGTGATTAGGATACTTATTGTGGACGATGAAAAACCGATTTGTGATTTGATAGATTTAAACCTATCGTCGGCAGGATATCATTGCACTGCCGTGCAGGACGGGTTGAAAGCGATTGAGCTGATTGAAAAGAACAGCTATGATTTGATTTTGTTGGATATCATGCTGCCGGGGGCGGATGGGTATGACATTATGGAGTACATACGACCGCTTGGCGTTCCGGTAATATTTATTACTGCTAAGCATGAAGTGAAGGACAGGGTAAAAGGACTTAAACTTGGCGCTGATGATTATCTTGTGAAGCCGTTTGATGTAGTTGAGTTAGTCGCGAGGGTAGAGGCTGTGCTGCGCCGTTATAATAAGGCGGATCAGAAATTGACGGCGGGAGATATCACTGTGGACGTTGAGGCGCGCAGGGTGACTAAAGCGGGAAAGCATATAGAGCTGACTAATAAGGAATTTGGTCTTTTAGTGCTTTTCATGAGAAATAAAAACGTGGCGTTGTTCAGGGAAATGTTATATGAGAAAGTATGGGAAGAGGAATACTTTGGCGACAGCCGCACGCTGGACTTGCATGTGCAGCGTTTAAGAAAGAAGCTCGGCTGGGAGAATAACTTAGTTGCAGTTTATAAGGTAGGATATCGTTTGGAAGTGTAGGTGTAAATGAAGGAAAGGCGTAACTGTGAAGGTGTGGTACAGTTACGGAAAGGCATGGCTGCGGAGAATGAAATTTTCATATAAAATACTGCTGTGGATGGTCATTGTCATGGCATTGGCGCTCGGATTCAGCGGTTATTATTTTGTGAATTATGTATTCGAGACTTCTCTGGAACGTGAAGTCGGACAGGCGTTAGACGAAAGCAGTATCCTTGGATTTGCTTTTGAGACGGCGGCGTTAAGCGTTCCGGCAAAATACAGTTATCTGCCGGATACCACAGTGGAAGAGATTGCGGCTAATTTGGAAAAAAGCGGGCAGGGCGGCGGCAGGCTGATTCGTATTTCCGATGAAGAACAAAAACTTTTATATGCCAGCATTGGCTTTGAAGAGTATACAGGCTTTGCAAATGAACTGCTTTCGCAGATTGGTGAAAATGTTAAGGCATATCAGGTCATTCAGGCGCAGGATAAATATTATATTCACACGGGAACCGCGGTAAAAGCGTTAAATAGGGTTATATATCTGGAAACGCTAAGAGACGTCTCCGAAGTGTTTACGGAACGTGAAATGGGTTTTTCTTTGTACAGAAGAGTCACACTTATTATGCTGCTTGCGGGTACTGTGATTATGCACTTTATCTCATCATTTCTGACTAAGCCCGTACGCTTGCTTACACGGGCAACCAAGAGAATGGCGGCGGGCGACTATTATTACCGTGCAAGGCAGGTCAGCCAGGACGAACTCGGACAGCTTACAAGGGATTTTAACAGTATGGCGGAGGCTCTTGAGAGAAACATAGACAAGCTGGAAGAAGAAATTGAGGCAAAAGAAGAGTTTATGGGGGCATTTGCTCATGAGCTTAAGACTCCGCTTACGGCAATTATCGGTTATGCAGACATGCTTCGTTCTCATAAGATGGATGAGGAGCAGAGCATAATGTCGGCAAATTATATCTATACGGAAGGCAAGCGGCTTGAAGCGATGTCGCTCAGACTTTTGGATATTATTGTTGCAGGCAATACACAGGCGCAGTTACAGAAGTATGCGGCGGAGCATATATTTGAATATCTGAAAGAAATGTTTATAGGCAGCAGGGATATGGATTTTCATTTTGAGTACGAGCATGGTGATATTCTTGCCGAGGTAAATCTGATTAAGTCCGTATTGGTAAATCTGATAGATAATGCGTGTAAGGCATCGGAGACAGGCAGCCGCATTGACGTAAACGGAACGGAGCTTGAAGACGGCTACAGGTTCTCGGTCAGAGACTATGGAATCGGTATTCCGGAAGAAGAGCAGCGTAAGATTACGCAGGCATTTTACATGGTTGATAAATCCCGTGCCAGAAGTAAGAACGGGGCAGGGCTTGGGCTTGCGCTCTGCGTGGAGATATTGAAAATCCATGACAGCGAATTGGAGATAGAGAGCAAAGAGGGAGAAGGCTCGTGTTTCAGTTTTGTTTTAGTGTATGCTGAAACAGACAGCGCAAAGAAAACTGCTGATTTAACCCAAAGAGGGGAGGAAAGTTAATGTTGTATAAACTTAAAATAATGATATTCCTTCTTTTTGCAGTAAGTGCGCTTGCAGTATCCATCTGGGGACCGGAGGCGCTTACCAGATATCAGGATACGGGAATGCTCAACGAAATTCATGCGGAAACCGTAGAAACATCGGGAGAAGGATACAGATATAAGCTAAACTCCAACGAAAAGCTGTATATTCTGTCCAGATGCCTAAGCACGCAGTCGCTTCCGGGAAATGACAGAGGCGCAATGATGAATCTCACAGAGGCTGGACTGTATCAGGAGCTTGAAGGCTCATATGCGTTTGTGGCAAATTATCGAACTCCTTCCGACCAGGAGATTTCGGACGAACAGATATACGAGACATGCAATGGCGCGATAGAGACTTTGAAGGAAGCCGGAATACTGCCGGAGGGCGTGAGGGAAGTAGTGCCGGAATCGTATGATGCAACCCTTTATTCCGCTATTGATGTGCTTGAACCTAGAAACAATATCGCGGTCTGGAAACTGAGCCTGTCCAACAGTCAGGTAAACGCCGATAAGGGAAATCGTCTGATAGACGCTTATATTGGCGCGGAAGACGGAAAAATATATGAGTTCTATGCAAGAACTTCCCTTCTGTGGGAGGATATTGACACAGATGCTGTGATTGAAGAGTGGAGCGCATATATGGGGCTTGGAAGTCCTTCGCCGTATGAGTCGGACAACCCGCTTTTAGAGACTACCCCATACTACAAAAAGTATGTATTTCCGGGCATGGGCGATGAAAGGACGGTAGTGACGATAGGCTTTTATGAGGGAATAAATGAAATATTCCTTAAAATATCGTAGGATTACTATTTAAGAAATTATAATGATGCAACTTTGATGCAAAAAATATGTAAATTTGATACAAAAAATATGGAACTATGATACAAATATGATGAAACTTTGATGCAGCTCTTGTGTATCCTGTATATAGCGGGATAACACAAGAGTTTTTATTTTGCCAAAGCAAGAAAGCGGCGGCAATAAACACGGAAGAGGGGTATCAAAGTATGCACACGAGAGGAGCAAATTATTCAGATTATTATCGCCATTATCTTAAGAAAAAGAAGAGATTAAAAA
>JAMPEU010000140.1 GCA_023664865.1 Butyrivibrio sp. | reverse complement strand
TTCAGGCGTAAAATGCAGGATTTCATATAATTCTGAATCAATGTGCGGTTTGTTCATGGTAATGCGCCTCCTTTTCATGACATTGTTATATGGCGGTATTTTGCAGTTTGGTTTTCAGCTTAAGCCGTTCTCTGTGCATACGGCTGCGGATTGTGCTTTCATTTATATGAAGAATGTCGGCGATTTCTTTAGTGGTAAATTCTTCTCCATAGTAAAGCTGGAAACACAACCTGTTTTCTTTAGAAACACATTCAAGCAGTTCATGGAATTTATAAAGCGGGGCATCCAAGTCCTGCGACGTATCCTCATGGATTTCCGAAATCTCTTCCAGTGAGATGTATTTTTTGCTGCTGCGGTAAATATGGTTGCAATTATTAATTAGGATACGAATCAGCCATGTCTTGAAATATTGCGGCTCTCTGAGTTTAGGCAGATTTTCATACGCGGCAAGAATAGTATCCTGCATGACGTCCGCTATATCGGCGTTTTGCGTAAAATAGCCATGCGCGATACGCAGCATTGTTTCTTTATGTAAGTCCATAAGCTGTATAAACGCCTCGCTGTCTCCGTTCATTGCCTTTTCGACAAGTGCTAACATATATCACCCTCCTTTGTGCGCCTTTATACTTATTAGAGAATGAAAAAATAATTTTTGTTGCATTAATATAGCACACAAAAAGAATTTTTTCTATTAGTTGACTTAAAAAGCACAACTGGATATAATTATTCATATGGAGACGTATCGAAGAGGTCATAACGGGGCTGACTCGAAATCAGTTTGCCTTTCGGGGCACGCGGGTTCGAATCCCGCCGTCTCCGCTTTTTTCTTGTTATAGGTAATGATGTGTTTTAAGGAGGTATAAGTAATGAAGAGAATCGGAATGTTGACAAGTGGTGGAGACTGTCAGGCGTTGAATGCGGCAATGCGCGGCGTGGTCAAGTGCTTATCGTGCAGTGGGGAAGATGTGGAAATCTACGGATTTCTGGAAGGGTACAAAGGATTGATTTATGGCGACTTTCGTATGCTTACGGGTGCAGACTTTTCAGGTATTCTGACTAAGGGCGGTACGATTCTCGGAAGTTCCAGGACTCCGTTTAAGCTGATGAGAGAACCTGATGAGAACGGGCTCGATAAGGTTGAGGCAATGAAACAGAATTATTATAAACTCAAACTTGACTGTCTGGTTATTCTGGGCGGCAACGGCACACATAAGACGGCGAACCTGTTAAGGGAAGAAGGGCTTAACGTGGTGACGCTTCCTAAGACGATAGATAATGATTTATGGGGGACTGATATGACTTTCGGTTTCCAGAGCGCTGTGGATATAGCGACGGACTGCATCGACTGTATACACACGACGGCGGCATCGCATGGACGTATTTTCATCGTGGAAGTTATGGGGCATAAGGTAGGCTGGCTTACATTAAACGCAGGCATGGCGGGCGGAGCTGACATTATACTTATTCCTGAGATTCCTTATGATATTGATAAAATAGTTGACGCAATCAACGCGAGGGCGGCCCGCGGTTCCAAGTTTACGATTATGGCTGTGGCGGAGGGCGCTATCTCTAAAGAGGACGCTAAGCTGTCTAAGAAGGATTATAAGGAGAAAATGAAAAACTATCAGTATCCTTCGGTATCCTACGAAATTGCTGATAAAATCCAGAAGAAAACAGGATATGACGTCCGCGTGACGGTTCCGGGACATACGCAGCGCGGGGGAAGCCCGTGTCCCTATGACCGTGTTTTTGCTACGCGTCTCGGTGCAGAAGCAGGCAAGCTGATTCTCAATGGAGAATACGGCTTTATGGTAGGTTATAAGAACAGGGAAGTAGTTAAGGTTCCGCTTGAAGAGGTTGCAGGCAAGCTTAAGATGGTATCGCCTGATGCGACGATTGTTAAAGAGGCTAAGCTGACCGGCATAAGTTTCGGTGATTAATTACCCTGTCTTTGAAATATATGCCGTATATACGGCATGGAGGTTAGTTGTAAATGTCATATACAGCACTTTACCGTAAGTTCCGTCCCGATTGTTTTGAGGACGTCAAAGGGCAGGAGCATATCGTAACAACATTGAGAAACCAGATTAAGGCAGAGCGTGTCGGGCATGCCTATCTTTTCTGCGGGACCAGGGGAACCGGGAAAACCTCTGTTGCGAAGATTTTTGCCAAAGCGGTAAACTGCGAGAATCCTGTAGACGGCAGCCCATGCGGAGAGTGCAGAACGTGTAAGGCGATTGCGGCTGGTGCAAGCATGAATGTAATAGAAATCGACGCCGCGTCCAATAACGGCGTCGATAATATCAGGGAGATTGTGGACGAGGTATCCTACTCTCCGGCTGAAGGAAAATATAAGGTTTATATTATTGATGAGGTTCATATGCTTTCCATAGGGGCGTTCAATGCGCTGCTGAAGACATTGGAAGAACCGCCTTCATATGTTATTTTCATTCTTGCCACGACAGAAGTGCATAAGATACCGATTACCATTCTCTCGCGCTGCCAGCGTTATGATTTTAAGAGGATATCAATAGATACGATTACAAACAGGCTGCATGAACTTATGGAAGTGGAACAGATAGAGGTGGAAGATAAGGCGCTGCGCTATATTGCCAAGACGGCTGACGGTTCTTTCCGTGATGCGCTGAGCCTGCTTGACCAGTGCATCGCATTCCACTTTGGGAAAAACCTTACATATGATAAAGTGCTGGACGTGTTGGGCGCGGTAGATACCGAGGTTTTTAGCAGGCTGTTCGGACATGTGCTTGACAAAGATGTACCGGGCTGTATCGCTTTGCTTGAAGAAATCGTGATGCAGGGACGGGAATTGACTCAGTTTGTGACTGATTTTACATGGTACATGCGCAACCTTTTGCTTGTAAACACTTCGGACGCAGCGGCTGTGGAGGATATTATTGACGTATCTTCCGATAACCTTGCACGGCTTAAAGAAGAGGCTAAAGAGGTCGATTCAGAGACTATAATGAGATATATACGCATCTTTTCGGAACTTTCAGGGCAAATCAAGTATGCTTCCCAGAAACGCATTATGATTGAGATAGCATTGATTAAACTGTGTCGTCCGAGTATGGAAACGGATAACGCATCGCTGCTTGAAAGGGTGCGCAGCATGGAAGATAAGATGGAAAAGGGCATAGCGGTAATGCCGGCAGCGAATGTGGCTGTTTCGCAAGACAGCGTTTCCGAAAAGGCGGGAATGCTTAACCGCCCTGAACTTCCTAAGGCGATTCCGGAAGATGTCAAAATGATTGTGAATAAATGGCAGGCGGTAGTCGGTGAGACGTCTATGCCGATGAAGCAATATTTAAAGGACGCCCGGTTGAGTCTGGGCGGCGATAATAAATTGATGATAGTGGTTGAAGACGGAGTGGCATCCGATTACTTCCTGAAACAGGAAGGGCATAAAGAGCTGCTTGAGAAAACGATATCCGACATTGCGGGTAAAGAGATTGAGGTTAATATTCAGGCGATGCGGAGTGAGCAGAATTTTGAGCAGGATTATGTGGATTTAAGCCGTCTTATTAATATGGAAATAGAAGAAGAATAAAGATAAGAAAGGGGTACTGATATGGCGAAACGAGGAGGATTTCCGGGCGGAATGCCGGGCAACATGAATAACCTGATGAAACAGGCGCAGAGAATGCAGCGGCAGATGGAGGAAAGCCAGAAGGAACTTGAAGAAAAGGAATTTACGGCTAAATC
>JAMPEU010000013.1 GCA_023664865.1 Butyrivibrio sp. | reverse complement strand
CTGCAGTCAAGAATCTGCAAAGAACCTTAGACCTTCTTGAAGAGGACGACGATGTACAGGCGGTATATCATAATTGGGATGAGTAATATTGTCATTATGAGTTTAGACAAAATGAACAAAAACGAAGCTCCAATGCCTGAAAAGCGGTAAGTCGCTTCTTATTTTGTTCATTTCGTCTAAACTCTGGATATGAAAATATTAGAAAAAGTGGAGGATGGATACATGGAAAAAGAAACAATATGTATACAGTCAGGGTGGAAACCGAAGAACGGAGAACCGAGGGTGCTGCCAATCTACCAGAGTACGACTTTTAAATATGATTCATCGGAGCAGATGGGCAGGCTGTTTGATTTAGAGGAGAGCGGTTTCTTTTATACCAGGCTGCAGAATCCTACTAATGAATATGTAGCTGCTAAAATCTGCGAGCTTGAAGGCGGAGTGGCGGCAATGCTAACGTCTTCGGGACAGGCGGCGACCTATTATGCGGTATTCAATATCTGTGAGGCGGGCGACCATGTGGTTATGTCTTCGACAGTGTACGGCGGTACGTTTAATCTGTTGACCTGCACGATGAAGAAGATGGGAATCGAGTGTACCGTGGTAGATCCCGATGCGGATATAGAAGAGCTGAACAAGGCTTTTAAGGAGAATACCAAATGCGTATTTGCAGAGACTATCGCTAATCCTGCGCTTGTGGTGCTGGATATTGAGAAATTCGCCTCTCTTGCGCACAGCCATCAGGTGCCGCTTATTATAGACAACACGTTTGCTACGCCGATTAACTGCAATCCGTTTGAATGGGGCGCGGATATAGTGACACATTCCACGACTAAATATATGGACGGACATGCTATGTCGGTAGGCGGCTGTATCGTGGATTCCGGCAATTTTGACTGGACGAAGCATCCCGAAAAATTTCCGGGCTTATGCACTCCCGACGAATCCTATCATGGAATTACATATACGGAGAAATTCGGTAAAGCTGCTTATATCACTAAGGCTACAAGCCAGTTAATGAGGGATTTAGGCTCTATACAGTCGCCGCAGAACGCTTTTCTTCTGAACGTGGGCTTAGAGACCTTGCCGCTGCGTATGGAGAGGCATTGCTATAATGCGCAGAAGGTGGCGGAATATCTGGAAGCCCATGAGAAAGTGGCGTGGGTAAATTATCCGGGGCTTAAGAGCAATAAATATTATGAACTTGCTAAAAAGTATATGCCTAAGGGTACTTGCGGCGTTATTTCATTCGGACTTAAGGGCGGAAGGAAAGCCGCTTCCGATATGATGGATAAGCTCAAACTTGCCGCAATCGTGACTCATGTTGCAGATGCGAGAACCTGCGTCCTGCACCCTGCGAGCCATACGCACAGGCAGATGAATGATGAGCAGTTAGCCGAAGCAGGCGTTGCGCCCGACTTGATACGTCTTTCCGTCGGTATTGAGCATGTGAATGATATAATAGCCGATTTGGAGCAGGCGCTAAAGCAAATATAATGGAGCGAATTGATGGCATATAAAAGAACGTGGTTTAGCTGTATCCTCTGGGCGCTGTTTTGCTGCGTTACAGGGGTTATGCTTGCCGTATATACAATATTATTCTGGAAAAACGAGGTAAATACGGAAGTCGGATACAATACGATTGTCTTCGGCGTTTTGGTATTTTTACTTCTTATATGCAGCTATCTTTTTCTTAATAAGGCAGTTTCGGGTTGGGTTAGAAAACTTAAAATAAGTAAAAAAGCTGCGCTGATATCGGAGAGTGCGTTGGTTTTCTGTATATGTATCGCAGCTCTGTGCTATCGGATATATCTGTATGTGCAGTATGCCGGAACATCCGCCGAAATGACGGAATATTTCATTATGGCGTCTTCGGGCGGCTTAACTGTGGGAAATCAGATATTGCATGGGGCTTCGAGCCTGTATACGACGCTTCTGCACATTGTATTATTATTTAACGGAAATAATCTGGGAGCGGCTGTGTGCTTTCAGATTGCATTACAGATATTGACGCTTATTCTTGCATATTTTACTGTGAGAAAATTAGCGGGAAAGACTGCCTCATGTATTGCGCTGTCTATCCTGGCGTTTTCTTCCGTATACGTGAACCGTATTTTTGATATCACGCCTGAATGTATGTTTTTGATGTTGTACCTTATAGGTATGATTATAGTAGGAAGTTTCGTGAAAGCATACGGCAATGGGAAGCTTAGTGCATTTGCCTCAGTGTGGTTTGCGGCATTTTCAGGAATTGTTGTAGGAACGCTTACATATTTCGATGCGGTTTCGCTGACGCTGCTTATTTTCTTGCCGGCTCTGTTTACGGCAATTCCGACGGCACAGGCTAAGCAGGCTGAGTCGAATACGGACGAGGGCGTGGAAACAGAAACGGAGCGCAGCACAGGATTTTCCGCTCTGATAATTGTAATTGTATTTGTGGCGGCGTTAATTACCGTTGCGGGGATATTTGCAGTTGATGCTTATGTAAGCAGGAAAGCATATATAAATGTGGCATATGCGTGGTATAATCTCTATATGAGCCATCTGCCGATTGACTATGTTTTCCATCAAACGAGATATTATATTATAGAATGTTATATTCAGGTATTTCTGGCGGCATTTTTGATTTTATCGTTTTGGAACAGCCATAAGAGCCAGAACTCATCGCCGTGGATAATACTTATGCTGCTAATGGCGCCAAGCCCGCTTTCCAAGGCAGGAGTTTTACCATATCAGGTGTTTTCGATATTTATTTGGAGCGTGCTTGCCGGATTGGGAGTACAGCAGAGCTGCGTAGCAGTTACAAAAACAGAGCCTGTAAAGAGTAATGAGACGGACGAGAGAGAAGATACAACGGAAATAACAGGTGTTGTGGCGACCGAAACTAAGAGCGCAGAACCTACGGCAGCAAGCGAGACTAAGACAGCAGAACCCATGGTTTCCAAGCCGCGCTATATTGAAAATCCGCTGCCTTTGCCTAAAAAACACGAGAAGCGGGAAATGGATTTTCAGTATGAGGTGCCGCCGGATAAGATGAAGTTCGACATTGATATCAAGCCCGGCGATGATTTTGATATCTGATTAAGAAAATGGCAGAATAGATTTTGTGAACGGAGGAAATTTGTATGAAGCAGGATAAGTATGTAGCATATGTGTCAAGTTATACCATAGGTGACAAAGACCAGTACGGCATAAGGATATATGATGTCGATATGAAAAACGGGCGTATGACGGAAAAAAGCCATATAAAAATCACTAATTCTTCCTATATTACGATTTCCCATAATCAGAAATATTTGTATTCCATTACCGACTTTGGCGTAGAAGCCTATAAGATTTTACCCACAGGGGAACTTGAGGTTATTAATAACGGAAGCATCAATGGAATGAGAGGCTGCTATCTTTCTACGGATTATGATGATAAGTTCCTGTTTGTAGGCGGGTATCATGACGGCAAGATTACCGTTTTGAGATTACAGGATAACGGCGCAGTCGGAGAAATCACAGACGAAATATATCATAAGGGTTTAGGCAGCATTGCCGAACGTAATTTCAGGCCGCATATCAACTGCGTAAAAATGACGAGGGATAATAAATTCTTATGCGCTGCGGATTTGGGGATGGATCATGTAAATGTATACCGTTTCAATCATGCTACGGGAAAGCTTAGCCAGATAGATATGATTAGAAGCGAGCAGGAGTCGGCTCCGAGGCATATGAAGTTTTCACAGGACGGGAAGTTCTTATATATAGTGCATGAACTTAAGAACTATATTACCGTATACACATACAAAGAGTCGAGAGACACTCCGGAATTTGAGAAGATACAGACTATTTCCACGCTGAATGATTATCATGCGGGCGGTTCGGCGGCAAGCGCGTTAAATATTTCCAATGATTTTAATTATATGGTAAGCTCAAATGCGGGCGACAACAGCGCAGTGGTATATAAGATAGATAACGAAACAGGTATGCTTGAAAAAATCTTATGCCTGCCGATAAGCGGAGATTATCCTAAAGACGCTGTGCTTTTCCCTGATAACAGGCATCTGGTATCGCTCAATCATGAGAGCAACAGCATGACGTTCTTTAACGTAGATTTGGAGAAAGGCTTACTTGTCATGAACGGCAAGGAAATAAAAGTACCGCAGCCTAACTGTATTATTTTCCATAAGTGCCAGGGCGGAAAATAAACAGCTTAGAAATATCAAGTCATAAAAACAACCCCTTCAACATACATTTTACTAAGTATGGAAGGGGTTTTTGTATGGATATTAATAACAGAAATGAATATGCAGTTTACAAGGATATACAGGACAGGACGGGGGGAGAAATTTACATAGGCGTTGTAGGTCCTGTAAGAACCGGAAAGTCCACTTTTATTAAAAGGTTTATGGACTTACTCGTACTGCCGTTTATGGAAGATGAGAACGAGAAGGAGCGGGCAAAAGATGAACTTCCGCAGAGCGCGGGCGGCAGGACGATTACGACGACAGAGCCGAAATTCATTCCTAAGGAAGCTGCACAGATTAGTCTGGACGCGGATATTAATGTCAAAGTCAGGCTTATTGACTGCGTGGGCTATATGGTGGACGGCGCGGCAGGGCATATGGAAGAGGATGTCGAAAGAATGGTTAAGACTCCGTGGTCGTCAGAAGAAATACCGTTTACCCAGGCGGCGGAAATAGGAACACGCAAGGTTATAAAAGACCACTCCACAATAGGCATCGTAGTGACATGCGACGGAAGTTTCGGTGAACTGCCAAGAAACAGTTTTCTTGATGCGGAGGAGCGAACCATAAGGGAACTTCAGGAGATGCATAAGCCTTTTATCGTGCTTCTTAACTCCTCGAAACCTTATGCGGAAGAAACAAGGCAGCTTGCCGACGAGATAAGCGAAAAATATCAGGTCACGGTTATGAGCGTCAACTGCGAGCAGCTAAAGCAGGACGATATAAATCATATCATGGAGAACATTTTATATGAGTTCCCTCTGACAATGATTGAGTTTTATATGCCTAAATGGGTGGAGATGCTTGCATATGACCATAAAATGAAACAGGATATAATCGCTCAGGTGAAAAATCTTATGGGCGAGCTTACCAATGTCAGGGATATCACCAGAGCGAATTTTGAGCTGGAAAGTGAATATATCAGAAAGTGTAAGTTAGACGGCGTAAATATGTCGGACGGCAGCGTCAGGATAGTTCTGGATTTGGACGATACCTATTATTATGAAATGATAAGCGAGCTGGTGGGCGAGTCTATAACCAGTGAATATCAGATGTTATCTGTGCTTAAAGAGATGGCGAAAATGAAGCGGGAATATACGAAGGTGCTTCACGCGATGGAGTCCGTAAGATATAAGGGATACGGCGTGGTTATGCCGGATAAAGACGAGATTGTCTTAGAGAAGCCGGAAGTCATCAAGCAGGGCAATAAGTTCGGCGTGAAGATTAAGGCGGAGAGTCCGAGCATCCATATGATTAAGGCGAGTATCGAAACCGAGATATCGCCGATTGTCGGAACCGAGATGCAGGCGAAGGATTTGATACAATATATTTCCGATACCGGAACAAGCGACGAGGGCATCTGGGAGACCAATATTTTCGGGAAAACCATAGAACAACTGGTAAATGACGGAATATCCAGCAAAATTGCCATGATAAATGAGGAGAGTCAGGTGAAATTGCAGGAAACTATGCAAAAAATCGTGAACGACAGCAACGGCGGAATGGTGTGTATTATTATCTAAATATGTCGGATTTTGTAGATAACGTATGTAATTAAATGGTGAGAAAGAGAACGATACAGGCGATATTCTTAAGTGCTTGTGCTGTTCGGGGGCGTCAGGGACACATATGTTCACAGAAAAGGCACACTCTCGCTCCGTGTAAGGCGTAGCGGTACTAAGTTCAAAAGCTAAAAAACAGCTTTTTCACTAAGTACCGACGTCTTACAAGGACCTTTTCAGTGAACATATGTGTCCCTGACGCTTGGAAACGTGAATTAAGCGGAATAAACTATTCATAAATTGTATATTAATCACAGCCTTGGGCGGCATGAACTTATGTGCTTCCGCTTGAGGTACTTGGAAAACGCCGGTCCTTAGCGAAAAAGCTGTTTTATAGCTTTTGAGCTTAGTACCGCTGCGATTTTCCACGTAGTGGGAACGTGCCTCAAGTGGAAGCACATAAGTTCATGCCGCTTCTATACCGTGAGCAGCATGAAATGTTAAGAAGGAGAAAGGAGATATAATTACAAGATATCTCTTTTTTATTTTATCAGAAAATGATATACTATATTAAAATATAATGGATTGCGGGGAGATTATGCTAAATCCGCAGGCTGAGCAGGAGGAGAATTGATATGAATAAAGTGTATGAGAAACTTTTAAAATGCTATGAATGTTATAAGGCGAAAATCGACTTTGAGCCTAAGGCTGCAGTGGTTCTCGGTTCGGGGCTTGGGAACTTTGCCAATACCATAGACGTAAGGGCGGAGCTTCCTTACAGTGAGATTGAGGGCTTTCCGGTTTCTACGGTTCCGGGACATGCAGGCAAATTTATCTTCGGATATATAGACAAGGTGCCTGTGGTGCTTATGCAGGGCAGGGTGCATTATTATGAAGGCTATCCGATTACCGACGTAGTGCTTCCTACACGACTTATGAAAATGATGGGTGCGGAAATATTGTTTTTAACCAACGCTTCGGGCGGTCTTAATCCCAAACTGCATGCCGGCAGCCTGATGATGCTTACCGACCATATTTCATGTTTTGCCCCCAATCCGTTAATAGGTGCGAATATCGACGAACTAGGCACAAGATTCCCTGATATGACGCATGTCTATGATGAAGACCTTCAGGAAATCATCAGAAGTACGGCGAAAGAGAATGATATCGAATTATTTGAAGGCGTGTACGCGCAATTAACAGGACCGTCTTTTGAGTCTCCGGCGGAGATTAAGATGTTGAATATGCTCGGCGTAAGCGCGGTAGGAATGAGTACGGTAGTGGAAGCGATTGCGGCAAACCATATGGGTATGAAAATCTGCGGCGTATCCTGTGTATGCAATCTGGCGGCAGGCATGAACAGCACGCCGCTTACACACGAGGAAGTACAGGCGGCTGCAAACGCCGTTGCACCGAAATTTGAGAAGCTTCTGACGGAAACGGTTAAAAAGTTCGCTAATGTATTATAAGAATGGATTTAAAGACTGGAGCTGTTAATCAATGATAGATAAAGCTATGGCAGAAACCTTAATAAATAAGGCGCTAGAGGTAAGAAAGATTTCGTATTCCCCTTATTCAGGCTATCAGGTGGGCGCGGCGCTGCTTACCGAAGGCGGCAGCATATACACGGGCTGCAATATTGAAAATGCGGCGTATTCACCGACAAACTGCGCAGAGCGGACGGCATTTTTCAAGGCGGTAAGCGAAGGTGTGCGGCAGTTTAAAGCTATCGCCATTGTCGGCGGTGCAAAAGGAGAAGAGATAACGTCTTACGCCTATCCATGCGGGGTATGCAGACAGGTGATGATGGAATTCTGCAACCCGAAGGACTTTGATATTATTGTGGCTAAGTCGGTAAATGATTATAAGGTGCAGACGCTTGAAGAACTGCTTCCGAATGGATTCGGGGCTTCAAATCTCGGCATGTAATATAATTAAGCTGATAGAATGGAAGCAACTATTTAACAGGTCTGCGCATTTACTGGGCTGACCGCATGAAAACGTAAATTCTGCAGAAAGGAACATGAGATATATGAATATCAGATTTTATAACGCGCGGATACTTACAATGAAAGACGATAAAATATTAGAAGGCGAGGTCTGGGTTCAGAACGAGCGCATTATATATGTGGGAGACGGCGCGGATACGGAAGAAGTCTACCGCAAGTTAAAGCTCCAGAGCATAATATGGGATAAGGAAATTGACTGTGGAAGAAACCTTCTTATGCCGGGCTTTAAAGATGCTCACACCCATTCGGGTATGACTCTGCTGCGTTCTTATGCTGACGATATGCCGCTGCAGGACTGGCTGACGAAACAGATATTTCCGGTTGAGGCAAGAATGGACGGGGAAATGATTTACCATCTTACCAAGCTGGCAATTCTGGAATATCTGACAAGCGGGATTACGGCGATTTTCGATATGTATCTGACTCCTGATACGATTGCAAAAGCCTGTGTGGATATGGGTATGCGCTGCGTTCAGGTAAGCGGCATGAGCGGACAGGGGGATTTTAGCGAATCGCTTGCCAAGACGGAAGAGTGTTATTTAAAATATAATAACGACAATCCAC
Organism: Butyrivibrio sp.; assembly: GCA_023664865.1. Lineage (GTDB taxonomy): Bacteria > Bacillota > Clostridia > Lachnospirales > Lachnospiraceae > UBA3282. The sequence continues at coordinate 79,062 of JAMPEU010000013.1, read as the reverse complement.
TGCTTAGTTATTTCATCGGCTTCCACGCGGAATATACATGTTCTAAAGAACTTCTAATGAGCGTAGCCAAGCTTGCGCATAAATATAAAGCGCCGGTATTTACGCATCTGGCGGAAACTAAGTCGGAAACAGATGGTTGTATAGAGCGTTACGGAATGTCGCCGACCAAGCTTTTTGATTCTTTAGGCATATATGATTACGGCGGCGGCGGATACCACTGCGTCTATCTTGATGAAGAGGATATGGAAATCTTTAAAAAGAGAAATTTAAGCGTGGTGACGAATCCGGGCTCGAATACCAAGCTTGCCAGCGGCATAGCGCCGATAGCCGAATACCTTGAGAAAGGAATAAACGTAGCAATCGGAACGGACGGTCCTGCAAGCAATAACTGTCTGGATATGTTCCGCGAGATGTTCCTGGTAACGGGGCTTGCTAAATTAAAGGCAATGGACGCATCCGCCGTGGACGCATGGGAAGTGCTAAAAATGGCAACGGTAAACGGCTCTAAGGCAATGAACCTTCCGGATACCGATGTGCTGGAAGAAGGCAGGCTTGCGGACATGATAATGATAGACTTACGCCAGCCTAATATGCAGCCTATTAACAATATTTCTAAGAATATTGTTTACAGCGGCAGCAAACAGAATATAAAAATGACAATGATAAACGGCCAGATTTTATATATGGACGGTAAATTTGCGGATTTCATTGATGTTGACGCCATCTATGACAAGGCGGAGAAAATAAAAGAACAGATTGGATAATTGTGAAACTGATAAGCAGTTATCAGGTTTTATAATTGAACGGGTAATGAATAGTTGCCAGATTGGATAACATGAGTTATGGAATATTTTATTTTTGCGGGAGCAATGCTTCTTTTCATTCTGTTGATTATGGTAATGGGCTATATAAACAGCATGAATGAGAGAAAGCGTTTCATCAAGAAACTTTATGAACGGTATGGAGATGCCGTGGACAGAGAATATGATACAGACGAACTTGAGCAGCATATCCCCATGTATTATAAAGAGCATGAAGAGGCGAATCAGCTTGATGATATTACATGGAATGATTTAAACATGGACAGGATATACAGCAAGATGAATTATTCCCACAGCTCTGCGGGCGATGAATATCTTTATTACAGGCTGCGCACGCCGGTTCAGAGCAAGGAGGAACTTGAGCGTTTTGAAAGCCATGTCAGATATTTTATGGATAATGCGGACTTAAGGGTTAAACTACAGGTGAAGTTTGCGCAGCTTGGAAGAATGAGCAAATATTCACTGTACGAGTATCTTAGTTTCCTTGATACATTAGGAGAGCGCAACAGTTTTAGATATTATATGGCACTCCTTCTAGTCATTATAAGTCTCGGACTGATGTTTGTCTCCGTACCCCTAGGGTGCTGCGCGCTGTTGGTGGTTATAAGCTATAATATGATTAATTATTTTAAGGAACAGAAAGAGATAGGTCATTATATCACGAGTTTCGCTTATATATCCCGGCTATTGGATGCGGCGAATGATATCGGCAAATATTCCATAAGCGAAATTGATAAAGAGCAGGAGCGTCTTTTGAAATGCTATAAGGCAATGGGGAATTTCAGACGCAATTCTTTTATCGTGTTCTCAAGTTCAGGCGGACGTGGGGGAATGTCGGCAAACGGCAATATTTTAGAAACTTTATTTGATTATCTGCGAATGATTTTTTATCTCGATTTGATAAAATTCAATCAAATGCTCAGGGTTGTCAGAAATCATATAGGCGACATAGACGAAATGGTTACTGTTATGGGAATGATAGAGACTGCTATCGTCGTAGGCGAATACCGCACAAATTTAAAGGGCGATTATTGTATTCCGGAGTTTATTACGGAAGAAGACGAAGATGGTTATATTAATATAAAACAATTATATCATCCGTTATTGAATAATCCGGTAAAGAACGATATAGAAGTGGACAAAGGAGTGCTGCTTACCGGCTCCAATGCTTCCGGCAAGTCTACATTCCTGCGCGCAGTAGCGGTAAACGCTATTCTGGCGCAGACCATACATACCTGTATGGCAGCGTCATATAAAGGGGTAATGTTCCGCATATATTCTTCCATGTCCTTAAAAGACGACATAGAGAGCGGCGACAGTTATTATATGGCGGAAGTAAAATCTATCCGCAGAATTTTGAATAACGTTGCCTGTGCCGAAAAGGACAAAAAACATGTGTTATGTTTTGTAGACGAAGTATTGCGCGGTACAAATACGGTAGAGCGTATAGCGGCGTCTACGCAGATTCTTAAAGCGCTTGCGGCAAAGAACGTAATATGCTTTGCTGCGACTCATGATTTGGAGCTGACCAAGCTCTTATCTGATGTATACGATAATTATCATTTTGAAGAAGAAATAGAGAAAAACGATATACTTTTTAATTATAAATTGCAGAAAGGTCCTGCCGTTTCCAGAAACGCTATAGCGCTTCTCAAGGTCCTTGGATATGATAAGGACCTCGTAAATGATGCGGAGACAATGGCGCAGACTTTTTTAAAGACAGGGCAATGGCATAAGGGAGGAAAACTCAATGATTTTTAAATGTCGTAACTGCGGCGGCAATGTGGTCTACAGTCCGGAAAAGAAAGCGATGTACTGCCCGCACTGTGAGGGGATTGACAGTGAGCAGAAGTTGGAAGGAAGTTCGGAAGATATATGTTCTAACTGCGGCGCACCGCTTAATCCAAGCGAGTATACGTCGGCTCTAAGGTGCGAACACTGCGGACACTATATTGTGTTTGACGATAAAGTTCAAGGCAGCTATAATCCCAATCTCATTATGCCATTTAAGGTAGGAAAAGAGAGCGTAAAGGAAATCTTGAAAAAAGAGTTTAAGAAACGCGCTTTTACCCCATCGAGTTTTCTTTCGGAGGCTTCTTTAGATAAAATGGAAGGCTCTTATGTGCCTTTCTGGTTATACGATTATATGGCTAACTGCGTATTTGACGGAGAAGGGACCAGAGTACGCTCATGGCGCAGCGGCAATAAGGAATATACCGAGACCAGCCATTATAAAGTGGTGCGCGACATGGATATTGATTATGATAAAATCCCTGTGGACGCATCAATTTTAATGGACGATGGCACAATGGATTTAATGGAGCCTTATGATTATAGGGCGTTGGAAAATTTTCAGGAAAAATATATGTCGGGCTTTTATGCCGAGTTTTTCAATCAGGACGCAATAACATTAGAACATAGGGCGCTTGCAAAGGTGCGGGGCTCGGCGGAAGCAATTCTTAATGAATCGCTGTCGGGGTACTCGACGCTTAAGCCTTTTCATAGAGATGTACGCACCAAAAGGCTGGGATATTTTTATGCGCTTTTCCCGGTATGGATATATACATACCGCTACAGGGAGCAGACATATACATTCTATGTGAACGGGCAGACAGGGAAGGCGATAGGTAAGACGCCGCTTTCTGTCAGGAAAATGATAGGATATGCGGCGACGGTCTTTGTGGCCGTGGCGGCGATGTTTGAGATGGTGCTGCGGTTTTATGTATGACTTTGAGAATATTATCTACTGTCATGAGTTTAGCCTAAAAACAAAAACGGAGCTCCATGCCTGAAAAGCGGTAAGTCGCTCCTTATTTTGTTCATTTAGGCTAAAATCTGGGTATTGAAAATGTCTTAGGGACATAAATTCGCAGACTTAGAAAGGCGTGTGGTTATTATAATGAAAGAATATTTTAGACACTTTAGGTTTCTGTTTATAGCGTTGGGGATAGTGGTGGCGCTTGGTGTGGCTTCGCGGCTTATTAACGGTGCGAAAAATAGTGTATCGACGGAAAGGACTAATACGGAATGTACTACTACAGAAAGAGTCTTTGATTATGCCGACGTGCTGACCGACGAAGAAGAGGATAAGTTAAGGGAGCAGATTGCCGAGCGGGAGAAGCAGATTCAGGCGGATATTGTGTTAGTAACGCTAAATGAGTCTTTGAAGGAGTACGCCCGCTCATATGATTCGGGAGCTGATTATGACGAGTTCACGATGATTTATGCGGATAATTTCTATGAGGAGCATAAGTTTGGATATAATAAGCCGATAGGCGACGGCGTTCTGCTGCTTGATAATATTTACCGTGAAGACGACGGACATGTGTATACATGGATGTGTACTACAGGGAAAGTTGAAGACAGATACAGTCTCAGTATGCTTAACAATATTCTGGACGTATTTTATGAAGATGTTGACAGCAATCCGTATCGTGCATATAAAACATTTGTAGATAACGTCTATTATGATATGACGGATTCCGGATATATAGTTACAGAGTATCCGCCGTATATATCATTCATGGCTGCGGCGATTGCGGCGTTAATCTACATAGCTGTTAATATGACTTCTAGGAAGGGTGCAAAGACTGTAAATACCAGAACGTATGTAAATGGCGGACAGCCAGACTACAGAAGGCGGGATGATATATTCTTACGCAAAAATGTCGTAAGCAGGACGATTGAAACCAGCAGCGGCGGCAGCGGCGGCGGTGGAAGTTCGCACAGCGGTGGCGGCGGACACCATACGTCGAGCGGCGGACATTCACATGGTGGCGGCGGGCATAGCAGATAGGCTTGACGATATTATCTGTTTGGTGTTATAATACAGGAAGAATTTGTAAGCGGCTGTAAGTTACATATAAGGCGCTGCGGAAAGGGTGAAACCGATGGGTAATTTAATACTTTTTATTAACGCATTTCTTTCATATTTACTGTTGTTTTTATTAATTGTAGTGCTTGTTATCATAGCATGTGTTATTGGCGCGAAGTGGCGTATAAGCAAAGATAAGAAGCTTGCGGCGGTTGGCGGCGATAATGTGGAACAATCGGTTTCCGGTGGTGAATAAATAAAGTAAAAGCAATTATTCAGCAGGTCTGTGCATTTATTGCGCTGTTCATGTGAAAATGTAGATTTAGCAAGCAAAAGGGTTGGCTGCTTAGCCGGCTCTTTTTTTAACAGATATAGGGAAGGAGCATGATATATGCCTAAATCATCAAACCAAAAACTAAAGTTATTGTATATTGTAAAAATTCTCTCTGAACTGACAGACGAGGAGCATTGTATAACTACAAAAGATTTGATTGAAGAGTTGGAAAAGTATGATATAAAGGCGGAGCGTAAGAGTATTTATAATGATATCAACCAGCTCATAGATTTCGGCTACGATATTATTTTGTCCAAATCCAAGACAAACGGCGGATATTATATGGCGGGCAGGGATTTTGAACTGGCGGAATTAAAGTTATTGGTGGAAGTCGTACAGTCCTCAAAGTTCATTACCTTAAAGAAGTCTAAAGAACTCATAGCAAAAATAGAGAAGCTTGCGTCCAAGTCCGATGCAAAGCAGCTGCAAAGGCAGGTATATGTCGCAAACCGCATTAAGACCGCCAACGAGAGCATCTATTATATTGTGGACGATATCCACAGGGCAATCCAGAATAACGAGCAGATTTCCTTTCAATATCTGGAATGGAATCTGGAGAAGAAACTTGTGCCGCGGCGGGATGGAAAAATATATACTGTGAGTCCGTGGGCGCTGACTTGTAAAGACGAGAATTACTATCTGATTGCGCACGACGGCGAAGAGGATAAGATTAAGCATTTTCGCGTGGATAAGATGGGGAGCATAAAGGAGCTGCCTAATGTGAAACGTGAGGGGAGCGCCTTATTCGAGCGTTTTGACATAGCCGACTATGCGAATAAGACATTCAGCATGTACGGCGGCAGGGAAGAGGCAGTCACCATACAGCTTGAAAACCAGCTGATAGGCGTGGTAATGGACAGGTTCGGGCAGGATGTATCTATAAGAGAGCGGGATAAAGACCATTTTTCGGTACGCGTGACCGTAGCGATAAGCGGGCAGTTTTTCGGCTGGCTTACGGGGCTGGGGGCAGGAGCGCAGCTTATTGCGCCGGAAAATGTGGTGACGCAATATAAGCAGTTTGTTGATGAAATTATAAAAAATTATACATGATGCAATTTTTGTAAATATTTCTGAAAATCTTTTTATCTGTAGATTGACATGAGAATGGTATTATCTTATACTAATATTACGACCACTAAATATGGTGATGTTATGTAAACGAAAAACTATATTTTGTACAAAGGCGATGTAAGAAACAGGAGTGGGGGTTTTTAGTATGAGTAATCTGTTAGAGCCGCAGAGTACGGCGGGAGAGGATTTCGGAGCAGAATTTAAACCGGATAGAGATGTTAAAGTCATCAAAAAGGACGGCAGCCTGGAAGGGTTCAATGTCCAGAAAGTCGTGGACGCTGTAGGCAAAAGCGCTTACCGCGCACTGACTAAGTTTACGGACGAAGAGAAGAGGCATATCTGCCAGACTGTAATCAATAAGGTAAATGAGCTTGGGGAAGATGAAATCCCGATTCAGCTTATGCACAATATAGTGGAGAGCGCCCTAGAGGACGTAAAGCCGATTGTGGCGAAGAGTTACCGCGACTATCGTAATTATAAGCAGGATTTTGTACGCATGATGGACGAGGTTTATAAGAAAAGCCAGTCTATTATGTACATAGGAGATAAGGAGAACGCTAATACGGACAGCGCCCTTGTTTCCACTAAGAGAAGCCTTATCTTTAATCAATTCAATAAAGAACTGTACCAGAAGTTTTTCATGACTACGGAAGAGATTCAGGCGTGCCGCGACGGATATCTCTATGTGCATGATATGTCGGCAAGAAGGGATACCATGAACTGCTGCCTGTTCAATGTTGCCGAAGTGCTAAAAGGCGGCTTTGAAATGGGCAATATCTGGTATAACGAGCCGAAGACCTTGGATGTGGCGTTTGACGTCATAGGCGATATCGTATTGAGCGCGGCAAGCCAGCAGTACGGCGGTTTTACCGTGCCGGAGGTAGATAAGATACTTGAGCCGTATGCGGAGAAGACATATCAGAAGAGCCTTAAAAAGTATAAAGACCTTGGAATCAGCGAAGAAAGAGCCGATGCAGAGGCCCTGGCGGACGTAAAAAGGGAATTTGAGCAGGGCTTTCAGGGCTGGGAATATAAATTTAATACCGTGGCAAGCAGCCGCGGGGATTATCCGTTTATCACAGTTACAGCGGGAATAGGGACGGGCAGGTTTGCCAAGCTTGCCACGATAATAATGTTAAATGTGCGTAAGACAGGGCAGGGAAAGAAAGAGTGTAAGAAACCTGTATTGTTCCCGAAGATTGTTTTTCTCTATGATGAAAATCTGCATGGACCGGGGAAAGAACTGGAAGACGTATTTGAAGCCGGAGTACAGTGTTCGGCTAAGACGATGTATCCCGACTGGTTGAGCCTGACAGGAAAGGGCTATGTCCCCAGCATGTATAAGCAATACGGCAAGGTTATCTCGCCTATGGGCTGCCGAGCTTTTCTTTCACCGTGGTATGAGCGAGGCGGAATGCACCCTGCTGATGATAACGATACGCCTGTTTTTGTAGGAAGGTTCAATATAGGCGTGGTATCGCTGCATCTGCCGATGATTCTTGCCAAGTCGCGTCAGGAAAGCAAAGATTTCTACGACGTGCTGGATTATTACTTAAATCTAATCAGGCAGCTGCATAAGAGGACTTATGCTTATCTGGGAGAAATGCGTGCGTCAACCAATCCGCTTGCTTATTGCGAGGGCGGATTCTATAAAGGGCATCTGCAGCTCCATGACAAGATTAAGCCTATTTTAAAGACTGCTACGGCAAGTTTCGGAATCACGGCGTTCAATGAGCTGCAGGAGCTTTATAACGGAAAATCTTTAGTTGAAGACGGACAGTTTGCGCTGGAAGTATTAGAGCATATTAATAATAAGATTAACGAATATAAAGAAGAAGACGGACATCTGTACGCCATTTACGGAACGCCTGCCGAGAATTTGTGCGGATTGCAGGTGAAGCAGTTCCGTGCAAAGTACGGCATAGTGGAAGGCGTATCTGACAGGGAATATGTTTCCAACAGTTTCCATTGCCATGTGACGGAAGATATCACCCCGATTGAGAAACAGGATTTGGAATATCGTTTCTGGGAACTTTCCAACGGCGGCAAGATACAGTATGTCAAATATCCGATTGACTATAATATTGAGGCAATCAAGACGCTAATCAGGCGGGCAATGGAAATGGGATTCTATGAGGGCGTAAACCTTTCCCTTGCATATTGCGACGACTGCGGACATCAGGAACTTGAGATGGACGTATGCCCCGTATGCGGCAGCCGCAACCTGACTAAGATAGACAGAATGAACGGATATCTTGCTTATTCCCGCGTCCACGGCGATACGAGGCTGAGCGACGCCAAGATGGCGGAAATAGCGGAGAGAAAGAGTATGTAAAATATTAAGTAGCAGAATGTGAGAGATTGTATGAGATATCATAATATCACTAAGGACGATATGTTGAATGGGGACGGGCTGCGGGTGGTTTTGTGGGTTGCAGGCTGCGAACATTGCTGCAGGGAATGTCATAATCCGGTAACGTGGGATCCCGACGGCGGAGTGTTGTTTGACGAAGGGGCGAAACAGGAAATTTTTGAACAGCTTGATAAAGATTATATAAAGGGCGTTACCTTTTCAGGCGGAGATCCGCTTCATGCTGCCAATAGGGCGGATGTCAGGGCGCTTATGGCGGAGATTAAACAGAAGTATCCTAATAAGACAATCTGGCTCTATACAGGCGATGTCTGGGAGAATATTGTCAGCGATAACCTTGTAAGATACGTTGACGTACTGGTGGACGGTGAGTTTGTCGCAGAATTAAAGGATACCAAGCTGTTTTGGCGCGGAAGCAGCAACCAGCGGGTGATTGATGTGCAAAAGACGCTTGAATCGGAGAATATTACCGTGCCTGTGATGTACTGTTAAGTAATGGCTGTTTCCATTTATAAAGCAGTTCATTTACTGTCACGATTTTAAATCAAAAACTTAAAAATATGTAAGGTAAAAAGGAGTATAGTTTCATAAATGAAAACAATCAAAATCAAATACTTCACGGATAAAATAGATAAATTAACCTACATAGACGGCAAATCCGATTGGATTGATTTGCGCTGCGCGGAAGAGGTGACAATGAAGAAGGGCGAGTTCCGACTGATTTCGCTCGGCATGGCGATGGAACTTCCCGAAGGCTATGAAGCGCATGTGGTTCCGAGAAGCTCCACCTTTAAGAACTTCGGCATTATACAGGTCAACCACATGGGCGTCATTGACTGCTCCTACTGCGGAGATAACGACCAGTGGTTTATGCCTGCATACGCCGTGCGTGACACGCAGATTCATATTAATGACAGAATTTGTCAGTTTCGTATCATGGAAAACCAGCCTAAAATTGTTTTCGATGAAGTGGAAAGCCTCGGCAATAAAGACAGAGGAGGTCACGGCAGCACAGGGAAACAATAACATATGATAAGTTTCCATTTTTACTCAACCAGCGGATAAAACATCGCGATATCAGCGTCATTCGCGTGATTCGGGCAGCCTTAGGCGGAAAAATCTTTTCGCTAACTGTCTGGGGTTCAAGGGCAGTACAGGGTAGATATAGCTTTTGCCTGATAAAGTCTTATTAAATACAATCGCGAGAATCAGTATGGCAATCGCCGCTATATATCCGTATAAGCCGAATATCGCAGTCAGTATCAGATTGAGGATTCGCATGAATTTTAATGCGTAGCCGAGTTCATAGCTTGACTGTGTATAGTTGGCAATCGCTACAAACGCCATATATAACATCACTTCTGAATTAAACCAGCCGCTGTTGACCGAAAATTCTCCCAGTACAAGCGCCGCCATGACGCTAAGCGGCGTACTGAGCATATTCGGGGTATTGATGGCGGCAAGCTTAAGCCCGTCGATTGCCAGCTCCAGTATCAGAAATTGTGCGATAAGCGGTATATTCGAGGACTCCTTAACCATGATAAACCGAAATGATTCGGGTATCCAGTCAGGATTTTGCATAAGAAGCAGGAACGTAGGCGTAATCAGGTAAGTCAAAATGCTTATTATGAAACGCGAGAGCCTGAGATATGTCCCTGTAATCGGCGGAAAATAATAGTCGTCCGCCTCTTCCACAATATCAAAAATCGAGGTTGGCACAATCATTGCAGACGGAGAGTTGTCCACAAGGATTATAATATCGCCTTCCAATACCTGCGCCGCCGCGGTATCCGGACGCTCCGTGAATTTGAATTTCGGGAACGGATTGAACCAGCACCTTTTATACAGACATTCGGCGAGGCTTTCCTGATTCATCGTGAGCGCGTCCACCTTTATTTCCGAGATACGTTTCTTAATTTTATTTAAAAATTCATGGTCTACCCTGTTATCCATATAGCAGAGTACAATGTCGGTTTTAGAACTTTTACCGGCGTTCATCATCTCCATTCTAAGCTCCGTGCTGCGGATTCTTCTCCTGATAAGCGCCGTATTGAATACAACCGTTTCCACAAAGCCGTCTTTAGAACCCCGCAGCGTCTTGTCCTTTTCAGGTTCTTCTACGCTCCTTGCAGGATAGGTTCTTGAATCTATTAAAACGCATCTGTCATAGCCGTCGATAAAAAGGGCGAATACGCCGGATAAGATATTGAAAAAGATATCGTCCCATTTATCTTTCAAATCGACTTCCACATACGGGGTAGCCTTTTTTGCCATCTCGTAGGCGCTCTGCGGCATATCATCAGGCTTTAAGCCTATGAAGTATTGCAGGATTTTCATCATCAAATCGTCTTTACAGAAACCGTCCACAAAATATATGCACGCCTGCCTGCCGCCTACTTCAATTACCCTGTAAACGATGTCAAAATTGGTGCCGGGCGCAAGTCTGTCAGCCAGATAGCGCATATTTTCATCTAATGACGTAGTCATTGTTTCTTTTTTCTCCACCAGACCAAACTCCTTCCAAAAATAAAATTTTATTGATTTTATAGTATTTCCCAAGTGGAAGATTTTATTCTGTTGGGAATTATTTCTTGTACAGTTAGATAACTTGTGTTATAGTCTGAAAGTGGAAGGGCGGCGTCAGAATGAAAAAAATATATGTTTCCCGAATGACAATTATCTCCCTGTTGATTTTCCTATTAAGTATAGGCGGAATTGTCATATCTATACTAAGAATTAATTTATATAATCAGGCGCAGCCGCTTGCATATTTTTCTAAAGACAGTCTTAAAGCAGGCAGATATGTAACCGGAACGATTACATCTTATGTAGTAAATAAGCGCAGACCTACCAGTTCTGATGTCGATTATTCAATTTATACTTTTGGAAACTGGGACAATTTGATTGATACATACGCCGGATATATTATTCCATTTGACGATGGAAATTATATACGCATATGGATTAATGATGAAGAGTCGCTTGCGCTTTTGAATGGTTCGCAGGACGGGTTTCATGTAAATGTGTCATTTGTAGGTAAAATAAAAGTTGAAGATACACCTGCTGATTATGCTGATGATGTATTAGGATTTGACCACAATAAAGTAATTACAGACTATGCTATCGTGCAACAGGACTTAAAGGCAGAAAAGTATTGGATAATAGTATGTTTGTTTGGTATTGTCACAGCTCTGATTTTATATTTCTTTGAAGGAAAAGTGGAAGTGTCCGAAGAATAGTCTTGTCTTTTCAGCAAGTAAATAGTACAATATTTGTATCATACTAAGCATAAGGCAGGGGGTAATTATAATGGCATATAATGTTCATGCAGAACAAGGTTGGGTAAACAGGGGTAATCTCCACAGATTAAAGGAGCTTATGAAACGCGCAGAGGCAGGGGATAAGATGACGCTGGCTTTCTTAGGCGGTTCTATTACGCAGGGTTCGCTTTCCACGCAGCATACCAACTGTTATGCTTATCTTGTCTATGACTGGTTTGTTAAGAAATTTCCCAAAACGGCTTTTACATATATCAATGCCGGCATAGGCGGCACGACTTCGCAGTTTGGCGTCTCAAGAGTAAACGACGATGTGCTTATGTACAAGCCGGACTTGGTTCTGATTGAGTTCTCCGTAAATGACGAAAATACTGATTTTTATAAAGAGACATACGAAGGTCTGGTGCGAAAAGTATATGGCAATCCGTTTGAACCGGCAGTCTTCTTGGTGCATAACATCTGTTATGATACAGGAGTGAGTGCGGAAGAGAAACATCGTGAGATTGGAGCGCATTACATGCTTCCGAGCGTCAGCATGAAATCCACTATCTATAAGGAAGTGGTTTCGGGGGCTATTCCCAACCGTGAAATTACGCCTGACGACCTGCATCCTAATACAGCAGGGCATGCTTTACTCGCCGAGGTAATCTGTGATTTCTTAGAAAAAGTGTACGGGCAAAAAGACGAGCCGGAAGAAAAGTTCACTATGCCGGCAGCCGTAACTGCTAATGCTTATGAGAGTGCAATGCGTTATCAGAATTATAACTGCGAGCCTGTATGCAATGGCTTTGTTAAAGACGATGCGCTTAAGAAATATGTGACGGATATATTCCGCTGCGGCTGGACGGCGTCTGATAAGGATGCAAGCATAGTATTTGAGATTAAAGGCACGGAGCTTGCCGTGCAGTACCGCAAGTCGGTCAATAAGCCTGCGCCGATTGCAGTTGCGATAGTGGACGGCGATGAAGAAAACGCAGTCGTGCTTGACGCTAATTTCGAGGAAACATGGGGCGACAGCCTTGCGCTTGACACAATAGCGCATCATATTGAGAATAAGACGCATAAAGTAGAAGTAAGGATTAAAGAAGCTCATGCGGACGATGTGGTGCCGTTTTACCTTACGTCGATAATCGCTTCCTGCTAAGCATATAAGGCTGCTATAGATTGATTGCGGCGGAAGTAATATATTTTGGGGAGATGTTGTATTATGTCAGGAGAAATTCTTTTTTTAAATCCTGTGTTTAAACAAATGATATGGGGCGGCGACAGGCTGGGAAAGGACTGGCCTTATAAGATACCCGGCGATAATACCGGGGAGTGCTGGGCAGTCAGTGCGCACCCTAACGGCGACTGCACCATAAAGAAGGGCACGTATGAAGGCAGGACTTTATCGCAGCTATGGAAGGAAAATCCCGAATTGTTCGGCAATACGAATAAGGACAGATTTCCGCTGCTGGTGAAAATAATTGACGCTAAAGACGATTTAAGCATTCAGGTACACCCTGATGATACATATGCGATGGCGAATGAGAACGGTTCGCTTGGTAAGACAGAGTGCTGGTATGTATTGGACAGCAAAGAAGGCGCGTCGCTTGTCGTAGGACACAATGCCGCCACTAAAGCTGAACTTAACGCGATGGTGAAAGAGGGCAGATGGAATGAGCTGCTTCGCGAGATTCCCGTAAAGAAAGGCGATTTTATTCAGATAGAGCCCGGAACCGTACATGCCATTAAGGGCGGGCTGATGATTCTTGAGACACAGCAGAACAGTGATATTACATACAGGGTATATGATTATAACAGGCTTACTAACGGAAAGCCCAGAGAACTGCATCTTGAAAAGAGTCTTGATGTTATCACCGTGCCGGCTAAATCCGTAGAAGAAAGTATTCTTGAGGCGGATAAGCTGCCGGAAAATAAACTGAATCTGTTAGTGGAATGCGGTTATTATAAAGTCTGGAAATTAGATATAACGAATAAGTTTGAAATGCGGCAGGAAGAAGATTTCCTCATAATGAGCGTTATCGGTGGAGAAGGGGAGTTAAACGGCGAGACAGTCCGTAAAGGCGACCATTTCATTTTGCCTTACGGTTACGGAGATATCTGTATTAAGGGTGAATTACAACTTATAATATCAACTTTTGCACATGGTTAATTGAGGCATGAACTCATATGTTTCTGGGAGTGGTCCTTGTAAAACGCCGGTACTTAGTGAAAAAGACGCAAAGCGGCTTTTGAACTTAGTATCGCTGCGATTTTACACGGAGCGAGAGCGTGCCACTCACAGAAACATATGAGTTCATGCCCAGGTGACTGTGAATGATAGCATTAAGTTATATTTAATTAAATAAACTACTGGATTTTTTAGCTGTTATGTGCGAAAATTAATATAACGGTTATGACAGAATATGGAAGTTCAGGATTTTGCCTTATGCAAAGCCGGACAGCTCGGCATAGGCAGGATGCGGGCGGAAATAATCTGTTATCAAATAATTATTACATAATCGAAAGGAGTTATCACATGATTTATTCAAAAGAAGTTGAAGAGATGTGTACTGTGGCACAGGGTGTACATCATGGCTGTGCTCCAATCCCAGAAGAGGCAAAATGGGTTCAGGCAAAAGAAGTAAAAGATATTTCCGGTTTGACACATGGCGTAGGCTGGTGCGCTCCCCAGCAGGGTGCATGTAAACTGACGCTGAATGTAAAAGAGGGTATCATTCAGGAAGCGTTGGTTGAGACAATCGGCTGCTCAGGCATGACGCATTCGGCTGCGATGGCATCAGAAATTTTACCGGGGCTTACCGTTATGGAAGCTTTAAATACTGACCTTGTATGTGATGCAATCAATACGGCAATGAGAGAACTGTTTTTACAGATTGTTTACGGTCGTACCCAGTCTGCTTTTTCAGAGGAAGGTCTTCCTGTAGGCGCAGGCCTTGAGGACTTAGGCAAAGGCTTAAGAAGCCAGGTCGGCACAATGTACGGAACCTTAAAGAAAGGTCCCCGCTATCTTGAAATGGCTGAAGGCTATGTAACAGGAATCGCGCTTGATGCAAATGATGAGATTATTGGCTACAAGTTCGTAAGTCTTGGCAAAATGACAGATTTCATCAAGAAAGGCGACGACCCGAACACAGCATATGAAAAAGCATGTGGACAGTATGGCCGCGTTGACGACGCTGTTAAGATTATCGATCCCAGATGTGAGTAATCTCTAAATAAAAACAGGAGGAATAAGATAAGATGGCTTTATTTGAATCATATGAAAGACGAATTGACAAAATCAATTCCGTATTAAAAAATTATGGCATTTCTTCTATTGAAGAAGCTGAGAAAATTACCAAAGACGCTGGCTTGGACGTATACGAGCAGGTTAAGAAAATCCAGCCTATCTGTTTTGAAAACGCATGCTGGGCTTACACGGTAGGCGCGGCAATCGCAATTAAAAAAGGCTGCAAGAAAGCATCGGAAGCAGCCGCTGCAATCGGCGAAGGGCTTCAGTCATTCTGTATCCCCGGCTCTGTTGCTGATACTCGTAAGGTAGGCCTTGGACACGGCAACTTAGGCAAGATGTTATTAGAGGAAGAGACTGACTGCTTTGCATTCCTTGCAGGCCATGAGTCATTCGCAGCAGCAGAGGGCGCTATCGGTATAGCAGAGAAGGCTAACAAGGTTCGCCAGAAACCACTGCGCGTTATCCTGAACGGACTTGGCAAAGACGCGGCAAAGATTATTTCCAGAATCAACGGTTTCACTTTCGTTGAGACGGAATATGATCCTTATACAAACGAAGTAAAAGAAATTGAGAGGATTGCATATTCTGACGGACTTCGTTCCAAGGTAAACTGCTACGGAGCTAACTCTGTTCCGGAAGGCGTTGCTATTATGTGGAAAGAAAACGTAGACGTTTCCATTACCGGTAACTCTACCAATCCTACCAGATTCCAGCACCCGGTAGCAGGTACATATAAGAAGGAAAGAACAGAGGCAGGAAAGAAATATTTCTCAGTTGCTTCAGGCGGCGGTACGGGACGTACACTCCATCCTGACAACATGGCGGCTGGTCCGGCTTCTTACGGTTTCACAGACACATTGGGACGTATGCACTCAGACGCTCAGTTTGCCGGTTCATCTTCAGTACCCGCACACGTTGAGATGATGGGGCTTATCGGCATGGGCAACAACCCGATGGTAGGCGCTACGGTTGCGGTTGCGGTTTCGATTGAGGAAGCGGCGAAGGCTGGGAAGTTCTAAAGAAATTGTGGCAAGTTCTAAAATTTAAAATGAAGAAAAGTGAAAAAAGCTCGTAAATATAACGTTTGCGGGCTTTTTTATAAGTGGGGAGAAAACAATAAGGAGCGTTGCTGCATGGATAAACAAATTATCGAGGATTATCGAATAATATCGACAATACGACTTGTTGGAGCTATCAAGGAAGGCATAGATAGCTCTGAGAGATTTTGCTTTATTCTTGGCTCAGGTGCATCGGTATCTTCCGGCATTCCTATGGGCGGTGAATTAGAACGAAGATGGATGTCAGAAATGGAGAAACATCCGGGGTTAGCAGAAGTTCATGAAACTGCTGAAAAACTGAAAGGGGAGAATCGCCTGGAATACGATTTCAAGGAAATAGAAGAAGCTTGGAAAAAGTCAAAAGACTTGGGAACGCCGCTTCCAAGTGAATATTATTTTGATATATATAAACTTCGTTTTTTTCCCAACTCTAGAAATGGATATCATTATCTTGAAAAATTAATGGCTGATGCAAACCCAAGTTTTGGATATCATCCATTGACGCTCATGTTGACGGATAAAGGCAGAAATAATTTGGTTATAACAACAAATTTTGATAGTCTGGTCGAGGATGCGTTATTTATGTATACGAGTAGTAAGCCTCTCGTAATAAATCATGAGCTTCTGGCAGATTATGCAGGAGATCCGAATATTAGCCGACCTATAATAGCTAAAGTGCATAGGGGAATTTTCTTTGATCCACTGAACATGCCGGAAGAAACTGATAGTTTAAAAGATAAATGGCATAATGTCTTGGAAAGTGTATTTCAAAGCTATACGCCGATAGTCATTGGATATGGTGGAGGGGATAATAGCTTGATGGAATTTTTGGCTGAAGAAAGTGTAAAGATGAGAAATGGCATATACTGGTGCTATATGGAAGAGTACGGACTCCCTAATGAAAAAATACAAAAGCTTGTGCAGCAGAAGAAAGGTTTTCTTGTTCGCACAGCTGGTTTTGATGCTATAATGCTTGCTATTGGGAATGCTTTGTTTCCTGATAATATTGAACCTCATAAAACAGGGAAATACTTAGAAGACCGGATGAAATTGCAAATTGAAAATTATGAGACAGAATATAATAAACTCATTGAACGTGAAGAAAATATTAATACAATGGATATAAATGGAGAGCCAAATCAGAGTGAGGATGAGTTTAGGAAGGAAATAGAAAAAATAGAAGATCGATTAGCCATATCGGAGAATGAACGCAAAAAATCGAATCAAATGACAGCGTGGGACTATTGGCGTCAAGGTTATAGATATTATAATTTAGGAAAGTATGAAAGTGCAATTGAATGTTATTCATACGCAATTGAAAAGCAACCAGACATAGCTGTGTTTTATAATAATCGCGGAAACATCTATACTGAAATGGACGAAAACGAGAAAGCATTTTTTGATTACACTAAAGCAATCGAGTTAAAGCCAGATTATGAGGATGCTTATTATAATCGTGGAAACACCTATGCTGACATGGGCGAAAATGAGAAAGCACTTTCAGATTACACCAAAGCAATCGAGCTAAAGCCAGATGATGATGATGCTTATAATAATCGCGGAGCCACCTATGCTGACATGGGTGAAAATGAGAAAGCGATTTCAGATTATACCAAAGCAATCGAGTTAAAGCCGGATCATGAGAAAGCTTATTATAATCGCGGAGTCACCTATGCTGACATGGGCGAAAACGAGAAAGCGCTTTCAGATTACACCAAAGCAATCGAGTTAAAGCCGGATTATGAGGATGCTTATTATAATCGCGGAGTCACCTATGCTGGCATGGGAGAAAATGAGAAAGCGCTTTCTGATTATACCAAAGTAATTGAACTAAATTCTGAAGATAAAAACGCCTATATACTCAGAGCGAAAGTTT
The DNA here is from genome assembly GCA_023664865.1 of Butyrivibrio sp. Taxonomy (GTDB): domain Bacteria; phylum Bacillota; class Clostridia; order Lachnospirales; family Lachnospiraceae; genus UBA3282. The sequence continues at coordinate 61,201 of JAMPEU010000013.1, read as the reverse complement.
ATCGTTTAATGGGAGAGATTGAAAAAGCGGTAGCAGATGAAGAAATTGCGTCGAAATTGTGATTTCTTATTTTAATGGAAATAGAAGGTGATCATTATGTGTACCATAGCACAGCTTGCTAATATTTATAGGAAGAATTACGATGATAAAAGTTTTATTTTTAGATATAGATGGTGTACTTAATTCTAACTTTTGGAATGTCGGTCATCAGAGGGAAATCAGCGATGGCACGTTGATTGATGAAGAAAAAATCAAATTGCTGGCGCTTTTAGTAAAAAGAACAAATGCAAAAATAATTCTTCACTCAGGATGGCGTACATGGTTTGATTCTGAGTTAAAACCGCTCCGTGTAGAAACGCAGAGACTGCTTGAACTATTAGACAGGGAAGGTTTGTGCATAGATGGAGTAACGCCTGATTTGACTACGGAAGAAATCAGAAAAACAAAGAAGTTTAGCATGGTGAAGGCTGACGAGATTCTTTATTGGTTAAAGGCACATAAAGATGTCAGCAAGTGGGTAGTGCTTGATGATTTGGATTTACATAATGCTCAGGTAGAACAGCACCAGGTAAAGCCCGACTCAACTATAGGCTTGACCGTTGAGGACATAGAAAAAGCAGAAAATTTGTTAAATTAGAAATTCAGTTGGAGAAATTATGGCTAAAAAGAATGTATATGCTGTACGAAAGGGAAAGGCAGAAGGAATATTTGAAACATGGGAAGAGTGCAAGGCGGTGGTAGAAGGCTATCCTAATGCAGAGTACAAAGGCTTTGCAACAAAGGAAGAGGCTTGGGCATATTTGGCTGGGGAAAGAAGCGGAGATAGCGATATATTTACCAATGATATTTCTGTGCTTGATTCGTATGAATTAAAGGAGAATCAAGTTACAGCATATGTAGACGGCAGTTTTGATGAACAAATCGGCAGGTACTCGTTTGGCTGCATCATGCTTCTGCCAAATGGCGGGATTATCCGTGAATCCGGAAATGGTGATAATCCTGAGTCCATTGCCTTAAGAAATGTCACAGGCGAAATGCTGGGGGCTATGTTTGCAACGAAATGGAGTATTAAAAACGGCTATTCTTCCATAAAGCTTTGTTATGATTATAGTGGAATAGAAATGTGGGCTATGGGCAAATGGAAAGCAAAAAATGATTTGACTAAGAAATATGCGGATTTTATGAAAGACTGTGCCAAGAAGATTGAAATTACCTTTCAGAAGGTAGCAGCGCATACCGGAAATAAATATAATGAAGAAGTTGACAAATTGGCGAAAGCCGCTTTGACGGATGCAGACGGAATACCTGAAATTAAAAGGGTGAATACTTGAAAGTGCCGTAACTTTGATGGTTGCGGCATTTTTTATATGCAAGGAGCCTTAAAATATGGAGCTTTTACATTTAAGCAAGTTTATTACGTTTCGTAATATTTTGGGTAATTATTACATACGCGTCGTAGTTTTTTATGTATTTTTACCATTGACTCTGCGGGGGGGGCTGGACTAAAATATAAATCAGCTACACAATATATAGCGAAAATAAAAGCAGGAGGAAGAAAAATGACAAAATTTACGAAATCAACATTTAAAGCAGTAAGGGGCATCGCTGTTATTGGGATTGCGGCATGTATATTCTTTGGGGCAGGCATAACCAGCAATGCGGCAGCGTTTGACCCGGTATGGTATGCAGAGCAGAATCCTGATGTAGTCGCTGAATTGGGCGATTCACCGGAGGTTCTGGAACAGCATTATGAAATGGTTGGAAAAGCCGAAGGCCGTATGTCTAACAGCACTGATGTAGAGGCAAGGCTGCGCAAGCTCTTTAATGCGGAAGAGTATGCGGCTTTATATCCCGACGTAGTTGAAGCGTTCGGAAATGATCCCGATGTTTTATTCCAACACTATGTAGCATATGGAATACTTGAGAGCAGGAAGGCATCAGAGGATATGAGGCTTTCAACTGTTGCAAGCTTAAAAGCGGCTATGACAAATGCGCTTGAGAGCGTCGGGGCGGAAGTTGTTCCGGGTTCGGCGGCGATATTGGCAATTATGGAAGGCACTTTAGGAGATGAACCTGCAGTGCAGGAAGCATTAGTACAGGTTCAGGATTCATTCGTTGAAGCAGTAGAAACAACGATTGTAGCAGCAAGCAAGCCGGAAGTGGTACCGTCGGACGATGACGATGATGATGAAGAAGAGGCTGTTACTTCTTCAAGTTCCAGTTCCAGTTCTAGTTCAAGTTCGGATTCGAGTTCCAGTTCAGGTTCGGGAACGGTAGATACACCTCCAGCTTCGTGTACGCATGAGTGGGAGGAGTCGGATAATGGTCATAAGTGTACAAAGTGTGGAGAAACAGAGGAACATAAGTGGACTGAGGGAAACGATACTGCTCATGAATGCTCTGAGTGTAATGCCACCGAAAATCATAACACAGACGGAACTGATGAGGCATGTTCGGTATGTGGAAAGGCAAAAGAATAGTTAATGCAAATCAACAATTAACATAATAGACGGCTCTCGAATTGCGCATCTGCAATTCGGGAGCTTTTTGCTTTTTTATTTTAATATATAAGATGTGCGCTGAATACTGATTTTTATAAAATAATTGCAGCAAACTAAATCAAATAGGCGGCAAAATAAATACTTCACAGTATTACAACAATGTAGTAAAATGAAAATGTAAAATATATTAGTGTATAGATTATGCGTCCATTGTGACTAAACTCTGTGGGAACTGAAAGCCAAGAAAGAAATACTTGACAAAATTATTGATGCGACTCAGAATGATAAATATGCAGAGGAATATAAAATTTTTATATAAAAGATACATAATAGCAATTTGATATTTATACATATTGGCACTGAATTGACATTAATTTGTCATGGTTTTGCCACTTGTAAAATGCTTAAACATTGCTGTATATTAAAGGCATTAGCGGACTATAATAACACAATCAGCGCCATAGGATAATCCTGTTGGCGCTGTTTAAGGAGCAAACACATATGACGAAATCAAAATCCATACTATACGATTTATATTTAGACTTAAAGCGGGGACTGTCAAACAAAAGGTTTTGGTCGGTACTCGGTATTTTTTCGCTTGTATTTATACTGCATATGGTATTGCGGTACATTTGGCCGCTGACCGTTTATTATTACGGCTTTAAAGGACTGGTTTATGAAGCATTGCATGGACCGACGTTTACTCCGCAGTTGGAAATTCAGAATATAACCAGTATGCAGTTGTTCCACAATTTCTTTCCGTTTATCGGTTCGCTGGCTTATGCTTATACTATTATGGACGATAAGAGAAACGGATATTATATACAGCAGACGCAGAGAGTCGGATTTTCAAGATATTATTGGTGTAAACTCGCTGCCAGCGCTATCTTAAGCGGAGTATTAGGGGCGCTGTTATTGGCGTCTATATGTCTGCTTGCAGTTTTGCTTACTACATACAATCCTTTCTTTAAAGAGGCTGCGGAATATTATTCACAATATACTGATTTCTTGGATAATCACACTATCGGCTGGGGATATCATAATGTGGTAGCTGCGGTTCATAACCCGTGGGCATGGTGGTTTGTCGGCGGCATTAAATATTTTATCGAAGGGGTACTTTTTGGTCTTATGGCGTCTGTAATAGCATTCTTTTCAGATAACAGGGTGCTTATGACGGCAGTTCCGATTCTTTATTTTATTATAGAAGATAAGGCGCTTTATATGCTAAGATGCCTGTTTGGTACAGATTCCTATGTGTCTATGTTTCTTAATAAGTTTACATTCCGCTCTGAAATGGGTAATTCTTCATATGGCAACCTATATCATTATGCGTTATTAATATTCCTGATAGTCCTGCTCATTAATCTGGCAAAGATTTTGCAAAGAAGGGCGAAGAATCTGTATATGGAAGGGGGAAATGCAGATGATTAGGAGTCAGATTGCAGCTTTGCTGCGCAAACCGGCTGTGCGAATCAAGATGTTAATGATTACGTTTCTTTTTATTCCTGCTGTGTTAGAACAAATGAGCAACGTCATTGGGTATTCAAGCCAGTTCCGCGGCGGAGACCAGACTACTGTTGCGGTTGTCCTGCTTGAGACATTCAATTATTTGTATTTTTATGTGGATATTCTTATTGTAGGATATATTTTATTAATACCGGACATCGTGCGGGACGAATATTTGGAAAAACAGGCAGTTATGCACTGCATTTCAAGAAAGAAGGCGGCGGTCTCAGCGCTTATGCGTATTATTGCATTCTCTATGCTTTATGTGGCGTGGTTTGTGTTCCTGACAGTCCTTATGTCAGGCATACGGATTCATGATTTTTCACTTGAGTGGCCTGCATATCTTAGCATAATGTTTAAGCAGCTGAAAGTTGGAGGGCAGCACATGGGCATGATTATGCTGGCTGATGGCTTTATGGAGTATCCCGTTTTAGCGGCGGTTATTTTAGTTTTGCTGCGCAGCACGCTTGGCTTTATTTTCTTAGGATTGCTTTCTGGCCTTATAACGCTCCTGACGAAGAAGACTAAATATGGGGTGGGCGTTATTGTCTTCCTTTTGGCAGTGGCAGTCTTTCTTTATTATGATTTTGACTACTGCAGAATTGTATTCTATGACCGGGCATTGCAGCTTGTGCAGAGGGATCATATAGATGTTTATAAGCTTACCATCATTCCTTTGTTTTCATTTAGGGATATAAGTGACGACTTTAACTACTGGATATGGTACGGTATTCTTTCGGGCCTTGCCTTGTGTATCATAACGGGGATTGGAGTATGGATTTACTATAAGAAGGGGGATTTGGGAAATGCAGATCAAGATGAATAATGTTACTAAGACAGTAAAGGGAGCAGAACTTATAAAAGATATAAATCTGACGCTTGATTCGGGAAATATTTATGGTTTTGTGGGCGATAACGGAGCGGGCAAGACCGTATTATTTAAAGTCCTGCTGGGGCTTATGAAGAAAACGTCCGGAACAATCACCATAGATGGAAATGAGCTGACAGACCTTCTTCAAGATGTAGGGTTCATTATTGAGCGGCCTGAGTACATACCGTATTATACCGCCTATAAGAATCTTGCCGTAATTGCGGAATATAATAAGAAAGCTGACGGCGCGCGTATACGCGAAACGCTGGAAATGTTCGGTTTAGATCCGAATGAGAAGAAAACGGTAGGAAAATATTCACTTGGAATGAAGCAGAAGCTTGCATTGTCGATGGCTTTTATGGAAGATCCGGCAATTCTGATTCTGGACGAGCCGCTCAGCGCTTTGGACGAAGGCTCCGTAGCTAACGCGAGGGAGCGCATTATTGAAGAGAAGAAACGCGGGAAATTGATTCTGGTTGCGTCTCATTATAAGGAGGATATTAATTCGCTCTGTGATGTTGTGTATAAAATGAAGGATGGAAGGATTGTGGAATAGTTTAGTTCTTAGGCAGCATGAACGCTTATGTTTCTCAGAGTGGCACGCTCTCGCTCCGTAAAAAACACAACGGTACTAAGTTCAAAAGCTAAAAAGCAGCTTTTTCACTAAGGACCGGTGTTTTTTAAGGACCACTCAGAGAAACATAAGCGTCCATGCCATCTGGAGGTGAACTGTTACTTGTATAATAATTATATGAATAAAAATCATTTACTGTATTGATAATATGTAGTAAAATGAAGTCACGATGGATGGATTATATAATTTAAACGACATGGTAAAGGCGGGGTGTAATGACTGCAAGGGCTGTTCTGAGTGTTGTAGGGGGATGGGGCAGTCGATAGTGCTTGATCCATATGACATATGGCAGTTAGAGTGCAATCTTGGCAGTAGCTTTGCCGGGCTTTTACAGGAAAAAGAGTTGATAGAGCTTAGTATAAATGACGGATTGATTCTGCCGAATATAAAAATGCAGGGTTCTTTGGAATGTTGCGGTTTTTTAAATGGGAAGGGAAGATGCGCCATACATGCGTTTCGTCCGGGGCTGTGCAGGCTGTTTCCGCTGGGGCGAAATTATGATGAAGGCAGGCTGCAATATTTTCTATTGGAAGACGCTTGTACTAATACGACTGCTGCGAAAGTCAAGATAAAAAAATGGCTGGGAATAGCGAATAGCGGAAAATATGAAGAATTTTTGATTAAATGGCATGGTTTGTGTAAAGGGTTAAAAGAGAAATTTAGCGGCATGGAGCTTGATTCAGACGATATGGAGACGATGAAGGCGGTCAATATGAAGCTTTTGCGTGTTTTTTATGAGACTCTGTATACTGCGGGGGATTTTTTTGGGCAGTTTGAGGAGAGGATGAGCATATTTCATACAAATTTGCTGGGACGAGTTTAGAAATCATGAACAAAAACGGAGCTCCAATGCCTGAAAAGCGGTAAGTCGCTCCTTATTTTGTTCATGATTTCTAAACTCTGGTTATTGGCTAAACTTTAATTATGGAAATGAATTTTGCAATTTTAATTAATTATAAAAATAGAGCTTTGTAATTTTGATTAATTATGGAAATAGAACTTTGTAATTTTAATTAATTATGAAAATGAATGTTGTAATTTTAATTATGGAATTAGAATTTTGTAATAATTTGATAAATATTAATAGAAATGCAGGAGGGCATGGTTATGAATGGGAGAGTAGAGAATAAGGGGCATAAAAGCAGGAAGATGTCTGTGGTTTTATTAACGGTATTAATGTTAGTGTTGTGTATGTCTGTGTGTACGGCGTGTGGAAGTTCGGGTGATGGTGCGGATGTGCATGTAGAAGGGGAGTTGACGGATATTTTGACGCAGTTGTATGCCGATGTGGATATTGATGCTGAAACCAAAGAGGCTATGCAGGGGTATATTACGGATGTGCTTACGGAAGAAAATGCGCAGGCGTTTTTAGGCACATCGGAAGTCGTATATACAGAAGGGCTTGTATCTGTGCCAATGATGTCGCCGATTCCTTATCAGCTTGTACTGCTCCGCGTCGATACCGGAGATGTTGAGACGGTCAAGAAGGCTTTGTTGGATAATGCCGATTTGAATAAATGGGTATGTACGAGCGCAGAAACCGCTATCGCAGAGAATGTGGGCGATTTAGTGATGTTCGTGATGTGTGAGCAGTATGTGGCGGACGCATTGAGCGATTCGTTTCAGGCGTTGAAGTAAAATAACTTAAAAATTTAAGCAAGAAGTTTGATAAATAGGTTAAGCACATGGACGCATATAATTCCCTGCCGAGACCCTTAAAAAACGCCGGTTCTTAGTGAAAAAGCTGTTTTTTAGCTTTTGAACTTAGTACCGCTGCGTTTTTTATGGAGCGAGAGCGTGTCTCAAAGGGAATTATATGCGTCCATGTGCTTTAATGACTATTGCAGTCAATACGACTTAACTTCTTTCCACAATTCATTATACAACGTATCGTTTTCTTCCCCCAGATACTGATAGGTTTCCAGATTCTTATATTGTGACAAATCCGGAAAAGCAATCTGTGAGTTTTTAATTTCCTCGTCTTCAATAAGCTCTTTGGCTGCGTCGTTAGGGGTAGAGTAGGTGATGTACTCAAAGTTAAGCAGCGCAATATCTTCACGGCACATGAAGTCAATAAATTTCTCCGCGTTTTCTTTGTTGGGGGCGTCTTTTAAAATCACCCACGAATCAATCCATACGTTAGTGCCTTCTTCGGGGATAACGTATTCCAAATCGGGATTTTCGTATTGGGTGTAAATCGCCTCGCCTGAATAAATAACCCCGATAGCCGCTTCGCCGCCAATCATTTTATCGCGGACTTGGTCTATTACATATGCCTGAACCAGGGGTTTTTGCTGTATTAACGATTCCTTAATTGTCTGAAGTTCGTCATAGTCAACAGTATTCATGGAATATCCGTACAATTTCTCCGCCACCATAAAGGCGTCTCGCACGGAATCCTGCATCAGAATTTCATCTTTATATTTTTCGTCCCAAAGCTGCGCCCACTTCGTTATCGGCTCGTCAACCATCGTCTTATTGTAGAGTATGCCTACGGTTCCCCAGCAGTAAGGTATCGAATATTTGTTGCCGGGATCGAATCCTTCCGACATTTCCCAATATTGATTTCCTATATTTGCCTTTGCATTGGGGATATGCTCGTAATCAATCTCCGCAAGCAAGTCGTTGTCAATCATTTTATTTATCATATAGTCAGAAGGACAGACTACGTCATACTTAGCTGCACCCGCGGCAATTTTCGGAAACATGGTCTCGTTGGTTTCAAACTCGTCATATATAACCCTTATACCGGTTTCTTCCTCAAACATGGTAATAACCTCAGGATCAATATATTCCCCCCAATTATACACGATAACCATACCGTTTTCCAAAGGCTTTGGAAGACCGCAGCCGGCTGTCTGAGTAATAAGCGCAACGGACAGCGATATAACCAATATTTTTTTAAATATTCGCTTATGTAATTTATTCATTTTAAGTACCTCTTAATCTTTCTGCTTACTTTAGGTAATTACGGAATTTACTATTTCATAGCGTGAGTTGTACAATATATACAAAACATAAGCAGGGTACTGTGCCGCCGTCGGTACTTAGGTGCTGTACTTTAGCACCTTATGTACCGCTACTGGCGGCAATGTAGCGAAAGCGTGCCCTACGTTGTTTTGTATATATTGTACAACGTACTTTATTAACCTACCTCTGCTTTTTATTCGGCGTCATATTCACCAACAGCAGCAGCACCAGCACGGTCACAAATATAATCGTGGAAAGCGCATACATTTCAGGCTTAATCCCCTTCCTCACTTCCGTATATATCTTGGTGGACAAGGTATCCACGCCCGCCCCCTTAGTAAAATGGGTTATGATAAAATCATCAAGCGACATGGTGAACGCCATCAAAAAGCCTGAAAGTATGCCGGGCATTAAATCAGGCAGCACTACCTTGAAGAACGCCGTTACGGGCGGTGCGCCCAAATCCAGCGCCGCCTCATAGGTATTGGGGTTAAGCTGTGACATTCTCGGCATTACGCTCAAAATCACATAAGGTATATTAAACGTGATATGCGATAGCAGGATAGTGCCGAAACCAAATCTAAGCCCCAGACTGATAAATAAAAGCATCAGCGAGATACCGGTTACAATATCGGCGTTCAACATGGGGATATTGGTAATGCCCATCAGGATTATGCGCGGCTTGCGTTTCATTCCGCCCATGGCGACGCAGGTAATCGTACCGATTATAACCGCCACTGTGGAAGCGGCAAAGGCAATCATCAAAGTATTGCCAAGCGCATTGAGTATTGTTTCATCTTCAAGCAGCGCCGCATACCATTGCAGCGTAAATCCGCCCCATTTTGAACGCGTCTTGCTTGCATTAAATGAGAGGACGATTAATGTTGCAATCGGCGCATAGAGAAATATAAAAATCAACGCTACATATATTTTCCTGAGTATTTTCATAATAACAATGCCCCTTTCCCGGTCGGCAAATTTATGTGAATAAAACATCGTCAGTGTCTGTTATCAGAAGAGTGAAACGGAATCTTCCTTATTAAACAGCGAAGTGACAACCATATTTATAATAATGAATATCATCAATATTATGGACAGGCCGCTGCCCAGATGCCAGTTGCTTGCCTGGGTAAATTCCTGCTCGATTACGTCTCCGATAAGAAGAACCTTGCTGCCGCCCAAAAGCGTGCTGATTACGAAAGTAGTCAGGGCGGGGATAAATACCATCGTCACGCCGCTGATAATGCCGGGCACCGATAGGGGCAGCGTTATATGGAAAAAAGTCTGCACCTTGTTTGCGCCTAAGTCCTTTGCCGCATTTATGACGTTTTCGTCAATTTTAGAAAGTGCGTTATAAAGCGGCAAAACCATGAACGGCAGGAAGTTATATACCATTCCAAGTATAATGGCGTATGGCGTATTGATAATATGTATATTGGGCAAGCCAAGGAAAGAGAGTATGCCGTTTATTACGCCTCTTTTTTCCAACAGTGTCTGCCATGCAAGCGTGCGCAGCAGGAAGTTCATCCACATAGGCAGTATAAAAATCAGGATGATAAAGCCGTATTGCCCGCCCTTCATATTTGTCAGTATCATGGCGAGCGGATAGGCAAGTATGAAACATATCACCGTACTGATTAAAGATAGCAAAATTGCGCGCCAAAGCGCCCTCGCATGTCCGACAGAGGCAATCGCGGCGATGTTTTCCAAGGTAAAAGCCCCGGTTTTATCTGTGATTCCATAATAAATAATGGTGCATAACGGTATGATGATGAACAGCGCCGACCAGAATATATACGGAGCTGCCAATAATTTACTTTTAGATTTCAACTGCGACCGCCTCCTCGTCTTCAGATTCAGGCTTGTTCATTATCTGGATATTGAAAGGATCTACTCTGATGCCGACTTCTTTCCCGACAGGGAAAAGGGTGGTAGAGTGGACGAGCCATTCAAAACCGTTGGCCATAACTTCCATCTCGTAGTGTACGCCCTTAAAAATCAGATGCGTTACAACGCCTTTAATCGTGCCGTCTAAAGGCTCGATAAGCTCCACGTCTTCCGGGCGTATTACGACATCCACGGGCTTATTATTGCCAAAGCCTGTATCCACGCAGGTAAATTTCGCGCCGAGGATTTCCACTAATTTATCTTCAATCATGGTAGCGCCGATTATATTGCTGTCGCCGATAAAATCCGCAACAAAAGCGTTTTCAGGCTCGTTATATATGGATTCGGGCGTGCCTATCTGCTGTATATAGCCCTGATTCATGACGACAATCGTATCGGACATGGTAAGCGCCTCTTCCTGGTCGTGGGTAACATAGATAAACGTAATGCCGAGTTCGTTTTTCATACGGATTAATTCGTACTGCATCTCCTGGCGGAGCTTTAAGTCGAGCGCGCCTAACGGTTCGTCTAATAGCAGCACCCGCGGCTCGTTGACGATTGCCCTTGCGATGGCGATACGCTGCTGCTGGCCGCCGCTTAATGAGTCCGGCATACGATTGCCGTATCCTTCAAGATTAACCAGTTTCAAGGCATAATTTATTTTATCGTCTATGTAGCTTTTGGATTTTTTCTTGATTTTTAAGCCAAACGCTATATTTTCGGCGATTGTCATATGCGTAAAAAGAGCGTACTTCTGAAATACTGTGTTCAGATGCCTTTTATTCGGCGGCACATTGGTAATATCCTGACCGTCAAAAATTACCTTGCCCGTGTCCGGATTGACGAAACCGCCAAGGATACGGAGGGTGGTAGTCTTGCCGCAGCCGCTAGGACCAAGGAGGGTTAGAAATTCATTCTCATGAATATTAAGTTCAAGCTCGTCTAAAACCATCTGACCGTCAAATGATTTTGAAATATTCTCAAGTCTTATTAATTCTTTCTGCATTGGTAATTCCTCCGTTTATCAAAAATATAACTGTTAATATGCTTGTGCGTTACAATTTAAAAATTGGGCGGGGTGCTTATCCAGATGAATACCGCACCCGATTTTAAGCCTGCTTTTATGTAATGCTCCGAATCGGGCTTAAAATAAAAGGATTCGCCCTTTTTTGCCCTTATCGTTCTGTTGCCGAGGATTATGTATATAGTGCCGGATAAGACATAACCGAACTCTTCGCCCTCGTGCGGAAGGTCGGGATAGGTAGAACCTCCGGCATCCAGTGTAACCCTGATAGGCTCCATCATGTTTTTCTGTGCATTCGGTATAATCCATTCTACCGTGTTATGAAGCTCGTCGTCACGTTTCTCAAAGTAATCGTTATTCCCAAATACAATCTGTTCATCCGTCATGTCGGCAAAAAAACTCTGTAAATTTGTGCCGAGACATTGCAGTATATCGACTAAAGTAGCGATAGAGGGTGAAGTCAGGTCGTTTTCCAACTGACTGATAAACCCTTTGGAAAGCTCACATCGGTCTGCAAGTTCTTCCTGTGTAAGCCCTTTTTTATTGCGAAGTTCCTTGATTTTGTTGCCGATTTCCATTCTGTTTGTTTGGTCCATGTGAGATATCTCCTCTTCAAAATATCAAGTTATCCGTAAATTCACCGTATTCAGTCATAATAAACTAAAAGTTTACTAACACTAAACAAGCGTTGATATCCATTATACATATATATGGTGAGATGTCAATACGTTAATTTGAAAATTTTTATTTGTTTGTTACTATTCATAGTTGTCTGGGGCATGAACGCATATGTTTCCATGAGTGGTACGCTCTCGCTCCGTGTAAAATCGCAGCGGTACTAAGCTCAAAAGCCCAAAAGCAGCTTTTTCACTAAGTACCGGCGTTTTACAAGGACCACTCAGGGAAACATATGAGTTCATGCTATATAGGCATATAGGCTGTGAATGAGAATGGTAAATTTTTATTGTATTTTATATAACAGCATATTATAATTGTTAAAAGGGTTTTTAGGGAAATTTGGCTGCAAGCGATATGGGACAGGCGGAGGTTACATATGATGGAGCATGAATTTTGGCATGAGAACGAAGGCTATATTGATTTGATGATGAACAAATTCAATATGCTGGCGGAAGGCACATATATATACATTTTAAACCTGAAACAGAACATGGCATGGTTTTCCGATGCGGCGAAGGCTTATTTTGGCATTGAGGATACATATACGTTAGACCACTATGAGGTTATGGGGAAAATTATCCACCCTGACGATTTATGGGAGTACGAAGAGAAGATTCCTGAAAAGATAAGGGGCGAGAAACTGGATGAGGAGTTATGCGTCCGCATGAAGGCGGTTTCGGGGAAATACTGCATGTTCAGCTTTCACACGAATATTGTGACGGATGAGAAGAATAATGAAGATTATCTGCTTATTCTTTTGCATAATGAGAACCTTCAGGCGCGGATTGACGCCTTGACCGATTTATATTCCCATGCAAGGTTTACACAAGACTTAGAGGCAGAGATTGGCAATAAAAGAGAGTTTGCCGTACTTGTTATTAAGCTGGAGCGGTTTAACAACCTGAATATTATTTATGGCAATGACTTCTCAGACAGGGTTTTAAAAGAGATGTCGCTGCAGCTCATCTATATGATGGACGAGTGCAGCTCGGTATACCGCCTTAACGGTTCTAAGTTCGGCTTTATCTTAAGGGGCGGAGACCGGAATAAGCTGATTAATTTTGAAATGAGGCTTAGGGATAAGCTGGTTAGGGGAATTAACGTAGACGATAAGCAAGTCACGTTAAAGATAAGCGCGGGAGCCATATTGATTGAGCAGTATGACGGAAAAGCGGATTCTGTAAGGTCTAAAGTCGCCTATGCCCTTGAACATTCAGAGACGGAGCATCAGGGGAAACTAGTGATTTTCAATGACGAAACTTATATATCCAAAGATATTGATCTGAACCTGATTAAATTAATCCATCAGTCTGTTAATGAAGACTGTAAGGGGTTTTATGTGGAATATCAGCCGATTGTGGCATCAGGGACAGGGCGCATCGTAGGGGCGGAGGCGCTTGTAAGATGGCGCAGGGAGCCTTACGGAAAAGTGCCGCCCGGCATATTTATCGAGTGGATGGAGTCAGATCCGGCAATGTATGAGCTGGGCAACTTCGTATTGCGCACGGCGCTGCAAGAGACTGTGGGACTGCTTGAAATACTGCCGGAATTTGTACTAAATGTCAATATATCGGCGAGACAGATGGAAAGAGAAGAGTTCCGCGCTGAAGTATTGCGGATTTTGGAAGACACTAAATTTCCGCCCAACCATCTGTGTCTGGAACTGACGGAACGCTGCAAGGACATGCCGATAGATGTAATAAAAAGGGAAGTGGAATTCTTTCAGCAGTTCGGTATACGCATGGCAATGGACGATTACGGAACGGGAAGCGCTTCCTCGGGCATCGTGCTGCATGCGCCTATGGACGAGATTAAACTGGATATGAGCTTTATCCGCGGAATTACCGAAGATACCAAGAAACAGGCGATGGTTAAGGCGATTGTGGAGTTTGCCAACAGCTCCGGCATGAGTACCTGCCTTGAAGGCGTAGAGACGGAAGAACTCCAGGATTATCTTAGGGGCTATAAGGCGACTATGTTTCAGGGGTATTATTACTCTAAACCGGTTGAAATAGATAAGATTAAGGAACTTGTGGAAACGCAAGTTGTGAAAAGTTAAAAAGTCGGAGATATGGAATTAATTGTATTTGGAAAAAGAAAGGCTATATATTATGGGCAACAGACAGATATCAGATGTAGTTTCGATGGACAGGCTTAAAGTTACGGATTCTTTTTGGCAAAAGAAGATTGAACTGGTGCGCGATACGGTTATCCCTTACCAATGGGAAGTCTTAAACGACAGAATACCGGGCGTGCAGCCCAGCTATTGCATGCACAATTTTAAAGTGGCGGGCAAAATCACGCAGAGGCAGGCGGATGAGAAGGATTATACGCCGCCGGTACATACGACTAACGGTTTCTGTGTCTGGCCGGAAAATGCAGACGAGCCGGGCGAGGATTTTTATGGTTTTGTTTTTCAGGACAGCGATTTCGCCAAATGGATAGAGGCCGTGGCTTATATCCTGCGCCAGTATCCTGATAAGGGGTTGGAAAAGACCGCTGACGAAGCGATTGAGATTGTGTGCAGGGCACAACAGCCCGACGGCTATCTTGATACGTTTTATATCATTAATGATATCAGTAAGCGGTTTACCAATCTGCGCGACCATCATGAATTGTATTGCATGGGGCATCTTATTGAGGGCGCTGTGGCTTATTATCAGGCGACGGGGAAACGCAGGCTGTTAGATGCCGCCTGTAAATATGCTGACTGTGTTGCCGCTGATATTGGCATAGAAGACGGAAAAAAGCGCGGATATCCCGGTCATGAGATTGCAGAGATGGCGTTAGCGAAACTGTATGAGGTGACAGGAGAAGAGAAATACCGCAATCTGGGGATGTATTTTATTAACGAAAGAGGTAAGAAACCGTATTACTTTGACGCGGAAAATCCTGCGGCTGTGAATGATAATGAAGAATTGCGTTACCAGTATTATCAGGCGCATATTCCTGTGCGTGAGCAGTCCGAGGCATTTGGACATGCGGTAAGGGCGGTTTATCTTTATTCGGGAATGGCGGATTTTGCGAGGCTGACGGAAGACGAGGCGCTTAACGCCGCATGTGAACGGCTTTGGAAGGATATAACTGAGAAAAAGATGTATATTACAGGCGGAATCGGGGCGACACATATGGGCGAGGCGTTTTCTTTTGCCTATGACCTGCCTAACGATACGGCGTATGCCGAAACCTGCGCGTCTATCGGCATGATTTTTTTCGCGCAGCGTATGTTAAAAATGAATCCCAATTCCAAATATGCGGATATTATGGAGCGGGAGCTTTATAATATTATTCTTAGCGGTATAGGCTTAGATGGAACCAGCTTTTTTTACACAAATCCGTTGGAAGTATTGCCGGAGGCATGCCATGAGGACCAGCGGAAAGAACATATAAAGCCCGTTAGACAGAAATGGTTCGGCTGCGCCTGCTGCCCGCCCAATCTGGCAAGGCTGCTTGGCTCTATCGGCACATATGTATTCACCGAAACCGCAGATACGGTTTTCGTGCATTTATATATGGGTATTCATTTTGAAAAGAAATTTAATTCAAATTCCGTGGAAATTGATATGCAATCAGGACTTCCGTGGAATGGGGATGTAAATATTCAGGTAAAATGTGAAAAAGCCGAAACCTTTACGCTTGCGTTTCGTATTCCTAAGTGGTGCAGACAGTACCATATAAGCGGAAATGGGGTGGAAGATGCAAAGGTAAAGGAAAAGGACGGTTATTTATATTTCACAAAGGAATGGAAGTCTGATTCTTTGCAAGTAGAGTTTACGATGGAGACAGAGATTGTCGAGGCTGATTTAAGAGTACGTGAAAATATCGGCAAAGCGGCAATAATGCGCGGTCCTGTGGTATATTGCCTGGAAGAGGCGGACAACGGAAAAGACTTACACTTAATAAAAATGGACGAGGACGCCGAGTATAAAACAGAGGAGAGAAACATCGCAGGAGAGACGGTAACTGTCATTACGGCGCAGGGCTGGCGGCAGAAGGTGCGGCAGGAGACAGAACTGTATTTTGCACATGCAAAAGCCGAGTACGAGCGTGTAACCCTGACATGGATTCCTTATTGCCTATGGGCAAATAGGGGTGAAGGCGAGATGCAGGTCTGGACGAGGATTTGAGGGGAATGAGTTTTTGAAAAATAAATATTATAATATTAAATTGAGGAAAGATGAAATGCAAGAAAAATAGATATTAGTTTTATTGGGCATAGTAATCCTACTATAGAAACATGAAGGCGGTATGATGATATGGATGTTTTTGCAATAGAAAAAGGAAAAGCACTGGAACTTTCAGCAGACGAATTTGAAAAGCGAACATACCATGAGTATCCTTACTACAGAACACAGAAAGATAAAAGATTGTCTTTGTATGCGCTTTGCCCGGAATGTGGAAATCCGATACAGATTGTAAATATGTATGGAAATGAAATGATGCAGAATGTAACCCGCAAAAATCCGAAGAAATAAAGGAAATTATTGAAAAGAATTAATACCATTAGGAATGTATTTGACAAAGAATTGTCAGCGGAATTATGAAACCACGAACATCACTCAGTTGACAAATGTGAATTATTAAATGATATTAAACTACTTAGTTCGTATTCTTCGCAGGATTGCAGTCAAATCCCGTGTTAAACGCATAAAAGTTCTTCTCGTTCAGCCTATCCTGAACGATGCACAGCCTTTCCCCGAAATTATCAATTTAAGTAGTTGCCTTCAAAACCAGTGTTTATCAGGGTTTTTGCTGGTTTGTATTTTTTTGAAAGATGTGGTATGCTAAAAGAAAATAGGTTGAAAAAGCTAAAAGTATATAATATAGCTCAGATAAGGAGATAGTCTGTATGTCTAATATTAGTGAAATTCAAAAGGCTGTTGTGCCTATAGCACATCATTATGGCGTAAAGAGATTGTATTTATTTGGTTCTTATGCAAAAGGTACAGCGAATGACAAAAGTGATATAGATTTGCTGGTGGAAAAAGGAAAGCCAATGTCATTACTGCAGCTTTCGGGAATGCGCCAGATGATTCAGGAGACACTGCAACTTTCAGTTGATCTGATTACCACAACAGGAGTTGAAGAGGATTTTAGAACAGCGATAGCCGGAACGGAGATATTATTGTATGAAGAATAGCAGGGATGTTATCATTCTTAAAAAGATTTTGGCTTATTGTATACAAGTGAATGAGGCGTGTGATATGTTTCATAATGATTATAATTCATTTAAGGGTAATTCAGTATTTCAAAATGCCTGTTGTATGTGTATTTTGCAAATAGGAGAATTGTGCAAGGTAATTTCGGATGAATTAAGGTTACAGGAGAAAATAATCCCGTGGAAAGAATGGTGTGGAATTAGAGATATATTTGCACATCAGTATTCTAATCTGGATTATGAATCTGCATGGGATACGATACAGTATGATTTACCTGAATTGAAGAAAGAAGTAGAGCGGATATTAAAAAGTAACGATGCTTTGTAAGGAGATTTTTAAGGTAGAGAAAGGGTTTGTTGCATAAACTCTGGTATGAAATTTTAAAATAGGTTATATTATATAAAGCAAAAGAGATATCAGGTATTTGAGATGCAAAAGAGTAGTATATGGAATTTTACTTAGAAGGGAATATTTTCCAGCAACGAATGAAAAACAGATTGACTATATAAAGACGTTATTAGACGATGTGGATTATGTTATTCTCATCATTGGTAATTGCTATGGCTCAATCGATTTGGAAGGGGTAAGTTATACAAAGAGAGAATTTGAGTATGCAATTAAGAACAATATACCCGTACTTGCTTTTCTGAATGAGAAATTTAAACCTGAAATAAAAATAAATTAAAAAAATTTAGAGAGAGTATGTACTGGCAGGGTTTGTAAATTTTGGAATACGCCAAGTGGTTTGAAGGCACAAATTATCAGTGCATTGGCTAATAAAATTCGAAACAATCCGTCTGGTGGTTGGGTAATGGCAAAAGAGACTGATTTGTATACACTTCCACCTAATATCTTTTTTGCTGCTGATGAGCCAATAAATGCAGAAGAAGGAGATATTTGGATTGGAGAATAATATATCTGAGTTACATATTTTAGATAATGACAATAAAGGTGTGAAGAATACATGTTGCCGTAGGAGTAGGGAAAAATGTCTTTGGATAATGATATCATATAAGTATAATCAGGAACAGTGGAACAGCGAATATAGGGTTAGAAAGGAATGAGAAAATGCTTTTATCGTAAAGGGAATATGATTGGAAGAAGAATATCAAATGATACCTGAAATTTCACAACGAATGAAGGAAAGATTACAGATTATATAAAAGAGGTGCTAGCAATGGAAGCATTAAAAAAAGAAAAAGTATATACGATTGAGGATATTTATGAGTTGCCGGACGGAGAGCGGGCAGAATTAATTGATGGGAAGATTTATAATATGGCGCCACCAAATACCAGGCATCAGACGCTTGTAATGGAATTATCTTACCAGATTAACGATTATATTAAACATAATAATGGTCAGTGCAAGGTATTTCCAGCTCCATTTGCCGTATTTTTAAATAAAGATGATATAAATTATGTGGAACCTGATATATCGGTCATTTGTGATTTGACTAAGTTAGATGATAAAGGCTGCCATGGGGCGCCGGATTGGATTATTGAAATCGTTTCACCAAATAGCAGGTCAATGGACTATATTAAAAAAATGCTTAAATATGAGACCACAGGCGTTAGAGAATATTGGATAGTAGACTCGGATAAAGGACAAATTATGGTATATCAGTTTGAAAAAGAGAAAGTGGAGCAATATTCTTTTGGGGAAAATGTGCCGGTTGGAATTTATGAAGGGTTTGATATTGTAGTAGAATAGCTGCTAAAAATATAACTATTCCGGAATTTGTTAGTTTAATATTTTATCAATTTCATTCTTGAAGTGTGTATAGAATTAACTTACCCCATATATTTGGCTTGTAAGTGTATAAAGGAAAGGCGGAAAATATATGGATAAGTTATTGATAGTTGACGGCAGTAATTTGCTTTTTCAAATGTTTTTTGGTATGCCGGCAAGAATTATTAATAATGATGGAAAAGCAATACAGGGAACACTGGGATTTACAGGGGCATTGATAAAGATAATACGAAAGGTGAAACCTACACATATCCTTGTTGTATTTGATGGGGAGCATGAAAACAGCCGTTGTGAAATAGATGCTGATTATAAAGCAAATAGAATTGATTATAGCATTGTCAATGAAGAAGAAAATCCGTTCTCACAATTACCGGATATTTATAAAATACTTGACTATTTGGGCATAAGCTACATAGAAACAGATGATTGTGAAGCTGATGATATGATAACAAGTTATGGGAAGTTTTGAAGGGAATAGGAATAAAATAGGAGTTGAATAAAAGGGTGACACGTTTTATCTATCTTGATAATACAGTGACACCCTTTTATCAGTATTATGAATTACAATTTATCAAACTACTTAGTTCGCATTCTTAGCCGGATTGCAGTCAAAGCCCGGATTGAACGCATAGAAGTTCTTCTCATTCAATCTATCCTGCACTATGCGCAGCGCTTCGCCAAATCTCTGGAAGTGTACGACCTCTCTTGCACGGAGGAATTTTATCGGCTCGCAGACATCAGGATCGTCGCGTACAAGACGCAGAATGTTGTCGTATGTGGTCCTTGCTTTCTGTTCTGCTGCCATATCCTCGGTTAAGTCTGTGATGATGTCGCCGGTAGACTGGAATTCACATGCGTTAAATGGAACACCGCCTGCCGCCTGCGGCCAAATGCCGATGGTATGGTCTACATAGTAGTTGGCAAACCCGGATTTTTCAATTTCCTCCATGGATAAGTCTTTGGTAAGCTGATGAATGATGGTGGCAACCATTTCAAGATGACCGAGTTCTTCGGTGCCGATGTCGGTTAAGATGCTTGCGACCTCGCGGTAAGGCGCAGCGTAACGTTGTGACAGATAACGCATGGAAGCGCCCATTTCGCCGTCGGGACCTCCGTACTGGCTTATGATTGCCTGCGCCAGCATAGCGCTGGGATTTTTGATGTTTACAGGAAATTGCAGTCTTTTTTCATATTTAAACATTAATTACAGCCTCCTTCCCACGGCATAGGTGTTGTTGCCCAAGTCCATTCATTGCAGGAAGATGCGTCAGCAGAAGATATTGTAAGCGGGCTGTATTTTGAAGCATATTCACGCATTGCCTGGTTTTTCATACGGACATAGTGCTGCAGATAGTCGATGGCTTCGCTGTCTGAAGGGTGGGTGTCAAGATATTCCGTCATTTCAACTATTACGAAGTCCATCAGACTGATATTGTGGAGCAGTTTTTCCTGCTCTGATTGAAAAGTCCTTGTCATTTACAACATCTCCTTCCTGAAAACGGTTTATTTAGTTCCGGAAATATTGTTCCGTTCATGAGCGCTTCGTCCAAATCCTCATAGATATTGGTAAGACGCTGCCACGGAACATATGCCATTGCAACCGGGCATTTGTCAAAACATTCGTTATTTCCGAACGGTTTACGCACGGAAGTATTAACAGTATTCATGTTTTCCCTTTCTTTAGCACTTGAAATAAATTTTTATTTCAAAGTTCTATTTTTAAGTGATTTTAATAATATAGTATGTTATAATTATTTTCGTGTGTTTTAAAAATGTGTTTTTTTTCTAAAAGGAGCGTTGTAATTTGATAAAAGTAAATAATCTTGTTAAAAAATACGGCAGCCATACAGCCGTGGATAATTTATCATTTGAAGTAGAAAAAGGGCAGATATTCGGCTTTCTTGGACCAAACGGCGCGGGCAAGACGACCACGATGAACATTATGACGGGGTATATTGCGGCAACGGACGGCAGCGTGGAGATCAACGGATATGATATGCTTACAAAGCCGCAAGAGGCGAAGAAGTGCATAGGCTATCTGCCGGAGATTCCGCCGTTGTATACGGATATGACGGTGCTTGAGTATCTTAAATTTGTCGCGGAACTTAAGAAAGTTCCTAAGGAAGAAAGAAACGCGCAGATTCAGGAAATCATGAAAATGACGGAAATTCTTGACGTGGGAGGGCGTTTGATTAAAAATCTGTCCAAAGGATATAAGCAGAGGGTAGGGCTGGCGCAGGCGATAGTCGGTTATCCCGATGTGATTATTTTAGACGAGCCTATGGTTGGACTCGATCCGAAACAGATTATTGAAATCAGGGCGTTGATTAAAAGGCTTTCGGAAAACCATACGATTATACTTAGTTCGCATATTTTGTCGGAAGTAAGCACGTTATGTGACCATATCATGATTATATCAAACGGCAGGCTTATGGCAAGCGATACTCCGCAGGGCTTGCAGAAACTGATGGAGAAGTCAGTGGAAATTGAAATCACTGCGCTTGGCAGCGTGGAAAAGGCGGAAGGGATTTTATCCAAAATAGAGAATGTGCAGTCGTTTAATTGTGAGGCGGCGGAAGAGGAGAATGTAAAGATATGCGTGGTTACGCAAGGGGATATAGATATCCGTAAGGAATTATCGGTTGCGCTGACTGCAGGCGGCATGCCGGTTTTGTCCATGAATAAACTGGAAAAGACGCTGGAGGATATTTTCCTACAGCTTACTGACGATGCGGCAAATAAAGATGCAGCAGCGGAAGGTGCGGCAGTAGAAGATACAGATGGATTGGATAATACCGAAAATGAAGATAATGCCGACAATGAGGCAGAACAGGAGGAAGAGTAAATGATTGCCATATATAAAAGAGAGTTTATGTCATTTTTTCATTCCTTTATAGGCTGGCTGTATCTGGCAGCGACCTTGTTTATAACAGGCATATATTTTACCGCATACAATATTTTTTATGGAGACCCCAATATTTCGGGGATATTGGCGAGCATTGTGTTTATACTTGTAATCGTAGTGCCGATTCTGACTATGGGGATTTTGGCGGAAGACAGAAAGCATAAGACAGACCAGCTTATTCTGACTGCGCCTGTGAGCGTGGGGAAAATTGTGCTGGGAAAATATTTTGCCTTGTTGTCGGTATTTGCAGTTCCGATTGTAATAATTGCCCTGCTGCCGATTGTAATGTCATTTTTTGGAACTTTTCAAATGGGAGTGTCATACACGGCTCTTATTGGCTTTTTGTTGTACGGCGCGCTTTCGCTGGCGATAGGCATGTTTATATCGTCGCTGACAGAAAGCGTCATAATAGCTGCGGTACTCACTTTTGCGGTTTTGTTTTTAGGCTATCTCATACCGGGCATATGCAGTATGATTTCGCCGACCGGAAATGTTTTTACTAAGATTTTAGGCGCATTTGATATGTCCGGAAGATTTGAGGAGATGTTAAACGGCAGTTTCTATCTGCCGTCCGTGGTATATTATGTGACAATCACAATATTCATGCTGATCTGCACCATACAGTCGATTCAGAAACGCAGGTATTCTGCAGCGGGCAGGGGGCTTAAGCTTGGAGCATACAGTTTGGACTTGATAGCGGTTTCATTGGTTTTGACTATTATAGTCAATGTGCTGGTATTTAAGCTGCCCGAAAATATGCTTTCATATGATATGACTTCCAATAAGCTTTTTACCACCACGGAAGAGACGAGGAAGTTTGTCTCGTCCATATCGGATGATGTTACAATCTATGTCCTTGAAGACGAGCAGAACAAGGATGTAAATCTGGATAAGATGCTGCAAAAAATCGGGGATTTATCGGAACATGTCACGATAATGTATGTCGATCCTGATGTGAATCCGCAGTTTTATACCAATTATTCAGATTTTGCCCCAAGTTATAACAGCCTGATAGTGGTAGGGCCTAACCGGAGCAAGGTGGTTGATTATGAAAATATTTATACATATGAAATAGACTATATGACATATCAGTACCAAGTTACCGGATATGACGGAGAAGGGCAGATTGTTTCCGCCCTTGCCTATGTGACGACGGACGATATGCCTAAGATATATGTGATAACAGGGCATAACGAACTTGCGTTGGAAGAGAAGTATATCGATGCGGTTCAAAAAGAAAATATAGAGTACAACACGCTTTCTCTGCTTTCGGCAAGTGAAATTCCGCAAGATGCGGATGCGATTATCATCAACGCGCCTATTTCTGATTTCTCGGCTGATGATGCGGATAAGGTCATTGCATATCTGGAAAAGGGCGGCAACGCGATAATCGTACCCACATGGGTGGAAGAAGAACTGCCGAATTTTGAGAGAATCCTTGAATATTACGGGGTTTCTCTTGTGGAGGGCATGGTTGCCGAGGGCGACATGGGGATGTATTATAACGAAAATCCTTTTATGTTGTTCCCGCAGATTGATTATGATGAAATAATAACGGACGGCGTATATGATACGGCTGTTTTTGCGCCTTATGCGCAGGGATTGAGCTATGATAGGGATTCAGACAGCATATATTATCAGCCGTTACTGGAAACAAGCGACAGCGCCTATAGTAAAATCAGCGATGGAGTGGATATAAGCACCGACTTTTCCAAAGCGGAAGGAGATATCGACGGACCGTTTGTAATAGCTTTAAAAGCGCAGAAACATGTAGGAAACGATAATTATTCCAATGTTATATTTGCCGCCTCGGAAAATATGTTCACCGTGGCTGCAGACGATATTGTCCCCGGCAATAACCTGAAACTGTTCTGTGGCATGTTAAGCTCGCTTGTAGAGCATGAAAGCTCCGTGCTGATTCCTGTTAAATATTATGATGCCGAATCTTTGATTTTTACCACGCGGGACATAGTGGTGGCTGGAGCCGTATCAATTATTATAATACCGATATGCTGCCTTACCGCGGGAATTATAATCTGGTGGAAACGAAGGAAAAGATAGTGATATTGTTCAAAGTGATTGGTTAAGGCATGAACTCATATACTTCATCTTGAGGTCCTTGTAAAACGCCGGTACTTAGCGAGGTATTTTCGAGCTTAGTACCGCTGCGATTTTACACGGAGCGAGAGCGTACCTCAAGGGGAAGTATATGAGTTCATGCCACCGATGCGTTGTTGACTTCCATCAAAGTTTGTGCAAAAATATAGCAGAGGTGAAATATATGAGGGGAATCGATACTCAGGTTCGCAAGAACAGGCGGCGGATTTTTAAAGAAGTCGCTAATCTTGCATACACTTCGGAAAATTTAATAGATGATATTGAGGCTCTGCCATATAAAATCGTCAATTATGATGAATCGGAATACGAGAGCATATACAGGGAGCGCTCGATTGTGCGTGAAAGGATAAGGCTGGCAATGGGACTCTCCTTAAGGCCTGAAAACCGCCCCGTCCATTTGACTCAGGGGCTGGAAGAAAGCAATATTGCCGAGAAATATTATGAACCGCCGCTTATGCAGGTCATTCCCTCGGCTTGTAACGCCTGTCCGGAAAACAGTTATCAGGTGACGGATAAGTGTATGGGCTGCGTAGCGCACCCCTGCAGGGAAGTCTGCCCGCGTGGGGCGATTTCCATGAAAAACGGCAAGTCCGTTATTGATAAAGAGAAATGTATTAAATGCGGAAAATGTAAGGCGGTTTGTCCTTACGACGCCATATCGCATCAGGTAAGGCCGTGCGCTGGAGCCTGCGGCGTAAATGCGATTAAAAATGACGCGAAAGGGCGTGCGCTTATAGATAACGACTTATGCGTCTCCTGCGGACAGTGCATGGTAAGCTGTCCTTTTGGGGCTATTGCCGATAAATCGCAGATTTTCCAGTTAATCCGCGCCATGCAGTCCGGACAGAAGATTATCGCGCAGGTTGCGCCGGCGTTTGTAGGGCAGTTCGGACCGGACGTTACGCCGGATATGATAAAGACGGCGTTGAAACAGTTAGGATTTTATGATGTATATGAAACCGCAATCGGCGCGGATATGGGAGCGATGGCGGAGGCGGAACATTATGCGAAGGAAGTGGCGACAGGCAAGCTGCCGTTCAGTCTGACTTCCTGCTGTCCGTCATGGTCTGTGCTGGCGAAGAAGTTTTTCCCGGAAACGATAGACAAGATATCGAATGCACTGACTCCTATGGTGGCGACAGCGAGGGTGATTAAAGAAGAGCATCCCGATGCGAAGGTGGTATTTATCGGACCATGCGCATCAAAGAAGCTGGAAGCCTCAAGGCGTACAATCCGTTCTGACGTGGACTTCGTTATAACGTTTGAAGAATTAACCGGCATGTTTGAGGCGAAAGGGATTTTGCTCAAGGAAATTCAGGCAATGGATCAGATGTCGGGGGCTACGGGCGCAGGGCGCGGATATGGCGTGGCGGGCGGCGTGGCGTCGGCTATAGAGGAATGTGTGCGGGAATATTATCCCGATGTGGATGTCAAAATAGAACATGCGGAAAGCCTTTCCGAATGTAAAAAAGTGCTTATGCTTGCCAAGGTAGGAAAGAAGAACGGCTGTCTGATTGAAGGGATGGCGTGTCCGGGCGGCTGCGTCGCAGGGGCGGGAACAAATATCGCGATTCCGCAGGCAGCAAAGGCGGTCGAAGGGTTTAAGCAGGCGGCGGAGCATAAGATTCCGCAGATGTAATAAGTTTAGTCAATATGAAATTACTATGTGCTGTCACGAGTTCAGGCAACATGAACTCATATGCTTTCACTTGAGGTACGCTCTCGCTCCGTGGAAAATCGCAGCGGTACTAAGTTCAAAAGCCGCTTTGCGTCTTTTTCACTAACTACCGGCGTTTTCCAAGGACCTCAAGAGAAATCATATGAGTCCATGTTGCTCCCAAAACTCTGGTTATCGAGAACTGATAACTCATGTGGAAAATGTGTAACGAATAAAATTTAGGCATGAATTTAAACAGCTTTGTGAATAACTGAACGTAATTTATTTGAAGGGAGTATGATTATTAAGATGCAGAAAATAAGAACAAGGTATGCGCCGAGTCCGACGGGGCGTATGCATGTGGGAAATTTACGGACGGCTTTATATGCGTATTTAATCACCAAGCATGAGGGCGGGGATTTTATACTGCGTATTGAAGATACTGATCAGGAGCGTTATGTAGAGGGCGCGGTCGAGATTATCAACCGCACGCTTGAGGAGACAGGGCTTGTTCCTGACGAAGGTCCTGATAATGATAAGGGATATGGTCCTTATGTGCAGAGCGAGAGGCAGAGTCAGGGCATTTATTTAAAATACGCTAAAGAGCTTATCGATAAGGGAGAGGCGTATTACTGTTTCTGCGACAAGGAGCGGCTTGCCTCACTTACCCAGAAAGTGGCGGATAAAGAGATAAACGTCTATGACAAGCACTGTCTGCATCTGCCTAAAGAGGAGATTGAGGCTAATCTGAAGGCGGGTAAGCCCTATGTTATCAGGCAGAACAATCCGACGGAAGGCACGACGGTATTCCACGACGATATTTACGGTGACATTTCCGTGGATAATGCGGAATTAGACGATATGATCCTGATTAAGTCGGACGGGTTCCCGACATATAACTTTGCCAATGTGGTAGACGATCATCTGATGGAGATTACTCATGTAGTCAGGGGGAACGAATATCTTTCATCCTCCCCTAAGTATAACCGGCTCTATGAGGCGTTTGGCTGGAAAGTGCCGGAGTATGTACACTGTCCGCTGATTACGGACGAAGAGCATCATAAGCTTGCCAAGCGCAGCGGACATGCTTCATATGAAGATTTAATCGAGCAGGGGTTCTTAGCTGAGGCTGTCGTTAATTTCGTGGCGCTGCTTGGCTGGTCTCCTGAGGGAACGGAAGAAATCTTTACGCTTGAGCAGCTGGTGGAGAAGTTTGACTACCATCATATTTCCAAGTCGCCCGCGGTTTTTGACTATACTAAGCTTAAATGGATGAATGGGGAATACATTAAGGCGATGGACTTCGACAGGTTCTATCAGATGGCGGAGCCGTATCTTAAGGAGGCTGTTACAAAGGACTTGGACTTAAAGAAAATCGCGGCGATGGTAAAGACCAGGATAGAGATTTTCCCCGATATTAAAGAACTGGTGGATTTCTTTAATGAACTGCCGGAATATGATGCGGAAATGTATGCGCATAAGAAAATGAAAACCAGCAAGGAGTCTTCGCTTGAAGTGCTTAACAATCTTCTTCCTATACTTGAGGCTCAGGAAGACTACAGCAACGATGCGCTGTATCAGACGCTTACCGATTATGTGGCGAAAAAAGAATGTAAGAACGGTTATGTCATGTGGCCTGTCAGAACCGCCGTTTCCGGCAAACAGATGACTCCGGCGGGGGCTACGGAAATAATGGAAGTATTAGGCAAGGAAGAATCGCTTGCCAGAATAAGAAAGGGAATAGAAAAATTACAGAATGCCTGAATTAACAACTGAATTAACAATAAATCCTATGCAGAAAAGGGCTATTGAGTCTGCTGCCGGAACCATGCAGGTTATAGCTGGTCCCGGCAGCGGCAAAACCTTCGTTATCACGCAGCGCATCAGATATCTTATAGAACACTGCAAGATAGAGCCGGCGGATATTCTGGTAATTACTTTTACCAAAGCGGCTGCTAAAGAAATGCAGCAGCGTTTCTGCAGGCTTATGGATAAGAAGGATGCGTCCGTAAACTTTGGCACTTTTCATGCAGTCTTTTACCATATCTTAAGACAGACCGGGAAATATCGTAATTATACGCTTATCACGGAAATTGAAAAAAGAAAGCTTTTGCTGCATATACTCCATATGCCGGCCTCGGCAATGCTGTTAAATAACGAGAAAGTTGAAAACGTGCTTGAACAGATTGGCAGGCTTAAGAATAATGGGGAGAAAATCGACGCGCTTCCGGCAGAGGCGTTTGTTGACGATTCGCTTGATAAAAATGAGCTTAAGCGCATTTATCGGGAATACAATCAGTATCTTAGGGAGTTTAACAAGCTGGATTTTGACGATATGGGGCTTTTGTGCTTAAAGCTCCTTAAGGATAACCCCAAGCTGCGCGGTAAGTGGCGGGAGAGATACCATTATATCATGATTGACGAGTTTCAGGATATTAATTCTTTGCAGTATGAGATTATAAAGGAGATTGCCGCCCCTTTGAACAATCTGTTCGTAGTGGGGGACGACGACCAGTCGATTTACGGTTTCAGGGGTGCTAACCCTGATATAATGCTTAAGTTCATGGAAGATTATCCTGATGCAAAACAGCTTATACTGGATACCAACTACCGCTGCCATGAGCAGATTGTGAATGATTCCTTGAGCGTTATAAATATGAATAAGAGCCGTTTTGAGAAAGCCATACACGCCTCACATAACGATGGCAAAGGCGTTATTATACAGTCATATCCCAATGCAGATACGGAGAATGAAGAACTTATACATATGTTAAAGGAACTGGCGGCAAACAATGCGCCGGAGTCTTTATCGAATACGGCGGTTATTTACCGTACCAATCACGAATGCAGCCTGCTTGCGGAAAAAATGCTTGTGAATAAAATCCCTTTTATAATGCGGGAGAAAATCCAGTGCCAATACGACCATTTTGTGATAAAAGACATTCTTGCGTATATGGAGTTTGCAAACGGCAACAGGAGCCGCGAACTTTTCCATCTTTTCATGAACAGGCCGTTAAGATATATAAGGAAGAACAGCGCCGTGAACAGCCCTGTGGTACTGGACGAACTGCTCAAATATTATCGTGGTGACGCCAAGATGCAGGAAGTGGCACGCAAGCTTTTCCACGATATAGAGCGGGTGGGGAGCTTAAGACCGTATACGGCAATAAATTATATCAGGAAAGTCATAGGATACGACGATTATATCCGCTATAATTACGATAAAGAGACAAGCGAAAAGTTTTTAAGCATAGCGGATGACTTTCAGGCTTTTTCTAAGCAGTATGACAGTTTTCCAACTATGAATGACTATATCGGTCAATGCAGAGAACTTGTAAGAAATAAGCGGGAAGAGGTAAAGCCAGTGCTGGCGTCTGGGGAAGAGTCAGAGGCAGAGGCAAACGGCATATGCCTTCTTACCATGCACGCCGCAAAAGGGCTGGAATTTGATACCGTGTATCTTCCGGACGTAAACGAGGGCAGGATTCCACTAAAGCAGGCTGCAACGAAAGATGCGCTCGAAGAAGAGCGCAGGATGTTCTACGTGGCGATGACAAGGGCAAAGAAAGAACTGCATATTCTTTACTGCAGCCAAAAAGACGGACGGGATACGCCGTCGAGATTCCTTGAGCCTATACTTAAAACGTAGGTGAAGGCTGTGGGGCGGCATGAACACATATGCTCACTGACAAGGCACGCTTTCGCTCCGTGTATAAACAAACGAATGCCACGCTACGCGGACATTCTTATTGTTACGCAGCGGTACTAAGTTCAAAAGCTAAAAAGCAGCTTTTTCACTAAGTACCGGCGTTTTACAAGGGCCTTGTCAGTGAGCATATGTGTTCATGCCGCCTGCTCAACTAAAGTATTACAAAATAAGGATACCGATTATTCTTCAGTATCCGCATCTTCGCTAGCAACAATCTCATCAAACTCCGCAGAATCCAGATATTCGTCAAAAGCTTCGCCGACAATTTCATACTCTTCATCGTCTTCGATATATTCTAAAACCGGCTCTTTGTTGGCATCGTTTTCATCTTCAAAATAGCGGTAGAACCAGACTTCGCCGTTGTTGTTATTGCCGTTTTCATCAAGAGGGAGCAGAACGATATAATCCTTGTCCGATATGGTAAGGATGGTGACGACCGCGCATGTGACGTGCTGTCCGTCGTCTAAGTCAAGCTCGACCGTCATTTCTTCCGGCGCCTCATTAGACTGCTCAGGTTTGATTATTTCAAAATCTTCATTCTTCATATGGGGTGAATGGCTCCTTTCTGTGTATAACCGCGACATATAGTTATGCAGTTTTATAATTAACCATGCTGACTATATTGTACAAAAATAATTTCATATATTCAAGAAAATTTCCCCGATATTCAAAGTTTTTGTTTTGATTATCGGAGAAATATGGTAAAATATATAAAATGGTTGGATTATCGGTTATTTTGCAATTATTGCACCGGGAGGAATTACATGCGCAAATCTTTTAACATTACAGCTTCGGATATCTACCCTTTAGGTGTAAAATTTGTACCGGAAGGGCTGCATATCTCGGCGGTCTGTGAAAAGACGACCGATTTTGGCATAGTTTTATATGATAAAAACAATAAATCCGGCGCTTATATTCCGTTTCCTAAGGAGTACAGACGCGGGAATGTATACTCCATGCTGCTTGAAGGCTATAAAGACAGAAACTGCTCATATCTTTTCTATCAGGGGACTGAGCTTATTCAGGATCCGTATGCGAGGGCGCTTGATAAGGACAGGAAATATGGAGAGGCAAAGGATGCGCCGTCGCGCTGCAAAGTGTATGATAATGCCTATGATTGGGAAGGCGACCAGGCTCCCTTATATTCATTTGAGGACAGCATTATTTATATGATGCACGTGCGCGGTTTTACCAAACATAAATCGTCGGAAGTCAAATGCCGGGGGACATATGCGGGAGTAACGGAGAAAATTCCCTATTTAAAAGAACTTGGGATAACTTCCGTGCTGTTAATGCCGTCATATGAATTTGACGAGGTTTTTAAAGAAGAAAACCAGCCAATGAGCATGGAAGAGGCGGCGAACGCTTATAAAGCTGGAAACTCGGAACAGGCTGTAGCAAAAGAAACGCGTACAGATGGAAAATTGACTACAAGAGTCAATTATTGGGGCTATCAGGAAGGCTTGTATTTTATGCCTAAATACGCTTATTCTTATGACAAAGACGCCGTGGCGGAGTTTAAGGACATGGTTAAGGCGCTGCATCGCAATAAAATAGAAGTAATGATGCAGTTTTATTTTCCGCCGGAGATCAGTTATATAAAAATAGTGGATATTTTAAAGCATTGGGTGATTGAATATCATGTGGACGGTTTTCAGTTGATGGGCGTAGATATTCCGATTAAGATGCTGAAAAGCGAACCATTGTTTGCCGGGACTAAACTTATCAGTGAGAAGGACGATTTTTCCCTAAACGGCGCGGAAACTGGAAAAACAGAGTATAAGAATTTCGGTTTTATGAACGATGCCTTTTTATATGAGATGCGCAGGCTGTTAAAGGGCGATTCCGATATGATTGGCAGCCTGATGAACCTTTGCCGCCAAAATTATTCGGACAGGGGCGTAGTAAATTATATGGCAAGGCAGAGCGGATTCTGCCTGTGCGATTTGGTTTCATATAACAGTAAGCACAACGAATTAAACGGTGAAGACAATAAAGACGGCGTAAACGAGAATTACAGCTGGAACTGCGGCGTGGAAGGGAAAACCCGCAAAAAAGCGATATTGGAGCTTAGGATGCGCCAGATGAAGAACGCGCTGTCATTTGTAATGCTGTCGCAGGGGACGCCGCTTATCTATAGCGGGGACGAATTTGCCAATTCGCAGGAGGGGAATAATAATCCGTATTGTCAGGATAATCCGATATGCTGGCTGCAATGGAACAGGCTTAAAACCAACAGGGAGCTTTTTGATTATACTAAAGCGCTTATCGCTTTTCGTAAAGAACAGCCGGTTTTGCATGCAAAAGAGCCGCTTATGGGAATGGATTATTTTTCATGCGGTTTTCCCGATATTTCTTTCCATGGAAAAGACGCCTGGATACCGGAGATGGAAACGGACAGCAGAAGCCTCGGAATCATGTATTGCACACGCTATGGAAATAACGGCGAGGCGGAGTGCGGGCTGTTATATATAGCCGTGAACATGCACTGGGAATCTTACAGTTTCGGACTGCCGCAGATATCCAAAGGGCGGGAATGGACGCAGCTTTTAACGACATATGCGGCAAATGATAAGCACATGGCGGCGGAATGTGAAATAGCAGGCAAATCTGCGGAGATATCAAAGGCAGCAAAAAAAGAGCCTGTGGAGGCAAAGCAGCAGACAGAAACAAGGCAATTAACAGAAGCGAAGCAATTATCGGAAACAATGCAGCTTGATAAAGTTATGCTTCCGCCGCGCTCGATTGCCGTGTTTGGCACAATAAAATCAAATACGTTAAAAGGAAAGAAAAACATATGAACAAGGCGTGGCTGCATTTCAAGACAATAACATACCATAGATATTTGGTGATGAAGGGTTGTTTTAAGGTAGGTTTATATAAACAGGGGCTTTTACATGACTTGTCCAAGTACAGCCCGACGGAATTTCTTGCCGGGGCAAAATATTATCAGGGATATAGGAGCCCTAATAATGCCGAGCGCGAGGACATAGGCTATTCTTCGGCATGGCTGCACCATAAGGGCAGAAACAGGCACCATTTTGAGTATTGGCTCGATTATAGTGAAACTGAGGGGAAAATTGTGCCCGTGCCTATGCCGAATGAGTATATTGTGGAGATGTTGATGGACAGAATCGCGGCGTCTAAAGTATATAATGGGAAGAATTATACGGATAAATCACCGCTTGAATATTATAAGAAGGGAAAAGGTTTGCAGATGCTCCATAAAAGCACTAAAAGAAAACTGGAGCTGCTGCTGCGGATGCTTGCTGAAAAGGGCGAGGACTATACGTTCAGGTATATTCGTAAGCGTGTATTGATAAAATAGTGGCAGACCGCTCCTTTTTGCATAAGATATCTTATGAGAAAAAAGGAGAGGGAAACATCTATGAACGCATGGATTATTTTACTATTTTTATTAATGGGGAACAATGGACGCGGACGCTGTCAGGAGCAGAACTCATGTTCAAACAACAATAACAACAGCTGCAGCAATAACAATAATAATGACTGCGGCTGCAACAGCGGCGTGAACAACAATGACTGTGGCTGTGATGATTTGAAATTTGAGCCGAGGTTTGAGGCAAGGCCGTTTAGGGATAACAGAGAGACTTGCGGCTGTGAGGAAAAAGAAGATTAGAAACAACTATTCATTACATTAGGGTTGATGAAGGGGCATTCATACTGTTATGAGTGCCCTGTTTCGTTTGTGAAAATAGCATATCAGCCCACAGGCGGCAGGAACACATATGTTCCCCTTGCGGCACACTCTCGTTCCGTGAAAAAGCGCAGCGGTACTAAGTTCAAAAGCCGCTTTGCGACTTTTTCACCAAGTACCGGCGTTTTTCAAGGACCGCGTCGGGGAACATATGTGTTCCTGCCGCCTGTGGGCTGATATGTCATACGTTTAAGGAAATTCGGGATTGGTATGTCTTGACTAACAATGGATGCAATGTTAAACTTAGTTGTGCTGTTTTATATTATTTTGGCTCAGGCTTGATAAATGGAAAATGTAGAGAATTATTAATAACAACTCACGGTTTGAGTAAGAATGGAGGATTATATTATGATAGATGGAGAAAAGGTTTTATTCAGCGGTATGCAGGCAACGGGAAGTCTGACGCTTGGCAATTATCTGGGTGCGCTTAAGAACTGGGTGACGTTGGCGGACGAATATCTGTGTTTTTACTCTGTGGTAGACCTTCATTCGATTACCATAAGGCAAGATCCCGCGGAATTGCGCAAGCGCGCAAGAAATCTGCTCACGCTTTATATTGCGGCAGGCTTGGATCCTGAGAAAAACTGCATATATTTCCAGTCGCATGTGTCGGGACATGCCGAATTATCTTGGATATTAAACTGCTTTACATATATGGGCGAATTAAACCGTATGACTCAGTATAAGGACAAGGCGGCAAAACATGCGGATAATATCAACGCGGGGCTTTTTACCTATCCTGTATTGATGGCAGCCGATATTCTGCTTTATCAGTCAGATGTGGTGCCGGTAGGCAAGGATCAGATGCAGCACCTTGAGATTACCAGAGATATTGCGCAGCGTTTTAATTCGATTTACGGTGATGTCTTTACAATTCCGGAGCCGTATATCGGCAAGACCGGGGCAAGCATCAAATCGCTGCAGGATCCGACGAAGAAAATGTCAAAGTCGGATGAAAATCCGAATGCGAGCATATACCTTATGGATGATGCCGATACGGTTATCCGCAAATTCAAAAGGGCGGTTACGGATTCGGAAGGTCAGGTGCGCTACTGTGAAGAGCAGCCCGGAATACGAAATCTAATCGATATATATTGTGCATGTACTAATAAGACGCCGGAAGAAACCGAGAGAGAGTTTGACGGGAAAGGCTACGGCGACTTTAAAATGGCGGTAGGAGAGGCAGTTGTAGATATATTGCGTCCGCTGCAGGAGAGATTTGACAGTCTTAGCAAGGACAAAGGATATATCGACGGCATTATTAAAGCGAATGCGGAAAAAGCCGGTTATTACGCTAACAAAACCCTGCGTAAAGTGCAAAAAAAGGTAGGTTTTCCAGAAAAAATCAGATAAATTATTAACTTAAAGGGAGTCTGTCAATGTGATGGGCTCTTTTTTTATATATAAATGTAACAAAACGTCTTAGATTTTTCGTTATAATTAATGAGAAAACCAAAGAATAGCATTAACGAGGGAAAAGCATGATTTTTTTGATGATGATAGATACTGAGAAAGAGAGAAGAAAATTTGTCATTCTATATGAAAAATATAGATATTTGCTGCAGAAAGTCGCCACAGATATACTGCGGGATAATTTTCTCGCGGAAGACGCTGTACATGAGGCGTTTATGCGTCTTAGTAAAAACATGGATAAAGTAGGAGAAACTGACAGCGTGGCAACAAAAAGGTATTTGGTTGCCATTACAAAGAATGTGTCAATAGACATATATAGAAAGAGGCGCATACAAATGCAGAAGGAAATATACATAGATGAACTTAATGAGAATGTGCAGTTATCATATACGGAGACAGATGTGGAAAACAGCGTTTTAGATGTATTAAAGAACTTGCCGGTAAAATATAGGGACATTTTTTTACTGAAATATTCGGCAAATTTAGAAAATAATGAAATAGCAAAATTGTGTGGAATTAAGGAAGGAACAGTCAGACAGCGGATTGCCAGAGGCAAGCTGCTGATTGAGGAAGCGTTAAGAAAATTGGAGGATAACGAGAATGGAACGTATTCAGGTAACTGATGAATGGCTTTATAAATATATGCCGCTTGTCGATACGGCTATTATAAAGGAGCTGGAAAGTCAGACTAATTATGAATATCAATTTTCAGATAAATTTGAGCGTAGAATGAAAAAACAAATACGAAGGGAAGCGCATCCATGGATAAACATATTTGTAAGACAGGCTAAGAAAGCGGCTGTTTTCATGATATGTGCAAGCGGTTTGACTTTTCTGCTGTCAATGAGCGTTGCGGCGTATAGAAATAAATTTTTTGAGACTATGAAAAACATCTGGGAAGATTCTGTTTTATATAGCCATCATACAGATATAGGAGAAGAAAGTACGCTTTTGACAGAAAACAAATTAATTGAAGGAGATGCGCTTGCCATTAATTCAGAATCGATATACTTAAATCGCGAAGATACCTCATTTTCTTTAAATGACAACCATATATCCTTTCCGCAAAGCACTATAATAGCTGTTACAAAGAAAATTGCCGGAAGGGACAGGACGATAATTCAAGATAAACGGGAAGATATTATTGATTTTATAAATAGTATTGAAAATTCAAAAATACTTAGCGAAGCGGAAACTATAAATCCGAATGCACATTTATTGGGAATTGATTTTTCCATTGTATTGCTGACGATGGATAGTGAACATATACAGGTGAATTTTAGCGTATTTGATGATGATAGGATATGTATAGATGTAATTTCAGATAAAGAGGAAAATGATATCTGCTTTTGGCTGAAATCATCGGAGGCGGTAGGAAAAATTAAAGCGCTGGCGGAATATAGAGAATTGGACGGTATTAAGTTTGATTTAATTGAAAAAATTGAATTGTTTACGGATAAAGGCGAGTCATATCAGTTTAGCGAGAATGAAATAGAGCAAATGAAAGGGATATTAAAGCGTGCAAATATCAAATCGGTTGATTCTAATTGTCCATATGATATAAATTTTATCTTTTACGTCAATGGCGAAGAGTTGTATGCAAAGTTTTGCAACGATAGCTGCAAGCTTTTGGCTGTTGAAGGTCATTATTTTGAATTGGAAGAAGAGGACGCAAATTGGATTTTAGAGATAGTTGGAAATATCAGCACCACTGGCTAAGCCGGCGATGCTGAAATATCAACTAATTTGTTTTTCAATCTTGAAATACATCTGTAAAATACCCTGCCTCAGAAATTGGTTCTGTTCCGTCGTGAAGGTGGGTAGTATCGCCCAGAACTTGCGTGCGGAATACCGCCTTGCCCGGAATACGCTCCTCGGTTGTAAGGATAGTCAGGGAAGTAGGCGCTACAAAGAAACCGTGGAAAAGCACAGCGGGCGAGACGCCGAGCAAATGGCTCATCATTACAAAAGTCACGCCGAGATGGCAGAAGAACACAATAGTTGCGTCCTGGGTTTCGGGAGTTTCTTTATGCTCCGTCACATAATAGTTATGGTAACGTTTGTAGCCGTATTTTTCCAGAATACCGTCTATCCCGGTACATACTTCGTTATACGCCGGAATCAGTTCGGGATTGGAACGGTAGATTTCCGTATTTTTCCAGTTATTCCTATCATACATATCATCGATTTCAGTCCAGTATTCCGGCATAAAGTCCCACGGAACGCCGTGCCGCCCGGTAGTGGGATCATCAATCGGATAGAAAAATTCCTTAAGCCATTCATAAGTTGTGGCGTTACGTTTCATCGCTGCAAGTGAATAAGAGGCTGTCTTCTGCGCCCTGCCAAGCGGAGAACAGTATATATCCGTTATGTTTTCCCATTTTGCCGTCCTTTTTGCCAGAAGTTTGGCTTCACGGATGCCTTTTTCCGTAAGCGAGTCATTAACGTAGTCCGGATCGCCGTGTCTTATAAAAATTATTCTCATGTCGGGTTATGTTCCTTTCTAAATACAAATCTTATAAAGGTATACTGTGCAGATTTTATATTTTGCAAGCATACCCTAGTGAGCCGCCGGTACTTAGCGAGGTTTTTTCGAGCTTAGTACCGCTGCGGTGAGGTTGGAGCGCAAGCGTGTATGCTTACAAAATATAAAATCTGCACTATATAACATTATAACATATCGCCATCAAAATGTTTAACAACATTTCCTAATAATTTTAGGAATATTTTATTAGTATTATATAGAACTTTGTTATATAATATCTTTTAGTAAAAATCAAGCAATTATATACGGGAGGAAAAGTTATGATTGGAGGAAACAGGGTGAACCAGCCGCAAAGAAACAAAAGCCAAAATAACGGCAAAACTGCATTTATAGCCGTAATTGTGGTAATAGTCATTGCGGCGCTTATCATTGTTAGAGGTTCGTATTATACCATTCAGGAAGAGGAGCAGGCGGTAGTATGCACTTTTGGAGAGCCTAAGGCGGTAACGACGCCGGGGCTGCATTTTAAAATTCCCTTTATCCAGACGGTAACTAAGGTGAATACGACTATTAAGGGTTTTTCCATCGGATATAGTCTGGATGGCAGCGGTGACGATACGGACGCTATAATGATTACGTCGGACTATAATTTTATCAACGTGGATTTCTATGCGGAGTACCGCGTGACAGATCCTGTGAAAGCGCTGTACGCATCCGAGGATCCCGAAGAGATACTCAGGAATATCGCGCAGAACTGTATCAGAACCACAATAGGCTCATATAAGGTTGACAGTGTGCTGACGACAGGCAAGAATGAAATTCAGGCGAATATTAAGCAGATGATATTGGAGAAACTCGATTCTTACGATATAGGCATCCAGCTTGTCAATATTACCATTCAGGACGCAGAGCCGCCGACAGAGGAAGTAAGCAATGCTTTTAAAGAAGTGGAGACGGCGAAACAGGGTAAGGAAACAGCGCTTAATAACGCCAATAAGTACCGCAATGAACAGATTCCCAATGCAGAGGCGGAGTCAGATGCGATTTTACAGAATGCTGAGGCGCAGAAACAGCAGCGCATCAATGAGGCAAACGGTCAGGTCGCAAGGTTTAACTCGATGTATGACGAATATATAAAATATCCCGAAGTAACGAAGAAAAGGATGTTCTATGAGGCAATGGAAAATGTCCTGCCCGACGTCAAGGTAGTGATTCAAAGC
The DNA here is from genome assembly GCA_023664865.1 of Butyrivibrio sp. Lineage (GTDB taxonomy): Bacteria > Bacillota > Clostridia > Lachnospirales > Lachnospiraceae > UBA3282. The sequence continues at coordinate 22,996 of JAMPEU010000013.1, read as the reverse complement.
TCAGACGGCACGACAAGCACGGTTCTGCCGTTAGACAGTTTCGTCGGTGATAACGAAGATGCCCGAACGGATAACGGCAATGTGGGCAATGCTGCCGACAGTAATACTGCAGAGGAGGAATAAGGCTATGGTATACAATCAGAATCAATATAATCAAAATCAGTACAATCAGTCAGGTCCGACGGGACAAAACGCAGAATATGAACGCTTTAATTCCAACGGCACGAAAAAAGGTTCAGGCAAGGGTAAAAAGTCTTTTGTCGGTATTTTGGCGTTAATTATTATAGTGGCGGTTTTTATCGTCGGAGCCAACAGTATGGTTATCACCAAGGAAAACCAGTATAAGCTTGTCAGACAGTTCGGAAGGGTGCAGCGGGTGATTTCCCAGTCGGGACTCAGTTTTAAGATGCCTTTTATCGAGACTGTGGACGTAGTTCCGAGAGAACTCCTTTTATATGATTTACCTGCCTCGGACGTCATTACTTCCGATAAGAAGTCGATGATCGTTGACAGTTATGTTTTATGGCGGGTTACGGATCCTCTTAAATTCGCGCAGACCTTGAGCGGTTCTGTAGCAAATGCGGAAAGGCGTATAGACACTATCGTGTATAACGCGACCAAGAATACCATTTCCAATATGAAACAGGATGAAGTCATAGTGAGCCGCGACGGTAAAATGACCGTTGTATCGGATCAGACGGAGACTGACGTGGTGAATAATGATATGCAGCTGCCGGCGGAAGAAGAGGTCATTGAAATCAAATCCCTGACGGAAGAGATAATGGACCAGATAGCGAATGTGGAAGAACAGTACGGAATCGAGATAGTGACCGTGGAAGTAAAGAAACTGGATCTGCCGGACGATAACAAGCAGGCGGTATATACCAGAATGATATCCGAGAGGGAGAATATTGCCGCGCAGTATACGGCGGAAGGAAAATCTCAGGCGAAGATTATAGAGAATACGACGGATAAGGAAGTTTCGATTATGCTTTCTAACGCCGAGGCGCAGGCGGAAGCAACTATCGCCGAAGGAGAAGCGGAATATATGAGGATTCTTTCAGATGCGTATTCTGATCCCGATAAGGCGGATTTCTATTCGTTTGTAAGGGCATTGGACGCTCTTGAAGCAAGTATGAACGGCAATAAGACGATTATTCTTTCTGACGATTCGCCGATAGCGCAAATTTTTAACGGACAGTATTGAAACATATGTTCGATTGTGATATAATGAACGCAAAGGAAAAGTTTGCGAGTTTTGATGATATAAGAAGGGGCAGGTTTATTAATGACTAAAGCCGATATTAGGCTGGTATTGGTGGTATTTGCAGCCGCGTTGCTTATCTTGTTTGCTGTATATATGAACCGCACTCAGGGCAGCTATGCGGCTGTATCATACGACGGTACGGTTTTGATGGAAATTCCGCTCGCGCAGACGGACGAAAGATATTATCTGATTACGGAAGATAAATACGTAGAAGATATCTCTGCGCAAAGTACGGAAGATGTGTCCGTGGAATATTTATCAGTGAAAGATGTTGAAAACGTGTCCGTGCATATAACGGAACTGTCTAAAGAAGAATGGGATAATATAGAACTTCCCGCAGAAGAGCATAATGCAATAATGTACCGTGATGGAAAAGTAAGTATGATAGCGGCGAACTGTCCCGATAAGGTTTGTGTGCATCATATTGCCGTAAGTTCGGCGGGTGAGAGCATTATCTGTCTGCCGCATAGGCTTGTCATTGAAATTATCGGGGGAGATGGGCAGGAACTGGATGGAGTGGCGTATTGATGAAGAAAAAGAACGTTACGCTTGGTTTTTTATTGGCGGCATCTATGATTTTAGCTTATATTGAATCGCTCATTCCGTTTGCCGTAGGAATTCCCGGCATTAAGCTTGGACTGCCGAATATGGCTGTGGTTCTGTTGCTTTATACATATGGCTTTAAAGAAGCGTTGACGGTCAATCTGCTGCGCATACTGCTGACAGGCTTTCTGTTTGGCAATATGTATTCGATTATTTATGCGCTTGCAGGAGCGCTGTGCAGTTTTTGCCTGATGCTGTTGTTTAAAAAGGCGGGAGTCTTTTCGATTATCGGCGTAAGCATAATCGGGGGAGTCGCGCATAATATCGGACAGACGCTTGTCGCTATGATAGTTGTTGAGAATTTTGCACCGTTGTTTTATCTGCCTGTTCTTATGGTTGCAGGTGTAGTTACCGGCTTTTTAATCGGAGTAGTAAGTATGCGCGTTATGATATATTTTAATAGAATAGTATAAAAGTTCAACGCCCAGCTTATAAGAATAATAAGAAGAAAGAGGACATAATACGATATGTACGCCTATCTTAAAGGAACAATAGAAGAAATCACAGAGGATAATCTGGTGCTGGAAGTAAATCAGGTTGGTTATAATATCAAGGTATCGGCAAGAACCGTCAATGCTATTCAGGGCATCGGGAGTTTTGTCAAAATATATACATATACCCTTGTAAGAGAAGATTCTTTCAGCCTGTACGGATTTCTGACAAGGGACGACTTGGAGATATTTAAGAAACTGATTACGGTCAACGGCATTGGTCCTAAGGGCGGGCTTGCCATTCTTTCGATTATGAGCGCTGATGAACTTAGGTTTGCGATTATTGCCGGTGATGCCAAGGCGATATCCAAAGCCCCGGGCATAGGTGCAAGGACTGCGGAGCGCGTGATTCTGGACTTAAGGGGCAAGGTTTCATTAGACGACGCCTTAGCGTCCAAAGCCGATGCAGTAACAATGTCTTTGTCAGATGAAGATAAGAATAACGGCAGAAATGAGGCGATTGAAGCGTTGGTTGCGCTTGGATATTCTGCGGCCGATGCTCTAAAGGCGGTTAAACAGGTGGAGGTAACGCCGGATAGTACCGTGGAAGAGATTTTGAAAGCTGCGCTTAAGTATATATTCTAAAGCCAAGAAGAAGGGATAGGCTGCAAAATGGCAAACAGGGTAATTGAAACGAATCTGATGGAAGAAGATACCAAAATAGAAGGTACATTACGTCCACAGAAACTCAATGACTATATTGGTCAATCAAAAATTAAAGAAAATCTGAAAATATATATAGAAGCGGCAAAGCAGAGAAACGACACCTTAGACCATGTGCTGTTCTATGGACCGCCGGGGCTTGGCAAGACGACGTTGGCGGGGATTATCGCCAATGAAATGGGCGTTAATATGAAAGTTACCAGCGGACCGGCGATAGAGAAACCGGGAGAAATGGCGGCGATACTTAATAATCTGCAGGAAGGCGATTTGCTGTTTGTGGACGAGATCCACAGGCTGAATCGTCAGGTTGAAGAAGTCCTATATCCGGCAATGGAAGATTATGTGATAGATATTATGATTGGCAAAGGCGCTTCCGCAAGGTCGATTCGCCTTGAACTCCCACATTTTACGCTGGTCGGTGCGACTACGAGGGCGGGGCTTTTGAGCGCGCCGCTAAGAGACAGGTTTGGCGTGCTGCATCGTCTGGAATTTTATTCCGTTGACGAGCTTAAGCTTATTATACTACACTCGGCAAAAATACTCGGCGTGGTTATCGAGGAAAAGGGCGCTTTGGAGCTTGCAAGGAGAAGCCGCGGCACGCCGAGGCTTGCCAACAGGATGCTTAAGCGGGTGCGTGACTTCGCCCAGGTAAAGTACGACGGCGTTATCACGGAAGAAGTCGCCAATACGGCATTAGATTTATTGGAAGTGGACAAGCTGGGGCTTGACCACATAGACAGAAATATTTTAATGACGCTTATTGATAAGTTTCAGGGCGGACCGGCGGGCTTGGATACGCTGGCGGCGGCAATCGGGGAAGACGCTGGAACTTTGGAGGACGTATATGAGCCGTATCTGTTAAAAAACGGGCTTTTAAACAGGACGCCGCGCGGCAGGGTTGTCACGGATATGGCGTATCATCATTTGGGGCTTGAAATTCCTTCATAAGATATATATAATAAAAGTGATAGATTTTGCTTTGACGGCATTTTTACTTTAGATGAATGTGTTGCGGGCTTTCTACATGAAGGGAGACGTTTGATGTCAATAAAAACAGATACCGAAGTTATAATAGGCGGAAAGGTTTTTACCTTAAGCGGTTATGAGAGTGAAGAATACTTACAGAAAGTGGCTTTATACATTAATAATAAAGTGGCGGAATACGGCAAGGTTGACAGTTTCAGACGCCAGCCGTTAGATACGCAGAATGTATTGATGCAGTTAAACATAGCGGACGACTATTTTAAGGCGAAACAGCAGATAGCCCTCTTGGAAGAAGACATTAAGAATAAGGAAAAAGAGCTGTTTGATTTAAAGCATGAATTGATTACGTCACAGATGAAGCTTGAGAATACGGAGAAGAAGGTTAAAACTCTCCAGACAGAGGCAAATGAAAATGCCAAAAAAGTAGTCCGTTTAGAGACGGAATTAGCGGAATTGAAGAAGAAATAGACAATGGGGCTGTCTTTTTAAGGCAGCCTTTTATAGAATGTATAGGTATTTATATGGAAAAGAAAAAAGTAGAACTGCTTGCTCCGGCAGGCAATTATCAGGCGCTTACAGGAGCTATAAATGCGGGGGCGGACGCCGTGTATCTGGGCGGAGACAGATTCAGCGCGCGAGCTTATGCGGACAATTTTACCACAGAAGAAATACTCCGCGCGCTCCGTTATACCCATTTTAGCGGAAGAAAGTTATATTTAACGCTTAATACGCTGATTAAGGAAGAAGAGTTTGCAGCCTTGCATGACTTTGTAGAGCCTTTTTATGAATATGGGCTGGATGGCATAATTATTCAAGACTTGGGAGTTTTTAATTACATAAAAGAAACTTTTCCGGGGCTGCCGCTCCATGTCAGCACACAAATGACCGTGACAGGCGTTATGGGAGCGTCCTTTTTAGAGAAAAACGGCGCCTCAAGGCTGGTTCCCGCAAGGGAGCTGTCGCATAAGGAGATTGTGAAAATTAAGGAAAGCACAGGTCTGGAACTGGAATGTTTCATCCATGGAGCCATGTGTTACTGTTATTCAGGGCAATGCCTGTTCAGCAGTATCCTCGGCGGACGCAGCGGAAACCGCGGAAGATGCGCCCAGCCCTGCAGATTAAGCTACAGCGTGCTTGATGCGGATAAGTCTTATTTATTGAAGGACTCTTATCCGCTCAGTTTGAAAGATATGTGTACAATAGAATGTATTCCGAAATTGATTGAGGCGGGAATAGATTCTTTCAAAATAGAAGGCAGGATGAAAAGCCCCGAATATGCGGCGGGCGTTACGGCGATATACCGCAAATACATTGACAGATATTATGAAAGCGGTGTGAATAAATATCATGTTAAGCCGCAGGACATGGACAAGCTTAAGAAACTGTATATAAGGAGCGAACTTCAGACCGGCTATTATGAGCGCATAAACGGCAGGGAAATGGTGACTTTAAATAAACCGGGCTACATAGGCAGCGACGAAGAACTTATTAAAGATATTGCGAATAAGTATCTTCAAGGCGAGCAAAAATATCCTGTTGCAATGCACGGAACATTTAATGTGGGTAAGAGAGCGGAACTTAAGATAGAAGGGCTTGGCATCACTCAGACTTCTTCTGGCGATATTGTGCAGAAAGCCATAAATAAACCTATGGATAAAGAGCAGTTCATAAAGCAGCTGCAAAAGACAGGCAGCTCATATATATATGCCGAAACCATAGATGTTGAGATTGAGGGCGACGCTTTTATGCCTATAGCGCAGCTTAATAAATTGCGCAGAGAAAGCGTAGAGGCATTTGAAGATAAGGTTATTTCGAGTAGGACGGCTCCTTATAAAGAGAAGTCATATGTAGATAATTGCGAAACCATCGCTTGTAGCCATGAGTTTAGCCTAAATGAACAAAATAAGGGGCGACTTACCGCTTTTCAGGCATTGGAGCCCCGTTTTTGTTCATTTAGGCTAAACTCCTACCATGAAAACGAAACCACACAATTACATGAGAACAATCATGAGAGACAGATGGTTGCCGGACAATCACAAGCAGACATAGATTTAAATCAGCCAAGACTTCACGTCAGCATAAGAAGCATGGAGCAGTTGGAAGTAGTAAGCACATATAGTTGTACAAGTTCATTTAGCGGCGCGAACTCACGTGATTGCGTTTGTGAACGGCTTTATATTGACAGCGATTTATATATAAAGAATAGTGACCGAATTAGTCAACGGCGCGAATTGTATGAAAATTTTGAAATTTATCTTGCATTACCGTATATTATAAGGGAAAAAGACGCTGAGTATCTGCAAAAACTGCAATCTTTAATTCATAACGGCATTAAAGGATTTCTTGTAAGAAATCTGGAATCGCTTTTTTGGGTGTTTTCTCTTAAGGGCAGTTATGATATAGTAACAGATACAGGCATTTATTGTTTTAATGCGGAGACGGTGAAATTTTTAAGCGCATACAGTTCCGAGAGCTATCTGCCGTATGAGCTGAATGAAAAGGAGTGCCGCAAGCTGATAGAAAATTATAATGCAGCTGTTCAGCAAGACTGCAGCAGACAGGACGTATATAATATAGCCAGCGTAAACCATGGGCATAAAATATCAATGACGGCATACGGCACGATTCCGATGATGATTACCGCTAACTGCCTTGAAAAAACTACCGTTTCATGCCATAAGAAGGACTGCGGGCATTTATTGTACCTAAATGACAGATATAATAAAAAGTTTCCCGTATTCTGCAACTGCGAACATTGCTATAACATCATATATAATTCCGTGCCGTATTCTTTACATGCGAATAAAGACAAGCTTTATAAATTCGGCTTATATGCGATACGTCTGGACTTCGTATCGGAATCGGGGGATAAAGTAAAAGAAATTTTAGATTTTTATTCCGGTAATAAAGATTCATTTCCTGTTGCCGAATACACTACAGGACATTATAAAAGGGGAATAGAATAAAATTGGAATTTTATATTACAGAGATTTCCAAGTATTTAATTACATTAATACTCGCATTATATACGTTAGAATGTTTCCTTGTATTCCGTTATCCGAATGAAGAAAAAAGAAACGGAATTTATATAAGGCAGACAATTTTGATGTTTTTACTGCATTTTTCGTGTTTTTTGGTAATCTGCTTTGAAACGGGCGAGCTGGAATACTTATTTTTCTATATTTTCCAGCAGATACTGCTGTTTGCGGCGATAGTCCTTTTCCATATGCTGTATCCTAAGGGAAACAGGCTGATTATCAATAATATGTGTATGCTCTCTGGAATTGGCTTTATAATCCTTACGAGGCTTTCCTACGGCAAGGCAGTCAGACAGTTCTTTATCGTGACGGTTTCAATGATAGTCGGAATGATTATTCCGTACTTAATCCGCAAATTCAGGTTTTTGCGCAAATTCATGTGGGTGTATGCCACGGTTGGAATCTGCGCTTTGGGGATAGTGTTGACCTTAGGCTCCGTAACGCACGGCTCGAAGATTTCATTTTCGGTCGGCGGCGTTACTTTTCAGCCTTCTGAGTTTGTGAAGATTATTTTCGTGTTTTTTATAGCCAGCGCCTTATATGAAAAGAACAACTTCCTAAGAGTCTGTATGAGCGCCGTGCTTGCAGGGCTGCATGTTTTGATTCTGGTAGTCTCTAAGGATTTGGGCAGCGCGCTGATTTTCTTCATCGTCTATGTGTTTATGATATATATCGCTACCGGGAAAGGGCTGTATCTATTGCTTGGCACGTTTGGCGGGGCGGGAGCTGCCGTGGTCGCCTATAAGATATTTGCGCATGTGAGGGTGCGCGTGCAGGCATGGCGGGATCCGTGGAGCTGTATAGACGATGCGGGCTATCAGATAACGCAGTCTTTGTTCGGCATCAGCAGTGGAGGCTGGTTCGGGCTGGGGCTTTATAACGGTAATCCGAAGTCCATCCCCTTTGTTGAAGAAGACTTCGTATTTTCGGCGGTGGCGGAAGAACTCGGAATCATCTTCGCCATATGCGTTATCCTGATATGTATAAGCTGCTTTATTATGATTATGAATATATCGCTGAAACTGGAAGATAAATTTTATCAGCTGGTGGCTTTCGGTTTAGGCATAACCTATATTTTCCAAGTGTTTTTAACGATTGGCGGCGGAACGAAGTTTATTCCCATGACCGGAGTTACCCTGCCGTTTGTAAGTTATGGCGGAAGTTCCGTATTAACCACGCTGATTATGTTTTTTATCATAGAGGGACTGTACATTATAAGGCAGGACGAAGGAGCAAAAAGTGTCAAAAAGAAGAAACGAAAACCTCGTGGAGGAAACAACTCCCGAAAACCAGCAGAAAGTGAATATCCAAAAGTCGAAGGCGAAGGCGCAGAGGCAGAGCCAGCGGAAGAAGACAGGTAGTCAGATCCGTTTCGTTACCGGTATTTTTGTTATAACTTTCATGTGCATGATAGGTTATACCTGTTATTATGCGACGACGCATAAGCAGGCAATGATAGACAACAGTTATAACAGCAGGCAGGAGATTTTGATTGCGCTAAACAGCAGAGGCACGATCTATTCAAGCGACGGTCAGATACTTGCCAAGACCGTAACCGATGCTGACGGAAAAGAAACGCGGGAATACCCTTTTGAAAATATGTTCGCGCATGTTGTAGGCTATGCGTCCAAGGGAAGGTTCGGCATAGAGGCGCAGGCGAATTTTTATCTGATTCAATCCAACGCCAAGATGTACGACAAGGCGGCAAGCGAGATGTCAGGCGAGAAATTCCCCGGAGACAGCGTTATAACCACGCTGGATGTGGGCTTGCAGGAAATAGCGTATAAATCGCTCGGCACATATAAGGGTGCAGTCATAATAACCGAACCATCAACCGGCAGGATTCTGGCGATGGCGTCCAAGCCGGATTTTGATCCGAATGAAATCGAGCAGATATGGGACGATCTACTGGAAAAAAATGACAACGGAATCCTAGTGAACAGGGCAACGCAGGGATTATACCCGCCCGGCTCTACCTTTAAGATAGTGACGGCGCTGGAATATATAAGGGAAAATCCGGATACCTATAAAAACTATAAGTTTAACTGCAACGGAAATTTTAAATACGAGGACGAGCTTATAAACTGTTACCACAGCATACCGCACGGCAGCGAGGATTTTACCAAATCTTTTGCCAAATCGTGTAATTCTTCGTTTGCGAATATAGGAGTGTCGTTAAACCTGACGGAATTTGACAAGACACTGGACGAACTGCTGTTTAACCGTGAACTGCCGGTATCGTTTGCCTATAATAAGAGTAAAACCACGCTTAACGAAGATTCTTCCGCTTTTGACATTATGCAGACTTCGATAGGGCAGGGAATGAGCCAGATAACGCCGCTGCATATGAATATGATAACGTGCGCGGTTGCCAACAAAGGGGTTTTAATGAAACCGTATCTGGTAGAGCGCGTGGAAAATTACAGCGGAAATACCATTAAACAGTTTTCCCCCAGCGCATACGGAAATCTGATGACGGAAGAAGAGGCGGAAATTCTTACAGAGCTGATGACGCAGGTAATAGAAAACGGTACAGCGTCAAAGCTTAAAGGAGCGGGCTATACTGCCGCCGGCAAGACAGGTTCTGCCGAATACAACAGTAATAAGGAAGACTCTCACGCATGGTTTACAGGGTTTGCGCCGGTGGACGAGCCTAAAGTCTGCGTAACGATTATTATTGAGGGAGTAGGTTCAGGCGGCGATTTCGCAGTGCCTATAGCGAAACGGATTTTTGACGCCTGTCTGGAACAATAAACATATAAGGTACAGGATAATAAGCTCCATAGGAGGAAACAGGTTATGATTAAAGCGACAAGCTGCGGCGGCGTAGTCATTTTCCGCGGGAAGATACTTCTGTTATATAAAAATTTCTATAATAAGGATGAAGGCTGGGTGCTGCCCAAAGGCACGGTCGAGGAAGGCGAAGAGCATAAGGATACGGCGATACGCGAAGTGTTTGAGGAAACAGGGGCGAGGGCAAGCATTATCAAGTTCGTGGGAACCAGCGGCTATACTTTTACCGTGCCTGACGGCATCGTGGATAAGCAGGTCCACTGGTATCTCATGATGGCGGACAGCTATTACAGCAAGCCGCAGCGCGAGGAATTTTTTACGGATTCGGGGTATTATAAATACCACGAGGCTATTCATTTGGTCAAGTATGCGAACGAGAGGCAGATTTTGGAACAGGCGTACAACGAATATATTAACTTGAAAAGAAATAACCTATGGTATAAGAAAATATAGCCCATATGATACTGGTTATAATTGTTCTTCCATTTTTTGTAATTAGGGTTTATAATACAAATATATGATTAAAATATATAAGGAGGTATTGTATGAGAGCGTCTTCGATGGATACGCACATGGGAAACATTTCAATCGGTCATGAAGCCATAGCGCAGTACGCCGGTTCGGTAGCAATGGAATGTTTCGGTATTGTCGGCATGGCAGGTCTGAACGTAAAGGATGGATTTATAAAATTACTGAAAAAAGAGAGTATGACGCGGGGCATCCAGGTCATGGTTAAGAATAATAAACTGACACTGGATTTTCATGTGATTATTTCCTATGGAGTAAGTATTCTTGCCGTAGCGGATAATCTTATTGACAGCGTGAAATATAAAGTAGAAGAATTTACCGGAGTAGAAGTTGAAAAAATAAACATCTTCGTAGAAGGTGTCAGAGCGATTGACTAAGGGAGGATCTGAGGTGACTTCAAATATAATTGATGCCAAGATGCTTGCCAAAATGTTTTTAGCAGGGGCAAAGAATCTTGAAAGCAAAAAAGAATGGATTAATGAACTGAACGTGTTTCCTGTGCCGGATGGCGATACGGGAACCAATATGACATTGACGATTATGTCTGCGGCAAAAGATGTATCGGCGCTTAATAATATGGGCGCTATCGACATGGCGTCTTTATGCAAGGCAATCTCTTCGGGTTCCCTCAGGGGCGCAAGAGGCAACTCCGGCGTCATCCTGTCCCAGCTTTTCAGGGGATTTACCAAAGTAGTAAAGAATTACGAGGAAATTACGATTCCGATTCTTGCAGAGGCTGGTGAAAAGGCAGTCGAAACGGCATATAAAGCCGTTATGAAGCCGAAGGAAGGAACAATCCTGACGGTGGCTAAGGGCGGCGCTAAGAAGGCGAGGGAACTTGCCGACTCGGGGCTTGAGGATATGGCGGAATTTTTAAATCAGATAATACAATATTCTGACGAGGTTTTAAGCAATACTCCTGAGTTATTGCCGGTATTAAAACAGGCAGGAGTTGTTGACTCGGGCGGTCAAGGACTTATGCAGGTGTTAAAAGGCGCATATGACGCGTATCTTGGCAAAGAGATAGACTTTTCCATCTCAGCGGAGGCATCAGCCCATGCGAAGAAATCACAGACAGGCAATTATGACTCACAGGCGGGAGCTGATATCAAATTCGGATATTGCACGGAATTTATCATAATGCTGAATAAGGTCTTCAATATTAAAATGGAGATGGACTTCAAGGAATATCTTGAATCAATAGGCGATTCGATTGTGTTAGTGGCTGATGATGATTTGGTAAAGGTACACGTACATACCAATGATCCGGGATTAGCTATCCAGAAGGCATTGAAGTACGGCGCACTTTCCAATATGAAGATTGACAATATGCGGTTAGAGCATCAGGAGAAGCTCTTTAAGATGTCTCAGGGGAAAGAAAATGCAGAAATCCCTACAGCGCAGAAACAGGAAGGGCAAGCCGCTGCCGCGCCTAAGAAGGAGACAGGATTTATTGCGGTTTCCGTGGGCGAGGGAATAAACGAAATATTTAGGACTCTTGGCGCTGATTATATCATTGAGGGCGGGCAGACGATGAATCCGAGTACGGAAGACATGCTGAATGCCATTGAAAAGGTAAACGCCGACAATATCTTTATTCTGCCGAATAATAAAAATATCATATTGGCGGCTAATCAGGCTCAGGAATTGGAAAAGAACAAGAATATTATCGTTATCCCGACCAAAACCATACCGCAGGGTATTACGGCGATTATCAACTATGTGCCGGATTTATCCGTAGAAGAGAATACCGAAACCATGATGGAAGAGATTAAGAACGTGCATACGGGCCAGGTAACTTATGCGGTGCGGGATACCACTATTGAGGATAAAGAGATTAAGCAGGGAGATTTCATGGGTATTGGAGATAAGGGAATCCTCTCTGTCGGAAGTTCTATTTCAAGTGTGGCATTAAGCATGATAGACGAGATGATGTCCGACGATATGGAGCTTATTAGCATCTATTATGGTGAAGATATCACGGAAGACGATGCGAACGCACTCCGCGATGAAGTAGAGAAGAAATACGGAAACTGCGATATCGAATTGCAAAACGGCGGACAGCCTATCTATTATTATATTGTGTCGGTCGAATAAAAGGATGGAAAAATCGTTGCTATTTTTGGTTGAATGTGTACTTGAAGGCGGCATGAGTTCATATGCTACTACATGAGGTATGCTCTCGCTCCGTGTAAAATCGCAGCGGTACTAAGCTCAAAAGCTTAAAAAACAGCTTTTTCACTAAGTACCGGCGTTTTACAAGGACCTCAAGTAGAAGCATATGAACCCATGCCGCTCGAACGCTGTGAAATAGCAATGAAATATTCGTTATAATTCACAACCTATATGGCATGAACTCATATGTTTTTGTGAGTGGTCCTTGGAAAACGCCGGTACTTAGCGAGGTATTTTCGAGCTTAGTACCGCTGTGATTTTCCACGGAGCGAGAGCGTGCCACTCATGAAAACATATGAGTTCATGCCATATGACGACTGTGAATAGTAACGAAATATCCGAATTATTCCTCGAACGCATGATTATATTATTGTGTGGTCGGGGGATTTTTTTAAGAGAGGAATTATCATAGAATGGATATTACCGCATTAAAGGGAATAGGCGAGAAAACCGCAAAGCTGTTCGGAAAACTTGGCATAACTAAAGCAGAAGAGCTGCTTTATTATTATCCGCGGGATTATGACAAGTTTGAAGTGCCCGTAATGATTGCTGATGCGGCTGTAGGCGAATGTGTGGCGATACGCGCCACGATAACCGGAAATATGGCTGCAAGGCATGTGCGGAATCTTAATATACTCGGGTTTACGGTTCAGGACGCATCGGGCATGGTACAGATGACATATTTTAATATGCCATATCTGAAAAACACCCTAAAGAAAGGCGCTTTCTATGTATTTCGCGGCAGATTACAGAAAAAAGGCGGCAGGCTCATCATGGAACAGGCTAAGGTTTATAAGCCGGCAGAATATGAGAAGCTTGAAGGAAATCTTATGCCCATTTATATGCTGACTAAGGGCTTAAGCAATCAGGCTGTCACGAAAGCGGTCAGACAGGCGTTTGAGATTCAGGAAATTAATGACTTCCTTCCCGACAGCATTATACAAAAATATCAGTTTATGGCGCGTAAGGACGCCGTATACCAGATACATTTTCCCACAAATAGGGATGAACTTATTCGGGCGAGAAAAAGGCTTGTTTTTGACGAGTTTTTCCTTTTTATACTGATGCTTCGCAGAATGAAGACGGAGAATAACGCACTGCCGAATATATATAGAATGATAGAGACTGCCGATGCGGAAAGGCTTATAGAGGCGCTCCCCTACAGGCTTACCAAGGCGCAGATGAAAGTCTGGGCGGAAATCAAGGCGGATTTATGCGGCGATTTAGTGATGAACAGGCTCATTCAGGGGGATGTCGGCTCAGGCAAGACTATTCTTGCATTTTTAGCCCTTATTATGTGCAGCGCTAACGGCTGCCAGGGCGCATTGATGGCGCCCACGGAAGTATTGGCAAGGCAGCATTTTGAATCTTTGCAGAAATTAAAGACACAGTATAAGTTAAATATAAGTCCCGTCCTGCTTACAGGCTCTACCACTGCTAAGGACAGGAAAACAATCTATCCGCAGATAGAGGACGGCAGCGCTGACATTATTATCGGAACCCATGCGCTGATACAGGAAAAGGTAAATTACAATAAGCTTGCGCTTGTCGTTACAGATGAACAGCACAGATTCGGAGTCAGACAGCGCGAATCGCTGGCACAGAAAGGCGAGTCCGTGCATGTGCTTGTTATGAGCGCTACGCCGATTCCGAGGACGCTTGCAATCATCCTCTACGGCGACCTTCATATTTCCGTATTGGACGAACTTCCGGCAAACAGGCTGCCGATTAAAAACTGCGTGGTGGGAACATCCTACCGTGAAACTGCCTACCGTTTTATTGAAAAAGAAGTCAACGCAGGCAGACAGGCGTATGTTATCTGCCCGATGGTTGAAGAAGGGGAGATGGACGGGCTGGAAGACGTTGTATCATATACTTTGAAACTTAAGTCGCTGCTTCCGCCGTCCATACAGGTTGCCGCACTGCATGGGAAGATGAGGCCTGCCGAGAAGAACAGGATTATGGAAGATTTTGCAGCCCGCCATATTGACGTGCTGGTATCCACGACGGTAATTGAGGTAGGCATAAATGTGCCTAACGCTACAGTGATGATGGTGGAAAACGCGGAACGGTTCGGGCTTGCCCAGCTGCACCAGCTGCGCGGACGCGTGGGAAGAGGCGAATGTCAGTCTTATTGCATCTTTATAAGCGCCTTGGAAAATAAAGAAACCATGGAGCGTTTGAAGATTTTAAATCAGTCCAACGACGGATTTTATATATCGAGCCAGGATTTAAAACTGCGCGGACCGGGCGACTTATTCGGCGTCAGGCAGAGCGGAAATATGGAGTTCAGGCTGGGGGATGTATTTACTGACGCCTCGGTATTGCAGCAGGCAAGCGATGAGGCGGATGAAATATTGGAGAAAGATATTGACTTGTTGAGTCAAGAAAATTGCAGATTACGCGAAGTTATAGATAAATCGACAGAAAATGCTGTTGACTTTAGGACTATTTAAACGTAAACTTAGAATGAGTGTAATTGTGCTGTGCTTTCACAGTTACAGATGAGTTACTATAAAGGGGGACGTCAAGTTATGGCTAAAGTTGCAATTGTTACTGACAGTAACAGCGGAATCACACAGGCACAGGCAAAAGAAATGGGAATTTCGGTTCTGCCTATGCCGTTTATGATTAATGATGAAACATTTTATGAGGATATCACACTGACTCAGGAGGCTTTTTATGAGAAGCTTGCCACGGGCGCAGATGTGGTTACGAGCCAGCCGACGCCCGAATCCGTGATGAATTTATGGGACGGGTTGCTAAAAGAGTATGATGAGATAGTGCATATTCCCATGTCCAGCGGCCTTAGCGGTTCATGCCAGAGCGCGATAATGCTTGCTGAAGATTATGAAGGCAGGGTTCAGGTAGTCAATAACCAGCGTATATCAATTACACAGAGGCAGTCGGCGCTCGATGCGATTTTCCTTGCCGAAAAAGGCATGGGCGCGGCGGAAATTAAAGATTTTCTGGAAAAAGACAAGTTCAATTCCAGCATCTATATTATGCTGGATACGCTTTATTATCTTAAAAAAGGCGGACGTATCACTCCCGCGGCAGCGGCGCTTGGTACATTGCTTAAGCTTAAACCCGTTCTGCAGATTCAGGGCGAGAAGTTAGACGCTTTTGCCAAAGCGCGCACCTCGTCACAGGGTAAAACCATAATGATTAACGCTATCCGTAACGATATGAACAATCGTTTCGGCGGTGCGACGCCTGACAATATATGGCTGCAAATGGCGTATACTTATGATTTGGACGCTGCCAACAAGTTTAAGAGCGAAGTACAGGAGGCATTCCCGGGCTTTGAAATCCATATGGATCCGCTGTCCTTAAGCGTATCCTGTCATATCGGTCCCGGTGCGATGGCGGTCGCATGCTGCAAAAAGATAAAATTGTAAAAGTTATTAAGATGATTATATAAAGAAGTTATTAATATGAGTTATAAAAGAAACTATAAAAATGATTAAAGAAAGGAATTGAGGACCATGGAGAAAGCGAAAGTTTATTTTACCAAAAAGATAACGCCAGAGGCGGTTATCGAGATGTACAAGGTATTGAATAAGGAGCTGCCGGGGAAGGTAGCCGTAAAAGTACATTCCGGCGAAAAAGGAAACCAGAACTATCTGCGTCCGGAGTTTTTGCGTCCGATGATAGAGGCTGTAAACGGTACGGTAGTGGAATGTAACACTGCATATGACGGAGCCAGAAATTCTACCAATAAGCATATGAAACTGATTAAAGACCACGGCTGGGCAAAATATTTTGAGGTAGACCTGATGGACGCCGAAGGACCGGACCTTACACTGCCTATTCCCAATGGCAAAGTAATTAAAGAGAATTATGTAGGAAAAGACATTGCGGACTATGATTCCATGCTTGTGTTATCGCATTTTAAAGGACATCCGATGGGCGGATACGGCGGTGCGTTGAAACAGCTCTCGATAGGCTGCGCTTCTAGCAGGGGCAAATCATGGATTCATTCGGCAGGATATACCGACGACCAGAGCATCGTATGGGAGCATACCGCAGAGCAGAACGCTTTTTGCGAGGCTATGGCTGAATCAGCGGGCAGCGTTATGGAATACTTCAAGGGAAATACCGCCTTTGTCAACATGGTGTGCAATCTGTCGGTAGACTGCGACTGCTGCGAGGTGGCGGAAGATCCATGTATGGCGGATATAGGAATCCTTTCATCATTAGATCCGGTTGCACTGGATAAAGCGTGTATAGATTTAATATATAAGTCTGATGATCCAGGACGCGACCACTTCTTAGAGAGGGTTGAGTCACGCAACGGTACGCATACGATTGATGCGGCGGCTGAACTTGGATATGGAACGAAAGAATATGAATTAATCAGTATAGATTAAGATTGTATGGTGGAAAACTAAAACTTTCAGGTTGCCATGAATTTGTATCAGAAGAAGAAATGTTAAAAGAACTTGGAATTGAAGCATAAGCTAATGACAGAATGTAAAGCAGGTCGAGAGAAGTGTATGATAAAATTAACTTAGATAAGATAGACATAAATTCGGAACCGCCCATGCAAGAACCTGCGCGTCAGTATTATTATATAGCGAGGTGTCGGAAATGGGTGGAGGAATTTATTGCCCGGAACAAACGCCGTCCGTCTTCGTTTACCCAGACTTTTGGCTGTCAGATGAACGCAAGGGATTCAGAGAAACTCGCCGGAATCTTAGCCTGCATCGGTTATGAAACAGCGCAGACGGAAGAAGAGGCGGATTTCATTATATATAATACCTGTACGGTCAGGGATAACGCTAACCAGCGTGTGTACGGCAGGCTTGGATATTTGGGGAGCATGAAAAAGAAAAATCCCCATCTTAAGATTGCGTTATGCGGCTGCATGATGCAGGAGCAGTCCGTAATTGATAAGATTACTAAAAGCTACCGCTTTGTGGATTTGATTTTCGGCACCCACAATATTTTTAAATTCGCCGAGCTTTTCTATACGATGATAGAAAACAGCATAGATAATGCTAAGGGCGGATTAAATGACGCAATAAGTGGAGAAGGTACGAATAATGCGGCTGACGGAAAGCCTAAACATACGACGATTATAGATATATGGCAGGAAACTGAGCAGATTGTCGAAGAACTCCCCGTCAGCAGAAAATATCCTTACAAATCAGGGATTAATATTATGTTCGGTTGCAATAATTTTTGCAGTTACTGCATCGTACCCTATGTAAGGGGCAGGGAGCGCAGCAGAGAGCCTGATGAAATCATGGCGGAGATTGAGAAGTTAGCGGCTGACGGGGTAGTGGAAATCATGCTGCTTGGACAGAATGTCAATTCTTACGGCAAGAACCTAAAAGAGCCGATTACTTTTGCCGAATTGCTGCGAATGGTAGAGCAGATAGAAGGAATAAAGCGGATCAGGTTCATGACTTCCCACCCTAAGGATTTATCGGATGAGTTGATATCGGTCATGCAGGCATCTAAGAAAATCTGCCGCCATCTGCATCTGCCGCTGCAGTCCGGTTCAGACCGTATCTTACAGGCAATGAACAGGAGATATACGAAAGCGCAGTATTTGGCGCTTGTTGAGAAAATCAAGGCGGCTATGCCTGATATTGCCATAACAACCGACATTATTGTCGGTTTTCCCGGCGAAACTAAGGAAGATGTCGAGGAAACTATAGACGTAGTGAAAAAGGCTGGCTTTGACAATGCTTTTACCTTCATCTATTCCAAACGGACAGGAACCAAGGCTGCGGCAATGGAAAACCAGGTTTCCGAACAGACAGTGAAGGAGAACTTTGATAAGCTGCTTAAATGCGTGCAGGAGACCGCTAAAGAAAGGACGCTTTTACTTAAAGGAAAAGTCATGGAGGCGCTTGCAGAAGAAATAAACGAGCATGATTCTTCGCTTATAACAGGGCGGCTTTCCAATAATATGCTGGTTCATTTTCCGGCTGACGCTTCATACATAGGGAAACTTGTCAATGTGTCATTGGACGAGTGCCACGGTTTTTATTATATCGGACATATTATAGAGAAAGCTGAATAATTTAATATGCCAACTATAAAGCCATAAGGAAATTTATGAGATAGATTAATTTAGTAATACGAAAATACAGAAAGATGGTAAATGTCATGTCAGAACTTACTCCCATGATGCAGAAATATTTAGAGACGAAAAAGGAATACCCCGATTGTATTCTTTTTTATCGTCTGGGAGATTTTTATGAAATGTTTTTTGAAGACGCGCAGATTGCCTCTAAGGCGCTGGAAATCACGCTGACCGGAAAAAGCTGCGGGTTAGACGAGAGGGCGCCCATGTGCGGGATTCCATATCACGCTGTGGACGGATACTTAAATAAATTGATATCAAAAGGATATAAAGTCGCCATATGCGAACAGGTTGAAGATCCGAAACTGGCGAAGGGGCTTGTAAAACGCGAGGTGACACGAATCGTTACGCCAGGGACCAATCTGGATATCCAGGCATTGGATGATTCCAAAAACAACTATATTCTATGTATTTCCTATTTTCCCGAAAAGACGGGCATCTCTGTTGCAGATGTCACCACGGGCGACTACTATCTGACGGAAGTTGACGACTTGCGGAAACTTCAGGACGAGATAAACAAGTATGAGCCTTCGGAAATTATCTGTAACGAGGCTTTTCTTGTCAGCGGCATGAATATTGAGGAAATGAAGAACCGTATCGGAATGATGGTCTATTCCTTAGATACGCATTATTTTGACGAGGATATCTGTCGCAGATGCCTGCTTAAGCATTTCCATGTAAATACGCTTACAGGGCTTGGAATCGAGGATTTTCCCATCGGGCTTATTGCTGCGGGCGCGCTCATGCAGTATTTACAGGATACGCAAATGACTGCTTTGGAGCATTTTACGCATCTGTATCCGTATCTGACTAATAAATATATGCTCTTAGATTCAGCCACAAGGAGAAATCTGGAGCTGCTTGAGACATTGCGTGAGAAACAGAAAAAAGGCTCGCTCTTAGGCGTGCTTGATAAAACGAAAACAGCAATGGGCGGCAGATTGCTGCGCAAATACATAGAACAGCCTTTGATAGATAAAGAAGAGATTGAAAAGCGTCTGGATACCGTGGAAGAACTCTGCAGTAACAGTATGTTAAGGGACGAGATAAGGGAATACTTAAATCCCATCTATGATTTGGAGCGGCTGTTAGGGAAAGTCAGCTACAGGTCAGCTAATCCCAGAGACTTAATAGCGTTTCGCAACTCGCTTGAAATGCTGCCGTCAATAAAGATGGTTTTAAACGACACAAATTCGGGGCTGCTTAGGGAAATCTATGATAATATGGACGACTTAGCCGATTTATTCAGCCTGATAGACGACGCCATTATCGACGATCCGCCGCTTACCGTCAAAGAAGGCGGCATTATAAAAGATGGCTTCAATGAAACAATCGACTCCCTGCGCCACGCTAAAACGGACGGAAAGAACTGGCTGGCATCGCTTGAGGAAGAAGACAGGGAGCGCACGGGGATTAAAAACCTGCGCATTAAATTTAATAAGGTGTTTGGCTACTATTTTGAAGTGACTAATTCATATAAGTCGCTGGTTCCCGAAGACTATATCAGAAAACAGACTCTTGCCAATGCGGAACGCTACACCACACCGCGCCTTAAAGAGTTGGAAGATACCATCTTAAACGCCGAGGATAAGCTCTTTTCGTTGGAATATGACGTATTCTGCGAGATTAGGGAAAAAATAGCCGCACAAATCGAAAGAATACAGCAGACGGCAAGGGCGGTTGCAAGGCTTGATGTGTTTGCCTCGCTTGCATATGTGGCGGAACGCAACCGCTATGTCAGACCGACACTCAATGAGAAGGGCGTTATTGATATTAAAGACGGCAGACACCCTGTGGTGGAGCAGATGATTCAAAACGGCATGTTCATATCCAATGATACATATTTAGATAACGGCAAGCACTGCATCGCCGTCATAACAGGGCCTAATATGGCGGGTAAATCTACATATATGCGCCAGACCGCCTTGATTGTACTGCTTTCGCAGATAGGCTCGTTTGTCCCCGCCGCTAAAGCGAATATCGGCATAGTGGATAGGATTTTTACAAGGGTGGGGGCTTCCGATGACCTTGCCAGCGGACAGTCAACCTTTATGGTGGAAATGAACGAAGTCGCCAATATACTAAGAAACGCGACGTCTAACAGCCTGTTGGTGCTTGACGAGATAGGGCGCGGAACGTCTACTTTTGATGGCTTAAGCATTGCCTGGGCTGTGATAGAGCATATAAGCAACCGCAAGATTTTGGGGGCGAAAACCCTTTTTGCCACTCATTACCATGAATTGACGGAATTAGAGGGCAAGATGGACAACGTCAACAATTATTGTATCGCCGTAAAGGAAAAAGGGGACGATATCGTGTTCCTGCGTAAGATTATCAAGGGCGGGGCGGATAAAAGCTACGGCATTCAGGTGGCAAAACTTGCCGGAGTGCCGGATATGGTAATCGACAGGGCAAAGGAAATCGTCAATCAGCTAAGCGATAACGATATTACCGAAAGAGTCCAGAGCATAGAAATCAATATCAAGAATGAGAAGTCCAAACCGGTAAAATACGACGAGGTGGATTTAGAGCAGATATCGCTTTTCGACACGGTAAAGGACGAAGATGTGCTAAAGGAGCTTACCGAGGTTGACGTTCAGAACCTTACGCCCATTGATGCTTTAAATACCCTTTACAGGCTGCAGAATATGTTGAAAAACAGGTGGAAGAAGTGATAAACAACATTTTTAGAAGTCACGTTGTACAATATATACAAAACAACGTAGGGCACGCTTTCGCTGCATTGTCGCCAGTAGCGGTACTAAGCTCGAAAATACCTCGCTAAGTACCGACGGCGACACAGCGCCCTGCTTATGTTTTGTATATATTGTACAACTCACGCTATGAAATAATGGGGTTCGCACTCACCCATTTGATACAGGAAGGAATAGGGTTATTAAAATGAAGATTAACATTTTAGATAATCAGACAATAGATAAGATTGCGGCGGGGGAAGTTGTGGAGCGTCCTGCAAGCGTGGTAAAAGAGTTGGTTGAGAATGCCATTGATTCGGGTGCAGATGCCGTTACCGTCGAAATAAAGGACGGCGGTATTTCGCTTATCCGCGTTACAGATAATGGCAGCGGCATTGAGAGAACGCAGATTTGCAACGCCTTTTTAAGACATGCAACCAGCAAAATCACGACTGCCGACGATTTGACCAAGCTGGTCAGTCTGGGGTTTCGCGGTGAGGCTTTAGCAAGCATTGCCGCCGTTTCTATGGTGGAAGCAATATCGAAGGTCGAAGAAGAACTTACGGGCATACGTTATGTGATAGAAGGAGGAGTGGAGAAGGATTTTGAAGAAGTCGGCGTTCCAAGCGGCACGACTATGATTGTACGCAATCTTTTCTATAATACGCCGCCGCGTAAGAAGTTTCTCAAGCAGACGCAGACGGAAGGCTCATATGTCGTTGACTTAATGGAGCATCTGGCATTGTCACATCCTGATATAGCCTTTAATTTTATCATCAATAACCAGAACAGATTTCATACGCCGGGGAGCGGCGACTTAAAAGAAATTATTTACCGTATTTATGGGAAGGATATTGTAAGGGAGCTTAAAGAAATCCATGTGGAAAGGGAAGGATTATCCATTCACGGATTTTTAGGCAAGCCCGTTATCAACCGCTCCAACCGCAACTATGAACTTTTTTATATCAATGGCAGATACGTTAAAAGCAGCCTTATAAGCAAGGCAGTGGAAGACGGTTATAAGGAATACCTGATGCAGCATAAGTTTCCTTTCTGCGTCCTTCATTTTAACATTGACACCACACGCATTGACGTCAACGTACATCCTGCTAAAATGGAAGTTAAGATTTCTAATGAACACGAATTTTATGAGATTGTCAGGGATATCGTGTTTGACTATCTGCACGAGCAGGAAATGATACCCGAAGTGCTTTTTAATACAGATAATGATAAAGCGGCGGCAAAAAATAATCCTGCGCCGCGTAAAGCACCTGCGGCTCCTGAACCGTTTGAGACGGTCAGAATAAAGAATGAGCAGGTAAACTCTATGCCTGAGCCAAATATAGCGCATGAACCCATACATTATATGAATAATACTAATCAGGCAGCTGCTGTTAATCAGCCGGAATATTTTGCGCAGAATGAGCAGAACGCGCAGTTTAAGCAAGCCGAGCATCCCGAGCAAACCATACAAATTAATTCTGCTGAACCAGAGAACCAGCCTGCGCCATCTATGCAAAATGCACCTTTTATGCAACCTGAACGCCCCATCCAGCAGGAGTTGTTTGACGATCGGCTTCTTTCTGCTAAGGCAAGGGAACATTACGAGATAATAGGGCAGATTTTTGATACATACTGGCTTATTTCATATCAGGACAAGC
>JAMPEU010000139.1 GCA_023664865.1 Butyrivibrio sp. | reverse complement strand
TCATAAAATTTAGTAAAAAACGAACATTCATCTTTCGTACCAATGGTTATAACAGGCGTGTCCGCATACTCTGTGCTTAATATATAAAATATAGAAGAATCTATATCATAAGCGCCCACCAGACTGATTAAAACCAAATCAGGTTTCACCATTTTCAGCATTCCTTCTACACTGTTCATATTTTCAGAACATAATTGTATATGAAAATACTCCGATAAATATTCATTTACATCTTTTACTATATCATTTAACTTTCCGATTAATAATATATTCTTCATGCCTGTTCTCCCTTTATTCATAAAGCCAATTATAGCTATTTGGCAAATCTGCGTTCATTTACTGTATCAAACAGTTACGAAAGTTGGCCTATTATCGTCTGAATGCAGTTCTCTGCCTGTTCCACATCCAGATTTTCTACATATTCATTTAAAAGCTCAATATTCTTCTGTACATCATCTTTATAGCGATATGTATATATGGCTTTCATTTTTTCATCAGCCTCATCAAAATCCATCTCCTGCATGGCAGTACGGAGCATCTCCAACAAGGCGCAGATAATGGATATATCTTCCGCCTCTTCCTTTTCATCCGCATTTACTATCCCGAAAACGCCGTCCAGCTTTTCCCTATAACTGTTCCATTCCGCCATAAATACCGTATGCAGCTTTTGGATAATTTCTGATTTTTCGTCTTTTGCCGCATCTTCCAAAATCTTTGCCATTCCGGATAACGGCAGGATTCCTATTGTCGCGGAAAGGCTCTTCATTGCATGCACCTGTATACGATAGTTTTCAAAAACGCCCTTTGTACAAATATCCTGATAATATGCAGCAAGCTTTTTTGCTGCCGTCGGAATCTGCTTATAGAAATCTTCTACTGTAGTCTGTAACAATTCCATTTCCGATAAATGCAGCCACGCATAATTCCAATCCAGCCCATCTACCATCGGCAGATTGTCTAAATCCGGCTGTCCTAAATCCATTGAGTCCGCTTCTGCCCCCGCTGTCTGTGCGTTTTTATCAGCCTCTTTTATCAATTCACCCGGCAGATAATCCAATAACATTTTTTCCAGCTTTGATGAAACAATCGGTTTGGACAAATAATCGCTGAACCCTGCCTGTAAATATTTCTCCCTGGCTCCTGAAATTGCATTTGCAGTTAAGGCTATAACAGGTATATTGCCGCATAAATTCCCTGAATCCTTCTTAATTCTTGCCAAAGTCTCTATACCGTCCATTTCAGGCATCATGTGGTCTAAAAATATAATGTCAAATTTTTTCTGCTTTGTCAATTCAAGACATTTGGCTCCGCTTTCCGCTTCCGTTATCTTTACCTGCGTCTGGTTCAATAAGTTGCCAAATACCTTACGGTTTACCGCATTGTCGTCAACCACAAGAACTTCCGCATCGGGCGCACTAAAGCCTGCTGCATAAGTATATTCCGCCGCCAACTGCTGCACATTTTTCTCAAAATTGCCGATTGGCTTATCTTCCACAATATCCTGTTCCAGATAAAATGAAAATTTTGAGCCTTTTCCGTATATGCTTTCTACCAAAAGGCTGCTCCCCATCATCTTTAAGAGTTGAAGCGTAATACTCATGCCTAACCCTGTTCCCTCTATATTCCGGTTTCTGCTTTCTTCAATCCGCTCAAACTCCGTATACAGTTTCGGCAAATCCTCTTCTTTGATGCCAATTCCCGTATCTTCTATCTCAAAATAAAGCGTTGCTTTCTGCGACTCTTTCTTGTTCAGGCAGATTCTGAACCAGATATCCCCTTCTTTAGTATATTTCACCGCATTCGTCAAAATATTGGTAAGCACTTGCCGTACCCTGACGTCGTCCCCGTATAATGTACAAGGAATCTCAGGTTCAACTTCCACATGGAACTGCAAATCCTTCTTTTTTGCACGCTGCTCTATCATATTGGATAAATCGTGAATCATACTGCTCACATCATAATTGACCGGTATAATTTCCATTTTGCCGGAGTCTATTTTAGAAAGGTCTAAAATATCGTTTATGATATAAAGCAGCGATTGTCCCGCGTTAAAAATATCCATCGCATATTCACGAATCTTTGGTTCTTTTGCCTCCCTTAATATCATTTCGTCCATACCCAGAACCGCGTTAATCGGGGTACGGATTTCATGCGACATATTGGCAAGAAATTTACCTTTAGCTTCATTCGCCGCCAGCGCTTTGCGGGCGTTTTCCTCCGCCTCTTCTTTATAATCCTGCGTAACGCGGATAATATGATAGCCGGCAAGAATAAATAAAAACAAGGTCATGGCATACTGGCTGTATTTTATGCTTCCATGTACGTTTGTCGCCGTTTTTATTCTGGTTGTCAGTTCTCCGATTATTAACACCACGCTGACAGAAACTATAATCCAGTATACATTTTTCTTAAATGTTACCGCTTCTTTTATATTTAAAATTATGCCGACAACGATAACCAAGGCAAACAACATCTCCGTATAATCTGCCATATCCGCCAAGTCAATAATATTGACAATCTGTAATACGAGCTGTACAAATACATTCAGGTTTATCACAGTAAACAATACCATAAAAAGCTTAGGATAAGCCTTTTTCAGATTCCTTCCCAGATATAGCAGTAGAAATATCGGTACCAGCATGATAAAAAGATACTGTCCCATGGAATATATCGCCTTTGCCCCATAAAAAATGCTTAACAATTCTGTCTTTATCAGATAATAAAGTCCTACATCCAGTCCCAATGCAGCCAGCCAAAATACGCCGTATGTATTTTGGTTTGTCCGTATACATACAAATCCTAAGCTTAAAAATATCACCACGCAAATAAGCATGACAAGGCAGCAAAAGAAATTTAACAGATTACTCTCAATTAACTGCAAAATTATCAGGTCTTTTTGCGATACCGTTACCCGTCCAAGCGTTGCCGCCGCATTTTCATAAGATGAGATAAGTTCAATACGGAGCCTTCCATCGCCTATATGTTCAGGCAGTTCCACAAAATTCATTCTGTTGCCAGGCGACTTGCCAAATATTCTCTTATTCTCTATTCCATACTGATATATAACATCATCATTTAAAGTTACACGTACCGTGGATTCCGTAGAATAAAAGGTCATTGTCAAACCCGCGTACTCATGGGGAATCGTGTTTTGGAATACTATCATTTCATCAGGCTCGCTCTCTCCCACATAAGGAAGGGAGACGATTTCCTTGCTTTCCCCCGGTTGCTTCATGCCTAAAGTTGCCGAAAGGCACTGCCAGCCATTATTCATTTCATATATGGTATATTTATTTGATTCAGCATCTTCCGATTGAAATTGATTGAGGATAACCAATATGCTAAAGACTGTCAATATTGTAATTATAATCATTCTCTTATAATATTTTTTCAATCTAGTAACCATGCCTTTCCCTTGGTCTTCCGAGCCTAATATAACATACAAAACATTTATTTGTATTATATAAAACAACAATTATAGTGTCAATATATGGCAGTTTTATTTTCCATAGCAAAAGGGTATCGGATTTCTCCGACACCCTTATTATATAATAGCTTTATTCAAATTCAAAAATACAAGACAGGCTTATATTTCAAACTTATCCATCAAATCCACCATAGTTTCCACCTGAGTCTTCTGTTCCGCGCTGACAGCCGCCGTTTCCTGCGAGGTCGCCGAGTTATTATCGACAGCGGAAGAAACCTGTATCACATTCTCATTTAACTCC
>JAMPEU010000138.1 GCA_023664865.1 Butyrivibrio sp. | reverse complement strand
GGCGTCTGTATCGCTTACGCCGTTATACATCTGATATTTGTTGCCGATAATATAAAACGACATGGACAGCATGGATTCATAGGTATTGAAAGTTCCGCCTTCAAGCGCAATGGTGAACTCCGTATAATCGTCATTGGGAGTAATGGCGGTAATATTGGGATAATGGTCTTTATCGGCAAGAATTACTGAAATACTGTTATTGATATCGTCAGCAAGTCCGGTAAGAATCTCGCTGCGCTCATTTCCGGAAAGGGAATATGTAACGGTTTCTGCCTCTTCGTCGATATTAGATATATCCGCGTCTGAAACTTCTTCGCCGACAAGTCCCGCCGGAAGCGTAATCTCTGCGTCATCATATATAATCTCAGGCTCCGGAAGCATTGTCTCACTGGACTTGCCTGAATTACTATCATTCTGCATAAGTGTATCAGAATTGCTGCCGGTTTCGCTATCCTTCCCCGCGCAGCCTGCTAAGAGCACACATATAAATATTGTGAAAAAAATATTATAAAAAACTTTTTTACTACATTTTGTTGTAAAGATATTCATTACTATAACCTTGTTCCTTTCTACTACTAATTTGCGTATATTTTTGTGTCAATTTACGTCGCCTGTTTATTTCACATAGCTTTGGAAGGCGACCACTTTACCTAAAATATGGAAATCGTCAAGCTCGCTATCCGTAAATATTAAATCTTCGTAAGCCGGATTTTCCGCTTTCAATATAACCATATTTTTTTCAACATAATAAAAATACCTTTTTAATGTTGCCGGAGTGCCGTTATTTACTGAAATTGCTGCAATTTCTCCATTATTTACCGTGTCCTGCCGCTTGATGAAAACGATGTCGCCGTTATGTATTCTTGCGTTAATCATACTGTCGTCATTGACCTTAAGACAAAAATCCGCCTCAATATTACAGCCTGCCATAACACAGATTTGTTTTGGCTCCTCAGAGTACGTCAACTCTCCATCAGCGGCGTTTTCAAGCGTTGGGAGCTGCTGTAATTCCAGAGAATGTACATTATCAAAATTTTCAAAGGAATCGGAAGCATCTTCCCAGCCCATAAGGTAAGCGGGAGAACAATTCAAAATTTCTCCGTACGCACACATACATTCATAAGGAATACTTTTAATCCCACCGCATTCATATCTTTGCGCCGTGGCTTCTGTTACGCCTAGCTTTTCGGCAATCTGCGCTAAAGTGATTCCTTTTTCTATTCTGCGTTCGTGTATTCGTTCGTTCCAGATAGACATTATTGTATTATGCCCCTTTTCGATTAGGTATTATCCTTGTTTGGACTAAGAAGAAAATATCACATTCTTACGTAAAATGCAACAGATTTATGAGCAAAAAGGCGGTATATGATGTAAAATTTGCTCAAAACTTACGATATCTGCAAAAAATATTGACGTTTGAAATTAAGTATGCTAGAATGAGCTTGCGAAATCCGTAAGAATATCGAGAAAGGGGAACGAGAGATTGGAGAAATACGAGGTAGATATCAGTGAGTTAAAAAAAATTATGGTTGAACAGAATCTCGAAAATATAATGGACCTTTCATCTGCGTCAACAGTTGATAAAGGCACGTTATCAAGGGTTCTTAACGGATACGCCAAACCATCGACGACTGTAATAGAAAAGCTTATGTTTGCATTACATATTCCGCCGGAGAAAGCAGGAGCAATTTTTTTTAGCGTGAACTTACGTAATGTGCAAGAAACTAAAACCTTTTAATAAAAAAAGAAGGCTTGGCAATGAAAAAGAGAAATAAGAAGAAAAAAAAGCTGGGTATGAGAATCGTTATAGGAATAGCGTCAACGGTTCTTGTTATCGTGCTGGTAATAGGTTTGGCAGCTATTGTCTTCTATAAGTCGGGCGAGGCGGCGCTCAGGGCGTCTGCTGAGACTAATGCACCCATAATAGAAACAAACCCTGAAGAAGTTGAAAGGGCGCGCGAAAGCTTTACCTATGGTAATACTGTGGCGTGGAATGACAAATGGGTAGTATACGAGGACGGAGTCTATGAATATAACGAAGACACGCTTAATTTTCTTCTACTAGGCATAGACCACGGCGGAGAGCTTGATAAGGAGACGGACCTTTCCGACTGGGGAGCAGGTCAGGCTGACGTTATCTTTTTGGTTTCTGCTAATCAAAAAGATAAGACAGTGAGCATTATAGGTATCCCACGCAATACGATGGTGGAGCTTGATATATATAATGAAGACGAGCAGCGCATTGACAGTATTTATAATCAGATATGCCTGCAATATGGGTATGCCGGCGGAGGAGAGCTGGGATTGGCGACGATGAAGGAAAGCGTATCGGAGCTTCTTTATAATCTGCCTATTCATGGCGTATGCGCTGTGAGCTATGATGCAATAGGTGTAGTCGTTGACATGATTGGCGGGGTAGAGGTGACGGTTCCCGACGACATGACGGCGTATAATCCTAAATATACGGAAGGCAGCAGAGTGGCGCTGACTAAGAAGAACGTCGTGCCGTATCTGCGTTATAGAGACGTAGCGGTGCTTGGAAGCCCGACTACACGCCTTACAAGGCAGAAAGAGTTTCTCAAGGAAGCAATTAGCCAGACGATATCGGAGGTAAAGCGCAATCCACGTCTGGTAAGCGATATTTATCAGGCGATTGTTCCATATATGAATACGGACATTACGATAGACGAGGCTGTATACCTTGCGGCAGAGTTTATTAATTACCGGATAGAAGGAGATTCTTTCTATCAGCTTAGCGGAGAGGATAAGCAGGTTGATACGGTAGACGCTTCCGGAAAGCCGCGTTCTTATGACGATTTGTATATTGACGAAGATAATAAGCGCAGACTTGTTATGGAGCTTTTTTATGATGAAGTCATAGTACAGTAGCGCAAGGTAATTTATTAAATGTGATATATAAAGAAATTTATATATAAATCTATTAAAAAGGAGGAAAACCCCAATGAAAAAGAAAGTCGTAGCTTTAGGACTTGCGGTTGTTCTGAGTGTGTCAATGTCTTTGACGGCATTTGCAGCAGGCAGTAGTACAACTGGAAGCAACAGCACAGTTAGCGGCAACAGCGTTTCATCAAGCAGCTCTTCATCGAGTAGCTCATCTTCGAGCAGCTCATCTTCGAGTAGCTCTTCATCGAGCAGCTCTGAGAGCAGCACACCTGCACCGGTAGCTAAAGCTCCCGTGGCAACTACCGTAGAGAAGGCGTTACCGGGTGGCGCAGTTGCTCCTGCTACTGTAGCAGTAGCAGTTGTAGGCACTGACGGAAAAGTTAGCTCAGTGTCGCTTGCTACAGTTGTATCAACAGCATCACAGAGCATCGTAGCATCTGCTACAACAGCAGAAAGCGCAGTCGTAACAGTACAGAGCCTTTTGACAAGATCTGCGTCTCCTGTATTTATGCAGACAGTAGCAGCTCTTGCACAGATTAAGGGCAGCAGCATGGTTGTCAACAATGCAGGTACTTTGAAGACTGCAGCGGCTGCAAAGGATCCTTACGGAAACACTATTGCAGCAGCAGGTACTATTAAGAACGTTACATCAGGAGCTCTTGTTATGCTGATGAGCGTAAACGCAGATGGTACTGTTGAGTATGTTGAAGGCGTAGTAGATCCTGTTACAGGACTCATTATGGGTGTATTTTCAGGAACACCGTCTGTTATCACCGTACTTGTATTGGCATAACAGTATGCTATGAAGAATATGGGGGGGGCAAGCTCTTAGAGCGCTCCTTCCTGTATTTGCGG
>JAMPEU010000137.1 GCA_023664865.1 Butyrivibrio sp. | reverse complement strand
CGGCAAAAATAAAATATGGCTAATCGTAAGGTAGTACCCAATACGCGAAATAATCGGCAGAAACGAACAAAATACATACAGCGCAAGCGCACCGAGATTCAGGTAAAAGTAAAATCTGAGCCGCCTGTTTTCTTTGATGCTCTTTTTATAATATAATAAAGACAAAAGAAACACCGCTGCGCACCTTAATATATTAATATAACTGGTTCCGCCTTCCAGGTATTCCGTGTCCTCATATGTCGGGTATAAAAATAATACCACTTTCAGATAAAAATCCTGAAAAAACAAAAATGTAATGCAGAATAATCCCGACAGCGCAAGCTGCCACTTTTTCCATGCAAGGGAGGCAAGAAAAAATAACGGCAGCACAACCAGCATGGATTTATGGAAGAACGAACCCAAAACCACCAGTAAAATAAACTTAAACCACTGTTTCCGTATTACGAATTTCATGGAATACAGTGCAAGTGCAAGCGTCAGATAATATCTGACTGTATTAAATGTCTGAAAATAATACCCCAGCGTCATAAACAAGAAAAATGTCATCGGGAACTCATCGCTCTGCTCATATATGGCAAGCAGAAACAACAAAACGGTAAAAAAAGCAAATATGGCAAATACAAGCAGATAATTTTCAAACCCTGACAAGGTATAAACAACTTTGGATAAGAGGTTAAAGCCCGGCTCTGTCGGTACATACGCATCATAATACGCTAAGTGCATGAACTCCACATATCTGCCGTAATCATTCCCCACGCCCTGCCTGAGTGCCGGAAGCGCAAAGAGAATTATAAAAACGGCGGTAATGCATATTCCATTGCACGCCTGCTGCCTTGTTACCTTATATGGCTGCAAAACCGGCTGATTATTAACCATGCACGCGAGCAGCACTGTTACTGCCGCAACCGTAAGATATAGAATCATGAGTAAACCAACTGCCCCTTCTTTATTACCGCTGTGATTTAATCCCTTTCTTCATCAGCGAATACGCTTCTTTAAAAGGAATCTGCGCGCACATTTCCCCTTTATTTTTAAGAAGAAAGCGCAATGCGAAAAGCCTTGAAAGCCTTCCGTACAAATAATGGTAAAGAACTCCCCTGTCAGTAAAAAATTTCTCCGTATATCCATGAAACCATGTGGATTCCCTCTCTGTCTCTTCACCTATGCAGACCGGCACTGCATATATTTTCAATCCTGCCCTTAAACAGTCGCGCAGAAACAAACTGTCCTCTCCGTTGCTGTATTTTGCGCCTCCGCCGAACAATAATGAAAAATTTACATTGGCGCGCCGCAGTAAGTCAAGCTTCCCCGAAATACTGTATGCCGGATATCTTCCATAATTATACCAGCGTATTCTCTTAACCCGTTCATTCCAGTATGTCCTTCTTGATGGGGCTACTCTCACGTTAAATAATATCATGTCTGCGTCCGGATATTGCATATAAGCCTTACTAACCGTATCACGCAGTCCGCCGGAAAAGATTATATCCTCGTCCGAAAACAGGCAGATGTCTGCATCCGCATGCATCAGCGCGGTATTCCTGCTAAGCCCGACGCCCCGCTCTTTCATGGAAAAGCACTGCACTCGGCAGTGTTCTTTTTCAAATTCTTCATAGCCATACATACCGCATTGGTTCACAATTACCGCATCGGCATCGATATTCATTTTTTCATAGAGTTTACCGGCATCTTTATCCACTGCCGATACCAGAACCTGTGTCCTTATAGGTGGTTGTAATACCATTTCATAAACCTCATATCAGCATCTTTAATAATAATCCCGACTATTTTGCACTCCTGCAGCTTAAACTGTTCAATTTTATATGCAAGGGATGCCCTGTCCATTTTTCCATAGGGTATGACAAGAATAATCCCATTTGCCTGGCGCAGCTTTTCATATGCCCCCGCCGCAACAGGATTATCCTTATCAAGCTGCAGCATCTCAAGCGCCCCGTTTTCTTTTTCCATATATCCGAGGTTTTGCCTTAAGTCTTCACAAAGTTTCGTAGACAGCTTTTCAGGCTTATCCGCAAATTGGAATCCTATGAACGGAAGATTGGTAACGCATTTTAAATCCCCCGGCACATAGATTCTGTCATCCAATACATAAGCAAGCGCCATTGCTATAAGCGCCAGTATGGCCATACCCACCGTTCCCAGCAGAACAGCCTGTAACAGCCGGGAATCCGCAATTACCGGTTTTGCTTCCGATACCGATATCACTTCTATGCCTGTAAACTCCTTTTCACGCTCTCCCACTTCAACCAACGCCTTGTTTGTTGCTTCCAGAATCTCGGACGTTTTCCTGGGCGCAGGAGTCGTAATGTCAATCGTCAGAAGCCTGATATCCGAGAGAATGCTCGCTTCAGTTGCGGCAGCCACTTCTTCCCTCGTATATGTGTCCGGCAGATACGACATAGTGACATTCAGTATTTTGTCCGTTGACATCAAATCATTCCATGTATATCCGTTATACGCCTGATACGCATCGCCGGTCTCATCATGTGCAAAATACAGATATAATTTTGACGTTGCCTGATACTCCCTGTTACCGCTTAGCGCCACATTGTGAAACAGGTATATCCCCCCGGCAAAAGCCGCTCCCAGAACGGCAGCCAGAACAACCACCCAGATTTTTCCCAGAAAAAGAAGAAGCAGCTTTTTACAATCCATACCTTCATCTGCGTATTTCATTTCCATATTTTCCCTTCTTCGTTATTCAAAATTATGCCGGTCAATGTTTCTTCGCCGCCGTTGTCTGGTTATCGTCTATCCCCTCCGTGCTCTCCGGTTTAAACAATATTTTTATGGTAAGCAGCATCAGCTTCAAATCCAGCCACACTGAATAATTCTCAATATAAGTTAAATCCAGTTTCAGTTTGTCGTAAGGCGTCGTATTGTACTTTCCATACACCTGTGCATATCCGGCAAGCCCCGCTTTCACTTTCATGCGGAAAGTAAACTCCGGCATCTCTTCAATATACTGTGCGATAATTTCAGGACGTTCGGGGCGCGGCCCTACAAAGGACATATCCCCTTTTATAATATTAAACAACTGCGGAAGTTCATCGATACGGACTGCGCGTATGAACTTTCCAACAGGCGTTATACGGGAGTCATTCTGCGAAGCAAGCCTTGCCACCCCGTCCTTCTCCGCATCCACCCGCATACTGCGGAATTTCAAAATATTAAATTCCCTTGCATCCATGGTACAGCGAACCTGCTTATATAAAACGGGTCCTTTGTCATACAGCTTGATGGCAATTGCCGTTATCAGCATAAACGGCGACGCAATAACCAATAAAATAAACGCGCATACTAAGTCAATCAGTCTCTTTACTATCCGCTGTTCTATTTTTAAGGCATATTCCCTCGTAAGGAAAATCGGCGTATCAAAGAGGTGAAGCTGCGCCGAACCCTTGACTATTACGTCGGAAATCTTCGGCATCATGTAAACCCTTATGGACTTGCTGTAACAGTATTTCAGCAAATCATTCCGGTAATTTATGGGGATATCCCATAACATCACAGCCCCATATCCTGCCAGTATTTCCGCCCTCACCTTATCGGGTTCTTCATTTATCCCTATACAGCCGGCAATATTGTACTTGTCCTTTCTGGTATTGAGCTTTGCCACAATATCATCTATGGAGCGTTCTCCATGAATAAGCAGAATGCTCCGCGGCGGAAAAGCCTTGCGGTAAAACGCATTGCAGATGTATACCCACACCGCAGACACTACTACCTGAATCAGCATCGTCATTGCAATAGGCCTTACTGCAAC
>JAMPEU010000136.1 GCA_023664865.1 Butyrivibrio sp. | reverse complement strand
TAAAAAGCACAGTATAAACGCCGTAGTGCAGATAACTGCCATACCCCTTGTATCAGCGAGCATATTCGTCATTTCCTTCTTGCGATACAGATATGCGTGCTTCTCACCGTCTAAACGGTTTAAGTCCTTTTTCACAAGCTCCTGATAATCTTCCGCCTCTTTAAGCTTGATTCTGCCTTCGTCTATTTCGCCAATCATGCGCTCCATCTGATTAAAACGCTCATCGCTCATCTGGCGTTTTCTCTCAACGAAATCGTCCCTGCTATCCTGCAATAACGCCACTCTCTTAGCACAGGTTTTTAAGTATTCCGCGTCATTATCGGGGAGCGCTTCAATCTCCTCCATATCTTCAAGATAGGAAGTCACAAGATTGTACTCATAGTCCAAATTTTCCATCTCTTTTGAGGCTTCCGCTATCTTCTCAAGGCAGTTACGGACATACTCTCCCCTAAGCTCTCGATTATCAAAATCCCTGATTTGCACTTCGGGGACATTTTCGGAATTTTCGACGTCCTTCCAATATTCCTCGTCGTCATAATCTGCGTCCGCTACCATATCACGCCATTTTTTAAATAATTTTTTAATAAGTCCCATACAATAACCTTACTCTTTCCTCAGCCTGTCTGTAAAAAGTTCATTTTCACATTTTACCTGCTTAACGTCTCTCTGTACGCTGCCTTCAGTTCTTCGGTCAATTTCTCTATTTCGTCATAATACGCTATATCGCCGTCGCTTAGGCTGCCTTCCTCTTTACACACTTTTAATGTAAAAAGCATTCTGTTTACCTGCGTAGCCTCAAATCTGCCTGCCGCCTGCTCCACCATATGCTCTACATTCATAGACGCCTCGTGAAATTCGGGGTGGTTAGCAATATATTCGACATATTCGCTATCGCCGTCTTTCATTCTGCGCGCTATAAGAAACTGTTCAAGGCTCTCTTCTCTTCCGTTTATTTTATAGGCTTCCATGAATTTCTCCTGTGAGGGTGCAAACATAAAAAGCTTAGCGTATATCACTCCCATATTATGAAGTATGCTGCCTCTAAGCTCCTTCTCGGTATCGGGCAGCCGCATAAGCAGCTCGTCGTATCTCTCAAGCGCTATTGTATAATGCTTATTTTGCAGCATATAATCCGCTTTCGCCTTCTGTTTCTCATAGGGATTAAGCCCCTCATTATTTCTTATTACCGTCTTAGTATGCTCAATCACTTCTGTAGAATACAGCCCCGCGTATTCCAATATAGTGCCTGCGTATATATCCGCCGATGATTTCTTGTCCGCAATGGCGCGGAGCATATGCGCAAGCTCAGTCAGCCCGCATTGATTCATAAGCCAGTCGCTAAGTCTGCCGTCCATAATATTCTCATCTACAAACTCGGCGTTCTCCACCAGACAATAGCAGAGTTCTTCCAGCGAATACAGGTTTACATAAGTTTTATCAAAAAAATATGGAATTTTCGCATAATTTCCCGTACCAAGTATGATTTTCCCCATCTATTCGCTTTCCTTTCTTTCGTATTATACTATTTGGCACTTTTGTAATCAGAGTTTAGTCTAAACTCGTGTTTTCTATGTGACGGCGAACTGCTTTTTCCATGTCTTACCGCCCACCGGAAACAATTCTCCAAAGCCTAAGTCCGTTATCTTCACTTCCACCTGCTTTGCAGAAACCATTTTAATTTCCATCTCAAACCTGCTGAATGCGCCCTCTCTGACAGGAGCGTCCTCTAGTACAATCTCCTGAATCTGCGCACGCTCTCCCATAGTAAGCGGCGTAATCAGAAATGAAATAATATTGTCATCTCCCTCAAGCAGAAAATCACATTCCTTATGTACCTCGTACCAGTTCTCGCCCGCGTCAAGCAGCGCATAGTACGATTCCTTCCCGCGCCGCAGCACGTTCATTCCCACATTGGACTTCAATTTGTCCGGTCCTAAGAAAATATGCTCCCTGCCCGCTTCGCTGGGTTCAAACCTCTCAATCAGCGCAAAACAAGCGCCTTTACAGAAAAGATTATTTCCCTGAAAAACCCTTCTGTTACGGCATAAGAAACGCAACGATTCCTTCGCCCATTCGCTTTTAAATCCGTCTCCTAACAGATACGCCGCCGACACGATTCTATCCTCACATTGTTTCTTAAGAATATCATGGAACTTGCGGTCGGCTTCCGCATATATTTCTTCTTTAATGTCGTTTTCCTCCTGCCCGCCCGGAAGCGTCACCATTCCATAGACCTGTTCTTCAATCAGCACCACTATCGGAGTAGTTTTTTTATTGCGCTCCATACGGTATGTCTTAAGCCTCACTCCGTTATGCTCGCAGGCAAGCACCTGATAATTCCATAGCTCTTCCGGCTGGTGCAGTACGAAATAATAAAAGCTCTCAATATGACTCTGGAAGTAAATATGCGGCGTCTTAAGATTTAAGTTTGCCACCGCCTGTGACAATATCTCCACCATTCTGTCGTCTAACTCGTCCACCGTAAACATAAATGCGTCAATGGTGTCCGTAGAGGCTGCAAAGCTCATAAGCGCAAGGCTTCTTTTGATAAATAGTGTAAGAAGCGCTGCCGGATCATATGTTGCCTCTTCTATAACAAGCATGTCGCCTTTTCTGGCAAGCTCTACTAAGTCTGTAACAAGACTTCCTTCCCCATTCTCCGCCCTAAGAGCCTCCCTGCCGTAAAGCCACTGATTTACACCTTTTTTCTTAAATAATACCGTGGGAATGTTATACTGCTTCGTTCCTACCACAGTCGCTACGCTTTCCACGGGGTCCTCGGAGTCGTCCCCGTACACGCTATAACTTATCTGCGAGAAATCGTTCCCCAAATCATATCCGGCAAGGATACTGCCTTTATGCACTTTTACATCGTTTTTCCTGTCAAAGAACATATTAGATGCCCTTGCTCCTTTCTATGCTCACGTTTTGCGACTTTTTTCTTAAGTGCTCCTAAATAGCCTTAAACAGCATATCTGCCATAAAATCTTTCTTATAATATTCTTCCAGCAGGCTATCGACCGTATCATAATCCTGCAAGGTCTTGCCAATCATGATATCGTTTAACATACCGAAACGGCTGCTCTCATGCACTTCGTCGCCTATATCGCTTCTGCTTATCGTGCCGCTCTGTGTCACCTGCTCCCTGCCGTCTACCTCTTCCGTAATATAATATTGCAGACGTTCGCCAAAGAAAAGAATAAATTCTTTCACACAGATACCGCCGAACATGTCCTTCATATTTTCACGGCTATACTCCTGCCCCTTATCGCCCTCTTTATGAATAAGGTAGTGGATTGTAGCGCGGTGTCCGGGAGCTGCCCTGTACTCTAAAATCGACTTGTCCTGCAGGATATCAAGCGCAGGCAGATATCCGTGGTATTCCTTAAAAAGCGGTAGTATTATCTGCTGTGAGAGCATATCCTGTAAAAGAACGCAGATTATAAGCTTAATCTCTTCCGTTATTTCCTCACAGTTTTCAGCATAGTATTTCAGATAGGCAAGTTTACATACCTTGTGCATATCCTCTTTTTCCTTGCTAAGCCCCTGAATACACTTAAACAAAAACGGCTCCGTAATTTTCTCATGTATAACATAGTCATAGCAGCACTGACAGATAAAGGCAAGAATGACCTCGTCCCTTCCGCCCGCCTTCATATACGAGCTGAATATATCCATCTTTTCACCCACATACGAGCCAGTATAAAGCATCTGTATAATAATCCTTTCGCTCAGTTCATAGGGCTCCACACCGAAATCACACGCCGCCTTCCATATATCCCGCATGTCCT
>JAMPEU010000135.1 GCA_023664865.1 Butyrivibrio sp. | reverse complement strand
GACCTTGCCATTACTGAGGCGGCGGTAGGAGCGGGAGTGACAAGCGTGCTGTTTTTCGTCACGCTTAAGAAAATCCATGCGATAGTTAAAAGCGATAAAAAGGAGGAGACGGCGGATGAGCAGGAGAATACCTGACAGTGAATATAAGAAGACGTTTTCTTTTAGATTAAAAAGATGGTTAAGCGGCGAGAACGACTCCTTTGTGGGAAAAGTCGAAATGAAGCCGCAGGAAGAATATAAAGAAGACGTTTTAGACGTAATAAGCAGAAATGCGGATAAGGCGCGACGTTTTGCTAAAGTCTATGATGTGGCAAATAACTTGGAAGTAAAGGGTTTTGAGAAAGGTTATAGAATATTCAGCGCTTTATTCTGTGTCTTTTTAGTAGTGATGCTGCTTATTGCAGTCTCTAATCTGCCCTCCTACGGACATATGGAAAATCCCGCCAATAACGAAGTGTCGGCGCGTTATATAGAAAATGGGCTACAGGAGACCGGGGCGGTAAACATAGTAACAGGCATGATATTGGACTATCGTGCGTTTGATACGCTGGGGGAGTCGCATGTGCTTTTCATTGCGACCTGTACGGTGCTTATATTGCTGCGCAGAGACAGGAAAAAGGACGAGTACGGAAATGATATCGAAGAGAATGACCGTATATACGAGCCCAAAAACGACGTTATTCTGCAAAGCGCGGCGAATGTGCTTGTACCGCTGATAATAATATTCGGCATCTATGTCATTTTATGCGGGCATCTTGGACCGGGTGGCGGCTTTTCGGGCGGAGCAATTATAGGCGCAGGCTTGATTTTATACCTTAACGCTTTTGGATTTAAGAAGACGGAGCGGTTTTTCTCACAAAAGACGTATAAGGTACTCAGCGTATGCGCTCTGGGTTGTTACTGCCTTGCTAAAAGCTACTCGTTCTATACGGGGGCAAACCATATAGAAAGCGTGATTCCGCTTGGGACGCCGGGGGCAATCTTAAGCAGCGGGCTTATTCTAATACTGAATATCTGCGTGGGAATCGTCGTTGCCGGAACTATGTATACGTTTTATGTAATGTTCCGTAAAGGAGGGTACTAAAGTGAATTTTGCCAATTTGCTTACTAATTATGAAGAAGCCGTGACAATGATTTTGTTCGGCATCGGTTTTTCCAACCTGCTTATGCAGAAAAATCTGATTAAAAAGATAGTCGGCATGAATATCATGGATACTTCGGTATATCTGTTTCTTGCCCTTAAGGGGTATATATCGGGGCATAAAGCGCCTATTGTAGTGGACGGCGTTCAGAGCGTGGAGGCATATATTAATCCCATTCCGAGCGGTCTGGTGCTTACGGGAATTGTCGTTTCCGTCTCCGTAACCGCGCTTATGCTTGCGCTTACGATACGCCTTTACGGAAGATATCACACGCTGGACTTGGACGAGATATCGCTGATGGTTAAAAGGGGGGACGCATAATGGCTTTTGTGCAGAATTTCCCGTTTATTTCTATTCTGATATCCTTATTTGCCGGACCCTTATCGTCAGTGCTTAACGGAAAGTGGGCGAAACGCTTAAATATAGCCGTAATTGCGGCAGCAGGCGTAATGTCAGGAGCGGTGCTCGTTTTTGTGATTGGTTCGGGACAGGAGTATATATACACGATGGGGCATTTTCCGGCACCGTGGGGAAATGAAATCAGGGTTGGAATTATGGAAGCGATGATGGCTCTGATTTTCTGCGTCATTATGCTATTGTGCGTCGTAGGCGGCGAGCTGGAGCGTGAACTGGAAATAGAAGAAAGCAAGCAAAACTTGTATTATATAATGGTAAATCTGCTGTTATGTTCCCTGCTTGCGCTTATTTATACCAATGATTTGTTTACGGCGTATGTGTTTGTGGAAATTAATACTATCTCGGCATGCGGGCTGATTATGATAAGGCAGACGGGAAGGACGTTTGAAGCGGCGGCGCGGTATATGATTATGAGCCTTTTAGGTTCGGGACTTCTGCTGCTTGGCATCTGTTTCTTATACAGTCTGACCGGACATCTGCTTATGAGCAATATAAAAGAACAGGTAGCTTATATACATGCATCGGGAGAGTATCATATGCCGCTTTTGGTTTCCATCTGTCTTATATCAGTGGGTATAGCCATTAAGAGCGCATTGTATCCTTTTCATACATGGCTGCCGGACGCATACGGATATTCAACGTTGTCTTCCGCGTCGATACTGTCTTCGCTCGTGTCCAAAGGCTACATATTTTTACTTGTAAAAATATTTTACCGTGTTATCGGTTTCGAGATAATAAGGGAGAGCAAGGTAATCAACGTGCTGTTCGTTTTCGGCGTGGCGGGTATGATAATGGGTTCGATTAACGCGATTAAGGAAACGGATATACGGAGGATGATTGCCTATTCTTCTGTGGCGCAGATAGGATATATCTACATGGGTTTTGGTCTGGGGACTACGTCGGGCATGATTGCAAGCATCTATCATATAGTTTCACACGCCGCGACCAAATCCCTGCTTTTTACGGCGGCATCGGGACTCACTGACGCTTCCGCCAAAAGCAAAAATTTCTTCGATTTGACAGGGGCGGGCTACCGCAATAAATTAGCGGGCGTCGCCTTTAGTGTGGGTTCATTGTCGATGGTGGGCTTTCCGATGTTTTCAGGCTTTATTTCCAAGCTGCTTTTTGCGCAGGCGGCTGTGGAGAATAAGCATAAGATTCTTATTACCCTGATAGCGTTGGCAATCAGCGTGATACTGAATGCGGTCTATTTCATGAAGACGGTAATTCGTATTTATACGCCTGAGAAGAGGGAAATAATTATTGATAAAGGGTTTGAAAATGTGTCTATCTGGGAGCAGCCGGCGAAAAGCTGCGCGCTTATTTGCTTTATTATTTTGAACCTGTTCTTGGGGCTTTCGTCGGAACCTGTGATTGAGCTGATTGAGTGGGGGCTGCAGATGTTCGCATGAGGGAATGAGTTTAGGAATTGGCTGATGTTCTTATGATTTAGAGAAGGAGCATGACTTTAATATGAACCAGATTTTAGATAAGAAAGAATCCGTAAAAATCTTGCATATAGTTGTTGGTGTAATAATGGTTGTTGCGGCGGCGTTGGCGCTTGGTTTGGCGTGGTGTACGAGTGGGAGTCTGACGCTGTTTTATCTGATGGACAAGATTCCGGTATACTTTCATATAGACGCGCTTGGCAGGCTTTTTATTACTGTGACGAGCATTATCTGGCTTGTAACGGGGTTTTATGCGTTTGTCTATATGCAGCATGAGGGGGCGGAAAAGAGATTTTTCATCTTTTATATATTGGTGTACGTCATACTTATCGGCTTGGAGTCGGCGGGCAACCTGATTACGTTTTACTTATTTTATGAGCTGATGACGTTGTCTTCCATGCCGCTTGTACTGCATAGCGGTTCAAAAGAAGCTATTATGGCGGCGTTGAAATATTTGTTCTATTCTATGTGTGGGGCTTATCTTGCTTTGTTTGGAATTTATTTTCTCTATCAATACTGTGATACGCTCACATTTACCGCAGGCGGTACGTTAAATATGACACTTGCGTCGGAAAATAGCGGGATACTCCGTGTGGCAGTCTTTATGATGCTTATAGGATTTGGGGCAAAAGCGGGCATGTTTCCATTACATTCATGGCTGACCGCCGCGCATCCGGCTGCTCCTGCTCCCGCCTCGGCGTTGTTGTCTTCCATCATTGTAAAAGGCGGAGTGCTTGCCATTATCCGCAGCGTGTATTATATCGTGGGAGTGGATTTTATAAAAGGTACATGGGT
>JAMPEU010000134.1 GCA_023664865.1 Butyrivibrio sp. | reverse complement strand
TTATCCGCAGCGTGTATTATATCGTGGGAGTGGATTTTATAAAAGGTACATGGGTTCAGACCGCATGGCTTACGCTCACACTGCTGACTGTATTCATGGGTTCCATGCTTGCATATCGGGAAAAAGTGTTTAAGAAACGGCTTGCCTACTCTACGGTAAGCCAGGCATCGTATATATTGTTTGGGCTTGCCCTGCTTACGCCGACAGCCGTAAGCGGCGCGCTGCTGCATTTTGTCTTCCATGCCTTTGTTAAATGCACGCTGTTTCTGACTGCCGGAATCTTTATATTCCGCACGGGCAAAACAAAAGTGGACTCTTATACAGGAATCGGGAAACAGATGAAGACGACGCTGTGGTGCTATACTTTTGCCTCGCTTGCGCTTATAGGCATCCCGCCTATGAGCGGCTTTATCAGTAAATGGTATCTGGCGCAGGGCGCGCTGCAGTCGGCGGTCGGAATATTCGGGTTTTTAGGTCCCGTCGTTTTGTTAATCAGCGCACTGCTGACAGCAGGGTATCTTCTTCCGATTACAATCAAGGGTTTCCTTCCGGGGGAAAGCGATACGACGGAAGTAAAAAAAGAAAAGATGGATATAATGACGGCGGCGCTTTTGATATTGACGGTTATTTCAGTGATTTTAGGCATCCTGCCGAATCCGCTGATTAAATATGTGAGTGAAATTGCGAAACTTCTCGTGAAAGGAGTGTGAAGATAAAATGGAGTCGTATTTTATGGTGATTGCAGTGCTTGCGCCGATAATAGGCGGCGCGCTCATTCCCGTTCTTCCGTTTAAAAACAGGAATCTTATGTCAGTTTATATAGAATTAGTGGTTGTTGTTACGTCTGTATTTGCATTTATGCTGATTTTCAACCGTCCGGCGGAGGCGTTTGTACTGTTTAAGTTTACAGGGCAACTCAGCATAAGTCTGAAACTGGACGCGGTTGGCAGCATGTTTGCCACTATTCTGGCATTTTTGTGGCCATTTGCGACGTTATACTCATTTGAATATATGAAACAGGAAAAGCATGAAAAAATATTCTTTATGTTTTATACGGTTACTTATGGGGTAACGCTTGGCATAGCGATGGCGGAAGATATCGTAACCATGTACTTTTTCTATGAAATGTTGACTATGGTGACTGTGCCGCTTGTACTTCATACCCTCTCAAGGGAGGCTGTGCTGGCGAGCCGTACTTATCTGTATTACTCTTTGGGCGGCGCAGCGTTTGCATTTATCGGCATGATTTTCATCTTGATATACGGAACTACGCCCGATTTTACGCCGGGCGGCGTGCTGGATATGTCGAAACTCGGCGATAAGGCAAATCTGCTTTTGCTGATTTATGTACTCTGTTTCTGCGGTTTCAGCGTAAAAGCCGCCATGTGT
Organism: Butyrivibrio sp.; assembly: GCA_023664865.1. GTDB lineage: Bacteria > Bacillota > Clostridia > Lachnospirales > Lachnospiraceae > UBA3282. Next base: position 2,422 of record JAMPEU010000134.1, on the reverse strand, counting down.
CCGTTTTCGGCATGGCTGCCTAAAGCGGGCGTGGCTCCGACTCCGGTTACCGCGCTTCTTCATGCCGTAGCCGTAGTAAAGGCGGGAGCGTTTGCGACGCTTAGGATTACTTATTTTAGTTTTGGCACGGAATTTTTGCGTGGAACATGGGCGCAGAATCTTCTGCTAGTTATTACGATTTTCACGATTGTATACGGCTGCAGCCGCGCGCTTAAAGAAACGCACCTAAAACGCAGGCTTGCCTGGTCTACGGTTAGTAACTTGTCGTACATTCTGTTTGGCGTAGCGCTTATGACACCGCTCGGACTCATGGGTGCGCTCGCGCATATGCTTGTGCATGCGGTTATGAAGATATGCTCGTTCTTCTGTGCCGGTGCGGTTATCTATAAAACTGAGCGGACTTATATACACCAGCTTGACGGCCTTGGCAGGAAAATGCCGAAGGTGTTTACGATTTTTACCATATCGGCTATGGCGCTTATGGGCGTGCCGGGGCTGTGCGGTTTTGTCAGTAAGTGGTATCTTGCCAAAGGGGCTGTGGCGAGCCATAACCCGCTCGGATATGTGGGACTGGCGGCAATCCTCATTTCTGCGCTTTTGACGGCAATTTATATGCTGACGATTGTTGTCAGGGCGTTCTTTCCGGGGAAAGATTTTGATTATGGAACGGTGGCGGACGTCAAAGATCCTAATTGGTTGATGGTGCTGCCTCTGGCGGTGTTTGTGGCAGTGATGTTCTTTATAGGATTGCACCCGCAGACGCTTACAGGGGCGCTTGAGAGTGTGGTTGCGGCTTCAGTAGTAGGAGGGTTTTAAATGAGGAGACATTATTTTCTGTCACGAGTTTAGTTTAAATGAACAAAAACGGAGCTCCATGCCTGAAAAGCGGTAAGTCGCTCCTTATTTTGTTCATTTAAGCTAAACTCTGGATATTGGAAGAAGATAATGTTAAATTCATTTTTTCAAAACGTGAGTTGTGCAATATATACAAAACATAAGCAGGGCGCTCTGTCGCCGTAGACCACTGCAAGTGGTCTTGTACTTCAGCGAGGCATTTTCGAGCTTAGTACCGTTACTGGCGGCAATGCAGCGAGAGCGTGCCCTACGTTGTTTTGTATATATTGTACAACGTGATATATGAAAGAATGTTGTAAAGATATTGGAATATTAAAAAGGAGTTGCATATAATGAGTGAGAATATAATATTAGCCATACTGGTATTTTATCCCTTTATAGGGGCGTTGGCAGCATATGTTATCGGGACAAAAAAAGAAACATGGCGGGATTTGTTTGCGGATTTTATTACCGTCAGCGAGTTTATCATGGTATTGGCTTTATTTATTGCTAACTGGAACAAGCTGTATGCGGACGTTTTTTCGGTTTATGACTGCAGCATTCCCGGAGTATGCGGCATGGGGCTTAACTTTACGCTTGAGAGTTTCCGGCTGCTTTATATTCTGATAGCCGCTTTCATGTGGATGATGACGACCATTATTTCAAGGGAATATATGCAGCATCACGATAATAAAAACCGCTTTTATTTGTTCATGCTTGCGACGCTGGGGGCGACTATGGGCGTATTTCTGGCGGCGGATTTATATACAATGTTTATTTTCTTCGAGATTATGTCGTTTACTTCGTATGTATGGGTGGCGCAGGAGGAGAGCGCGGCTGCATTAAAAGCGGCGGCGACTTATCTTGCGGTAGCCGTTATCGGCGGGCTTGTAATGTTGATGGGAATTTTCCTTCTGTATCATGTACTCGGTACTGTGAAGATAAGTGAGTTGTTCTTTGCGGCGTTATTATATGAAGGCGACCATAGGCTTATTTATGTAGCGGGCGTGTGCCTGTTAGTCGGTTTTGGGGCAAAAGCGGGAGCTTTTCCGCTCCACATCTGGCTGCCGAAAGCGCACCCGGTAGCACCGGCGCCTGCGTCGGCGCTGTTATCCGGTATTCTTACGAAAGTCGGCGTATTTGGGATATTGATTACAAGCTGCGACCTTTTTCTGGATAATGTAGTATGGGGACAGCTTATCCTGACAGTTGGAGTGCTGACTATGTTCGGCGGCGCGCTTTTAGCAGTTTTTTCCATGGATTTAAAGCATACGCTTGCATGTTCGTCCATGTCGCAGATAGGCTTTATTCTGGTGGGGATTGGCATGCAGGAGTTTATTGGTGGGAAAAGTCTTATGGCGGTGCATGGAACTCTGCTCCATATGGTGAATCACTCCTTAATTAAACTAGTGCTGTTCATGGCGGCGGGCGTGGTGTTTATGAATACACATGCGCTGAATTTGAACGAGATAAGGGGATTTGGCAGGAAAAAACCGCTGCTTAAGGTGGTTTTCCTTATCGGCGCTTTGGCGATAGGCGGTATTCCGATGTTTAGCGGCTATATCAGCAAGACGCTTTTGCATGAGAG
>JAMPEU010000133.1 GCA_023664865.1 Butyrivibrio sp. | reverse complement strand
GCACGCTCTCGCTCCGTGGAAAATCGCAGCGGTACTAAGTTCAAAAGCCGCTTTGCGTCTTTTTCACTAAGTGCCGGCGTTTTCCAAGGGCTGCTCCAGAGAACATATGTGTCCATACCGCCTCATCGAGCCGTTACCCTTTTTTAAATATATTATAACAAAACCCTCTTGATAGCAAGCAAGTTTAAGATTATACTATATTTATAAAAATTACAAATTTTATAGCGTGATATATACTATTCCTTTTTCACAACCTTGAGCGGCATGAACGCATATGTTTCCTCTTGAGGTCCTTGGAAAACGCCGGTAGTTAGCGAAAAAGCCTGTTTTATGGCTTTTGAGCTTAGTACCGCTGCGATTTTCCACGGAGCGAGAGCGTGCCTCAAGTGGAAACATATGCGTTCATGCCGCATTTAATCAGTGTGAAGCGTGAACAGTAACAGCGACATATAATCGCGAAATTAATTATTTCACAGCGTAAGTTGTACAATATAACCATAAAGTAAAGGAGAATTACCATGTCAACCGCCAAAAAAAACACCATAATAATATGCTCAGCAGCCGCCATATTAATAATACTTATCACCATATCCCTCTTTGTCGGCAAAATTCCGATGAACGATGACGCCACCACTGGCAACACAGCCGGCAACCTCAATAACGGCGGACTTTTCTGCGAATCGGATGATAAGGTCTACTTTGCCAACGCCTATGATAACTACGCGCTATATTCGATGAACCCCGACGAGGGCGAGATGGAGAAAATCGGCGTCAATCAGGTATCATCCATAAATGCGGGCGGCGATTACCTTTATTACTATATGCAGAGCGGCACATCAGGCGGCAAGGGGCTTGGCTATATGGGGCGCACGGCGGGCATCTACCGCAGCAAAAAAGACGGCAGCCAGGTAAAGTGTCTTGAAAGAACCTACGCCGATATCATGCAGTTATGCGGCAACTATCTTTATTATCAGGCTTACAACAACAAAAACGGGCTTAAGCTCAACAAGGTAAAAATAGATAAATCCGAAATGACCACGATTGTAGATTATTTTATCAATCCTGCCTCCTACGCCAACGGAAGGATATATTACCACGGCATGCAGGAAGACCATTATCTCTATACATTGGATACGGCTACGGACAGGATGAGCGTCATATGGCAGGGCGACGTATGGAATCCGATATACTCTGACGGATACATATATTTTATGGATCTTTCAAACAATTATGGCTTAAGCCGCTATTCCATCTATGACAATGTAGTTGAAATATTAACGAATGACCGTGTGGATTATTTCAATGTATATGACTATTACATATATTATCAGACCAGTGCGGCATCAGATCCTGCCTTAAAAAGGATGTATGTTGACGGAAGTTACTTGGAAACCGTCGCAGAAGGCATATACGAAAACATAAATATTACGTCGCAGTATGTATATTTCAACGAATATGATAAACCCACCCCCGTATATAAAACAAGCACCTTCGGCGGTATAAATATCACTACGTTTGACGCTGCTGCAAATGCCGCGTTTGAAAATGCAAGCAAATAAAGAAAGGACATAGAGAAAATGAGAGGTCTTTTACTTATCAATTGGAGGGGCGGCGTTATCTTTCAGCTTGTCAATGAACTGAAAAAGAAACCGAATCCTACGCCCGAAGAGAAAAATGCCATCAAAGCTTTTAACAGAATAATTATCGGCACGCTCATATTGTGCTTTTTCATGGTAATTGCGGTAATCATAAGCACAGCTTCAATGTTTATGAGTCCCGCAGTCGGGTATGGCGACAAACGGTACGGAACGGTTCAGGAGGACGGCAGAATCCGTTATACGCAAGGCACGCATCAATATGCTACGCAGGAAGAACTTGGGCTGGAGGACTATCACCTTACACAGGGAGATAAAGTCGTGCTGTTTTTTGATTCCGTGACAGAAGAATTGACAAGCGCTTACCCGGAAAAAGCATCGACGGTTTCTGCAAATAAAGCGGCAGTCGGCATGCTGTCCATACTGGCTGTAAGCGTTATTATCCTGCTTTTTTACGCCATGTTCATCTGCCGCGTGACATCATGGGGCAGCCCGCTCTATCAGTGGCTTAATACACAGCCAAGATGGCTTGATATTAAAAACGGAAACAAGGACTGGCAACAAATGCCGCTCTGGCTTAAACTTGTTGTCGCAGTCCTTGTTATTGTACTTGCCTCAATTATCCTCGCTCCGCAATTGATGGAAATTATCGAGAAAAATTCTAGCGTTTTTTAACTACTTCTTTCTTCCTTAATTGTTTTACCTCATACAGTTTCTCGTCCGCCTGCGTGAGCGCATCAGATAACGACAGCGTATCATCCGCCCTTAACAGGTAGGCGCCGGCGGAGACTGTTACGTTATATTCCTTATCGCTGCTTAAATTAAATGTATCAAACCTGTCGTAAATCGCCTGCAGCATAAGTCCTTCGTCGTCATTCTCCCTATATTCAATGAGACAGGCAAATTCGTCGCCGCCTATCCTTCCGGCAACGCCCTTTCCTTCCACTGACTCTACAAGGATATCGCTGATAAGCTTAAGCGAAAAATCACCTTCCTCATGACCGTATCTGTCGTTGATGATTTTCAGATTATTCATATCCACATAAACGGCAAGGACCGGTTCGCCACTCACTTTGTTTTTATCTACCAGTTTCTGCGCCGAATCATAGAATCCCCTTCTGTTTAATATGCCCGTCAGCCCATCCGACTTAGACAGGGTATCGAGCGCGATATTATTTGCGTTAAGCGTGGCAAGGCTTTCTTCCAACTGCTGCTGAATCTCTTCATTGGTACGCAACATCGCAATCATCTTCGCCGCCGAACCCATCTGATATACAAGGAACTCTCCGTTTACAAAAAGGCTGGTCGTCAAATCGCATAATATCAAACCGTAGAGCATCTCATTTGAAAATAACGGCATCATCACGAGATTATATTTTTCATCGTCACTCATAAACCGATTGTGGAAAATATCACCCAGCGGAAGCTTCTGTTCAATCGAAGGCACGGCGTTAGCTTTTCCATCGCATAAATAAGCCTTTAAGTAAAGCATCTTGGGCGCCGTAAAGCTTTCTTTATATAAGTGCATTATCGGTTTCTCAAATGTATATATATACGCATTCTTAATGCCAACCCAGTCCAAATTGCCGAGCAGGAAAGAATAGCTCTGGTCGTTTCCTTTTTCAAATTGGAGCATATCGCGTATGCAGAGTTTCATGAAATAATTCGTAGTACCGTCGTTTTCTCTGGCTACGCCCATCTGCCGGTTCATATCCAAAATTATTTCACGGTAAAGCGATAAAAAGAACTCACTAAATTCTGCTCTTTTATCGGATTGCTTATGCTTATTTTTCAGCCGTCTGAACACTCTCTCCAAAAAAGCAAGCAGATTATCCACGTCCGCATATTTCACACAGTCCGCCGCCAGAAAATCATCTACCAATTTCTTAAGAGCATGGTAATCATGTATCGCAATCTCTTCACATTCGGATAATTCCACTAATTTCGCGGCCATCGCCATAAAGTAGCCTCTAATCGACTCTAATTTATCAATATTGCCATCATATCCGCTGCCATAGAAAACTTTTTCAAATGCGTCTTCCAGATTAATAGACTTATGTTTGCTCCCGCCCTCTTCTTCAACCTTTACGAAGGAGTTACGCCTGATAAATCTGGTCGGTATGAGGCTGTTGCTCACCTCTTCGCCGTTTAACATTCTCATGAGCAGCCTAAAAGATTCCGCTCCTACCTCAATCATATCCGCACGCACGGAAGAAAGCGGCGGATCGGCTAACATCGCCTCCGGTGAATCGTCATATCCGAATAC
>JAMPEU010000132.1 GCA_023664865.1 Butyrivibrio sp. | reverse complement strand
GTATTCCGCTGCTTATTATTGAATATTTTATAGGTAAATCCAATATGGATTTGAAGAACCGCAGTTCGCTTGCCATCGTCAACTGGGCGTTTCGCGGCTGTCTCCGCATTGCAGGAACCAAAGTTACCGTCATCGGGGAAGAAAATGTGCCAAAGGACGAACCGGTACTGTACATCGGCAACCACCGCAGCTATTTTGATATTTTAATAACCTATATCAGAGTTCCAAGGCCTACCGGTTATATCGCTAAAAAAGAGATGCTCAGGTATCCCCTTCTGCGCAACTGGATGAAATATCTCCACTGCCTTTTTCTGGACAGACAGGATATCAAGCAGGGATTAAAAACGATTCTGGAAGGCATAGAAAAGGTTAAGTCCGGAATCTCCATCTGCATATTTCCGGAAGGAACAAGGAACAAAGTCAACGATACGTTCATGCCGTTCCGCGAAGGAAGCTTCAAAATAGCTGAAAAAACCGGCTGTGCCATTGTTCCCATGAGCATCAACAACTCTGCGGCTATTTTTGAAGACCACCTTCCCAAAATTAAAAAAGCCCATGTCATACTGGAATATGGAAAGCCTATTTACATGAACGAAATGACAAGGGAGGAAAAGAAAGGCATCGGCGCTAAAGTACAGGCGGTTATAATGGAAACCTACTTTAAAAATAAAGAACTGCTTTCTGAGTAAAATGTAATTCATTACGAATGGAATTGAGTATGTAAATAAAACAAGGGGCTCCAATGCCTGAAAAACGGTAAGTCGCCCCTTATTTTATTTACATACTCAATTCCTCAATTCCAGTTTACTTCAACCCTAATTCCCCTCAATCGCGCTTATCATAAGTATAAGTTCTGCGTTCAAATCCACCTGGTTCATTATTCCCAGTTTTTCATTTATCTTCTGATAATTCCTGCTGCCTACTCCGTCAATGTAACTGATGGATTGTGCGTTTCTTCCCAAAAAATAATGTAAATGGTTTTCCAACACGGTAGTATATTCATGGTTTGTTATAATATGGTCTACAACCGCAAGCCTTGTCATTTTTTGGAGCAGCTGTGCATTATTATCCTGTTCGCTGTTTCCCTCTGTCAGATATCTGGAAGCCTTAGATGCATACGAAATTTCTTCCACATCCCTCATCAATATACTGATTACCTTATCACACAAAGTTGATTCAACTTTCTGCTTAGTTGAAAGGTATGTTACACATCCCCAGAATACACTGTCATTGTCCATGTCCGGTTCGTCTTCATCTTCCAGATAGCCATTAGCCGCTTTCCTATAAGTGTATGTTCCGGTTGCCCTATACAGTTCCGTAGCGGCGAAGAAATAATCCTCCGGCGACACATCGTTAATATACTCGCCCGCATACCGGTACGCCCTGTCCGCAGCCTTAATGCACTGTGTGGCAAAGTCCATATCATAGTTCTGGTACAAATAACTGAACTTCGCCATCGTAGCCGCAAAATGAATCGTTGCGTCCATTGTGACCTGTTCAATATACAGCTGGTAAGAGGTGCTAGAACCGTTCATGACATTAACTGCCGAGTAAACTGCCCCACTCGTGGTATCCTGCATTTTAAGCAGCCAGTCCGCCTCGTATTTTATTTCGTCTATTATATCCGGAATCCCATTTCCGCTCTCCGGAATCCCTACATTGTCCGTAAATACATCCGCATACAGTTCATATGCTAAAAGCAGGTTATTGATTGCATTACAGCACTTTACCACATCTCTTTTTCCAGTCTCGTCAACATGCCATCCGCCGGACACGTCTATCTGCACTCCGGCATCTTCCTCATACTTCGCCATTTTGGTATGGCACGCATTATGCGCCGTCTCCCCCGCAAACTCTGATGAAAGCGTAAGTCCGCAGCGGCTGTAATAATACTGTTTCAGGGCGTCGTTAAAAATATCCCCATAAGGCTTCTGTTCGATTACGAAAGGGTATGAACGTCCAATCACTTCCGCCTGTAAATAATATGTTCCGGGAGTAACATATTCGGAAAAGTCCCCATAGCTGACATTTTCCTGCGTAGCGTCATTATATCCTTTCTGCCCAAGAGTTCCGGTATATACCGTCTCGCCTGTAGAAGCGTCAATTAAATCATATGTATCAGGCAGGACTTCTCCCCGAAATACCGCTATCTTTTTACTATCGGTGGGATACCCTACCTGATTGACTACAATTTCGGGGAGCGATTCCGGAATGACATAATCAAATTCCGGCGTCAGCCCCAGACTGACAAGCTCCTCTTCCTGCTCTTTAGTTTCCTCTTCCTGGGAAAATAAAGACTCAATATCGGCACAGCCCGACAGTATGCTGATACATAAAAATATGGATGCTATGCTGTATATGTGTTTTTTCTTCATAATTTTACCTATGCTCATTCTGTGTATTCACTCGCAAACCCGCGCTTCCAGCGCTCTATTGCCTGCTTCGCAGACTGCTTGCTCGTTAATGCCGCAGAAAAAACAAATGCCGCTCCGCGTCGCTTGTTTTTTCTTTGCGGCTATTATATCATAAAATCCCCACATTTTCATCATAATATACAATTTTTTCTTCTATTATCGTACACAGCGTCCTGCTGAATACTTCCATCGGGTTGCCTTCAAAAATAACTACGTCTGCGTCCTTGCCTGCCTCCAGGCTGCCTACCCTGTCAGCCGTACCGCATATCCTCGCAGCATTTATGGTAATGGAGCGCAGCCCTTCTTCCCAGGCAAGCCCTGACTTAACGGCAAGTCCGGCACAGATGGGGAGAAATTGTATCATGGAAACGGGGTGGTCTGTGGTGATTGCCGTGCATACGCCTGCCTTATTTAAGATTCCTGCCGTCTTAAACGCCATGTTCTGCACTTCTATTTTATTTCTGCTCGCCATATCGGGACCAAGTATTGCCGGAAAGCCACTGTCCCTTATCTCTTCCGCAATAAGATGCCCCTCGCTGCAATGGTCGAGGGTCATGGACAGACCAAACTCTTTGGCTATACGGATGGCAGTTAGAATATCGTCCGCACGGTGGACATGCGCTTTTAAAGGTATCTTTCCTTCCAACACGGGAATCCAGCATTCATACCGGAAGTCCTTTTCATAGTTCTTATCTTCATTCCTCTTTTTCTGATATGATTTTGCTTCAAAAAGTTCTCTGCGCAGCATTGCCGCTATCGACATCCTGGTCGCCGGAGATGTATTCTGACCGGAAAAATTTACCTTTGGATTTTCTCCAAAGGCAATTTTCATCGCGGCAGGCGCCTTAACTATCATATCGTCTATACACCTTCCATGCGTCTTGATAAAGGCAAACTGTCCGCCCACCACATTAGAACTCCCCGGTCCCACCATGGCGGATGTGATTCCGGCGCGCAGCGCATCGTCAAACGCCGCGTCCATCGGATTAATTGCGTCAATGGCGCGAAGGTAGGGCGTGAGCGGGTCTACGTTTTCGTTGCAGTCGTCGCCCTCCATTCCCTTCTTTTCCTCGGTGATGCCCATATGGCAATGCGCTTCTATAATTCCGGGCATCACAAGGTTACCCTTCGCATCAATAACCTTGCTGTCATTTCTGTTTTTCGGATAGTCCTTCATATTCCCGACGGCGCTAATCTTCCCGTTATCCATCGATATAAAGCCATCTTCATACTCATCGCCCGCCATTGTCTTTATATTCCCATGCACTATTGTAAGCATATACCATTCTCCTTAAAACAGCAGAGTTTATTGGCTCAGCCTGCTCATGGGATTCACCGGCTCCCCATCCTTTGTCAGCTTAAAGAACACGTTTGCACCTTCCGAACTGTAATATTTGGTAGGGTGCGCCACACTTCCGATTATATCCCCCGCCACTACATAGCTTCCTTCACTTAC
>JAMPEU010000131.1 GCA_023664865.1 Butyrivibrio sp. | reverse complement strand
AAATCCTATCGTTAAATGATGCACCCCCAAATGCACCCGTCAGCCAAAAAATGCACCCGTCCCCGCAAAAAGGGGAGTAGTTTTGCACCCCCGGTCAGACTACGGAAAGACTACGATTGACGGCTGTGATTTGCCACGGTTTGCCCCGTTTTGCAAAAAGTGTGGCAGAACAGGGGCGCTGAAACGAAAAAATATAAGTCCGCAAACCGTGCCAAAACACGGCATTTGAGGGCATTTTGAGAAAGGGAAATTTTATGATTAGAATACTTTTCGTGTGCCACGGCAACATCTGCCGCAGCCCAATGGCTGAGAGCATCATGACGCATATGGTTAGACAGCAGCATTTAGAAAACCGCTTCATAATAGCATCTGCGGCGACCAGCCGCGAAGAGATAGGGAACACTCCGCATTATGGAACAGTAGGCAAACTTCGTTCCGTAGGGATTCCACTGGTGCCGCATAGGGCGGTGCAGATGACTAAAGAAGATTATAATAAATATGATTATCTGATAGGCATGGATCAGATGAATTTACGTAATATGATGCGAATACTGATAAGTGATGAAGAGCATAAGGTATACAGGCTCTTGGACTTTGGCAACCGCCCGCGTGACATAGCTGATCCATGGTATACAGGTAATTTTGATGTTACTTATGATGATATTGTTGAGGGCTGCGAGTCATTTCTGGAATATCTTAAACGGGAAAAATTTTAAGCGGGAAAATAAAATTATTTGCCGCAGACATAAAAATATTAGACAAAAGTGCATAACAAAAGCACAATACAAAAGCACCACTCAAAAAGACAGCACAAAAATAGAGCAAAAACCACCACGCAAAAAGTAGTACGCAACAAGACAATAAAAACCTCACACAAAAGGACAACGCATAATGATTGAATGGAAGCACAAATTTGAACAGAATACATTGGAGCGTGGAATGACGTTCTATACCAATAACAGGGTGATTGACCTTAAAGAGGATAATGACATATATTCGGCATCCGTAGTCGGCATAAAGGATTTTAAGGTAAAAATCCGAGTTGATAAGGGCTTTCCGGCATATATGTGGTGTGACTGTCCGATAGCGGAAGAAGGCGGGAACTGCGAGCATATGGCGGCTGTTTTATTTGCGGTAGAAGCAGAAGAAGACGAAGCGGAAGTACAGTATAAAAATATAAGCGATATGGAAAATCATTTCCTGAGTGAAACAGAAGATAAAGAAGAGAAGGGAGAAAAAGAAAATAAGGAAAATAATGGAGAGAATGTTCTGATTGATGTAAGCGAATATGAGTTGCTTGGTGGTTCGTGGACTGATGAAACGAAGGAGTCTGAAATTAATTCTCTAGCTGAGAATAATGAAGACATTACGACTGGCAAAAGCGTTATAAATAACGAAAGTCTGGACAGCTTTTCGCGGTATCGTTTTTTCAACGGAACGGCTATCAGGAAGTCTATGACTATTCCGGAATCGGCATATAAGAAAGGTGAAGATCTGCTTAGACAGCGGAAAATTGAAATACTGCAGATTACGTCCGATCATGCTTCCGGCAGTTACGCCACTGGCCGTCTTAGCGCGATTGGGATATCGGAGCAGGAAAAATTTTCCGTGAATATGACGTTTTCACGTACCGAGGTACAGACTTTTGAATGTCGCTGTCCTAAGTGCCGCAAGGTCTACTTTACGCGTTTTCCGCAAAAAACCGACTGTCCTTATAAGGCGGGAGTGGTAATAATGCTGGAAGAATATCTTGCCACGCACAATATCGGTGACACTACGGATTTCAATGCGCACAGGCTGATTTCCTTTTATCAGGAGAAACGGGCGGACATGGCAGCGGCGGGCGTTGTAGGGCATAAAGGGAGTCTGAATCTCATTCCGCGCATAATTAAAAAGGATGAAAAATTATCGGTATCGTTTAGAGTGGGCGAAAAGAAACTTTATGTCATAAAAAGTCTTGATGCCTTCAGCAGTAATGTTCAGAAATCTGCAGTAGGCATTTATGGCGATAGTACAAAGATTAATCACAGCCTTGAGAATTTTACGGAAAAAGGGAAACGTTTTGTACACTTTATAGGCAGGATTGTGCGTGAGGAGACAGAATTTTACCAGAGTCTTCTCGAGTCGCGTATATATTATTCCTATCAAAAGAATGTTGTCGGCAGTACGATTAATTTATTTGGCTGGCGTCTGGACGAATTTTTTAATTTGCTGGAAGGAGATTTTGTTGAATATGAGAATAAGGATGTCAGGTACAGTGAAAGGCGTTCTCTTACCTGTATAAGCCGCAATCCGAAGGTATCTATGCGTATCTCGGAAACAAAGCTGGAAGACGATGAGTTTCACGGAGTAACTGTAAGCGGAAATCTTCCGGATATGTATTCGGGTGATGATAATGCTTATTATATAGACGGCGATTATTTATGCAGGGCTGATGGCGAGTTTCTTAAAAAGATTAAACCGCTGTCCGAGCTGTCGCATGAAAATGCTTTTAAGTTTAATGTGGGAAGAAATTATATGACGGAATTTTTCAATAGGATTCTGCCAAGCTTTCAGGGAATTGTGGATATTACGGAGACTGAGCCGGAGAAGTTCAGACAGTATCTGCTGCCCGACGCACAGTTTGTTTTTTATCTTGACGCGCAGGATAAAAATGTTACCTGTAAACTTCACGCACGCTATAATGAAAAAGAGGTTTCAGTGTTTGACATCATGGACGAAAGCATGAGAGAAAATTTTGAGCCATTCCGTGATATTAAAAGGGAAAAAGAGGTTTTATCACAGGCGATGCAGTGGTTTCCCAAATATGACATTGTGGAAGAAGAACTGCATTGCGGCTCAAACGAGGATTTGATATATAAGCTTATTGAGAGCGGCACTGACAGGCTTATGGAAATAGGCAAGGTGCTTTGCACGAAGAGATTTCTCGGCTATCACGCCATAAAAACGGTTAAAGTTTCGGTCGGCGTATCAATATCATCAGGCCTACTGGAACTTGATGTTTCCACGGACGACATTCCGCAGTCTGAAATGCTGGACATACTAAACAGTTACCGCGCTAAAAAGAAGTATTACCGTCTAAAAGACGGCTCTTTTATAAATTTAAACGACTCGTCGATGGAAATGTTGGCGGAACTGATGGAATCCATGAATCTTAAACCGCGTGAGTTTGTTAAGGGTAAAATGAATCTTCCGATGTACCGCGCTTTGTATCTTGATAAAATGTTGGAAGAAAATTCACTGGTTTATCGCAGCAGGGACAGCCGCTTTAAAGAAATCGTGAAGAATTTTAAGACGGTAAGCGACGCAGATTTTGAGGAGCCAAAGAGCTTATCTAAAATAATGCGCAGCTATCAAAAGAATGGTTATAAGTGGCTGCGGACTTTGGAATCATGGCAGTTTGGCGGTATTCTGGCGGACGATATGGGGCTTGGCAAGACACTGCAGGTAATCGCGGTTTTGCTTGCGTCAATTAATGAAGGAAGGAAGAGGACGTCGCTTGTGGTCTGTCCGGCGTCGTTGGTTTTTAACTGGTGGGAAGAGTTTAATAAGTTTGCGCCCGAACTTAAAGTCGCGTATATCACAGGGACGCAGGAAGAGCGTAGGCTTAAGATAGAGGCATATAGCGAGGCGGATGTGGTGATAACGTCATATGACCTTCTTAAACGGGATATTGATTTTTATGAAGATAAGGAGTTTGAATACGAGATTATCGACGAGGCGCAGTATATCAAAAACCACACCACAGAGGCGGCGAAAGCGGTAAAAATCGTAAAAAGCAGAATAAGGTATGCACTCACTGGTACGCCGATAGAGAACCGTTTAAGTGAACTCTGGAGTATATTTGATTTTCTGATGCCCGGATTTTTATATAGTTATGAAGTATTTA
>JAMPEU010000130.1 GCA_023664865.1 Butyrivibrio sp. | reverse complement strand
TAAAGTAACAATGAAATTATTTGTAAAATCAAGAGTGGACTTGCGAGTCCACTCTTTTACATGAAAGGAAGAAAAATGTCCAAAGGGAAGAACTACGAGACCAGAACGGAAGAGCTTCTAACTCCGATAGTACAGCGTTTCGGCGTGGAAATATACGACGTTGAATATGTGAAAGAAGGAAGCGACTGGTACTTAAGAGCCTATATTGATAAGCCGGGCGGAGTCAATATTCAGGACTGTGAGAATGTAAGCCGCGCTTTATCAGATGAACTGGATAAGGAAGATTTTATTGAAGACGCATATATTCTTGAAGTCAGCAGTCCGGGGCTTGGGCGGGCGCTTAAGAAAGATAAGCACCTTGAAAAGAGCTTGGGCGAAGAGGTGGAAATAAAAACATATAAGCCCATTGATAAACAAAAAGAGTTTAAGGGCGTTTTAAAAGCTTATGATGCGGACAGTATTACCGTTACCATAGAAGATGAAGAGAAAATATTTGCCAGAGGCGAGATAGCGATAATCAGGCTGGCGTTGGATTTTTAACAGAATAAAGGAGGAAGGGTAAGGAAATGAATAGCGAATTAATGGAAGCATTGGATATGCTGGAAAAGGAGAAGGAAATCAGTAAAGATACACTGTTTGAGGCAATTGAGAATTCTTTGATTACTGCCTGCAAGAACCATTTCGGCAAAGCGGATAACATCAAAGTGGAAATCGACAGACAGACTTGTGATTTCTTATGCTACGCGGAAAAAGAGGTAGTTGAAGAAGTAGAGGACGACTGTGTGCAGATTTCACTTGAAGATGCTAAAGAGATTTGGGGAGAAGCGAAACTCGGAGATATTATCCATGTGGAAATCAAGTCGAAAGAGTTCGGACGTATTGCGACGCAGAACGCAAAGAACGTTATTCTGCAGAAAATCCGTGAAGAGGAAAGAAGCGTTATCTACAATCAGTATTATGAGAAAGAGAAAGATGTGGTTACCGGTATAGTCCAGCGTTATATCGGAAGAAATATTTCTATCAATTTAGGGAAGGCTGACGGAATCTTAAATGAAAGCGAACAGGTGCGCGGAGAAAACTTCAGGCCTACGGAGAGAATAAAAGTATATATTCTGGAAGTTAAAAATACGCCTAAGGGACCGAAGATTTTGGTAAGCCGCACGCATCCGGAGCTTGTCAAGAGATTGTTTGAAACAGAGGTAACGGAGATAAAGGACGGCACAGTGGAAATAATGAGCATTGCCAGAGAAGCGGGAAGCAGGACAAAAATAGCAGTGCGTTCCAACAATCCTAATGTCGATGCGGTAGGCGCATGCGTCGGAATGAACGGCGCAAGAGTCAATTCCATTGTTGAGGAACTCCGCGGGGAGAAAATAGATATTGTAAACTGGGACGACAATCCGGGCAACCTGATTCAGAATGCCCTGTCTCCCGCCAAAATAGTAGCCGTTTTTGCCGATCCTGATGAAAAGACTGCAAAGGTCGTAGTGCCGGATTACCAGTTATCGCTTGCAATCGGCAAGGAAGGCCAGAATGCAAGACTGGCGGCAAGACTGACGGGATACAAGATTGATATCAAGAACGAGACTCAGGCTAAAGACGCGCCGGGCTTCCGTTATGAGGATTATGAATATGATGAAGAGGATTACGACGAGGATTCATATGAAGAAGACGGACTTGCAGCGGAGCTGTATGACGGAGAGTCCTACGATGAAGAAACTTACGAAGAGGAAGCCTATGAAGAGGAAGCCGAGGTAGAAGAAAATCTTGATGAATAAAAAGAAAACACCCATGCGGCAGTGCGTGGGCTGTAGGGAAATGAGAAATAAAAAGGATATGATGAGGGTACTGCGGACTTCAGACGGTGCAGTCGTATTAGATACGACTGGGAAGAAAAACGGAAGAGGCGCATATCTTTGCATGACTAAGGAATGTCTCGAAAAAGCAAGGAAGAACAAGGGTTTGGAACGTTCCTTCAAGATTAATATTCCGGATGAAATATATGAGGGCATGGAAAGGGAGTTTGAAGAGAATGTGCATGGATAACGATTTAACGGGAAAGAAGGTCTTATCCCTGCTTGGTCTCGCGACTCGTTCCAGAAATGTTGTAAGTGGAGAATTCGCAACCGAGAAGGCGGTAAAGTCAGGGAAAGCATATTTAGTTATTGTATCAGAGGACGCTTCGGATAACACACAGAAAAAGTTCCGTAATATGTGTGAATTTTATAAAGTTCCGTATTACATTTTTGGCACGATGGAAACAAACGGACACTCAATGGGAAAACAGGATAGGTCTTCTCTGGCAGTTACAAACGAGGGATTTGCGGATTCGATACAGAAACATTTGAATGATTTGGATATAAGACGGAGGTAGTGAGCATGGCAAAAATGAGAGTGCGTGAGCTTGCAAAAGAGCTGGGGAAGGATAATAAGGATATCATTGCTTTTTTGCAGGATAAAGGATATGAGATAAAGATGGCTCAAAGTTCAATAGAGGAAGATGCCATTGAGATGGTGCGTAAGGAATTTGGCGGCGGAAAAGCTGATAATGCCGTAAAGAAAGAAAAAGATGCGGATAAAAATCCTGCTGCGGATGACGTAAAATCTGAAAAGAGTGAAAAATCTGCAAAGACTGAAAAACCTGAAAAAGCGGCTGATACGGCGGCGCAGGCAAAATCAGAACAGCCTAAACCTGAGCAAGCAAAGCCAGAGCAGTCTAAATCAGAGCAGGCAAAATCAGAACAGTCTAGACATGAACAGTCAAAGGCTGCACAGGATAACGGTCAGAATATGCCTAAGAAAAAGAAGAAGATTATTTTCGTAAGTAATCCGCATAATTCCAATATGCCGGGCGGACGGCAAGGTCAGTCGGGCGGCGGAAATAAAAATAATAACCATCAGGGAGCGCAGCAGGTTCCGCATAAGATTATCAGACCTACCCAGAAGCCTATTCCGGTATCGGCGGAACCATATGATGTGAGGCAGAAACAGCAGCAGGAGCGGCGTTTGGAGCAGAAACGCCAGGAAAGCAGGGAAAAAGCAAATGTCCAGAATAAACAGGCAGCGCAGGCGCAGGAAAAACCGCATACAGGCGGCGCAGAAAGAGTCAGCAATAACGCCGGTAACAATGCTTCTAACGATAATAGAAGGCCTAAGACACAGAATCGACAGGGTTATAACAATAATCAGGGCAATAATAACGGCTCTTCATTTGCAGCAGGCGGCAATAGGGGCTTTAACGGCGGCGAGCGTCCTCAGAGAGGCAATGGAGGGCAGGACAATAGATTTAAGAAGGGTTCAGGCAGCAAGGACTTTGTGCCCGAGAGTCCCATCAAGGACACTGAGAAGCATAGGGATGAAGAGAAACGCAGAATCGGTCAGGAGAAGGATAAACGCTCTAAGAAAGATTTAATTTATGAAGACGACGAGATTATAAGCAAGAACTTCAATAAGCCCGGGCGTTTTATTAAGCCTGAGAAGAAAGAGGAAATACCTGAGGAAGAGAAGATTAAGGTCATTACCATTCCGGAGACGCTTACTATTAAGGAACTTGCAGATAAGATGAAGATTCAGCCGTCGGTGATAATCAAGAAGCTCTTTATGCAGGGACAGATTGTTACCGTAAATTCAGAGATTTCCTTTGAAGACGCGGAGAACATTGCGATTGAATATGAGATTATATGTGAAAAAGAAGTAAAGGTCAATGTAATAGAGGAACTTCTGAAAGAAGAAGACGAAGACGAGAGCACAATGGTGTCAAGGCCGCCGGTTATCTGCGTTATGGGGCATGTAGACCATGGCAAGACTTCACTGCTTGACGCAATCCGTAAGACCAACGTAACGGATAAGGAAGCGGGCGGCATTACGCAGGCAATCGGCGCATATACCGTCAATGTCAATAACCAGAAGATTACCTTCTTAG
>JAMPEU010000012.1 GCA_023664865.1 Butyrivibrio sp. | reverse complement strand
CAGCTTTAAAACCTTTTCATGCTCAATG
This sequence comes from Butyrivibrio sp., assembly GCA_023664865.1. Lineage (GTDB taxonomy): Bacteria > Bacillota > Clostridia > Lachnospirales > Lachnospiraceae > UBA3282. The sequence continues at coordinate 105,051 of JAMPEU010000012.1, read as the reverse complement.
TTTTTGATATAACTCATTTTGAATACCACCTTTCCCTGAAATCTTCCATTAACCTTTTCGTATTTTCAATCTCTCTTTTTGACGTTTTTTTGTGCTTTTCACAAAATGGCTCAATAAAATCAAAGATTCCCCTTTAATTGTATTTCCAATAATTTTCTTACAAAATGTAGAATAAAGTCGAAAGATGTGTTATACTGCTTTTGTTGTCCTACCAATACCTGACAACAGGAGGAGGTGTTTGGATGGAAGTTATAACCACCTTTTTAATCGCCGTTGCGGCTGGTGTAGCCTGCCACTACATCATCAAATGGTTAGATGGCGACCATAAGGACAACAAATAGCCTAGTGGGCGCTTAACCACTATAAAAGATGAGAAGAATCCCCGAACTGTACTGCAATACGGTCCGGGGATTCGTTCTCTTGTCCGGATGGACTTATAACCACTTTTTTGCCTATTGGCATTATAGCATATGTAAATTTCGATTACAATATTCCCCTTAAAAATTTTTCACTTTACTTCACAAAAGTACATTTTAGAATTTTATTGAATGAACATTGCATCCCCAAAACTGAAAAACCTATATCTTTCCTTAATTGCCTCCTCATAGGCATGCAGCACATTCTCTCTACCTGCAAGCGCTGATACAAGCATCAGCAGCGTAGACTCTGGCAGGTGGAAATTCGTAATTAGAGCGTCCATGACTTTAAAACGGTAGCCGGGGTAAATAAATATTTCAGTATTGCCGCTGCTTGCGCTGAGTCTGCCGCTTTCATCCGCCGCGCTTTCTATCGTCCTGCAGCTTGTCGTGCCGACACAAATAACCCTGCCGCCGTTTTCTTTTGCCCTGTTGATTTTCTTAGCAGCCTCTTCCGATACCTGATAGTATTCAGAGTGCATATGATGCTCCAAGATATTCTCCGCCTTTACCGGACGGAATGTTCCAAGCCCTACATGAAGCGTGACATAAGCGATATCCACGCCTTTTTTCTCTATCTTTTCAAGCAGTTCCTTCGTAAAATGAAACCCCGCAGTCGGAGCTGCCGCCGAGCCTTCATATTTGGCGTATACCGTCTGGTATCTGTTCTTATCGTTCAATTTATGCGTAATATAAGGCGGAAGCGGCATCTCGCCAAGAGCATCCAGCACAGCTTCAAATACGCCCTCATAGGAAAATTTAATAAGCCTGTTTCCTTCTTCTACGACATCAAGCACTTCTGCGCTTAAAAGCCCGCCGCCAAAGACAAGCTTCATGCCCGGTCTTGCCTTTTTCCCTGGTTTAACGAGGGTTTCCCAGATATCGTTGTCCTTTCTTTTAAGAAGAAGCACTTCAACCGCCGCGCCGGTATCTTCCCTTACGCCCATAAGCCTTGCTGGAATTACTTTGGTATTGTTTAAAACAAGGCAGTCTCCCGCGTTAAGATAGTCGATAATTTCATAGAAAATATGGTGACTGATTTCCCCCGTAGACTTATTTAGCATAAGCAGCCTTGAGTCTGAGCGGTTTTCCAGTGGATCCTGCGCGATAAGCTCTTGCGGCAGGTTAAAGTAAAAGTCTGATTTTTTTAAGTTTGTATGATTATTAAAGTCCATTTCAATCCACCACTAGAACTTGACATGTTCTTATTGTTATTAACTATATCTTCTAAAGTTTTGTGCAAATACACGCTTATTTTTACTTCAATTACATCATTTGTTATGGCTTGCTGATTTTCTGTTGTCAAAATGTTGCCACGCATTTATTATAGCAAATCCTTATAAATTGACAACCTATTTTTACCATTCTTGATTATATCACTTTCTTGATATTTGCATGGCTTGCCGCTTTTCTGTTGCCAAAATGTTGCCACGCATTCAGTATAACGCTTCCCTGATTTTTCTCATTTCCTTCCAAACATTATCTCCATAGTTACTCACTAAAACAGAAATAATCTCATTATTCGGATTGTATTCGGATATAAAACTCACCCCAGGATCACAACCTTGAAAATACGCAAAGTCCTTACCGTTAGGATTATCAATTATCCACATACCATAACCATAATACCCTTCCTCTGCGTCAGCCCCATCTCCGCTCTGCTTACTTAGCATATCTGAAACAAGAGATTTTGAGATAAGATTTCCTTCCAGTAAATTAGTCCAAAAAGCAACAATATCGTTTACTGTTATAAAGGCACCGCCTGCTCCGGTGCCTTTTGCATCAACAGAAAATATATTTGTGCGATAGTCATTCGTATCATTACAATAAATATAGTTATTGGCACATTTTGCCGGCAGCCTGTCCAACTCATAATACCCTGTCGATTTCATGCCGCATACATCAAAAATACTTTCTTTTAGATATTGGTCAAAATACCTTCCTGTAACCTTTTCAATAATCATCGCAAGCAGTACATAGCCTGCATTATTATATTGAAATTTTTCTCCTTTTGGATACATCATAGGCTTATTTATAAATAGCGGAAGCAAATCGCTGTTATGTCTGATTTTATAATTAGGATAATCAATCCATAATTCCTCATATTCTTCCATAACGCTTTCATCAAAATAATCCGGAACACCCGATGTATGATTTAAAAGCTGTTTGACTGTAACATCTTTATCAATATTATTTAAAGACATATCAAGCAGCACGCCTAATGTATTATCAAACTTTATTTTCCCTTGCTCAATCAACTGCAATAGCAACCGCCATGCCCCACATTTTTATTATTTCAACGACTTCGCAATAATGACCTATTAACGCCTCCATATATTAACCTATTCTAAACATTCAGGATCACCTGTCTCTTCATTCCCAAGATACTTTGCGTATTCTTTCCCCTCATAAAAATTCATTATAGGGCGGCGGAGTTTTGACGGAAACAATGGTAATCTATTCAATACGGACAAATCCAGCCAGTCAAATCCAATTTGATTAGTATCATTATGAAATATTGCATTTTCGGCTTTTCCCAAGTAATCGCATAAAAACACTAAATCAACCCTATGAAAACTCTCGCCATGAACTCCTTCTATAACAAAAAGCAAGTCTTTACATTTAACCTCTATTCCTGTTTCTTCCCTAACCTCCCGCTCGACGGTCTGCGGAAGTATTTCCTCACCGCCTTGACCGCCGCCGGGTAAAATGTACCATTCCTCTTTGCCGTCGCTTAACTTTATTGCAAGCAGTTTTCCGTTCTGAATTATAACCGCTTTTGCAGATGTTCGCACTTGCCTTGACACATTTATAATCCTTTCAAGATTTTATTTATAGAAGACTACGCTATCCCTTACATATCCGCATTCTCTAAGAAAGCCACATAGCCCCTCTTGGTCTCATATACATCGGCTTTGCTGGTAGCTTCCCACGGTGCGTGCATATTAAGGACTGCAACTCCGCTGTCGATTACATTCATACCGTACAATGCAAGAATATATGCGATGGTTCCGCCGCCGCCCAAGTCTACCTTGCCAAGCTCCGCGGTCTGGAAATTGACCTTTTCTTTCTCAAAGATATCCCTTATATGCGCGATGTATTCCGCATTGGCGTCATTAGAGCCTGATTTGCCCCTTGAACCTGTGAATTTGTTAAATACCATGCCGCCGCCCAGATACGCTACATTTTTCTTATCAAAACTAGAGGCAAAACCGGGATCGTATGCGCTGCTTACATCTGATGAGAGCATGCAGGAAGATGCAAGACATCTTCTTAAATCCAGTTCGCTGAACTTTCCGGTCAAATTCATTACTTCTGCAACCGCATTCTCAAAGAATTTGGACTGCATTCCGGTAGCGCCCACGCTGCCGATTTCCTCTTTATCCACAAGGATGCAGCACGCTGTCCGCTCAGTCTTATCAACTTCCAGCATTGCTTTTAATGAAGAAAAGGCGCATACTCTGTCGTCCTGTCCATAAGCAAGAATCATGCTTCTGTCAAAACCCGCTTCCCTTGCGCTGCCTGCAGGCACAACTTCTAATTCCGCCGAGATAAAGTCTTCCTCTTCTATATCATAGGACTCTTTCAAAATAGCGAGAATACCGCTTTTAACCGCATCTTTCCCTGCCTTCTCATCGTCGTCTTTCTCAGAATCTTTTTTATCCTTTTTGTCTTTTTTATCAATTATAAGCGGCTTATTGCCAACGATAATATCTAAAGCTTCTCCTTCGATTACCTTAGAAGCCTTCTTTTCAAGCTGTTCCTGTGCCAGATGTATCAGAAGGTCAGATACGAAAAATACAGGATCGTCCTCGTTCTCACCCACATTTACTTCTATTGTCGTGCCGTCCTTCTTAACGACTACGCCGTGTATTGCAAGCGGAATAGTTACCCATTGGTATTTCTTGACGCCGCCGTAATAATGCGTATCAAGGTATGCAAATCCTCCGTCCTCATATAACGGATTCTGCTTTACGTCAAGACGTGGCGAGTCGATATGCGCGCCGAGAATATTCATTCCTTCCGACATATCTTTCTCCCCGATTTTAAACATAACAATGGACTTGTTCATCCATACCGAGTATACCTTATCTCCGCATTTTAACGCAGTCTTATTCTTTATAAGCTCGTTTAATTCCTTATATCCTGCCTTCTCGATTGTATTGACAATCGTGTCTATGCATTCCCTCTCGGTCTTCCCGTTATTAAGAAAGTCGATATACTCCTTAGCAAAAGCGTCCACTTCCTTAAGCTGCTTATTATTGTAGGTTTCCCATGTATTCTTACGTTCCATTTGTTTATCTCCTTTTCTATTATTTTTTACTTAAACATTTACAAGATTTTATCACAATAACCAGAATTTCTCAATTATCACATGGATTTTTTCACAGCATGAGTTGCACAATATATACAAAACATAAGCAGGGCGCTCTGCCGCCGTCGGTACTTAGGCACTGTATTTTAGTGCCTTATGTACCGTTACTGGCGGCAATGCAGCGAAAGCGTGCCCTACGTTGTTTTGTATATATTGTGCAACGTAGCTTTTACATTTCAACTCCGAAGCTCAATCCCCATTCCTTCAAGCCCATTTAAAATCTTCTTCATCACGCCGCTTACATCCGCCTCTTCCAGCGTCCTGTCCTGCGCTCGGAATGTTATAGAATACGCCACAGACTTATATCCTTCCTTTATCTGGCTGCCTTCATAGATATCGAACAGCTTATACTCCTCAAGCAGCTTGCCGCCGCGCTGCGTAATCATGGTTTCAATCTGCCCCGCGAGAATATCTTTAGGCACCACCATGCTGATATCCCTTGACACCGCAGGATATTTCGCCACGCCCGTATACTTTCTGTCGAAAGTCGCAAACGGCAGTATTTCCGGCATATCCAATACCGCAACATATGCTTTGGTATTTAAGCCATAGTTATCACAGACTTCCGGATGCACTTCGCCCAAGAAACCTACGACTTTTCCTTCATAAATTATATTCGCCTGCCGTCCCGGATGCAGGAAGTTCCTGCCTGCTTTCGGCTCATACACAGTCTTTTTATTCATTCCTATGCTGTCGAAAAATTCTTCCACTACGCCTTTCATGGTAAAGAAATCACCGTCGCCGTACATTCCGAGGGTAAACTGCATCCTCTCATCCGGCAGTTTCTCAAGCGGAAGGCTCTCGGGAAGATATATATTCCCCAGCTCATAAAGACGCACGGACTTATTTCTTCTGTTATAGTTCGTCGCCAGGCTTGTCAGCATACCGTTTAATGAAATTGTACGCATAATGGAGAAATCTTCTCCCAGCGGATTGGCAATCGTTATTGCTTTTCTTAACACATCGTCTTTATCAAGGAGCAGCTTATCGAATACCTTAGGGCTTTCAAACGAATAGCACATTCCTTGTGAAAAACCGCAGTATTCGGCGATATCCCTTGCTTTTTGCTCGATGCGCAGCTTAAAGCTGAGTTTGCCGGTAGTCGCCTCGCCGTTTGGCAGCGTCATTGGAATCTTATCATATCCGTAGAAACGCGCCACTTCCTCTGCAATATCCGCTATCCCTTCCAAATCCTGCCTGAACGACGGAACAATTATTATCTTCGCGCCATCGCTTTGAGTCTCAAGTTCAAGCTCCAGCCTTGCAAAGATTTCTTCCATCTCTTTTTCGGAAACATCTGTCCCAAGCAGGTTATTAATACGCTTGCTGTCAAACTTAATCCTTCTTAATTCTTTAAGCGGCTCGCATACGTCAACCGTTCCGCCCACTACCTCGCCGCAGCCAAGCTCCTGTATAAGCTGGCAGGCTCTGTCGATTGCCGCTTTAGCATTACGCGGATCAAGACCTTTCTCAAAAATACCCGACGCATCGGTACGAAGCCCCAGACGTTTAGCGGATTTTCTGATATTAGCGCCGTTGAATGTCGCCGCTTCAAATAATACCGTTTTTACATTATCGGTAATCTTAGAATTTTCTCCTCCCATGATTCCTGCAACGCCGATTTCTTTCTCAGCATCGCAAATCATCAGCATATCCTTATCCAGATTACGCATCTGTCCGTCCAAAGTCTGGAATACGTCTCCGTCTTTGGCACGGCGCACGATAATCTGATGCCCCGCCACGGTATCTAAGTCATATGCGTGCATAGGCTGTCCGTACTCTTCCATAACATAGTTAGTTATGTCAACCAGATTATTAATCGGACGAATCCCGCTTGCCGCCAGCCTGCGCTGCATCCATTTCGGAGAAGGCGCAATTTTGATATTAGTGCATACCCTTGCGCAATAACGCGGGCAGAGGTCTGTATCTTCTACTTTTACACTGATATAGTCCTCTACTTTTTCATTATTCTCCTTCACCTCAACCTTAGGTGCTATAAAAGGTTTCTTGAATGTCGCGGCAGCTTCACGCGCCACGCCGATTACACTATAACAATCTACCCTGTTGGAAGTAATCTCATACTCGAAAACGGTATCCTTAAGTCCAAGCGCCTCTACCGCATCTGCGCCTATCTGCGCATCCTGCGGAAAAATATAGATACCCATTTCAGGCGCTTCAGGATACATATCCCTGCTTGAGCCAAGTTCTTCAATAGAACACATCATGCCGTTAGAAGGAACTCCGCGCAACATTCCCGCTTTGATAACGATTCCGTCTTCCGGCAGCGGTCCGCCGTCATGTCCTCCTGCCACCTTACCGCCGTCTAATACTACGGGAACCCTATCCCCTTCTTTAACATTAGGCGCTCCCGTGACAATCTGGATTGTTTCGCTGCCGATGTCCACCTGACATACGATAAGCTTATCGGCATCAGGATGTTTGTCAATCTTTACAATCTGCCCTATTACAATTTTTTCCAGATTTTTGTCTAATTTTTCATAAGTTTCCACTTTCGTTCCGCTAAGCGTCATGGCATCCGCATATTCCTTGTCCGTACATGAAAGTTCCGGCACATACGCTTTAATCCACGATAATGCAGTATTCATATATTTTAATTCCTCCTGTTTTTTATTTCAGGTTAAATGAACAAAATAAGGGGCGACTTACCGCTTTTCAGGCATTGGAGCCCCGTTTTTGTTCATTTAACCTGATTAAAACTGTTTCAAAAATCTCACATCGTTCTCATAAAGCAGCCGCATATCATCAATCTCATATTTAAGCAGCGCAATCCTCTCAAGTCCCACTCCAAATGCAAAGCCTGTATATTCCTCAGGATCAATCTTGCTCATCCGCAGTACATTCGGGTGAACCATGCCGCAGCCCAAGATTTCTATCCAGCCTGTGCCTTTACAGAAACGGCAGCCTTCCCCGCCGCACTTAAAGCAGCTTACGTCCATTTCCGCGCTCGGCTCCGTGAAATTAAAATGGTGCGGTCTGAACTTTACCTTAGTCTCCTCTCCGAACAGTTCCTTGGCAAACTCAGCCAAAGTTCCTTTAAGGTCTGCAAATGTGATATGTTTATCAATCACAAGCCCTTCTATCTGATGGAAAGACGGCGAGTGCGTCGCATCTACTTCATCAGAACGGAAAACCCTTCCCGGCGCTATCATCCGTATAGGCAGTCTGCCCTTTTCCATTTCATGCACCTGTATTCCCGACGTCTGTGTACGCAGCAGGAAATCGCCGCTGATATAGAAGGTGTCCTGTTCGTCTTTTGCCGGATGGTCCGCAGGAATATTCAGCGCTTCAAAATTATAATAATCGGTCTCTATCTCCGGTCCTTCCACTACTTCATAGCCCATGCCGACGAAAATTCTTTCTACTTCCTCTAAGGCTATCGAGTTCGGATGCCTGTGTCCTATTATATTCTTTTTTGCCGGCAGGGTAACGTCAATTACTTCCGCCCTCATCTGAGCTTCCCTTGCCGCCTTTTCCATTTTAGCGATAGCCGCTTCGAGTATGCCCTCAATCTGTTCCCTGGTCTCATTCACCAGCTGCCCCACTTTAGGCCGCTCTTCCGGCGCTACGTCCTTCATACTTTTTAATACGCTTGTAAGTTCTCCCTTTTTACCAAGGAAATTGATGCGTACCTCGTTCAATTTCTCCAAAGCATCGCTTGACTCAATCTGGCGAAGCGCTTCGGCTTTAATCTGTTCCAGTTTCTCTTTCATGCTCTCTTTCCTTTCATGTTTTTATTAAAAAATCCCATATGCTGACAACAACATATGGGACGAATTAATCCGCGGTACCACCCAAAATTTCCATTCATTCAAACAACAAATAAACAGACTCTTATTTTGCTTAACGCGCTCTCTACGTCTTAAGCTACTAAGCTAAGATTAGCTTTTCGCTTAAGCAGCTCCGGTGGGAAATTCAAAACACTATCTGAACTTAAGGAAGCTTACAGCCGACGACTTCCTCTCTCTGTAAGAAAATACTGCTCTACTGACACCTTCACAGCCTTTTTATATTTCACTTTATTCTAATGAGTTTTAGGCGACTTGTCAAGCCATCCGAATAAAAATTTATATACGGGTCCGAAATACCTGTTAATATGCGCCCCTATCAAAAGTATATACATAACCATATAGAAATAAAACATCAAAATAACCACAGTGGTAAGGCTGCCATATGTACCAAACCCATTAAAACTCCCCACATACACGGAGAAAATATAGGAGGCGATACTCCATACGACCGCCGAAAAAACAGCTCCCGGCAGCTGCCTTTTAAATTTCAATTTGACCGCCGGCACGAAGGTATAAATAACCGCAAAAATAAGCGTCAGCACCAGCCATGAAAAAATAAATCTAAAGTGCATGATAAACTGCACTATCACATGCAGCTGCGGAATGTCTTTCAATACGACATCGACGATGACATTACCGAATACCATGACAAAGACTGAAAGGATGATTGCAACAAGCATAATCACCGTATAGAAACACGCAATGGTGCGCAGCAGCAGATAATTTCGTTTTTCTTCAATATCATTCACTTCATTAAGCCCCTGTATCAGTGAAAGCATCGCCTTTGCCGCCGACCATAGCGTAACGAGGGCAAATATCGTAATCGTGCCTGTACTTCTGGAATAGACGTCATACACTACCCTGGTGACAAAATCATATATCGCATTCGGCAGCACCCTCATAATCGCCGTAATCAGGTTATCGGCAGTCAGCGTAGTAAACGGCAGCAGGGCGCACAATGCCATTAACAGCGGAACCAGCGATAAAAATAGGAAAAACGCCGAACTTGCCGCAAACGCACTGATATTTTTACGCGTCATCTGTCTTGAAAAATCCCTGAATATATAATACAGTCTGATTATCGTCCTCATCCATGCACCTCGCAGTCCGTAAAAAACATATCAAGAATCTCCTGATAGCCGTATCCCAGACTGCCCATCTCTTTAGCCCCATTCTGCGACATGCCTACGCCGTGTCCGTATCCGCCGCCGATTAAAGTATATCCTACCATATCTTCGCCGTCTTTACCAGCCTTTATTATCAAAAACGCACTCGGCAGAAGGCTCCCCGCAGCTATGGCGCTGCCATCCTGCCTTATGACTTCACTCTTGCCGTCGCACAAAACGCGCCTGATATTGTATTCTGAAATTACTTTTATGACTTCCTTGCTGCCCGTTATAATCATTTCATCAGCAATGCCGCCCACTCCCCTTTTACTTATGCTTATATCTTTTAATTCCCCTATGTCCTCTATTTCCTCGGACACATAATAATATTCTCCTTCGCTGCCCTTCCGTACCAGAATAAGTGAGGCGTTTGCCTTATACCGTTCCTTTATCCTCTCAAGCATCGCCCCGACATCAAGTTCTTTTACTTCATAACTCCACCGATACCACGGCTCATTGCTTTCAAAGTCCGCTTCATCCACGCTGCTGATATAGGCGGCAAAATTCTCTTCCTCTTCCATATATTCTGCATCGGGAACATCACTTCCGTCCGCCTTCGGCGCAAGCTTTCCCGCCTTTATATACTCTACCGCCTGTCCGTCTCCTGTTTTCCAGATTCTTGTATCCGTACCGTAGCCGCAGGAAGTCGAATAATAATAATTCTGCGCCGGCTCTCCCTGATAATAAAGCGTCATTCCGTCAGTCTCCTTCACTGCCGTAGTGGTCGCAGAATTTTCCGCAATATTATGGTATACCTGATATGACGTAGTGTTATCCAGATGCGCGCCGAACTCAGGCAGCCCCGCATGGAGTATAAACCGCAGCGCATATGTCCTTGCGCAGACCGCCTGCGCTTTGAGCGCCTCTAACGGATAATATGCCGGCATCTCACTCGGAACTACCGCATATAAATACTCTTCTAACGGCAGTTCATTTATGATGACCATTCCGTCATTAGCCTTATAGAATTCCAGGCTTCCCCTATACAGATTATTTTCCTGCGATATGCCTTCCGCCTCTAGTTTGACTCTATCGGTCAATGCTGCGCTCTGAAAAGAAATCCTCTCGCCTGCCTTTAATTTATCCGCCTTTATATCCGTCTGTACTCCATCCACGGTAACGCTCGCTTCATTATAATAATAACTGCCGTTTCCGGTATTCTTAAGCAGCACGCGTATCTGGTCGGCATCTCCTTCCCTGGACACAAGGCAGGCGCAGACTTTATTATTCTTTATGACAAAATCCGTATAATCATAACCAATCATTAAATCCGATTTTTTCTGCGTTTCCAACGTGCCGAATAACTTATAGACTTCCAGATTTTCTTCAATTTCATATGCACCGTATCCTTCTATCTCTAAAAAGTTATCCGATACGCTGAGAAGCCTGCCGCGTATCTTATCCTGTTTTGACCGCTGCTTAACAAGCTTTCCGTTATCAAATGTCAAATCGACAACACATTCTCTAAGAGCCTCTTCCGCTGCGGACGAATCCGCTGCTACCCTGAAATTAACCTGACGGTAGAAGCACTCCAGCGAAACGCCGCCTGCACTGTCTAAGCCGTTATTATTTTTATCAACTTCCATAACCCAGACATTTTCCAAAATCGTCTCTTCCGGCAGTATGCGCATACATGTAAGAAGTCTGTCTCCTTTAACATATACTTCTTCTTTCGTAAATGCCGAATCCGTAAAAGACGAAGAGAGATATTCATATTCTCCGTTCTGTGTATAGATTTTTTTATTCGCTTCGTCTACCTTAATAATAAACACAGTCGTCTTCCAGATGGACGACTCCGTATCAAGATACGCCAGCATAAATTTGTACGCCTCATACCAGTCTTCTTTCATAAATATATAAGAATCTTCATATTTTTCGGCATAATCGGAAATCCCCATCGCAGATGCGCCAGTCTGCTCATATATCTCCATGTACTGTTTATATGTAAGACCACAGGATTCTGTGCCGTCTGTTTCTGCTTTATCAGGTTCTAAACTGTTCACATCTTCCAGCTGTACAGATATACCCAGAGCCTGAAGCAGAATATTCACATCTTCTATGCTTATTCCCTCTCCCTGCGGCGCTTCTTTTTTGCTTTCCCTGCTGTGCAGCCAAATTGTAAACAAAAATATCATTCCCGCCAGTATACATATCAGCTTAATTAAATTATTCAGATTTTCTTTTTCACGTTTTATATTCATTAATTAATACTCCCTGCATATTAAAGATTGGCAAGTCATGCTTTTATAATGTATGTATATATAAAGTAGAAAATGCAATCGATAGCGAAGGAAAAAGCAGCCGTAAAGCTGCTTTTATGTACCCCCGAAATGCCGCATCCTGTATTTTGACTCCTAGCACATGCTAGGTGGGTAACCGCAATCATGCTTCTGCCTTCCACTGCATAAGGTTCAAACGACCGGAGGCCTGACATCCGCATGAAGATGTAGGAATCCCGTTTAAAGTAACTGTAGGTTCAAAATAACAAGAATTGTCGCACATTTCAGGTTAATTTCATTATATCCAATCCCGAAACAAAATACAACAATTCTTTAATTTTTTCTTAAAATGATGTCAACTGTATTGTTATAATTTTCCTGGGGGGATATAATTAGCATGATGGCACATGCAACAGCTATTTTAAACAATGAGTCCAATCACAATGCACGGACAACGGAGCAATTATGAACAATAATAAAAGCAATAAAACTCTTATGAACAATAACAATAACGACGGCCAAACTCTTATGAATAAGCGCGAAACTGACTGGTTCCGTGGAATCGCAGCGTTGATGGTCGTATTATCCCATTACGGGCATTGGTGGAATATCCTCGCATCGACGGAGGGCAATGTAGAGACATTCAGATATGCCCTTACCAAGCTCGGCGTATACGGCGTAGATATCTTTTTCCTCTTTTCAGGCTATGCCATGATAAAATCTCTTGGCGATAAGAAAATGAGCTGGCAATTTGTGTGGAAAAGGATAAAAAACGTATACATACCTTATATTATCATAGTGGGATTTATAGAACTGATTTCAGACGGACTTAACTCACTTCACGATTTATGGCTTATCGTATGCGGATATAATTATTGGTACATGATGGTATTGTTCTTATTTTATATAGGTTTTATTGTTATTTACGCCTTAATACGGATTAAATGGCTAAGAACGGTTATATTCTGCGTCTTTACCTATGTTATGTCTTATATCCTTTATAAAAATGATATGTCGCCGTTTTGGTACGTATCCAACATTGCGTTTGCTATTGGCATACTTGCAGGCGAATATGAAGAGCTGTTTAAAAAGATTATAGATAAAATATGGATTTATATGCTTGTCATCCTCTCGATTGGCATGGTATTTGTCATAAAATGGGGACTGGAAGACGGCGTAGACTGGGGAGGCAATCCCGAAGATTATCAGATATGGGTGCAAATCGGCGCAACCGTAGTTTGGACGCTGCTAATCCTTATCCTTGCGTCCAAATGCCGTATAAAAGAAGTAATATTTACCTTTTTAGGTAAAAATTCCCTTTACATATATATCACGCATGTGTTTATAGCTATGAGATGTATAAATTTCTCTATGATTGATTCCATGTCGGTTAGATTCATCCTAAGCCCGATATGTATTATCGCAGCTGCGTTTTTATGCAGCCTGATTATATCCTGCATGTGGAAATTAATTTCCATGCTGACATCTGTGATAAAAAAGCATTAACATCGCTTTTTCCAATATGGGAATTTATTCCTTTTTCTGTGCGAAAATTTATTTTTCGCACTCTTTTGCTTGCATAATTTTATTTTCCATTGTATACTTTATCATACAATTATTTTAGGAAAAAGGAGAATATACCAAATGAAAAGACTATCTGTGATTCTCACACTAACCCTATCACTCTTACTCTGTGGATACAATAATCCCGAAAAGAATGACGAAGCCGAATTTATCAAATTTGTCGGTACAAATGACCAGAACGGATACACTGTGGTAGAATACGAAGAAGCTAAAATCATGTATGTAATCAATGCCGTAAACGTAAGAAAAGGTCCTTCGACAGCCTATGAAATAATCGGCTCGCTGAACCGCGGTCAGGCTGTTATCGTACTTGGACAGGCAGATACCAACTGGTATGAGATTGCCTACGGCGCTAACAATGAAATTAAAGCATTTGTCAGCAATAAATATCTGCAAAGCAGCAATACTGCTGAAAGCAACATCCCTACAGATGCTGCATTTACTGCCTTACTGCAGAGTTTTCAGGCTCAGGGCATTACACTTACGGACGAACAGTTGCAGGCGCTTATCGCCGCATGGGAAAGCATGCTGGCAAACGCTAATGCCGCTGCCGCACAACCCGCAGCTGCAGCAGTTCCTGAAACACAGCCCGCTGTTCCAGCAGTTCCTGAAATAGCGCCCGCACCTGATGTAAGAGCTACAGCAGGCATAATTATGGTAGGTGATTCCAGATTCGTTCAGATGCACGAAGCTGTTGGCGCGGACTACTGCACATGGATAGCTGAAAGCGGACAAGGTTATACATGGTTTAAGGAAAAGGCGATTCCAAGAATCGATGCCTGTGTAGGAAACGGTACCAAAATATTGATTAACCTTGGAGTCAACGATACCAGAAATCTCCAGAAATATATACCTCTTGTCAATGCAAAAGCTGCTGAATGGACAGCCTTAGGGGCAACCGTTTACTATGCTTCCGTTAATCCGGTATGGGAGAACCGATATGTTACCAAAGAACAGGTAGAATATTTTAACCAGCAGATGTATAATAGTTTAAGCCCTTATGTGCATTGGATAGACAGCTACAGTTACATATCGTCGATTGGCTGTAAAATCGTAGACGGCCTGCACTACAGCAAAGAAACGTCTCAGAATTTGTATGCGTATTTCATAAACTGTATGATGCAGTGATAATCCAGGATAAAACTTAATTTGTTCCATCATATCAGCATAAAACCACCCCATTACCAATTAAGGTAATGGGGTGGAATTTTATCTGCACTAAACTTCTTAATTCAATTAGTTCAAAGCGTCTACTAATTTCTGCAAAGCTGCAAGCGCCTCATCAGGAAGCTTGTCATAGCCCTCTTTCTTGGTAGCGAAATCATTTACTGCATTTACACGAGTCTGCATAGCAGCCTTTAACTGTGCCTTGTAGTCAGCGTCATTAACATCAGCCTTAAAGTTCTTAAAGCCTTCTGTCTGTCCTGACCATTCGTTCATGATTTCAATATCATCAAAAGGTCCCCACTTCTCGAATTTAGCTTTGCCTTCTACGATTGTCTCAAGGATTCCAAGGGTGTCTGCAGGTTTAACCTTCTCGCCCATGAAGTCGCCTGTATTAACGATATAGCAAGCTACATTCTTCTCTTCTACCAGTTTCTTAAACTTCTCGTAGTCGTTTACCAACGGATAAGTTCTGAACGGGTTAGCATAAGGCACGATACGGATTGCATTAAGGTCTGTACCGGCAGCAACACGCTCTGCGGTAGATGTCTTAGTAGCAAGTGTAGCGCCCATAACTGAAGCCAACGCTGAACCTTTCAGCTTAACTACCGGCGGAATTGTAGGATCTTTCATAATCCAGAAGATTGCATTAACAGGAGCGTCAATCTTATCTACACGGTTAGGAGACCATAATTTAGACTTGATAGCACGTCCGTTGCCGTTTCTGATATCTTCTGTTACAAGCTGAATCTTTCCTTCGCTGTCCATGGTGCATGAGCAGTTCTGAGCAGATAACAGATATTCATTATCAGGGCAGCCTGTAGGATAATCTGCCGTCTTATCAAAGTAAGTAGGCTCAAGAGCGATAGATGCACATGTATCGGAATTAATGATAAATGCGTCGTCATGAAGAACTTTGATACCGCCAAACTGGTCATACTTGCCGTTATGCTTTGCATGAGTAAGAGTAGACTTACCTGAGCCTGACAGACCGTATACGGAAGCAACGAACTTCTTGCCGCCATCCAAAGAGTATTCTTTCTGTCCGCCGTGGCATGCCGCATAACCGTTTCTGTTAGCTAAAGCCCAAGCCATTGTCAAAGTACCCTTCTTATGCTCGCCAAAGTATTTCATACCGAGAATAGCCGCGCAGTTCTGGTTGGTATCAAAATAGCAAAGTGTAAGCGGATCGCTTAAGCAGCTGTAATCAACGTCAGGAGCCTCGTGGGGTGCCCACTGGGGATCTGAGAAGATATAGATGTCAGGCTCTTTGCCATCGCCCACCGGTTTGGAATTCTTGTACATCTTTACATAGTCGTCAGACATATACTGGAAGTTAATCATCCAGTTGTAAAGCAGGTTCTCTTCGCCTTCCGGAATCAAAAGATGTGCTTTTACCATAAATTCAGGATCAAGGCCTACGAAACACTCAGCATGATACATTGTTTTCCAACGTGTCTCATAAATTGCGTCCATAATTACCTTGTCCAGCTTGGTCTCATCAACGCCCGGCTCGCCTTTAATACGGCGCGCTGCAGCATAACGTCCAGTTACTGCCCCATCGTTGAATAACAGTACCTTTGCGTCATCAGGAAGTCCGAATGTCTCACCGTCTTTGACAGGCATATCGGTAACAATTGTTCCCGGTGAATTTTTTGCTAAATTGTAAGCCTCTTTTAATGTGTTTACTTTCACTACGTTGTTTCCGTAGAAAGCAGCTTCGATAATTGAGCGAGTTTTGGAAAATCCGACTTTGCCCTTACCGATTTCGTCAATCTTGTAATTAGCTTTTGTTGACATGACATATCCTCCTTAAAATTATATTATCAGGGAAAACCTTGCGGTTTTCCGCAATTTGCATTGTATGCGCCGCTTACTGCAACACACCGTTTATATTATCTCAAAACCGCTTATAAAAGTCAATATTCTTAATGGGTAATTTTTCTTTCTTTCTTTTGCATTTTGTACTTGCAATCCTTACCAATTTCTGATATTATATTAATGTTGTGTAAGCGGAATAAGAAAACCGTATCGTTAGGAGGTGCTAAAATGGCAAAATGTGATATTTGTGGTAAAGGAGCTCATTTCGGAAACAATGTAAGCCATTCACATAGAAAAACCAATAGAATCTGGCATTCTAATGTAAAAAGAGTTAAATGCAAAGTAAATGGCGCTGCTAAGAGGCTGCATGTATGTACTCAGTGCCTAAAATCCGGCAGAGTTGAAAGAGCTTAATTTTAAATGTATTTAATGCAAAGAAAAGACCAATTAATCCATTGGTCTTTTTATTTTACCTTATTTAACCTGCTATGCCCGCATCTCTTTATCAAAGCTGCGCTTGAGGCTCTCGTACTCACTGTTTATCATCTGAATCATTTCCTTATCTCCCGCTACATTGTCCGGATGGAAAATTTTAATCAGGTCTTTATATCTTTTCTTTAAGGAAAGAAGGTTGTTCACGCCCCTGAAAAGTGCAGATATATCTCCCCGGTCTATCTCATAAGAAGACCTCTCCATCATTTCCCTTTGAGCCTCGAACCTGGTCTTCTCCTTATCCAGTCGCCTGCGGTCGATATCAAGCTGCTCAAATCCGTCTTTCAGAATCTGCATCTTCTTCTCGAAGAAATCCTTGTCCTGTTCCAGTCTTTTCTTATCCGCAGACAGCTTATGGTTAAGCGTCTTCATTTCGTCCTTGAACTGTTCTTTTTCCTTATTGAACTGCGCCTGCTTCTTATCCAAGTCCTTGGATGCTGTGCTAATCCTTACATTCTCACGAAAAAGCCATGACTTTAATTTATTCAGCTCCTCTTCGGAACCATTTTCAAGTATTTCATCAACTTTTATGTCCATAGTAAACCTTCATTCTTTCTCAACATGCGATAATCTCCACTCATGCCAGCCATTTCTACCTCTTCTATCCTGCTAATCGCAGCAAAAGAAATTATAACCTATCAGGAGTAAAAGCACAATCAAAATCAACCCGATAAAACGATTAGTCATAAAAAGCATAAACAGCATTCCTATCCCAACGCAAAGCGCTACAAGCCCGATTAGTTTCTTCATATAGTTTTCCTGCCTATGCTTTTTATATATTATATGCAATTTTTACTTCTATGTGATAACCCTACTGCCCGTCCTTCTTTTCAGCGGGAAATGCAATGTCTACGGCATCGTCGTCTGCAATCATATCCTCTTTAGGCGCGGTAAATTTATCTACGATGTCCGGAATCATGTCGATTACCTTGGTAATTGTATCCTGATTCTTTATATTTACAAGCTTCGTAGAACCGTTTTTGATAACCAGCACAGCGCTCGGACTCATTTTAGCGGAAAAGCCGCCACCGCCGCCGTTCTTCTTGTCTGAGCTGCTTGCTCCTGCGCCAACGCCGAAAGTGACATCAACAAGCGGAAGAATAATGGTATCTCCAATCTGTGTTGCCTCTCCTACCACAGTCTTTGTTGATAAAACCGCATTCATTCCCTTCATGAGGGATTCGATTACGTTAGTGAAATTATTATCTGCCATTTATGCTTCCTCCTTCTTAAACAGCTTAAGTAATTTTCTGATATCTTTATTGAAGTAAATACGGATAACCGCCTTCAAAAATGTAAAGAGCTTTATCTTTCCTTTAATAAAAACAGAGCCTTCTATTCTTTTCCTTTCAAAATCGCCCGTGACATTAACATTGTTTCCTATCAGCGGATAGAGTATTCCGTAATATGAAAGAACCTGTCCTGTAGATGCCGGATCGTCAAGCCCTATTATTAAATCAGCCCGAAATTTCCTCGGCTTAATATAGCTAAAAATTGCCACCAGCTCATCTTTACACAATGAAAATGCCCTTTTAAACTCATCGCCCTTGATAATGTCACGATAATACTCTGCATTTTCCAACATTTCTTTTATTTTAACACAGATTTTCTTTATTGTGTATATTATATTTTTAAATATATCTATTATTTTAATTAGTTTGGCTTTTATATCATTTATTTTAGCTTTTATTTTGTCTTTTAGCGATTGTTTTGCCTTACCGACGGACTCTGTTTCTCCACAGGCATCTGCTGCGTCCTGCGCACTTTGTCCACTTTCCGTACCGGCTGTATCGGTCTTATCGGCTGTATTGATTTCTTGGTCTGTATCATTTTCATTTTCTGCGCCCGCACTCTTTTCTGCAATCGTTTCTTTATCTGCGCTAATTTTCTCTCCTACAACTTTTTTTTCTGCTACGCTAATTTTCTCTCCTGCGGCTTTTTCTTTATCTGTCCTAGCGTCTGTTTCCTGAACTTTATCTTCATTCTTATCTTTACCGTTGGTTTTCGTTTTCTTATCTTCGTTATTATCCTTATTGGCTTTTGTTTTCTCTTTTCTTTCTTTCTTCGCTTTCTTCTCTTTCATCGGCAGCCTGAACAGGGTAATAAACATGATGCGCACTTTAAGGTACATGTCCGAAGGATACACTGCCCTTATATTGATAAAATGCAGGAGCCACGTAATCTTGGCATCTGCCTCTATCGGCGGGCTGCCCTCGCCTTCCGTGCGGTTTAACTTGACGCTGTAATGCACGGGGACAAAAAGTACAATACATAAAGACAGGAGAATTACCCCTATCAATATTGCCAATATTATTAATATTATTTTTAAAATCAGCAGCAATATATGTAACATTTATACTTTGCCTTTCTTCTACAACAAATACCCCTTTAAATCGGCGTTTCCGTTCTGTACCACCGCTTCTTTAGTAATCCTGCACACTATTTCCACAGCCTCATCATAACTTCCCGCAATGCCGATGATATACGGCGCATTTTCCTTCTTCTTATAAAAAGGCTGCCTGATGAGCATGCTATGACAGATTTCAAGCTGGTTATCACCCGAAGCAAGCATGATAACAAATATATTCAGTTGTCTTGCATAATGCTTTATTTTTCTTTTTACTTGGTTCGGATTTTTAATAGTATCCCCGATATACAGGTTTTTATAAAATTTCATATCAATCTCCCTGCCTAAGACACAGCTCTCGTTGCCTCTTTAAGCCATTTGCGCTCGTCCTCTTCCAGGTACGGGCTCACTTTCTCATACACAGCCCTGTGGTAGGCGTTAAGCCTCTCGATATCCGCTTTCTGCATATATTCCGGTACGATTGCATCCAAGTCAATCGGCACATAGGTCAGGGTATCGAAATACATAAACTGTCCGTCTTCATTCTTCACACCGTTCTTCGCCACTATCACGTTCTCCGTGCGTATTCCGTGACTCCCCGTCTTATATACGCCCGGCTCGTTGGACATTACCATGCCCGCCTCGATTATGGTTTCTTTCACGCTCTCGACATAACGCCACCTTATACTCTGCGGTCCTTCATGCACGTTAAGTATATATCCGATTCCGTGTCCTGTTCCGCACTTATAATCGATATCCATGCTCCATAACGGCTCTCTTGCCAGAATATCCAGATTCCTTCCGGTACAGCCGTATAAAAACCTTGCGTTGGTCAAGGCAAGCATTCCGACCGCCACAGCCGTAAAATGCCGCTTAACCTCATCGCTTATTTCTCCCAGCACAATCGTCCTTGTCACATCCGTAGTTCCGCCCAGATACTGCCCGCCCGAATCCACGAGCAACATTCCCTCAGGCGCAAGCTTGCTGTTATCGGTTTCAGTCGCCTCATAGTGCATCATCGCCGCATTTTCCTTATATCCGCTGATTGTCGGGAACGACAAGTCAAGGAAGCCTTCAACTTCCCTGCGCAGATTGTCCAGGTACATCGCCGCCGAGTATTCCGTCATGGGAATTTTGCCGATATTGGTTTTAAGCCAGTATATAAATTTAGTCAAAGCGACGCTGTCCTGAAGATATACCTTCTCCATGTATTTAAGTTCGACAGGGTTCTTCACAGCCTTCATTTTCTCGCTCGGATTTACATCGGTCACGATTTCAGCCCTGCCCTTAATGATGCTGTAAAGCCTGTAATTTACATTCCTGTCGTCCAACAGCACTTTTCCCTTGGCATTTTCCTTTAAGAAGACTTCCACCTCATCATAATCCTTCAACGTAATGCCGCACTCCTGCGCATACTTTAGCATATCTTCCGTCACAGCCTGTTTCTGTATGAAAAGAAAACAGTCCGTCATTGTGAGATATCCGTAGGACAACGCTACCGGGTTGCACTCCACGTCAGCCCCCCTTATATTAAGCAGCCACATCAGATCATCCAGCTTGGCAAGCAGATGGGCGTCGCATTTTTTCTCACTCATTACAGCCCTTACTTTTTCTAATTTGTCCGCCGCACTCTGCCCGCAGATTTCTTCAGGCAGTATCTTTACCGGTGCGCACGGCAGCTTAGGACGCTCCGTCCAAAGTTCCCCCGCTATGTCGTTTTCATATCTGAAATCCATATGGATATGCTGCAAGTTTTCTTCCAGTTCTTTGCCGTAATGAGCATCGATAACCCTGCCGTCAAACCCCAGAGTTTCGCCCTCTTTCATGTTCTGCTTTAAATATTCCTTAATCGTTGGCACGCCCTCTTCCTGCATACGGAAAAGCGTGATGCCGCTCCCCTCAAGCTCTTTTTCCGCCTGTATAAAATAACGTCCGTCCGTCCATAACCCGGCAGAGCTACGGCTTACTACCAGCGTTCCGTTTGAGCCTGTAAAGCCTGAAAAATACTCCCTCACCTTAAAAAAGTCGCTCACATACTCCGAATTATGATAATCCGCCGTCGGAATCATATAATAATCAATTTTTTCCTGCTCCATCTTCTCTTGAAGCAGGCTGATGCGTTCCTTGATTTCCACAGTAATCCTTCCTTTCTTAATAGCTATTTTAGTTCACTATGACTAACTTAATATATACAACCGTCTCAGCCGCCAATATTTTATCCATAATGCTAAACTAAATTTCTTTAAGCAGCCCTACAGCTCTCGACGCGCCTATCCTGTCACAGCCTTCTGCAAGAAAAGCCTCAATGTCTTCCAATGTGGAAATACCGCCTGCCGCCTTAATCTTAACATTTGGACCGATATGTTTCTTAAAAAGCCTGATATCTTCTATCGCCGCCCCCGCTGTTCCAAAGCCCGTAGACGTCTTGATATAATCCGCCCCTGCATTAGTTACGGCATGGCACATGGCGATTTTTTCCTCTTCATTAAGATAACATGTCTCAATTATTACCTTAAGGATATTTCCGCCGCAAGCTTCTTTTAATGCGCGTATTTCAGCCTCCACTTTGTCATAAAGCCCGTTTTTTACATCGCTTATATTAACAACCATATCTATCTCTTTCGCTCCATCGTTAATGGCGCAGACAGTTTCCTCGACTTTAGCCTTAGTTACGCTGTAACCTAAAGGGAAACCTATGACTGTGCAGATATTTATTTTTTCACCATAAGTATCATGGATTCTTTTAACATATGCCGGCGGTACGCAAACCGACGCCGTCTTATATTTAACTGCCTCGTCGCACAGCGTCACTATGTCCTCCCACGTTGCGAACGCCTTTAACTGCGTATGGTCAATATGTGCAAATATCTCCTGTTTCTCCATATAAATATCCTCCATCTTTATTTAATTTGTAAGCTAAATGTAATCATAATTTACAATACTGATTATATATCTATGGCTAATATTTTAATACCTTTTTGCCTCATTAGCAAGAAAAAGCCATATTCAATTATAAGTAGTGGATAAAAAGTTGCTCGCAGTCAGTATGAACATATGCTTCCACCCTTCCTGCGAGCCAACTGTTGATTATACAAAAATGAACTAACCTATTGCTATATACCAAATATGACACATTCAAAAATCAGACACAATACTCTTCCACATACTTTCCAGCATTCTCCACCGTTATACCAAACTTCTCCACACACTTTTGTATAATAATTTCTTTTGTCGCTCCTAACTCATGGCAAGTCTGAATTAATATATGTATGCCTTTTTCTACACCCTCTTCATAACCTTCAAGTCTCATATCCTCAAACGCCTTGCACATATTGTATTTCTCCTCTCCATTTTCATCTATTTTAAATTTCTCAGGTATCTTTATATTCGCCACTACCTCAAGCATGTCCTTTGTCTCGCTGTCAATATTACTGTATGCCTCTTTGTTCTCTTCCATAACCTTCTTAAGCCTCTCCTTGTCCTTTGAATACCTTACCGTCTCAAATACCTGTCTTAACCCTGTTCGGTATTCATTAAAAGTATCATGCTCCTGACAGTCATACAGATTGATTTTGTAATTTGTCACATACTCTTTTAATTCTTCATAAATATCAAGTATGCTGCCGCTTCTTTTGTTTCCATTGCTTACGATAGCCGATACCATCTGACAGAATATTCCTCATCACCATTTGGTAATCGACATAGTTCTGGTTTTCCACCACAAGAATATGTAACTTCCTGCCTTTCCAGACACGTGTCTTGTCCACTGCCGTCCTGATACTGCCATTGCTGCGCTTCTTATCCCCTTCGATATGTAACTTACTTACAATCTGTGAGTCATCCGGCTCCAGCTCTTCCGGTTTTACAACCTGTTTTCCCTTGAATAGCGCTCCGTTTATCTGGTCAGCGAACCTTGCGTTGTCGTCCAGATATTCAAACTGATAATTGTCTTTTCTCCCCATCAGTTATCCTCCCTTAATCTTATTGTCCATATAAGGGATTCAGATTCCATGACGTGAAAAAAGATTTTCCAGAATTTAAGACTCCCAGATATGTTTAATCAATCATAACATAATTATTGCAATTTTGCAAATCAAAATTCCCGATAAATTGAAATATAAAAAACTTTCTTAAAATATTTAATACAAATTGCGGGCTATAAATTGTTTCTTAAATTATAAAACAGGACGTAAGCTATATATAATAGACTTGCGCCCTGATCTGCTTACTATTTAGTTATGCGTTAATCTTATCTAATTTTGTAAGATTAACCCCTAATGAATTTAAAGTAACTTTTAATTCATTGTAACGGTCAAGCATTGAATTATAAGTTTCCGGATTAGTCTCTTTTATTGCTATCATCCAGTTTTGAAGCCTTGAAAACTCAGTAACATAATCTTTTATAATATCTGCACTGCTCGGCATTCTATCACCTCCTGATTATGAACAACCATTACTTGTTTATAAATAGTATATCATAATCAAGGCGCAAAGTCTAATATATTTTGTTTCTCAATAAATTGAATTGAAATATAAAAACTTTCTTAAAATTTTTAATAGAAATTAAATACTTTCTTTATTTCCCTTTTGCCATTTTCTATGTTATACTAAAATATGGCTTATTGCGATTCTGCATTTAAAATCGCATTTTAACGAAAGGAGGCCGCAGTATGGATCAAAACAGTTACTCAGAAATCACACCTGAGATTATCCGTCTTTCCAATATGAGCAAGGAAGCAGGCATTATCGATACTGAATTGTTCACAAAGTATGACGTTAAGCGTGGACTGCGTGATTTAAACGGTAAAGGCGTTCTTGCCGGACTTACCAATATCTCAGACGTCCGTGCGCATAAGATTGTTGATGGTGTGCAGATTCCGACCCCCGGACAACTTTTTTACAGAGGATATAATGTTAAGGACCTCATTAACGGTCTTGAAAAAGACAATCATTTCGGATATGAGGAAATTACATATTTATTGCTTTTTGACAAACTACCTGATAAAAATGAAATGGAAATGTTTAAGAATCTTTTGGCGGGATATCGTACCCTCCCGACCAGTTTCGTGCGCGATATTATTATGAAGGCGCCCAGCAACGACATGATGAATACGTTGGCAAGAAGCGTTCTTACCCTGTACTCCTATGACGACAGGGCTGACGACACTTCCCTGCCTAATGTACTCAGGCAGTGCTTGCAGCTTATAAGCCTGTTTCCGCTGCTTTCAATTTACGGATATCAGGCGTACAGCCACTATCATGACGGCAAAAGCCTGTTTATCCACCAGCCGATGCCTGAACTGTCCACGGCGGAGAATATTTTGCATATTCTGCGTCCGGACAGCAGTTACACTCCTTTAGAGGCGAAAATACTTGATATCGCCCTGATATTGCATATGGAGCATGGCGGCGGCAACAATTCCACGTTTACCACCCATGTCGTTACTTCGTCACTGACAGACACTTACTCGGTTATAGCCGCAGCAATCGGTTCCTTAAAAGGTCCGAGGCACGGCGGCGCCAACATCAAGGTTGTAAAAATGTTCGAGGCGATGAAGAATGAAATTTCTGACTGGACGGATGAAGAAGAAGTCTCCGCTTATCTGGTAAGATTACTGCATAACGATGCCTTCGACCATGCCGGACTTATTTACGGCGTAGGCCACGCGGTATACTCTACCTCAGATCCAAGAGCCGTTATCTTTAAGTCTTTTGTCGAGAAATTATCCGAGGAAAAAGGGCTGCATGACGAATTTGCCCTTTACTCCCTTGTGGAACGGCTGGCGCCTGAAATCATTTCCAAAGAGCGTCAGATTTATAAGGGCGTAAGCATCAACGTGGACTTCTATTCAGGTTTTGTATATAATATGCTGAATCTGCCGATGGAATTATACACGCCGATTTTTGCCATAGCAAGAATCGCCGGCTGGAGCGCGCACAGAATGGAAGAACTTGCCAACAACGGCAAGATTATCCGTCCCGCTTACAAGCCTATCTGCGTAGACCGGGAATATATCCCGATGGAAAAAAGATAAAACTTAAAGCCAAAAAGACAATATCATTATGATATAAAGGGGGTAAAAAACTCGTCTGTTTTAATTCACAGGCGAGTTTTTTCAACTTATTTTCTGGCATGATTTTTTAATGCTTTATTAATGAAAATCGCATACGCTACAATCGATATGAAAAATACAATATTTGCGATGCTGGACAAAATTCTGTCCCCATTCATAAAATCATTAATCAGACAGGCAACCCCGATAGCGACATCGACTACTCCGCAGCCTAAAAGCCTGATATATAAATACTTAACGAAGCCTTCCTTATCGCGCAAGGAATTTTCATCCATCCCATTGCCCAGCACAACGCTCTTTATGAACTTCCCCTTATACTTCATAACGATTGCGGCATACATCATGTATGCTCCGCATATAACGCACAAAATAACAATCAAATCGTACATCTTCCATTATTCTCCTTCTTAAAATCTATATTAATGTTTCTATGATACTCCCAGAATATCTTTTACCGTTTTCTTCATTTCGCCCTTATCGCAGACGGTATTATGTACCACAGGAGCGGTTCTAATCTCTTCTATCGCCTTCGGCACATCCAGATTGGCAAGCTTAGAAAGCTCGTCCACAAGTTCAAAATCCCCCATGCTGTCGTATTTACCGTCAATCGCTTTCATAACGCTTCTGGTAAATTTAAACGGGCTTGCGGTTGAGGCAATCACGGTCTTAGCCTCATCATGCGTATCGGATTTGTATTTCTCGTATACCGAACTTGCCACGGCAGTATGGGTATCGATAACATACCCTGTCTTCTCATACAGCTCTCGTATCCGCCCTGCCGTTTCCTCCTCGCCTGCATAATTACCATAAAAATCAGTAAGTCCTGCTTTCATTTCCTCGGTAATCTTATAGCAGCCTTTGCCTGAAAGCGACGCCATAAATTCCGCGTTTTTGCCTGCGTCGTTTCCAGCTATGCGGTATATGAGCCGCTCTAAATTGCTTGAGATAAGGATATCCATTGAAGGAGAACTCGTCAGCACAAATTCGCGGTTGCGGTTATAATCACCAGTCTTAAAGAAGTCGTAAAGCACCTTATTCTCATTAGACGCACAGATTAGCTTAGCAATCGGCAGCCCCATATTCTTGGCATAGAACGCGGCAAGAATGTTGCCAAAGTTGCCGGTCGGAACTACGACGTTAATCTTCTCTCCCTCTTCTATCTTGCCTTCGCGCAGCAATCTGGCATAGGCATATACATAATATACAATTTGCGGAACCAGACGTCCGATGTTGATGGAATTCGCAGATGAGAATATATAACCCTGTCCACGCAGCTCTTTTTCCAGTTCCTTATCAGAAAAAATCTGCTTAACTCCGGTCTGCGCATCATCAAAATTACCGTGGATTCCTACTACAAAGGTATTTTTACCCTTCTGAGTTACCATCTGCTTCTCCTGAATAGGGCTGACGCCGTTCTTGGGGTAAAATACTATTATTTTAGTTCCTTCCACATCTGCAAAGCCCGCAAGCGCAGCCTTTCCGGTATCTCCGGAAGTCGCCGTCAGAATGACAATCTGCTCCTTTACATTATTCTTCTTAGCCGACGTAATCATCAAATGCGGCAGAATCGACAACGCCATATCCTTAAAGGCAATAGTCGCCCCATGAAAAAGTTCCAGATAATAAGCGCCATCCGCCCATACCAGCGGTGCAATCACATCCGTATCAAACTTGGCGTCATATGCTTTATTTATGCAGTCCTTTAACTCATTTTCCGTAAAATCGGTAAGGAACAGTTTCATAACCTCATACGCTACGTCGCGATATTCCATCGACGCTAATTCTTTTAAAGATTTATCCAGTTCCGGTATATGGTCAGGCACAAACAGCCCGCCGTCGTCGGATAAGCCTTTCAAAATCGCCTGCGAAGCCTGTACCTTCTGCAAGCCATCCCTCGTACTGCTGTATAATACTTCTTTAGAGTTATTCATGAGTTCTTCCTTTCGATATATGAAACCGCCATTTACTGTCACAAGTTCAGCCGACATGAACAAAAACGGAGCTCCATGCCTGAAAAGCGGTAAGTCGCTCCTTATTTTGTTCATGTCGTCTAAACTCACCAATATTCATTAAACAATAAATATTCTATCACATTATTTTCCTACACGCAACTTTAGAAAAAGAATTCATGGTTTCCGTAAGTGAACAGTTTAGTCAGTTTCCGGTCGAACCAACTCACCTTATCCACGTCGGCGCGGTTTCTCGCACAAAAATACAAAGCGCCCTGCGAGATATCCTCACCGTAAAGCGCCCGTTCAACAGCCGCATATGTTTCTTTACTTATAACCACATTCTGAAAACGCCCGTCCACAGTAGGCGAAAACTGCGCCACCCCTTCTCCTTTCTGCATTACCACATCCGTTACCGTATTAGGAAATTTCTCGTTATTTACGCGGTTTAGCACGACGTTTGCCACAAGCAGCTTGCCGTCCTCGTCCTCTCCCCCTGCCTCTGCCTCCACTATCCTAAGCAGCGTATCGTAATCCTGCTGCGACAGATTATACTTCTTTTCGTACTCAAGGATATCGTAATCCACAACCCTCTGCCCCGAAGAAATGCTTGTCTGTATCTTAGTGAAACTATGTTTCTCTTCCTCCATACTCTGAAATTCCATATGGATAGCTTGTCTTGCCGCTGTCTTATTGACTCTGACTTCTTCGATGCACAGCCATGTCAAAATAAATGTCATGTTCATCATAAGCAGAATCGTCAGGCATTTTTTATACATATATTTTTCACTCTCCATTCAATAATCATTTCTCAACCTTCAAGAGCAAGGACACACATGTTTCCGTTTGAGGTCCTTGCAAGACGTCGGTACTTAGTGAAAAAGTCTGCTTTACGACTTTTGAGCTTAGTACCGCTACGTTTTGCACGGAACGAAAGTGTGCCTCAAACGGAAACATGTGTGTCCTTGCTCATTAACGCCATACTCATTAACGCCATGTCCCCCCAAGGCTGTCCAGAAAGTATTTATTTAACACTTTTGTAATATTTTATACAGAAATCCGGAAAAATATGTTATACTTATGCCAATATTAAGAAATTTTTCTAAAGATTGGAGATTACATGACATCCACATTACCCGGTGTTTATACGGCAAAACGCAAAGATGGCAGCATTTATTACCGTGCCTCTATAACTTATCGCGCAAAACATATCAGTCTGGGAAGTTATGATACGATGGAGACTGCCCATGCCGCTTATTTGCAAGCTGGCAGGCTCATTAATGACAGTTCTGTCGGTATTTCCGATTTTCATGAGGACTGCGCCCTCCTTTTTGAAAAATGGGTTTCGCTTATTAATTTTCGTGACAATGATATTTATTTTGCCAATCCGATATATATACGTCCGTACTTTTTTTACTATTATTTTTCCCCTACGCACTTCTTTATTTTTGATAAAGAAGATTTGTTCTATTATTCTTCGCGCAAAATATCCTGCCGCGGCGGACACTACTTCGTTGCGGATTACGGTATGCAGATAAATATCATGAACCGCTACGGAATCAAAAACTATGCTGTTCAGGGCAGGGACTACCGCTTTATCAATGGAAACGACAATGATTTCCGTTCTGAAAATATTGAAATATTTAACGCTTATAACGGCGTTACATCTTTTTGCAAAAACAATAAAACATACTATAGGACTAAGATACATATAAAAGGGAATTATACCGTGGGTGTATACGAGACTGAAACCGAGGCGGCGATAGCTTATAATAAAGCAATAGATATGCTAAAAAAAGCCGGCGTAAAGAAGGATTATTCCCCTAATTATATGGAGGATATCTCGCCTTCCGCTTACGCCGACATATATTCTTCTATTAAAGTTTCACCAAAAATCGAGCATTATCTGTCCGAATAATTGACAAAGCAGATATTGAGCGAGGCATCTCCCGATATTCCATTCACCGTACCGGTAGTCGTATACTGCCACATGGTATACAGATACGGATAGTCCGGAGTCTCCTCATCCTGCGAAAGCCATACATCATAATCCTGCAGCCTTGTCAAATCCACATTCTTAATCAACCATTCCTTATTGCCATAAACCATCGGGATATACCCTGCCGCCTTTATGACCTCTAAGTAAGTGCAGGCAATCAAAGTCTTATCACTTCTTGCAAGCCCATCGATTCTCGCCTTGTCATTTACGATATTCTCCATATAGAACGCCACGGGAAAATTAATGTTGGCCCTGTATGGCTCTATGTTCTGTATGACAAAATAAGCCTCCTGAACCGCCTCTTCCTGATTAATTGCCTGCGAATAGAAGTAAACGCCGATATTTAATCCTGCATTCACAGCCGCATTCATGTTTTCTACAAACTTATCATCTAACGATATCTGCCCCGTGCTGTATCCCCTGGCTCCAAGACGTATCATTACATAATCTATTCCATCAGACTTAAGCCTTTCAAAATTTATGTCTCCGTCATGCTTGGATATATCCACGCCAATCTGCGAAATTTTTTTACCGCCCTCGGTATACTTCTTTAATCCGGAAGACTCCGTCATGTTGGAAAAATCATAGGCATTTTTCTTAAGATACGGACTTATCAATACCCACTCTTCGGTTCCATCGGGCGATTTCACCAGAGTGTGCTTGCCATCCGTAGCCGGATCTTCCTGTACCGTTTCTTCTACGCTGTAGCTGTAATTGTCCGCACTTTTATCTTCTTCGCTTGGTTTAGAATAGTCTTCTTTGGGTTCTTTAACAGTTTCCTCTTTCTCCTCCGGATACATATCCCAGAAACCTAAATCTTCGGCACGCAAATTAGAGCTGCCGGCCGGTTCCATATCCTTGTTAAGCTCTTCAACTGTATTTTCCTGCTGTCCGCCAGTCGTATTCTGCACGTATTGACCGCTCCTGTTATCACTCTTATTTATTTTCACGATAACAAACAAAAGCGCCAGCATAAATACAAACATGCCGATTACCATATTTTTAACGGGAGCGCCCATTGACCTGTTATCATCATCGCCCGGTAATCTCATTTTACCACAGTACTCCTCTCCTAGTCCCTATATTTATAATTAACCGTAGAAAAAATATCCGATATCAATTATAATAGTATCGAAATAACTTCACAACGCTATTTTATCATGAAAAATGCCGCTTGACAACTTATACGGCAATGGAAAAAATATGATTAAAAAAAACATCTTGCCCAATACCTTAATTAAAAATATAAAAATCTACATACTATGTGCTTGTGCCATATTATACGTTATTCTGCCGCTTATGGGCTGCAGCGCTGCACAGGCTCCGATTGTGCGCACAGGCCTGTACTTCGATACTGTTATCAAGATAACCATATATGACGCATCTAAAGAAAAATGTCTTGACGGCTGCTTTGAACTTGCCGCAGAATATGAAAATCTGCTAAGCCCGACTGTCGAAGGCTCTGATATCTGGAATATTAACCACGGAAACGGCGAGCCTGTAGAAGTTTCCGCCGAAACCGCCGTGCTCATTAAGACTGCAATCCATTACTGCGATATCACAGACGGGCGTATCGACATAACGGTTGAAACACTGAATAAGCTATGGGATTTTCATGATATGCCATCTCTTCCGTCTAAAGAAACGATTTCTAACGCTTTAAGCCATACAGACTACAGAAACATAGATATTGAAGGCAGCACAGTTACCCTTTCCGACTCGGAAAGCTCAATAAGCCTTGGTTTCATTGCCAAAGGCTTTATTGCCGATAAGATTAAGGAATATCTTATCTCGCAAGGCGTGGATAATGCCATCATAGATTTAGGCGGCAACATTCTTGCCATCGGTTCAAAACCTGACGGTACGCCTTTTAACTTCGGCATACAAAAGCCGTTTGATACACAGGGTACGCCTATAGCCGCGCTTTCCGTAACAGACCAATCCCTTGTTACTTCCGGAGTGTACGAACGTTTTTTCTATCAGGACGACGTTCTTTACCACCATATCCTAAACCCTGCCGACGGATATCCGGTACGGAATAATCTGCTTAGCGTCACCATACTCTCTGATTCTTCCATGACAGGAGACGCACTTTCCACATCGTGTTTCGTCCTGGGGCTTGATGAAGGCATGGAACTCATTGACTCCTTAGACGGCGTAGAAGCCGTATTTATCACAGACGACTATGTTTTGCACTATTCTAAAGGGCTTAAATAAAACCTTTGGAATAATATGCAAAAAGCGCAGTAATATCATCCCCGCAGCCTAATTCACTGGTTTCTCCAAGCCATTGTCCAAGACTGCCCGCTACGGCTTTTACCCCATGTTTCTTTAACAAGGCATAGTAATCGGCGCAGGTTTTCTTAAATTCATCGTCGTTCTTATAACTGTTAGCCATTCCGTCTGTAGTAAGCATATACATTATCGGCAGCTTGTGGCTGTCCGCATTTTTCTTGACGATTGTGACCGCCTTTTTCCATGACTCAATCTTACTTAAGGAATGTGTCTCTATTCCGAGAAGCTTATCCGCCTCAATAACGTTCTCCACGCTGCCTTTCGATACTTTAATAATATCCCCGTCTCCAAGCTGAAAAGCAAATATAAATTCCTTAACAATCACGAGGCCTATTAAAGTAGTTCCATATAATTTATATACTGCCTCATTATCCTTATCAGTTAGCGCCTCGACAATGTTATCCTGCGCTTTCCCCGAATTAATCTCAAGTATCCTGCGTTTCCACTCTGTATCTATCTCCTGCGCAACCTTGGTATCGCCCTCGCGTTTTAGAAATGTCAGAAGCGTTTCAGGCTTTCCCGCATATGTATCCAGATAATCGCTCATAATCATGCAGAATACGTCTACCGCCGTATCAGAACCAGCCTTACTGTATGGGCATGAATCGCTTCCATGTCCGTCCGCAACCGCCAATATGACCGTATCTTTATCTTTTTCAACCGCCTTGAAACTATCCTGACACTCTTTTCCGCTTCTTTTATGTGAGGCTCCTTGGACGGATTCACCGAATACGCTTCGTATCATACGCTATATCCTTTCTACCAGACATCATTATCCTGAATATCGTCTAAATCGGGAAGCCTGCCGCCCATATCGACAATTACGGGCATCGCCCCGTCACTGTTTGAATCTGCCATATCCGTTGCAATGCTTGCCGGAGCGGATACCAGTGACGCCGCTGTAGACGCCCATTTAATCATTTTGGTAAGCGCCGCGGCATTATTTGCCTGCAATACCAGCTCTTTATTGCCGGTAAATTCTTCTAAAACATTATCATCTGCATCTTGTCCGATGGATATTGCTATTTTGACCGCTTTCTTTCCCCACGGCAGTTTCTTTAGTTCCGCCAGCGACTCCTTATAGTCGTCCGTAGGCTGACCGTCCGATAAAAGAACGAGTACCGGCGGCAGCGCCCTGTCGGACATCGGCGGAATGGTAAGCTGCGCCGATAGAAGTTCAAACGCTTTTCCTAAGTCCGTCACTCCTGCCGCCTCCAAATCATCCCATGCAAAATCCTCCACATTTACAGGGCTGCTCGTTACCCATGACGCGCCCGTAGAAAATTTTAAAGTCCTGATTAAAAGCTGCGCATTCGGATTATTTTCCGCCGCCGCCACCATTTCGGGTATAGTTGACTGAATCGCATGGTTCACCGTACCTATCTTTTCACCATACATAGAACCCGAACAATCCACAATCCAGAAGAAATGCAGCGGTCTGCTTGCAAGTTCTCCACCCGGTCTTTTCATCTCTGCCATAGTATCTCCTCCTTAATATTGCGCCCTCGCACATTTTATTTGCTGCGCCCTTGCGTACTGCATCGCATATGAGCCTGCATTACATAATATAGTAAAATCTTTATGCCTCTCGTCCCTCTCGCCGAAAGTCTGCGTATATACGCTGCTTTTCCCGCCGCCGATTTCGCCTACCGAATCCGGTATATAAATGCTTTCCAGACTCTTGCATCCGGCAAAAGCCCCCTGCTCAATGCTCTTTACCATCTCCGGCAATATCACAGACCTAAGCGATTCACATCCGGCAAAAGCCGACATTCTGATAATCGCAAGTTCTTCCGGCATTTCCACTTCTTCAAGTTCTTTGCACCAGCAGAAAGTATTTTCTTTTATCTCCTTGAGTTTATCCGGAAGTATCGCCTTCTTTAGAGACATACAGCTTGTAAAAGTATTTTCACCAATAACTTTCACGCTGTCGGGTATATTTACGCTTTCCAAACCACTGTATTCAAATGCTCCGTCATATTTTGTCAGGCTCCCAAGGATTTTAGGACAGCCTGCAGGATCTGTCGTCCCGATGCGCTTAAGCGTATTCGGAAGCGCAATCTCCTTTAATCCTCGGCAGTTTAAGAACGCCCCGTTTCCTATGATTTCTATTCCTTCTGCAACAATCACCTTTTCAATTCCGATGCAGCCCTTAAAAGCATGGTTGCCAATCTCCAATACCTTTTTCCCATCAATCATATTGGGAATTTTAATAACCGGTTCGTCGAAATCCACAAATTTTGTAATCTTTATGCCTCTTGAATTTTCTTCATATTCATACAGATTATTATCGCCCTCATCAATCCACTCGACCTCAGGCTTGGAATAGTCGGAAACCGCCGTTTCCTGCTCTGAGTCCTGATATGAGCCGAATGCCCGCGCCCACGCCGTGACCACGTTTCTGGCATGTTCAATTCTTATTCCGTATCCCTGGACGATTGATTTTACAAAGCGATTCAGCGTAGTTTTGTCCATCTCCTTCATCTGCTGCATTTGCGCCACAATTCCGTCGTCAAATACCATCATTAACGTATTTCTTTTGAGCTTATCCTGCGGAAAGCAGTCCAAAAGCAGCGCCTGCAGCTTTTTCCTCTCGGAAAGAGCGTCCGGATAGTCGTTGATAATTTTTGCTAAAATTCCAGAATCTTCCATAATGTATAATAACCGTACCTTTCAATCAGTCATTAATTTCTACGCTACTACCTAAATTCGCCTGTAACCTGTCCAAAATCAATCTTTGCATCTTTAGCAATCATGGCGGAGCGTCCCGTTTCTACCGGAATCTGCGTACCGTCATTTTTTATATATGTCCAGTTTTCATCCGATAAATTCTTAATCCCCCACAGATTGGGATTATTCGGATTCTGCACTACTTTCCCTACTACGGTTTCCATATCGTGTCCATCGTCAATATGATGCTTATAAAGCTTGGTATTGGACATAAGCAATACCGTATTCCTGCCAATCACAAGCTTAGACGGAACAGTTACCGTCTTCTGGCAGCTCCAGCATGTATGCGCGACGCCGTTTTCTTCCTTCTGACCATCGTAGAATACTTCCGCTCCGCAGTTTGGACAGATAATTATTCCTGACATAAGGTTGGCAAACGTATCCATCCATTTTGCCTCAGTTATCCTTCTGTTCGGCTGCCTTAAGCCCGTCGTAAACGAGGTTATAAAAAGCTCTTTTAGCTGCATGGGATACAAGTCCCAGAAAATAAGCGCATTATCCTGATATCCGGCAAGCGGCCTGTTATCCCTGTTATCAGGATCAAAAATAAATAAAGGATCGGTTCCGTACAATTTATTCATCGCATGAATATCCATACATTTAATCTGCGCCTCACGCTTTCCTTCCAACGGATGGTTAAGCATAAACATATAGAACAAAAGCACAGCTAAAGAAAACAAATCCGTATTTCTTGACGGTTTTGCCTCTCCCAACACAATCTCCGGCGCCATAAAGCGCGGAGTGCCGTATACCCCGCTCTTATCCCCATTATAGGATACATTGTCATTATCGCATATAAGCACGTCCCCGTTATCGGGATCAAAAAACACATTGCCAAATGAGATATCGCGGTAGCTGTAGCCTTTCCCATGCAGGACGTTATAGCCCTTAGTCAGATTATATGCCGCCTTACACAAACAGTAGAACGATGGTTCCGCCTTCCTTTTCATCATATCCACAATGCTCTTATAATTCTTAGGCCTAAGCGGCATAATATAGCCGAAAGACTCCCCGCGAGATTTATAAATCATGTCCTGCGGCCACAAGAACGATGAATCCGGCTGACCGTTTTGAATTAAATTATCCAGTATTTCTTTCTGGTTTTCGGTAGCGGTATTCTTATAATACCATTTCAAAGCATAAGTCTTATTGCCCGACGTTACCGAATACACCTCGCCCTGTCCGCCTGAACCAAGCAACTCCACAACCTTATATTTATTCCTGCTTTCAGATGTAAGACTAGCCCCTACCTTTAACTGTCCATCCATATATATCTTCTCCTTGTATATAAATCGTTGATGGCATGAACTCATATGTTTTCATGAGTGGCACGCTTTCGCTCCGTGGAAAATCGCAGCGGTACTAAGCTCGAAAATACCTCGCTAAGTACCGGCGTTTTCCAAGGACCACTCATAAAAACATATGAGTTCATGCCTTGTCCGTTTCGATACCCAGAGTTTAGATGAAATGAATAAGATAAGGGGCGACTTACCTCTTTTCAGGCATGGAGCCCCGTTCTTATTCATTTTATCTAAACTCGTCGCCAGCAAGCATCACACAATCGCCTTCTTCGGACACTTCTCCTTGCACGTCCCGCACCCTGTACACTTCTCTTGGTCTATCGTCGCATTAAACTCGTCTATGATAATCGCATCCGCCGGACAATTCTTCTTACATAACTGACAGCCGATGCAGCCTACGGTACAAGCTTTCATCGTAACCGGTCCTTTATCATGGGAGCTGCATGCCACCACATGTTTCGCCTCATACGGAATAAGGGTAATCAGGTTCTTAGGACAGGCTTCCACACATTTACCGCACGCCTTACACGCTTCCTTATCCACCACGGCAACGCCGTTTACTACATGGATAGCGTCAAAAGGACATACCTTAACGCAGCTGCCAAAGCCAAGGCAGCCATAATTACAGGATTTAGCGCCTCCGTTTGGCACAAACGACATCATGCGGCAGTCCTCAATACCGTGATATTCATAGTCTAACGTCGTCTTATCACAGTCGCCCTGACACTGTACAAATGCAACCTTTCTCACGCTGTCGCCTGCGTCCACGCCCATAATATCGGCAATCAGCTTGCCGACTTTCTCACCGCCTACAGGACATGCGTTTACAGGCGCCTCGCCTTTAGCGATAGCCGCCGCTAAATTAGAACAGCCCGCATAACCGCAGCCGCCGCAGTTATTGCCCGGCAGCACTCCTAAAACCGCCTCTTCCTTTTCATCTACTTCCACTTTAAAATTAATGGCTGCAACGCCCAGAAACAGTCCGACAAAAAGCCCGACTCCCCCGACAATCATCGTTGCTACCAGAATTCCGGTCATTTCCATAAGTCGCACTCCCTTCTATAGCAATCCGGAGAAGCCGCAGAAGGCAATCGCCATGAGTCCTGCCGTAACCAGAACAATCGGCATTCCCTTAAAGGATTCCGGTATATCATTATATTCCATCTTTTCCCTGATGCCCGCCAGAATAACAATCGAAATCGTGAAACCTACGGCTGTAGCAAATCCGTTTACCACTCCGGCAAGAATCCCGTAATTCTTCTGTACATTCGTAAGCGCCACGCCAAGAACTGCACAGTTGGTCGTTATAAGCGGCAGATATACTCCAAGCGCCTGATACAGCGAGGGAATGAACTTCTTTAAGAACATCTCCACAAACTGCACCAGTGCGGCTATTACCAGGATAAAGACAATCGTCTGCAAATATGTAATGTCAAGCGGAATAAGCACATATTTGTAGAT
Source organism: Butyrivibrio sp. (assembly GCA_023664865.1). Classification (GTDB taxonomy): domain Bacteria; phylum Bacillota; class Clostridia; order Lachnospirales; family Lachnospiraceae; genus UBA3282. The sequence continues at coordinate 67,849 of JAMPEU010000012.1, read as the reverse complement.
AACTCCCGCCACAGCCGAAGCCAGCGTTATTACGAAGATAACTGCAACGCCCATTCCGCCTGCAGTATTGGTCTTCTTGGACACGCCAAGGAACGGACACAGCCCCAGGAACTGGCTTAATACCACGTTGCTTACAAGGGAGGAGCTGATTAAAATAATAAGTAACTCTTTAAGCATCTGCCTTATCCCCCTCTCCATTTGTATCATAAATGCGTTTCGTACAACCCGCATCTTTACAGTTCATACAGTCGCTGTTACAGCCCGACTGGATCTTGGACATATCTTTTCCTTTTCGCTCGCCGATAATCTTTACTTTATTCTGAATCGCAGTCAATGCGGCAAGAACAAAGAATGCACCCGGCGCCATAATGAAAATGCTGCATGGTATATAGCTATCCGGCATCACATGATAACCGAATAAAGTCCCTGCGCCGATAAGCTCCCTTACTGCACCTATACATGTAAGCGCAAACGAGAAACCAAGCCCCATGCCTATTCCGTCGAACAATGCCGGAATTATCGGATTTTTAGAGGCATAAGCCTCAGCGCGCCCCAAAATAATACAGTTTACGACTATAAGCGGAATATATATTCCCAGCGAATCATATAAGGACGGAATAAATCCTTCCAGCAAAAGCTCTACAATCGTCACAAAAGAGGCAATGATAACTATAAAGGCAGGTATCCTGACTTTATCCGGTATAATGTTTCTAAGCGCCGAGATAAAAGCGTTGCTCAAAGCCAACACTACCATAGTAGTAAGCCCCATTCCCAAGCCGTTTATTGCCGATGTCGTAACGGCAAGCGTCGGACACATGCCAAGCATAAGTACGAAGGTCGGATTTTCTTTGATAAGTCCGTTGACAAGACGTTCTTTAATGCTATTCATTCTCGCTGCCCCCCTTCAACTGCGTGCTAAAATAATACAATCCCGCATTTACGCCATTCGTGACGGCGTTAGTGGTAATCGTAGCCCCGGAGATTGCGTCAATCTGATAGTCAGCAGCCGCCCCGGATTTGGTATATTCAAACTTTTCGGCATTCTTTCCTGCAAACTGCGGTTTCAATACCTCTTCAGCGCGCATTCCAAGCCCCGCCGTCTCTGAAATCGAAAGAATGGAGATGCCGTTCACAGTTCCATCATTTCTTATTCCTATCGTAAAAGTAATGTCGCCGCCATATCCTTCTTTCGTCGTGACAGTTATCACATAGCCCAAAACTTCCGCACTACTGCCATTTGCCGCCATAACCTCATCTATTGCCACATCTTTATAGCCTTCTGTTTCCCATGCTGCAGCATCTATTGCCACAGTTTCAACTTCCGTAAATGAAACAGCGTCTGCAAAGACCTCCTGACACGCTTCCTGTTTTGCCTTCTCCTTCTGTACAGCTATCGGTTCCTTGGTAATCTGGTATACCAGTCCCAGAAACAGTCCGGCAATCAAAGTAATTACAAGCAGAATCCCTGTATCCTTGAACATTCCGCCCAAATCAGACTTATTCTTACTGCCCGCAGCCGTATTGCCTTCATTAACTTTATCCATATCATTCATGCCTTTGCTCCTCCTTTCCCAAATGCTTTAGGAAGAGTTGACTTCTCTATCAACGGCACTAAAAGGTTGCCGATTATAATCGCATAAGAAACTCCCTCTGCCGAAGCCCCGAAAACACGGAATATTCCGGTCAAAATCCCCAACAGGACGCCATATACATACTGCCCTTTGGAAGTGATTGGCCTTGTCACATAGTCGGTAGCCATGAAGAACGCTCCGAGCATAAGCCCGCCGCCTGCAAGATGCGCGCAGATATAAGCGTAATCAAAGCCGCGTCCGCCGAATATGCCGATAAAAATAATAAAACTTACTATGTAGCTTCCGGGAATCTTTAAATCAATTATCCCTAACAGAATGAGGATGCATGCGCCGATAACAATCGCTATCATTGATGTTTCCCCGATTGTGCCTCCCGTCTTGCCTATAAACATATTATAAATGTTTACCGCCTCGCCGTTTTTTAAGCTGGCGAGCGGAGTTGCGCCCGTATATGCGTCGCAGTCAAAATTAGTCATAATGGACGTGAATGAAATAAGCAGGAAACATCTTGCGCCAAGCGCGGGATTCATAAAGTTCTGCCCTAAACCTCCAAACAACATCTTAACTACCAGAATTGCAAACACGCCGCCGATTACGCCAATCCACCACGGCGCTTTGGGCGGTAAGTTCATCGCCAGAAGAAGTCCTGTAACAACTGCGGAATAATCCCCTATCGTGACTTTCTTTCTAAGGATTTTCTCAAAAATATATTCCGTCAGAACGGTTGATAGAACCGTCACCAGAATCAAAATCAGCGCATCCAGTCCAAAATTATAAATACCGAACCCTGCCGCCGGCAGCAATGCGATTACAACGGCAAACATTATGCTGCTCGTAGAGGATTTTGCCCTTATATGGGGATTGGACGATACTTTCATCAAATCGCTCATTTTTTATTTATACTCCTTTCCACTACTTTGCCTTTTTCTTGGCAAGCTGCAGCTTTCTCATAGATTTTATGGTCTGCGTAAGCGGCCTCTTTGCCGGGCATACATAGCTGCAGCAGCCACATTCGCAGCATTCCATGCCGTCATGCGCCAGAAACGCTTCCTCATTATAATTCTCCGCATAGTCCGCGAGCAGCCTCGGAACCACCCTGCCCGGACATACTTCCACGCACCTTCCGCAGTTTATGCACGGTCCGGGTTCCATCATGGAAACGTCGTCCTGCGTCAGGCATAACAACGCCGAAGCCGTCTTTGTCGTCGGCACATCCAAATCAAAAATGCCAAATCCCATCATCGGACCGCCGGAAACGATTTTTACAGGCTCTTTCTTAAACCCGCCGGCCTCCTCGATAAGTTCATGGTAATTAGTGCCAATCCTTACAATAAAATTCCGCGGATCTGCAATCGCATCCCCTGTCACGGTTACGATACGGTTCATAAGCGGTTTGCCTTCTATTACGGCGTGATAAATCGCCACCACGGTATCCACGTTATTTACCACGCAGCCGACATCCGCCGGCAGCATGGAAGAATTAATCTTCCTGCCTGTCGTGGCATAAATAAGCTGCCTTTCAGCGCCCTGCGGGTATTTCGTCTTAAGCGCCTTCACGCTGATTCTCTCCTCGTCCTTAGTAAGGTTCTTTAATATTTCAATACAATCAGGCTTATTGTCCTCAACCGCCAAAATCCCTCTGGCATTGTCGAATAACTTAAGTGAAACCTTAAGCCCCTGCACAAGTTTCTCCGGCTCTTCCAACATTCTCCTGTAATCAGAAGTAAGATACGGCTCACACTCTGCGCAGTTTGCAATAACATATTCAATTTTTTCCGGTTCCTTAGGCGAAAGCTTGATAAATGTAGGAAAGCCTGCGCCGCCCATGCCTACTATGCCCGCCTCCTTTATCCGCTCAATTATTTCTTCTTTACTCATTTCATCAAGCGGTTTTACTTCCGTGTACTCCACTTCCTCATACAGCCCGTCGTTCTCGATAACGATGCTCATTACGTTGTCGCCTGTCACCACGCGCCGCGGTTCAATCGCCTTAACCGTTCCTGATACCGTCGCATAAATAGGCGCAGACACAAAAGCCCCCGCTTCCGCAATCTTCTGTCCTGTCAGGACATGTTCGCCCTTTTCCACAATCGGCTTCGCCGGCGCGCCTATATGTTGTGACAAAGGATATACCAAATCGCCTTTAGGCAATACGGCTTTAATCGGCTTATCTTTGGAAAGTTCCTTGCCATCATACGGATGAACCCCGCCCACAAATGTTAATTTAGCCATTCGCTGCCCCTCTTTCACTGTAAAAAGATTTAGTCAAAATAACCACTACTATAAATATACTATTTTTCGACGAAAAAAACTACTGCTAAATCAAAAAATGTGTTATCATTTATATATAAGGATTGGGGGTTGAAATATATGATTACTGAAAATCGAAAAATTGAAAATTTTAAGATGTCATACCCATTAGAGCGTATTGCCCCGCTCGAGCAGATTCTTTTTGTGGACATAGAAACTACGGGGTTTACTGCTAAAAGCTCCTGCCTTTATCTGATTGGCGCCGCATATTATAAGGACGGCGACTGGTACATTAAGCAGTGGTTTTCGGACGATTACGAAAATGAACAGTGGATACTTGATTCGTTTTTCCTTTTCGCTAAGCCTTATACGCATTTATTCCATTTTAACGGCAATAATTTTGACCTTCCGTATCTAGCTCAGAAAGCGGAACAATATAAAATGCCCTATAATTTTGATTCCTTTGAAGGCACGGATTTGTACAGGCGCATTTCTCCTTATAAATTCTTCTTAAATATACCTAACTGCAAGCAGAAAACCTTAGAAACGTTTCTTGGCATTGAGCGGGAGGATAAATTTGACGGCGGCGAGCTTATCACAATATACCATGACTATGTGAAACGCGCCACGAAGTATAATTATCATCTTCTTGTATTACATAACCGCGAGGATATGGAAGGTATGCTGAAGCTTACGTCGATGCTTGCTTATTATGACCTTTTTAACATAACGCCAAGAGCCAAAAAAGTCCAGGCAAGTTATTACAAAGACTACCGCGGCAGACAGCAGCATATGCTTTTAATGAACTTAGAACTGCCTTCCGTCCTTCCGCGCCCGCTTTCCGCTTTTCTAAACGGCTGTTCATTTAACGGTGAAGGGCGTGACGGCAGCCTTAAGGTCTCAATATACGATGAAGAAATGAAATACTTTTATTCCAACTATAAAGATTACTATTATCTTCCCTTAGAAGATACCGCCATACATAAATCGGTCGCATCTTTCGTGGATAAAAGCCACAGAACACAGGCGACAGCCTCCACATGCTATACGCGCAAAGCCTCTTCCTACCTTCCACAGTGGGACGTGTTTATCGAGCCTTTCTTTAAGCGCGATTATAACAGTCGTGAACTGTTCTTCGAGCTTACGGATGAGCGCAAAAAAGACCGCACACTCTTTTCAGAATATGCGGCTCATGTGTTAAATAAAATGGCTAATACATATTGACTAATAACTATCTGTTATGTAAGCATTACGGTTTCCCATAGAAAAATGAATTTTTCCTGGTATAGCCTATCTCCTTATAATTTATAATCTGCTCCGTGCTGCCTATGAACAGATATCCGCCTGAACGCAGGCTTTTGAAAAATTTACGGAACACTTCTTCTTTCGCCTCTTCCGTAAAATAAATCAGCACGTTGCGGCAGACAATCATGTGATAATCCGTAGGGTATTTATCCCTTAACAGATTATGCTCGCTAAACTCCACCCTTGCCTTAATTTCATTAGAAATCTGGAATGACGGACCGATTTTAGTAAAATATTTCTTCTTCAAATCTGCCGGCACGCTGGCAATACTCTTCTCAGTATATAAACCCGTCTTAGCTTTGGCAATAACCTGTTTATCCAAATCCGTCGCATAAATCTTAATCTGGTCTAACGGAATATGCCTCGACAACGCCATAACTAAAGAATAGGGTTCATCTCCCGTAGAACATGCCGCACTCCATATTTTAAGGTTAGTGCCGAATTTCTTAACCAGTTCCGGAACAATATCCTTATCAATAATGTTCCACTGCTCCGGATTGCGGTAAAACTCCGAAACATTGATTGTCAGATAGTTGACAAATTCTTCAAATAATTTATTGTTGCTCTTGAGCGCCGCAACATAATTCTCGTACCCTTTAATGCCGTTTTTGGCAATCAATGTATCAATCCGGCGCTTCATCTGCTTTTCTTTATAAGCATTCAAATCAATCTTCGTTAAATCAAGAACTGCTTTTTTGAAATACTCATAATCATATACCATAACATACGCTCCTAAATTACTTATTAGCTTATACAGCCTATTCCTGCGAAGCTTCTTCGCTCTCGCTTGCGATTACAGCATCAATGTCTACCGATACTTCGTCAGCGTCGTCCTCTTCTGCATCCTCTTTCGCCGATGCGGCATACATAGCTTTAATGCTTAAGCTGATTTTCTTATCTTCTTCTTTAAAATCAACCACCTTAGCCGTAACTTCTTCTCCAACTTTCAGAACGTCCGCCGGTTTCTCAATGCGTTCTTTGGAAATCTGCGAAACATGAAGCAATGCGTCAATGCCTGACTCCAATTCGATAAATGCGCCAAAGTCGGTCATGCGTGCGACTTTACCGGTAACAACATTGCCGATTGCATATTTAACAGCTGCATCTTTCCAAGGATTCTCATCCTCAAACTTAAGGCTTAATGCAACCTTGCTTCCTGAGATTTCCTTCACAAGCACCTTAAGCTTCTCGCCAACCTTAAAGACTTTCTTCGGATTTTCAACCCTTCCCCATGACATCTCGGAGATATGAAGAAGTCCGTCCACTCCGCCAAGGTCGATAAATGCGCCAAAATCGGTTATATTCTTAACCGTGCCTTCTATCGTATCGCCTTCTTTAATCTTCTCAAACAACTGCTTCTGCAGCTCCGCTTTCTGTGCAACGATAAGCTGTTTGCGGTCGCCTATATATCTTCTTCTCTTCGGATTGTACTCGCTTATGACGAACTCGATATCCTGTCCGGCATATTTGGTCAAATCCTTCTCATAGCCATCGGATACAAGGCTCGCCGGAATGAAAATTCTGACTTCATCAACAATAACGCTCAAGCCGCCGTCAAGAACCTGCGCAACCTTAGCTGTAAGCACCTCTTTATTATTATATGCTTCTTCAATTCTCTTATTGCCTCTGTCGGCAGCAAGACGCTTATAAGTAAGAAGAACTTGTCCTTCTCCATCGTTTACCTTCAATACTTTTACTTCCATCGTATCGCCGGGTTTTACAATAGTTGTTAAATCAACGTTAGGTTCGTTCGTGTATTCATTTCTGGTTAAAATGCCGTCTGATTTATATCCAATATTGAGAACAATCTCTTCCGGTTTCACATCGATGACTGTGCCTTCAACAACCTCTCCTGCATGTATTGTTTTTAATGAATCTTCTAACATTTGTTCAAAAGTTAATTCTGACATAATTTTGAACCTCCTCGATAATATTGTTTGGGGTAGATGCCCCTGCTGTAATACCTACCAGCCGGACAGATTTAGGTAAATCCAAATTTAAATCCGCCAATGTCTGTATAAAATAAGTGTTCTCACATTCCTGAGCGCAGATTTCATATAACTTCCGCGTATTGGAACTGTGCTTTCCACCTATTACTATCATAACATCAACCTTAGACGCTATTTTTCTAGCTTCGGTTTGTCGTAACTCTGTGGCGTTGCATATAGTATTCTCAACAATAACATTGTAACCTTTTTGTTTCAAAATTTCAACTACATCTTGAAATTTATTGTAGTTATATGTCGTCTGCGACACGACACAAAGTTCTTTCTTGCCATCATAGCTGAATTTTTCTGCATCTTCAAGCGTTTCTATCACTATTGCAGGCGTCGTGCACCATCCCACGATTCCTTCAACTTCCGGGTGTCCAGCATTGCCGACTATTATAATCTGCCTTCCCACAGAACTTTCTTTTTCCACTATATTATGTATTCTTTTAACAAACGGACAGGTCATGTCGATACATTTAAGCCCCTGCCTCTTTATCTGCTCATGAAGACTCTTGGCAACGCCGTGCGCGCGTATGATTACGATTCCTTTTTTTATGTCCCCAAGCTCCTTAACCGAGCCTATGACATGCACGCCCTTATTCTCCAAATCCTTAACTACTTCCTCATTATGCGTTATCGCCCCGTATGTATATATATCCTTATCGGTACATGCCTGTTCATACACAGCGTCAACCGCTCTTTTTACGCCGAAACAAAAACCTACATTCTCTGCAACTATTACTTCCATTATCTGTGATCTCACTCCTGTCCGTGGATTTTGTCACAAGATGTCATACCGATAATTGTCTCTGCGACTTCCTCAATAGTCATATATGAAGAATCTACCAAAGTCGCATCTTCCGCCGCCACAAGCGGGGAAACCTCTCTTGTCATATCCTGCTCATCTCTTTTAATAATTTCTTTCTCAATCACATCAAGGTCGCAGCTTTCACCTTTTTCGAGCAGTTCCTTGTATCTGCGCTCGGCTCTCACCCTGCTCCCCGCCGTCAAGAATACCTTGACCTCGGCATCCGGCAGCACGCATGTTCCTATATCCCTTCCGTCCATTACCACATCGGCGGAAGCGGCAAGCCTCTGCTGTAATTCCACAAGTTTCTTCCTTACTTCTATATTAGGGCTTGTCAGAGACGCCATGTTTCCTACCTGCTGCGTTCTAATCAGACCGTTTACGTTTTCACCGTTTAAGAGAACTATCTGCTCTCCATTTTCATAACGAATCGTGATATCCGCCTCTTTACACTTCCTGTTTATCGCTTCGGTATCTTTAGCATCGACTCCCTCATTCATCATAAAAAGCGCCATTGCACGATACATAGCGCCGGTATCCACATATATGAAACCGAGTTTCTTCGCAATAAGCTTCGCTATCGTGCTTTTTCCCGCTCCCGCAGGTCCGTCAATCGCAATTTTATATCCCATGATTTTCCTCCTCTATACTCTCTCCCGCAAGATAGCCGGTAGACCATGCAATCTGTAAATTGAAGCCTCCGGTATATGCGTCTACGTCCAATATCTCCCCTGCAAAATATAGATTTTTCACCAGTTTGGACTCCATGGTTGAAGGATTGATTTCCTTAACATTGATTCCGCCCTGCGTGATAATCGCCTCGTCGAATCCCCTGGTGCCGCTTATACTGAATACCAGATGCTTCAAAAGATGCGCAAGGCCTTTTCGCTCTTCACGTGTAATCTCGTTCACCTTTTTATCGGGCATAATATTTGAAAGTTCAATTATTACCGGAATAAGCTTAGCCGGCAGCAGCCCGCCTAAGGCATTTTTAAACTGTTTATTTTGTTTTTCTTCAAAATCCCTGAGAATCCTTTTTTCAAGCTGTTCTTCCGATAACGCGGGCTTTAAATCCAGTTCGCAGGTTACATTGCCTTTATTCTTACACCTTCCGTAAAGACTGCTTGCGGACAACACCAACGGTCCGCTGACGCCGAAATGCGTAAAAAGCATTTCTCCGAATCCGTTATATACCTCTTTATTGCCATCTCTCATTATCAGATTTACATTCTTTAATGAAAGTCCCTGCAAACGCATACACCAGTCTTCCGACACGGTAAGCGGCACAAGCGATGGTACGCAGTTTTTAATTTGATGCCCCAGGGATTTGGCAATGCGCAGACCGTCTCCCGTAGAACCCGTAGAAGGATAGGACAACCCCCCTGTCGCTACAATTACCGCGTCGGCTTTTTCAATATCGTTTTTTTCAAGACCAGCCTTTTTACCTTCAGCTTTGCAACTTCTATCTAATATAACGCCACATACCCGCTTTACTCCATTATCAGTTTCTTCTGTCAAAAGATTGGCAGCCTTTGTATTCAGCCGGACTTCCACGCCGTTCTTTTTTAAAATACGGCTAAGCGCCGCTATGACGTCCGACGAATGATCCGATACCGGAAATACCCGCTCTCCACGCTCTGTCTTAAGGCGGCAGCCCGCCTCTTCCAGCATCGCCATAAGACTTACGTTGTCAAATCCATAGAACGCACTGTATAGGAACTTAGGATTAGATACAATATTTTCAAAAAACTTGTCCGCCTCGCAGGCATTAGTCACATTGCACCTGCCCTTGCCCGTAATAAAAAGTTTCTTGCCGAGTTTCTCATTCTTCTCAAGCAAAAGCACGTTATGACCATGTATAGCCGCGCTTAATGCCGCTATCATTCCGGCGGCTCCTCCGCCAACTACAATAACCTTGCTCATTTCTCTTCTTTCCACAAAGGATTATATAACATTGGTTCCTCATCTATAAAATTAATCTCATCATTCAGATATACCTGATAGTTGTTCCACGCATATTCCAGATTCTTCAAATTTACTTTCACATTCTCCGGCCGTTTCAGACACATTGCCACCACCAGCGCGTTAATAAGGCTTAACGGCGCCACCAGCGAATCGACTATGGACACCATGTCGCTTCTGGCAAGCAGGTTGCATGAAGAATACAGATTCATCGGCGAATGTACGCTGTCTGTAATTGTGATTACTTTGGCGTTCCTATCATTTGCAAACTCCATTGCCTTTAAGGTACGCATGGAATATCTGGGAAAACTTATGCCGATAATCGCATCGTTTTCATCTATTCTTATCATCTGCTCAAAAGTCTCCGATACGCTTGTCGTCCTAAGCAGAATGACATTCCCTCTTATCATATTCAGATAAAACTGCAGAAAGTCCGCCAGCGGCGCGCAGCTTCTTATGCCCATTATGTATACGTTCTTAGCTTCCAGAATAATGTCAACTGCTGTTTCAAATGCCGTAGAGTCAAGGTTGTCTATGGTATCTTTTATCTTCTCGATATCCGCAGTCAAGACCGAAGTAAGAATCTCCGACTGCGAACTTCTGCCATATTTAGCTCCTATCCGCTGTACGGAATTGATTTTATTCTGCACCCAGTCTTCCAAGTCCCTTTGAAAATCCGGATATCCGCTGTAGCCAATAAAAGCTGCAAAGCGTACAACGGTAGATTCACTTATCCCCAGCGTCTCTCCCATCTTCGCAGCCGTCATAAACACTGCCTGACTATAATGGTCTGAAACAAAGTCCGCAATCGCTTTCTGACTTTTGCTCATCCTGCTGTAATATTCGTTAATTCTGGTTATAATGTCGTAGCGGTTCTCCATCGGGGTATCAGTCCCTTCCTGAATCTTATTGTATTTTTATATAAAAGATTTGTATGCCTCCTCAAGAAGCGATACAGTCTCTTCTTCACTCAAGTCATAGTCTCCCGTAAGCGACATACATGCCGCACCGTGGATAAAAATCCACATCTTCATAAAAATAACACTTGGATTTTTACATCCGCCCTGCGCCGCACTGTTAATCTCTTTTACTACTGCTCCGTTTGTGCCGTTTAGGATGTCATACAGGCTCTTTCCCTGTCTGTTCTCGGAATCAAACAAAAGCCTGAACAACTTAGGATTTTTCTGAGCAAAACCGATATAGGCAAGACCTAAATTTACAAACGGTGTATCATAATTTTTAGGATAATTTTCATAATATGTATTAAAATAGGAAATAACCTGTTCAAACAGTTCTTTTCCCAGCTCCTCCATGTTCTTGTATACTCTGAAAATCGGCTGTGTGGAGCAGCCGGCTTTCGCCGCCAGAGTCCTCGCCGTCACATGTTCAAAGCCTTCTTCTCTTGTCATTTCAAACGCCGCGTTCAAAATATCAGTTTTTGTTATCGTTTCTTTTCTTGCCATATCGCACTTCCTCACTTTGTGAATAACTGACTACGTTTCCATTATTTTTATAACATATGTTATTATAATATATCAATATACCATTAGTCAATATAAAATTTGCAAAAAGTATGGCATAAAAAGCAGCCGGAAAATAATTTTCCGACTGCCTTATTAATTTTATTGATTTGCATAACGAACGTTACTTAAACAGGATACGCCGCATTCTTAGTATCCGCCTGAGTCATATCCACTTTTTCCTGCTGAGCCTGACGATATTTAAAGAAGTCGGTTGCTACCTGCGGGAACAGGGCGTATGACAATACGTCTTCATCCTGCTGTTTCCATTCCTTCATTTCTCCTTCAAGCTTATCCATCTCGTTCTCAATTAAGTCCGCCGGACGGCAGGTAATTCTCTCTTCGCCCGGAATAACCTTGTCGATTACTTCCTGATTCATAGGTTTTACGGTCTGTCCGTACTCACCGCGAAGAACCGCCTTAGTCTCCTTAGTCGCCATCTTATATCTTTCACCCATAAGTACATTGAATACTGCCTGAGTGCCTACTATCTGTGAGGAAGGTGTAACAAGCGGCGGCTCGCCCAAGTCTTTCCTAACCTCAGGGATTTCCTTCAAAACATCATAGTATCTGTCTTCTGCGTTCTGCTCTTTCAACTGGCTTACCATATTGGAAAGCATGCCGCCCGGCACCTGATATAACAATGTCTTGATATCCACGCCCATAACCTTAGGATTAAGCAGACCGTCAGCAAGGCATTTGTCTCTGTAAGGTCTGAAGTAATCTGCAATTTCCGCCAAAAGGTTCTGGTCATATCCCGTATCATAAGGAGTTCCCTTAAAGGTCTCTACCATAACCTCAGTTGCCGGCTGCGACGTACCCATTGCAAACGGAGAGATAGCACAGTCGATAACGTCAACTCCTGCCTCTACCGCCTTAAGATAAGTCATGCCCGCTACGCCGGAAGTATAGTGTGTATGGAGCTGAATCGGAAGTTTGGTTGCTGACTTCATTGATGAAATCATCTCGGCTGCCTTATAAGGAACCAAAAGTCCCGCCATATCCTTGATACAGATGGAATCAGCGCCCATTTCTTCAATCTTCTTCGCCATATCCATCCAATATTCCATTGTGTATGCGTCGCCAAGCGTATAGGAAAGGGCTACCTGCGCATGTCCTCTGCCTTCTCTTGCCTTTATCTTATTGGTAGCATTTACTGCTTCCTGTAAGTTCCTCAAATCATTCAGACAGTCAAAAATACGGATAATATCAATACCGTTTGCAATAGATTTCTCTACGAAACTGTCTACCACGTCGTCCGCATACGGTCTGTATCCCAGAATATTCTGACCTCTGAAAAGCATCTGCAATTTGGTGTTCTTGAATCCGTCCCTTAACTTTCTGAGCCTATCCCAAGGATCTTCTTTCAGGAAACGAAGTGATGCGTCAAACGTTGCACCGCCCCAGCACTCTACTGCATGATAACCTACTTTATCCATTTTCTCTACGATTGGAAGCATTATCTCGGTAGGCATTCTTGTTGCAATCAAAGACTGATGCGCATCACGAAGAACGGTTTCCATGATTCCAATCGGTTTTTTAACCTGTTCTGCCATTTCTATTTCCTCCTATATTTTATATAATCCATTATATAATACGAAACATGGAAATTCTTAAGCCATACACTTCAAAGCTTTAGAAATTCCCTCCATATTTAATATCAGAATACTCCGAATACTGCCATAAATGTTCCTGCGGCTACTGCCGTACCTATTACGCCCGCTACGTTAGGTCCCATAGCGTGCATAAGCAGGAAGTTGGTAGGATCTTCTTCCGCACCGACTTTCTGTGAAACCCTCGCCGCCATAGGAACAGCCGAAACGCCTGCCGAACCGATAAGCGGATTGACCGCGCCTTTTGTAAGTATGCACATCAGCTTACCAAACAATACGCCCATTGCGGTTCCAAAGGCAAAGGCAATCAAGCCAAGCGCTACGATTTTTAAGGTATCTGCATTTAAGAAAGCTTCTCCGCTTGTCGTTGCGCCTACAGATGTACCCAGAATAATAACTACGATATACATAAGCGCATTTGACGCTGTCTCGGTCAACTGTCTTACAACTCCCGACTCCCTGAAAAGGTTGCCTAACATAAGCATACCGATAAGCGGAGCCGTGGTAGGAAGAATCAGGGATACGACTATCGTAACAACGATAGGGAATAAGATTCTCTCCAACTTTGTAACCGGACGAAGCTGCGCCATTTTAATCTGTCTTTCCTTCTTAGTCGTAAGAAGCTTCATAATGGGCGGCTGAATAATCGGCACAAGCGACATATATGAATATGCCGCAACCGCAATCGGTCCAAGCAGCGTGGTCTGCTGCAGCTTGGTAGCAAGAAAGATAGATGTAGGACCGTCCGCACCGCCGATTATGGAGATTGCGGCTGCCGCCTTATCATTAAATCCCATAGCTATTGCTGCAAAATATGCGCCAAAAATACCAAACTGTGCCGCTGCACCAAGCAGAAAACTCTTTGGATTAGCAATAAGCGGTCCAAAGTCGGTCATCGCTCCGACGCCCATAAAGATAAGTGACGGCAGAATCGCCCACTCATCAAGTTTATAGAAATAATACAGTAAGCCGCCGCCGGCGCCGCCTTCACCGTACGCCGCCATAATATCGGGATAGATATTGACAAGCAGCATACCAAATGATATGGGAACCAGCAAAAGCGGTTCAAATTCAAATTTGATAGCAAGAAATAGGAATCCCAAAGCTATCACAATCATTATATAGTTTCGCACGTCAAGATTAAAAAATGCCGTCTGGTGAATAAGATTGGATAGCGTATTTGCTATATAATCCATGTTTTTACCTCCTGTCGTAATTATACAAATTCAAAAATACCGCTATCAAACAATCAGTTCAAGGTAGCAAGTAACGCGCCTGCCTCAACAGCGTCGCCTACTGCTACGTTGATGCTTGCTACAGTACCGTCCTGAGGAGCAACAACAGGGATTTCCATCTTCATTGCCTCAAGAATTACAACAGCGTCGCCCTTCTTTACTGCCTGCCCTACGCTTGCTTCCAATTTAAATACCTTGCCGGCTGCTCCTGCTTCAATCTTAACGTTTCCTGCCGCGCCGCCAGCTGCGGGCGCTGCTGCCTTAGGAGCCGCCTTCGGTGCAGCCTTAGGAGCTGCAGGAGCTGCTGCTACAGGAGCTCCGCTTGTCTGCCCTTCTTCTACTACTACGTCATATACGCTTCCATTTACGGTAATTGTATAATTTTTCATTTTTAATTCCTCCATCTTTATTTAATCTGTAAATTTATACACAAATATAACTATTCAGGTAATCTTACCATTTACTGTTCTTAGCTTTTCTGATTGACCTTACCACAAAGCCGTCAGTAGAACCTGCGCCCTCATAGGCCGCTATCGCCGCAGCGATTACCGCTACAAGCTCAGTATCGTCTGAAAGTTCTTCCCTCTGGGCAATCTGTGCTACAACGGCATCTTCCTTCTTTTCCGCAGACTTATTTTCCGTAGGCTTATTTTTCTCCATCAGCTTAGGAATAAATCCAAACGCCGCAATGATTAAGCTTATCAGAATCAATACTGCAAATACGGTTCCCATGCCCAACAAAGTATTCAAAAATGCCTTCCACATACTTTCACCGAATGAATATTCCACATTTACTGATATACTGGTAATTCCGGTATCATCACAGGTAAATTCAAGTATCGCATTGTGGCTGCTGCCCTTTAGTCTGGCATGGATTGTTCCGCCTGTAAAATAGATGCCATTTGCATCCGCTTCATACAGTAAAGCGTTATCAACTATCTCCATTACTTCAATATAATCACCCATATCTTTGACCGCACTCATCCAGCTTGTAACAGCATCTTCAAGCACCTGTCCATATGGCGCCGCAATAGCAAGAGGATCGCTTTCTCCCGCTATACCGTTAAGTTCTTCGGCATACGATGCAATTATCTCCATTGCAACGTCATTCGGAATAACGTTATCTGCCGGCTGTTCAGACTCCTTACTGCCACATGCCGTCAGACCTGCCATACAGGTAATTATACCTAATACTATTAATAATTTTTTCATATTAAGTATCATCCTTTCTAAACTGTACCGTGTTTTTTCTCCGGACGGCCTTCACTCTTTGAAGCTAACATCTCAAAAGCTCCGATAACATATTTTCTGGTGTCCACAGGCTCGATAATCTGGTCTACATATCCTCTTCTTGCCGCGCTTGTCACATTATTCTGCAAAGCCGCATATTCCTTTGCGCAGGCATCAATAGCGTCTGCGCCCTGACCGTCGCAGATAATCTTCGCGGCAAGAGACGCGTCCATAGTTCCAATTTCCGCATCAGGCCACGCCATTGTAATATCCGCGCCAATCGCTTTAGAATTCATTACTGTATACGCACTTCCGTATGCCTTTCCGATTATTACGTTTACTTTCGGAACGGTTGCGCTGGCAAATGCGTATGTAAGCTTTGCCGCCGCTTTAGCAATCCTTCTCTCGGAGCATTTGTCCGCAAGGAAACCTTTTACATTCGTTAAAGACAATACCGGAATCTCAAATGCGTCGCAGAAATTGATGAAACGTGCCGCTTTCTGCGCGCCGCCCTCTGAAATAACCGCATCAAACTTCTCGGTAACTTCGCCGTTTTCGTCATAGACTTCGGTACGGTTTGCTACTGCGCCAATAGTCGCTCCGTTAAGCTTCATAAATCCTACAACCATATCCTTTGCATAGTTCTGTTTTGCTTCAAAAAATACTCCATCATCAGCAATGCGTGACAACGCAACCGATGTATCGCCCACACATGCTGCAATATCCGGACAGCCTCTGTTTAAGTCGTCTGTGCAGTCCGATATAGCGATATCTTCATTATTAGCCGGAAGCATCGATACAAGCTGTCTAATCTGTGCAAGTATGGACGCTTCATCTGCAACAACGTCAATGTTGCCTGTTTTCTCACTCTGGAACGCTGCCGCGCTCGTATCACATTTCGAGATTACGTTTCCGTCAAGGGTGTTGGGCGCATTAACGAATAACTTCGCCTTGTCAGCCTCCATAAACGTAAAATCAGTCAGCCCCGGAACAAGGGCAAGTCCACCTCCGCAGGTTCCAAAAACCGCGGTAATCTGTGGAATCACGCCGGAAGCTAAGGTTTGTTTAAAGTAAATCTCACCAAACGCATTCAAAGCGTCGGTCGCTTCCTGCAGCCTAAGACCGGCAGAATCAAGCAGCCCTATAACAGGCGCGCCCATCTTCATAGCCAAGTCATAGAGGTTTGCAATCTTCTTAGCGTGCATTTCGCCGACGGTTCCGTTTAATACGGAAGCATCCTGGCTGTATACATACACAAGATTGCCGTCAATCACTCCATATCCGGTGATAACACCGTCTGAAGGAGTTTCCGTTTGTTTCAGGTTGAAATCTGTTGCCCTTGCGCTAACAAGTGCGCCAATCTCAACGAAACTGTTTTCATCGAGCAAAGCATTGATTCTTTGACTCGCTTGAGAATTTGTACTCATTTTTCAGCCCTCCATTTATCTTACTAAAAAATAATAACATTTTATGGTGTGCATAAGGCACACACTATAGTTTACCATATATTAGTGAAATCGACTAGTTTTATTTTCAAAAATCTGTAAATATATGAAAATAAAGCCGTAATATATATTTTAGCGTCCATAAATAGTCTGTTTTTTCAACTTCATGTGTCGTAACTACGGCATATGACTTGATAAGTTCACCATTTAAATAATACGACACCTGACCTACATTCTCACCGGAATGTACCGGGGCTTCAAGCTTATCGGCTATACTGCTCTTTACTTCTACTTTATCATCACTGCTAAGAAGATAACGCAGACTTTTATCAGACGGCTCCTCAAACGCGACTTTGACAAAAGCATTGTCATACGGCGTGGCGTCTTTTCCCGCAATGCCGTTTATAACGGGAATGTCATTGAAACTTAGGTCTTCATAGATATCCCGATATTCAAAGTTATCCATGCCGTACTGCGCAAGTTTCTTCATATCGCTCCATTTATATGTCTTATTATTCGGCCAGCCGCAGGCAAGCAGCGCCACTGTATATACCCTGCCTTCGCTTTCAATGGCTCCTACATAGCAGTACCCCGCCTTATTGGTAAAGCCTGTTTTACCGGACAATGCTTCGTCCATCATACCTAAGAAACTGTTATGGTTATTGCAGTGAAAGCTGCGCGCACCGCTTAAATCACAAAAGTCATATTCCCTAGTCTGCGTAATGGCAAGAAAATCTTCCTTCGCCTCTGAATCCGTCACACAATAAGCCATGATTTTGGCAAGGTCTGCTGCCGTCGTAGAGTGTATCTTCCCTGTTTCGCCCACAGTAGCGTCTAATCCGTTAGGCGTGATAAAAAACGTATCATAGCAGCCTATGTCCCTCGCCTTTTGGTTCATCATGGCTGCAAACTCTTCCACACTCCCGCCGACTGCCTCCGCTATGGCTATCGCCGAGTCATTATGCGACTCAAGCATAAGCGAATATAGCAAATCACCAAGCCTGTACTGTTCCCCCTGACGCATATAAAGCTTGACTTTCGGCATGCTTTCGGCATCGGCGGAAACTTCAACGATATCGTCCATATTTCCATATTCCAGCGCCAGGATGCATGTCATTATTTTAGTCGTACTCGCCATGGGAAGTATCTCTTTTTCATTTTTTCCATATAGAATCCTGCCGGAATCGGCATCAAGAAGTACCGCTGACTGAGAATAGAGCTGTAATTCCTCTTTACCGTTACCTTCCTTAGCGTATGCGTTAAGAGTAATTAATATAACCCCCGCCATCATTAGCAATAAAGTCAGGCTGCGCGGCATGACTCTCAAGAATCTCCTTACAACCCTCGTTATCCTGCTGCTGTTTTCTTCACACATAAATTAACCCGCGTCTTTTTCATTGTTAATGTATATGCTTTGAAAACAGCCGTGATAACAAAAACAGTAATTATATATCTAACTGCAGCTGCACTTCCGATTCCGCCTGCAGTTTAAACTCCTCCATCTGGACCGGATTAATCTCCGGCAAATCATCGAGCGACTTAACCCCGAAACTGCGCAAAAACTGCTCCGTAGTTCCAAATAAAAGCGGCCGTCCCGGAGCGTCAAGCCTGCCCACCTCGGCAATCAAATCAAACTCAATCAGCCTGTTTACCGCATGGTCACAGCTAACCCCGCGCACCTTCTCGATTTCCAGCCTTGTCACCGGCTGCTTATAGGCGATAATTGAGAGCGTCTCAAGCAAGGTATCCGTGAGAACATATTTTTTCGGCGTCTTAGCGATTTTTATCAGATACTCGTAAAGCTCGCCCTTCGTGCATAACTGCACAGCATTGTCCAGAGTGGTCAATTCGATTCCCCGCTCTTCTTTCTTATATTCTTCCGCCATTTCGCTAAGAATTTCGCCCGTTGTCTTAACATCTTCCTCTATAACCTCGGCAAGTCTTTCAATTTCAACGGAATCCCCCATCGTAAAAAGTATTGCCTCTATTACTGATTTCGCCTTTTGTCTTTCCATTCCGATATATGTACTCCTTTTCCTTAAGCGGACTGCTCATTCGACGTTATGATAATATCCGCAAAAATATCTTCCTGCTTAATGCCGATTTTCCCTATTTTCATCATTTCCAGAATAACCAGAAATGTGACGATAACTTCCATCTTGCTGTGCTGTTTCTCTAACAGTTTCTTAAAACTAAATGTCTTATGGCTCTTTATGTAGTCCTCTATATACACGGTCTTTGCGTCCATGTCGATTTCGTCTTTTTCGATTTTGCCGAAGGTGCTTCTCACGGGATCGATTTTATCTTCCTGCCTTTTTATCACATATTTGAAAATCTCATGCAGTTTTGCCAGCGTCATATCCCCTATGAGTTCTTCGTAATCAACCGGCTGTTTGTAGTCGCTCACTTCCTTAGGCAGCGTCGGTTTCTTATAAAGGCTTTTCTCAGCCTCAATCATTCTGTCTCTTAGTTCATAGGACATATATTTGCACATCTTGTATTCCAATAACTGCTCTACCAGCTCCGTCCTCGGATCTTCCTCTTCTCCCTCTTCGTTTACCTCTCTTGGCAAAAGCATGCGGCATTTTATATCAATAAGAGTCGCCGCCATCACGAGAAATTCACTCATGACATTCATATCCTCAGTCTCCATCTGCCTGATGTAGTCAAGATACTGCTCGGTAATCTCTACGATAGGGATATCGTAAATGTCCACTTTATTCTTATCTATTAAATGTAATAACAAATCCAAAGGTCCCTCAAAAACCTCCAGCTTAACGGAAATCGCCATAACCTGTCCACCTTTTATCTTAAATCGGGCTTAAATGAATCACTACCAGCTCCCCCGGATTGAATATCCTTATCGGCAGTGTATGCGTCGCAAGCCCACGGCTTAAAATCATAACTCTGTTATCTTTTTCAAACATGCCGCCGTCATATTGGGGGAAAAGCGTCAGCCTCGGCGATACCACTCCGCCGATAACCGGCAGCCGCATAAGTCCTCCGTGTACATGCCCGGAGACAGTCAGATCCGCCCCCCACTTGGCATACTCTTCAAAATAATCCGGATTATGGGCTATCAAAATCTGGAATTTATCGCTCTTAGCCTGTCCTATTGTATCCCTTAAATAATTCTCCTGCATGGGGTATTTATGGAATTTGCTGTAATAGCATCTGTCTATCATCAGCCCGCATATGTTTATGTTGAAAGACGGCATATCCACACTCTCATTTATAAGCGGCTCTATCCCTGCGTTATATAGCGCCTTCTCATAGATTTCATATGAATTGCCGTAATACTCATGATTCAGGCTCATACGATGCTCATGGTTTCCCATTCCGTAATATATCGGATATTTTGCGCCAAGCTGCTCCATCAGCCTGACTGCTGTGACATACTTCTCACCTTTAGCGGAAGTCAGCATGTCTCCTGCAGCCAGAACTGCATCAGGAGCAATCTCATTAATTTTTTTAATCAATCTCTCATTGTCTTTTCCAAACGACTTATTATGTAAGTCTGATAAAAGCACGAAAGTACACGCTTTTGCTATCTTCTTTGACTTAAGCTCATAGTTTACTGTTATAAAGCGGTTACAGTCAATAGCCATAACTACTAAAAAAAAGCATATGAGAAGTCCGAGTGCAATCAATATGGAATTTAACATTCATTTTCTCCATGTCCTACAAGAAAATTGCGGAGCAATTTTCTATGTGATAAAATACAACTCATAAAGTATATCATATTTAATAATGAAACTGCAAGCATTCTCAAGAAACAAGATATTTGAGCCAGAGTTTATGCAGATAATGCAGATATCCTGCTTTCTCCACGGACTCGGCAGCGACGATTGACACGCTTCCTATGCGCTTTCCGTCCAATTTATATACAGCCTCGCCTATAGCGTCGCCCTGCGCAACTGGCGCTTCCACTATTTGAGGAAGACTTATCTCCTTCTCTATATCATTCAGGTTGCTGCCCGCCGTATCCAGATAATGAAACTCTCCCGCATATGCAAGGGGGACATCGTCCTCTACTCCGCCGTGTATCTTCTGAGCCGGAAGGACATCTTTATTTTCATCTTTATACATCTTGCTGACACTGTAACCGTAATTTAACAGCGTTATGGCATCGGCAAATCTGGTGTCCTTATCCGGAGCCGCCATAACTACCGCGATAAGCTCCATGCCGTCTCTGTTGGCGGTCGCCGACAGACAGTACAACGCCTTGGAAGTCGAACCCGTCTTTAACCCCGTCGCCCATTCATAACGCTTTAACAGCTTATTGGTGCTGGCAAGCGTAAAAGTAGATGTGCCGTTGGCAGTCCTGTGTTCGATATCTTCCATCCAGATGCCCGTATAATCTAAGACTTCCGGATACTTGGTTATCAGTTCCCTTGACATAATCGCTACGTCTTTAGCGGAAGTATAGTGATTGTCGGAATCGGTCAGCCCGCAGCAGTCCTCGAAATTGGTATTCTGCATCCCCAGGCTTTCCGCCTTATCGTTCATAAGCTTCACGAACTCGCTCTCGCTCCCCGCTATGTATTCCGCCACAGCCACGCTGGCGTCATTGCCGGAAGCTACCGCGATGCACTTAATCATGGTATCCAAAGTCTGGGTTTCACCCTCGTCGAGATACACCTGTGAACCGCCCATAGACTTAGCATATGAACTTGTCGTTATCTTATCCTCAAGATGGATTCTTCCGCTCTTTAAATGCTCGAATATAATGAGCAGCGTCATTATCTTAGTAATGCTTGCCGGACTTCTCTTCGTATTGGCGTCCTGTTCGCAGATAACCTGCCCCGTAGACGCCTCCATCACGATGTAGGACGGCGTTGTTACGTCCGGAGCCGCGTAAGCCTTCATAGGTATGTATAGACACATATTGACGCATAGACATATTATCATAAGCAACGCATAAATACTTCTTCTTTTTTTCAAAATTCATCTCTCCCGCATATTTCTCTATAATATAAATATTACCGCAGGTGAAATGTTTATGACTATGTTATGTAAAAAAACAAAATCCCTGACAAAAATCAGGGATTTGCTCTTCACTAATTGTATTTGCGCTTTCTTGCTGCTTCAGATTTCTTCTTACGTCTTACGCTCGGTTTCTCGTAATGCTCTCTCTTACGAATTTCCTGCTGAATTCCTGCTTTCGCGCAGCTTCTTTTAAAACGACGTAATGCACTATCCAAAGTCTCGTTTTCTTTAACGATTACGTTTGACATTCCGCACCTGACCTCCCTTCAGTCCCTAATAAGCAACTCGACTGATTGGGTTATTTATGCGCATACCCACATAGTGTATCTACACACAATATAAATTATACCACAATCTGGATATGAGTCAACTATTATTTTTTAAATGAATAACTTTTGAATAACTTTATTGTCCCCAGTCATATAGTTTCCAAGTGCCGTCTGTTTCATCAAATATAAGTGTATATCCCCATATCACCTCATTCCCTTTTATTTTAAATATTCCTTCCAAATGAATTATTTCATTTGCCTGTAACTGATACTGTTCTCTGTATTTTTTTTCATAATAACTTGATGTGCTTGGAAAATAATCAATATAATACAAGTCGTATTGCATATCTGTAAAATCCGTCACATTGCTTAGCGGTCCTGATTCATCAATATAACGAAAGACACGTTGTTCATCTCCTTTATTTGCTGCATTTATCATTTTAACAACAGTTTCTTTTGCCTGTTTAATTTCCCATTTAGTAAATCCATTAATATCCGGCATCAAATAAACATTTGTAATCAATATTATACAGACAACAACTGTTATACCCAATATGAATGACATACCTACTGACTTTTTTATGTCCATCTTGAAATCAAGAACTCGGTTAATTCTTTTCACAGCCTGTTTCTTACTAAAATTTAAAGTAAAGTTAAGTCCCGATTGGTATCCATTCACAATTGCGTAATGTAATGCATATTCTTTAGGATTTATACCTGTATTCTTTATCACTTCATAATCACATCTATATTCCATATCCTCTCGTAACGCTTTCATGAAAATTTTTTCATAATACGGAAGAAACCAATATACACAGCTTGTTGCATCAATCAATAATAACAACAAATGGTGTTTTCTAATGATATGGTTTTTTTCGTGTGCCAAAATACTATTTAATATGTCATTATCCATAAATTCCTTTGGCACATAAATAGCAGGTCTTATCCCATACACCATTGGACCTATATCCTCTGTAATGATTACATTAATATTGTTTTTCTTCCCTATTGAAATGCTTGAATGAATACCTATGCAATTTTCTTTGATTTTATTTCTAACTCTTACATTTTTTAATGTTTTTATTACAACGTTTAATATGAATCCAACTGTCCATATAATCAAACAAGATGTGGCAAACAGATTTTTCACTTCGGTTTTATGCAATATGCTTGAATTATTCTGATTATCTAAGATGGCTGCCAATTCTAAATATTCATTATGCCTGCTGCCGGATATGCTTGTCGCCTCACTTATGTAATTGACATCTTTGATGGCAGCTCCTAATTGGGCAGCCATATGCAGCGGAAATAATGAAATAACAAAAAATACAATCCAATAAGCCGTCACTATTTGCGGATGTATTTTATCGCCATTCATGTTACGAATAAAAAGAAGAATACTTCCTATTAAAGTAACTCCAATTATATTCCACAATGCTTCGGACATATGGCTCCCCCTTAAATATTTTACTTATGGTTTTTAATGTAGTCTATTAAACTTTCTAATTCTTCTTGTGTGATTCTTTCATTTTCAGCAAAACTTAATACCGCCTGTTGCCAATGCCCATCATAGTATTTATCAACTACTTTGTTAAATGCAGTCAGCCCTCTCTTCTCTCGTGAATATATTGGCATAAAATACTTCACCTCAAATTGAAAACTTCCCCACTTCTTCCTTCGTCAGTTCAACCAGCTTTTTTCCACATTGCTTTGCATATCTTGAGAGTTCAAGCAAATTCACATGACAAGATGGCGCATTAGTATATGGATCAGGTTGCTCATAGTAACTTGGAGCAATAACCAGATTTTCCATAAATTTAGGCTTCATTCCATTCATAATTATACACCTCCAGTAATTTTTTTGCCTGTTCTTCATCAATAAAAAATTGATACTGATGAAGCATTCCCAAATATTCTGCATGAAAAACATCTATATAATGCTTCAATAGTTCTTCATTTGCAGCAAATCCATGTGTAGCCCCTTCATATCCCCACTCAATAGATTTATCTGCTGCTATCGCAAAGAGATGTCCGCCAACACCTATATACTTTTGCTCTCCATAATCATGCTTATTGTTATGTGGAGCAGTACATGCCCAGTGAAGATATGCCGCATGAGAATCTCTATCATTTTTAATTCCAACTAATCCCTGAACTGTATTGTCATCCTTCAATGCCAATGCGTATACTTCAACATTTAATGGAATTTCATTCCAGTTAATATGCCAGCCATTACTTTCCTGAAATTTCTTTAAATATGTCCTGCTCTCTATTTTAAATACCACCGTTTCCTTAATTTCACCTGTCTGTGTATCCTTTAAACATGGAACTATTTCATCTATCCAAATATTAATACAGCCTTGTTCTATTGATGTCATATTAAATCACCACCTTTAATTTTATTATATCTCATAACATTGTCCTTTATCAACCCATGATTCTGTTTGAGTTCCTATTTTTTCTCTTTTTATAATTCCGTTTTCATGATACACTTAAAACCAGAAAACACGAATTATCACACAAGTTATAATTTAATCAGGAAAGAAGAAAATATCATATGAAGACGGTTGGCATTATTGCGGAATATAATCCTTTTCACAACGGACATGAATATCATATAACGCAGGCAAAGGAAATGACAGGAGCCGATTACTGCATAGTCGTAATGAGCGGCAATTTCACCCAGCGCGGCATCCCCGCAATAATGGACAAATCGCTACGCATACATTCAGCGCTTATGTGTGGCGCAGACCTTATAATAGAGCTGCCTGTCCACTATGCGACAGGCAGCGCGGAATACTTTGCCTCCGGCGCTGTGGCGACGCTTGATAAGCTTGGCATCATTGACTGTCTATGCTTCGGAAGCGAATGTGGTGATATAAAGACATTATCCGCCATCTCCAATGCGCTTATGTCTGAAAATGATGAATTTAAAGACAGGCTTAAGCAGAATATGAAAGCCGGACAGGCTTACCCCCATGCTTTAGCCTCCGCGCTTGACTCAATCCCACCACAACTTGAATCGCAGCCTGAAGCACAGCTTGAGCCATCGCTTAAACTTCTTCAAGCCCCAAATAATATACTTGGTATCGAATATATGAAGGCACTTGCGAAACGCGGTAGCAAAATCATGCCATATACGCTTGCGCGTAAAGGCACAGGCTATAATGATGATGCTTTATGTGGTCCACTGAGTTCCGCCCTTGCCATAAGGGCAGCAATCGCTAAGGCTAAAGATTTAGACGCTGTAAAAGAACAGCTTCCGACTGACGTATATAAACTTATGAAGGAAAATTATTCAAAGGCTTTTCCTGTACTTATGGAAGATTTTTTCCCGATGCTGTTATATAAGCTCATACAGGAAGAAGGAAACGGATATAGCCGCTACTTCGATGTAGACGAAGCGTTTTCCGACAGGCTTAAGAACCTTATCTATTCATGCACGGATTATGCTTCATTATGCAAAAGCCTTAAGACGCGCAACATAACCGCTGCAAGGACTGCAAGAAACCTGCTCCATATCCTGTTAGGCATTTATCAATCTGATATGGATATCTTCTGCACAGAAGATTATGTTTATTATGCCAGAATCGTCGGTTTTAGGAAAGAAGCTTCCGCTCTTCTATCCGCCATAAAAGAAAATACTTCCATCCCGCTTATCTCCAAACTTGCCGATGCGAGCCTCTATATAGACTCTGGCAATGGCAAAAAAATGCTTGCACAGGATATTCAGGCAAATCACATATATTCATCTGCGATATGCTCTAAGTTTCACATGCCTTTACTGAATGAGTATACAAGGCAGATAGTCATTGTATAACACGGAATTTATTTGTATAGACACCGAAAGCTATATTGTTTACGATTTCCATAATTACATTTTCCTTTCAATTTTCTCTAAAAATGCTGAATAAAAATCCTTTTCCCTCTGAAGAAACGCCGCCCTGTCGTCATCAACTTTTCCCAATGGATTATCAATTCTATCCAAAATCTTCTTGACTGCATTATGACTGCTTGATATGGTATTTCCGAAAATATTATCATCTCCGCCTGTCATAAAATCCTGTTCCACCGCAAGTTGCGCAAGTGTACTAGAACCATTTGGGAATGGATTAATTCCAGTTTCTTCCAGCGTTTCCTGCCATGCTTCTTTCACGCTTTCCGGAACAGTTGATAAATAGTAATTGCTTAAATGGGTAATCCTCTTTTTCATACGTTCATCAGCAAACTCATACGTTTTGTTTGCTGCAATCTGCCGTTCATATGCGTCTTGCGCTGCGGTTTTTGCCGCCGACTCCCAGTATCCATTTTTATTTTTGCTGTATTTCATACCGTTTACGGTAAAATCTTTTGAGGTATCTATCCCAAAATATTTCATTATGCTGGATACATCTTCCGTCCACTTTTGATATTCGGAACTGCTGAATGCAATTATATTTGCTGTTCCACCGGCATTCCTAAGCAGCTTTGTTAAAGCGCTTGCCATCTTTGCCGCCCTCTCGTGCGCTTCCTGATTATAAAGGTCGCCTCCGGATATTTCAACATTATATTCCCCCACCGTTAGCACAAATCCACCGTCTACCGTTATTCTCGCACCTTGCGCAAGATTGATGGAATTATTTAGTTTATTGACGCTGGTTCTTTCTGCCAAATTAAGAGGAATTCCCATTCCACCCATCAAATCTTCGAGTGAAATCGGCGTGTATTTAGTTGTATCGCACATGAATTCACATATTTCCCTCCTGTTTTCCACATTGGTAACTCTTTTTGATGTAGCCTGAAATGTATAGGGGTTTATGTACATTGCATTTTTAATATCCATTTTTTAATCCTCCATTCCAATTAACTCGTACTACTAATAATACGAATGATATTGCTAAACGGTTTCATAATTGCAATAAAAAATAGCGCTTACGAAAAACGCTATTCTTAGCTCAATATTTAACCCTGTCCGCCACAATCTTGCTAATGTATTCTTTAATCCTGTCATGGACGATATCGGATATCGCCCTGCTGTTCATATCTTTATATTCATCATAATAAAGCGCCGGAAGATAATGCACCTGCGTCTTGACCTTTCTTAACGACCACTCTTCAAACACTTTATAGGAATCTATCAGCACTACCGGCACAATCGGCACTTTTGCCTTCATCGCGCTCTTGAAGCAGCCGGGTTTGAAATCATGCACTTCATTATGATTATGGCAGTATCCTCCTTCCGGAAATATAATGTATCTTCTGCCTGCCTTCACTTCTTCGGCAATCTCCTGAATTACTTTTACCGACTGGCGCAAATTGTCCTTGTGCATTCTTTTCCCATGCAAAAGATTGATAAACTGCGTCGTTAGGATAACATGCGATTTAGCGTCGTCAATAACTACCGAACACGGTTTGTCGTGGGTATATATAATACCAAGCGCATCATACTTCCCCTGATGATTCGGAAACATAACATATCCGCCCTCTTTAGGCAGATTTTCCATACCGTAACCTTCCGTATGGATATGCCCCGACTTCTTCATTCTGTTTACGGTAAGCCTCGCATATGCGTAGCACTCTTCTTCCGTATATTTCTCCGGATGCCTTGCCATATATGACATTTTCGGAATCATATAGATTCTTGGCAGATTACTGATAATCACTTGTACAAAACGTATCATTATATCTACTTCCTTTTTACATTTACTGTCCTGTATATCGCATTCATTTTACACAATATCGCATATTAGAATAACGGGGCAAACAGCTTAAGTATCGGACCGATAACATTCATGCGCATAACATTTTTCTTGCACCATTCCAAGGTAATCTCCTCCGAAACTGCAAACGTGTCCTCCATATCCTTCTTAAGCTCGTCCATTGCATCGGCATGGTACATATATACGCCGCACTCAAAATGATGGTAAAAGCTGCGGTAGTCGAAATTGATAGTGCCTACCACAGCAGTCTCATCATCGCAGAGTACGCATTTGGAATGGATAAAGCCCGGCGTGTACTGATATATTTTCACCCCTGCCTCCACCAGATTCAGATACGAAGACTGGGTAAGCCAATAGGCTGTTTTCTTATCGGGAATGCCCGGCGTCACCAGCTTGACGTCCACGCCCCTTTTTGCCGCCAGTTTAAGCGCGGTATTCATTTCGTTATCCGTTATAAGATACGGAGTAAACGCATAAAAATATCTTTTGGCGCTGCCTATCATATTAAGATATACATTCTCGCCTACAGTTTCGTTATCAAACGGCGTATCGCCATACGGCAGCACATATCCGCCTGCGCCTAAATTTTCCCTAAACTGATACTTGTAGGGGCTGTAATCAGTATCGGTAGGTCTTGAAATATTCCACATATGGAGAAACATTACCGTAAAATCCCATACGGCATCCCCCATCAGGCGTATTCCCGCATCTTTCCAGTATCCGTGCAGAGTTTCGTAATTGATATATTCGTCGGCAAGGTTGATTCCGCCCGTATAGGCAATCTTACCGTCTATAACCACGATTTTCCTATGGTCCCTGTTATTTAAGATAATCGACATAAACGGAATAATCCTGTTAAATGCAACGCATTTGATGCCCTTTTTTTCTATAATCCTATCATACTGCTTGGGTAACTTAAGCACGCTGCCGAAATCGTCATATATAAGCCTTACTTCCACGCCCTGAACAGCCTTTTTCTCTAAAATCTCCAGTATTTTATTCCACATCGCGCCTTCCCCGATAATAAAATACTCAAGGAAGATAAAATGCTCTGCCGTCTCAATATCCTGCACCAATGCTTCCCAATAGTCTATACCGTCTGCAAAATATTTCGTCTTGGTGTTTTTATATACTGAAGTACCTGAATATATCCTTAAATAACTGCACTGATTTGCCACTGTCTGACTCTTGTCCGCAAGTTCCTGATAGATATCTGTATTATCAGGAATACTCCTGCGCATCTGCTCGTCCGCCGCTTCCATGTCCTTACTGAGTTTACGCGGGAGAAAAACATGTCCAAATGCAAGGTACAATATGCCGCCGAAAATCGGGAACGTAAGAATAGGTATAATCCACGCCAGCTTGACCGCAGGATTGGTCGGCTTATAAATAAGATAACAGACTACTATCAGGCTGAGCAGCCGCAATACTGCCGCAATCTCCACATAATGACTGCTCCATCTGAAAATCACAAACAGAAAAAAAGTGACTTGTCCTAAAACAATCAACACAGTGACAAATATTCTGTTAAGTACAATCTGTAATATTTTTCTCATATATTATATCCGCCTCAATCGGCAATATAGGGTGCAATAGCCTTTTCGATTTCCGAGATTTTTTCATTGGTTTCCAATATCCTCAATTCTACCCTATCGGATAAGTCCATCGAAAAAATACCCATTATCGACTTGGCGTCCACTACATATCTTCCTGACGCCAAATCAAAATAGCCGTCGATATTGCTTATTACCGATACAAATCCCTTAACTTTTTCAATAGAATTCAAATCCAAAATATAACTTTTCATAATAATGCTCCATTCTTACTTTATATAAGCTGTTCATATATGCGCTCTAACTGATGCCTGTCCGGCGCAGCTTCATTTAATATAGTATATCTGTCCTTTCTTGTCGCAGGCGCTTTTAACCATGCGTCAACGAAGATTTCCTTCGTAATATTCCAGTTTAGCGGATTTATGTCAATCTCATATGCTTCTAAGACCTCTCGCAGCCTTATTGCGTTCCTGCCCTGTAACATACAGCCTACCACGCTACCCAAAGCCACCGCCATGCCATGTGAAATTTTAATTTCCGGATAGTTTTCTTCTAATGAATGGCAGAAAAGATGCTCCGAACCGCTGCTGGGCCTTGAATTTCCCGCAATTTCCATTGCCAGACCGCCCATTACAAGCGACTGCGTAAGGGTTTTAATAAATTCCTTGCTCTTTAAGGACTTCTCATCATTAGAACAAAGCGAAGTAAGCGCCATATCCGAAATCATATATGCGAAATCGTCCACCCGCTCCCCGCGATGAGCCGCGTCCAGCTTCCAGTCATACAACGCCGTATATTTGCTTATGGTATCCCCTATTCCCGATTTAAGCTGGTCTGCGGGCGCGTCCATAATCACATTTATGTCAACCACTATGCCTGTAGGTATCTTACAGCCAAGCGTCTTGCGCAGCTTATCATCAATATCCAGCACCGCCACAGGCGATGCAAGACTATCGTTGCTTAGTGTAGTCGGCAGGCATATATAGGGAATCTTCCCAACAAATCCCGCATACTTTGCCACGTCTAACACCTTGCCCCCGCCGATTCCTATAATCACCTGAAAGCCTTCCGCGCATATCGCTCTGGCAAGCTCCATAGCCTGTTCAAAAGAATTATCCTCAATCAGATACAATTTACTCTGCGGCAAGTCCTTCTGAATTTCATCAAGATATTTTTTAATAATATGAGTAAGCCCCGGTTCTGTCACAACCATGACCTTCTGCTTATCTATATCGGGAACGCACTCGATAAGCACTTCGTCCAAGTGTTCAAAAACCCCTTCTTCAATAATAAGACAGTATGGCAAACTAAATCTGTTCATCCTTCGTACTCCTTCTTTAAGATAGTGCAACATCCATAATCATCATAATAAGAAACCCCACTGCAAATCCCAATGTAGCGCCATCTGAGTCGCCGTCTCCCGACGCTTCGGGAATCAATTCTTCCACTACTACATATATCATAGCTCCCGCCGCAAATGCAAGCAAATATGGCAGCGCTTTCTCTATCGCCCCTGTCACAAGGATAGTGAAAAAAGCTCCAATCGGTTCTACAATACCAGATAAAACGCCATAAGTAAAGGCTTTCTTTTTTCCCGTGCCGTTACTTTTCATCGGCATCGAGATGATAGCGCCCTCCGGAAAATTCTGAATCGCAATGCCGATAGCAAGCGCATACGCCCCTGCTAACGTGATTTCCTTATTGCCTGCTATTACTCCGGCAAAAACCACTCCTACCGCCATTCCTTCAGGGATATTATGGAGCGTGACGGCAAGCGCAAGCATCGTCGTTTTATTGAGTTTGCTTTTAATGCCTTCCGGCTTGTCGCCGCCTAAATGAATATGCGGAATAAGTTTATCCAGTCCGTATAAAAAGGCAATGCCTAATACAAATCCTGCTGCCGCAGGAAAAAATTTTAACTTTCCATATCCCGCCGACATGTCTATGGCTGGAATAAGCAGCGACCATATGGATGCCGCCACCATTACCCCGGAGGCAAAGCCTAAGAGGACTTTCTCCAATAATTTATTCATGCTGTTACGCATAAAAAGAACACAGGACGCGCCCATAGCCGTTCCCAGAAAAGGAATCATAAGTCCTAAGAATATACCCATAGATATCTCCTTCATATATACGCTCAGGTAATTGCCAAACTATCATCTGATATCATAAGTTTAGCAAATACCTGATGCACCTTATATAATATATGAGTATCTCCGACTATGGTTCCGAATAATCCGGATACAGCTATTTTATACAAAAGGCAAAAGACTTAACAACTGATAAATAATAAATGCGCTAAACCATGCAACACTGCACTGCATCACCACCACTGCCAAAGCCTTAAGCGACGAGCCCATCTCGCGTTTGATGGTAGCGACAGCCGCCACGCATGGCGTATAAAGCAGCGTAAACACAAGAAAACTTATTGCAGAAACAGGAGTAAATATATCGCCCATTGTCCCGCTTAAATTGCTCATCGACGTGCCGGTAAGTACGCTCAAGGTGCTGACTACCGCCTCTTTTGCGGTAAACCCGCTAATTAGCGAAGTGGCAACACGCCAGTCGTTAAAGCCAAGCGGTATAAAAATCGGAGCTATGCACTTTCCAATCATGGCAAGCAGGCTCTCTCCGCTATCCGACACTACATTCAAACGACTGTCAAAAGTCTGTAAAAACCAGATAACTATTGTGGCAAGGAATATAATCGTAAAGGCACGCTGCAAGAAATCCTTCGCCTTATCCCACATAAGCAGGAATACGCTCTTCGCCGATGGGAATCTGTAGTTTGGAAGTTCCATGACAAATGGCATGGAGTTGCCCCGAAAAGCCGTATGGTTTAAAACAATCGCTACGATAAGCCCTACCAATATTCCCAGCACATACATTCCCATCATCACTAGCACAGGATGTTCAGGAAAAAACGCCGCCGTAAATAAAGCGTATATCGGAATCTTCGCCGAACAGCTTATAAACGGAATCAGCATGATAGTCATTTTTTTATCCCGCTCGGATGACAATGTCCTGCTGGACATAACCGCCGGAACGCTGCAGCCGAAACCTATCAGCATGGAGACAAAACTTCTTCCCGACAAGCCAATCTTTCTAAGCGGCCTATCCATGACAAAGGCAATCCTCGCCATATATCCCGAATCTTCGAGAATCGAAAGGAAGAAAAACAATACCACAATAATCGGCAGGAAGCTTAACACGCTTCCTACGCCCGCAAATATTCCGTCTATAACAAGACTCTTAACGACAGGATTAATGCCATATGTGGTAAGCGCCACATCTACCCATGCGGAAAGGGCGTCTATCCCCATGCTTAAAATGTCGCTTAAATAAGCCCCTATGACGCCGAAAGTCAGCCAGAAAATTATTAACATTATTATAAGGAAAGAAGGAATTGCAAAATACTTTCCTGTAAGTATCGAATCTATTTTAACGCTTCTTTTATGCTCTTTACTTTCTTTACACTTGATTACCGCTGATTCGCACACCTTCTCTATAAAAGTATAGCGCATGTCCGCTAAAGCGGCGTTTCTGTCCATACAGCTGTCCCGCTCCATTTCGACGATGCTATGCTCCATCAGTTCAAGCTCGTTCTGGGAGAGCATAAGCCGCTCTATCACATCTTTGTCGCCTTCTACGATTTTCGTCGCCGCGAACCTCGGAGAAAGCCTGATTGCTTCCGCATGGTCTTCCACCTGATGGCTTACCGCATGGATACATCTGTGTACCGGACCTTTTTCACAAAAATCGGTCACTTTAGGATATATACATCTGCGCGACACATTGCTTATTGCACGTATCAAGTCGTCTATACCTTCATTCTTGGCAGCGCTTATGGCAATCACGGGTATGCCGAGCTGTTCTTCCATCTTCGTCAAATCTATAGTGCCGCCGTTTCCGCGCACCTCGTCCATCATATTCAGGGCAAGCACCATCGGAATGTGCATTTCCAGCAGTTGCAGCGTAAGATATAGATTTCTTTCGATATTCGTCGCGTCAACTATATTAATTATACCGTCCGGCTTTTCATTTAAAATAAAATTTCTCGTAACAATTTCTTCATTACTGTAAGGTCTGATTGAATAAATCCCCGGCAAATCGACTACGGCATCGCTCTTTTCCCCGCGTATGTCGCCAATCTTGGAATCTACCGTAACCCCCGGGAAATTGCCGACATGCTGATTAGAGCCTGTCAACTGGTTAAATAAAGTAGTTTTGCCACAGTTTTGATTCCCTACCAATGCGTATATCATATCTTCATCTCCGTAACTTCTATCTGTCGTGCATCTTCTTTGCGTATCGTCAGTTCATAGCCCCTTAACTCTATCTCTATCGGATCTCCCATAGGCGCTACTTTCCGTACCCTTACTTTAGTCTTAGGAATCAGTCCCATATCCAGAAACCGGCAGCGCAGTTCTCCTTCTCCGCCCACCTTTGTAATGACGGCATCCTGCCCGATTTTAAGCGTATCTAATGTCATAAACTTTTCTCCCTATGTATGTTTGCTTTTTTTGCTTTACGTTTAATAGTTTATGCCAACAAATACGGCTTGTCAACTAAACAGGACCAACCCACATAAGTAAGATTGGTCCTGTTTAAATATAGGTTTCACATGATAGAACCCAGTGCCAGATATTTCCTTTCAGCTTGAAAAATATTTATTGATTTCCTCCATCCGTTTCTCCTGCCCTACATGGAAGGGGCATCGTGATTCACAATGACCGCATTTCGCGCAGGCATCCGCATGGACAGGCAGCTTATGGTAATGCCCTTTCGCCATCTCATCCCCTGCCAGTGCAAGGTCATAATATTTATTGATCAGCCCTACATCCAATCCCATAGGGCAGGGCTGGCAGTGGTTGCAATACACACATACTCCATAGGCGCTCTGGGGCATAAACTCGCCGATAACGGAATAGTCTTTTTCTTCCGGCGCTGCTGTCAGGTATTTCAGGATTGTCTGCAAGTCTTCCATATTACGAACACCCGGCAGGACGGTCATAACAGCAGGGCGGTCAAGGACATACTGCAGGCACTGCGTATGTGTCAACGCCCTCTTGAACAGGGAAGTCTTTGCATCCAAAAGCTGCCCTCCGGCAAAAGGCTTCATGACAGAAATACCCACACCCATCTTTTCACAGTCACGGTAAAGGGCTGCCCGGCCAGAAACCTCACCTATCCCATATTCCCCTTTCTGATAATCATAAGCGGGATTAATGCTGAACATGAACATATCCACCAGACCAGTATCCAGAATACGGCGGGCAATCTCCGGGTTATGGGATGAAAACCCCAAATGACGGATTGT
The DNA here is from genome assembly GCA_023664865.1 of Butyrivibrio sp. GTDB lineage: Bacteria > Bacillota > Clostridia > Lachnospirales > Lachnospiraceae > UBA3282. The sequence goes on along the minus strand of JAMPEU010000012.1, from coordinate 33,068 downwards.
ACCCTGCTTTTTCAATTCCTTCATGTAGTCCCACAATCCACCATCCATCACTTTACCCAGATCATCCATATCATCCACGCAATGAATAAATCCGATATCCGTATAGTCTGTATCCAGCAGTTTCAGTTCCCATGCAAACTGCTCCCTAATCTTATCCAGATTCCTTGTCCATCCATATTTTCCGCCGTTGTAAACCGCGCCGAAGTGCATTTGCGTAATGACCTTTTCCCTGCGTCCGGCGAATGCTTTTGCGTAGGCATAAAACGGTGCCTGTTCGGATGGAGCCATATCAAAATAATTCACACCGCTTTCCATAGCAGCATCTATTACAGCAGTCATTTCCTGCTCCGTGCCGCTGATACTGCCGCTCCCAAGACCGATGATGCTGATTTTCTCCCCACCATGGGGCAAAACTCGATATTCCATATCTATCCTCCTTCTAATCATTGAAACGGTTCAAGGGAAAGCGTTATCTCTGTTTCTTCCCCACTTAAGATTGTTTCCAGCTCTGCCTCATCCGCATCTGACACCCTGCCGAGCCTTGTATATGCCCATGAATTGGAACCGTAAAAAATGACGATCTGATTGCCATTATACAGGCAGATATCCCCCGCATGGGTAGTCGTCTGACTGTCATTTCTCGGAAGTTCCGTGCCAAGGGAACATACCTTTTCAAAGCCCCCATAGTTGGATGCCGATATCGTCAGCACTTCACCCGCCAAAAGCTCCTTTAAAGCTTCTGCCGATTCATTGTCCTCCAAAACTGCTGTCAATGTGCTTTGCCCTACTTTTATATAAAGCTGATCTGTTTCCACTGTATCATCCTCCATTTCCTCCACGCCGGCTGGTTCCGGCTCTGATTCCGTTTCCTCCGCACCGGCCGATTCCAGCTCTGGTTCTGTTTCCAGTCCCGGTTCATTATCCTCTTTAGGACTGCTGTTAGTATCGAACACTTCCACATCCTGTGTTGTGCTGCTTTCACCGCCTTTTGCATCATTCCCGCAGGCCGCTATGCCAAGCGGCAAAAGCAGCACCAAAATAATTGCTATGTATCTTTTCATCCTGACAGCCTCCTTGAAACCAAATATTTCCCGCACGCTATCCGTGACAAGGAACGGTTACCTCCCCGATTTTTTAATATCTGTCCTGTTACGATCAATCTGGTAAACCAGATAATCCAGACAGTCTATCTGTTTTTCTTCTTTATGCACCCTGTCCAGGATACATTTCCTGTGTTCCTCCATCAGCCGTAGCTGACCGTTTAAGTCGCCTTGATTCATACAATTCATAAAACGCTCAATGGTTTCCTGATCACATCCGGCATCCTTCAGGTTCTGGATTACATCTTCCACCGAATTATAGCCTATTGCCTGTGCCAACATCATCCACTTGCCATCCTTCCCTTTTGCCTTTTCAATCTCCATCACAAGGGATTGCCATTTCCTACAGTCCTTAATTTGTTTACCTTTCGGCAATTCCTATACTGATAATCTTATTTCCCCAGCCTTCCAATACCGGGTTGTTTTCAACAGCCTCTATAAATTCATCCGTGGCATCAAAATAACCTACAGGCGTGTACTCCGCCGAAACTTCCGCATCATGATAAAACAGAATGATACGGTTCGGTTCTGAATAATAGACCTCTCCCGCCTTTTCTGATGTAATTTCTTCCGCTGCAGACGGTATCTCATAGCGGCTCGGTATATCATAATACTGCATAACTTCCCAATTATCAAAGTCATCATAATGGTAGATTGGCAGATTCCAGTCACTGCTTCCTACATGCCTTGCGATTGCCGCCGCTGTGTCATTGTCATAAAGGTACAGGGTAAAGGACTTCCCGCCATATCCAAACTGTGCCGTCAATTCTGCCGCCTGTTCGTCCGTATCTTCTTCTGCCGCAGAACTGTCCTCTGCCGAAACATCTTCTGAGGGCATGGCAGAACTGCCACTGCTTTCCGATGAATTATCCCTTGCCGAAACAACAGAATCATTATCCTGTGACGGATTGGCACAGCCGGCCAGCATTACTCCGGATACCAATACGAAACCTAATACTGTAAATAATCGCTTTTTCATAATAAATCACTCCTATCATTTTTTAACTTATCCTAATCAGTCAAAATGTCTTGAAACCGCCTGCAGATGTTCCATAATGGGTAAACCCCTTTTCTTTCCGTTTTTTCTTATTTCTATTATCTAAATGCTATTATAGTCATTGCTGCTTTATATATCAAATACTTAATTCCAATATATCTGTATAAGTATTTTCTATGCAAATTTTTTTGTTTCCATAAACACTTTAAACCCAAAATAGGTCTGCTACGAAATGAAAGCCGCCAGTTTCCCGGTTCTAATTCTTCCGGCAACAAGCCATGAAAAAACAGAAAACAGCCCGGTTATGACCAGTATGGGAAACAGCATATTCCCAGGCGTCGGTCTGGATATAAAGTTACTGATCCCGAACCGCCGAAGGAGCGCCGCCACAAGCGGGTCGGTAAACCATGCACTGAAAATCATGCCCGCCACAGCCCCAATCATGGAAACAATCCCAAACCGCATGGCAAAAGAAATGCGAAGCCTTTCGCAAGACAATCCCAACGTCCTGTAAATCCCCAGATCCTTCTGCTCCATAACAAGAAGCCTGTTTCCTGTCAATGCTGTGATTACCAATATCACAACCGCCGTAACTCCATACATGAAATACATTAAAAGCTCCATTGCGGAAAGGATGCCATACAGCCCCGGCCACGAATTTTCATGGAGGTACACATCCCCGCCATAGGCTTCATCAAGCGCCTGCATCACTTCCGCCTGATATCCTGCATCTTCCAGAAAATAATGGGTACACCACATATTAGAAGTTTCTTTCCCTATTTTCCGGTAGCCATCCCTGCTCATACCCACATTTGCCCCCATATCATTGGCACACTGGTAGATGCCGGACACTTTATATTCAGAAACTCCAATCCCGGCGCTAACTAAAACCGTATCCCCAATCCCTACATCTAAATCCGCTGCGACAAATTCCGTCAGGACAATCTCGTCATCCCCGATACAAGTCTTTCCCTTCAACAGATGGAAGCGTTCCGGCTCTGTGATGACATTGGCGGTATAATCCACGCCTGCCACTGTCACGCTGGGCATGGCAAGCATATACTGGTCTGTAATATCCGTATAGGAAAGAATCATCTGTTCTACATCCTCGTTTGTCGTCTCCCCCATGGGCTGTGCCGCAATATGCAAGTCAGACGGATTAAAGGCATCCATCAGCCCCTTCCCATCCGGTCCAAGCCAAGTATCCATGCGCCCAATCAAAGAAACAAAAAATGTGAGCAGCAATGCCACAAGACAGACGCCCATATAGCGCATCCACCCTATGAAAAGCTGGCGCAGAGCCAGCCAGAAACTAAGCCCTTTCTGATATATAGGGGAAAAGCGGCTCTTTCTTTCCGATTCTCTTCTATCTTCCCTGCGTATCGCTTCCATCGGGGTGACTTTCTCTATTCCTGCCGTTTTCAGAAATATAAAGACAGCCAATAGACACAGCACAGTCAGAAGGATCAGCAGGCAATTCCCCATATGGATACCCGACGGAATCAAAAGTCCGGTAGTGGTCAACGTCATACGGCTGATTATCTGCACTGTGGGCAAAGCCGACAAGACGCCGACAACCATCCCCCATAAAACAGGGGATAAAAACAGGCGCATCTGTATCTTCTGCAGCTTTCCAGTGGTAAAGCCTATCGTTTTCAAAATTCCAATATCTGTCCTATCCTGCTCTAAAGAACTGCTGATACTATGCCCCAAAACTACCAGGGATACCATGGCAAGGACAAGTGCAAAAGCCAAAAACAGTCCGGTAAAGACATTCTGTAAAGTCAGCATAAAACCGGCAATTGCGTTGTCAGAATGAGTAAACTCCACATATTGCGTAAACTCTATATTGCTGTTCAGTGCAGCATTCAACTCCGATGCTGACAGCCCTTCTGAAATTTCCTGAAAAATATGCAGCATATAACCGTCACGGGCAAGCCCGTCAATCCCTGATTCGACAATCATCCGGACAATTTCCTCATGATCCTGTTCACAAATGAGAAAACTTTTCATCCCAATCATGGAACTGCCCATAAAGGGATCCTCAAACCACCCTTTTACCACAAAGGACTTCACCACACTGTTACGCGCAATCCGGAAACTAATCTCATCCCCAATCTCCACGCCGAACATGGACTGCATGGATGGGGACACATAAATTTCCCCCGGTTCAAGCCCTGTATCCACTGCCTGATACTCTAACATATCAAAGTGAGCAAGCTCTCTCACTTCTCTGAATATCTTATAAGGGTAATACTCTGGCTCATAGGTTACAAGCTGCCCTTCGCTGTCTGATTTCTGTCCGTTTACTTCATACTCCGCAAAGATTATCTGCTGTATCCCGGCCCGCTCCACTTCCGGCAGGGCAGTTATTTCATCCACCAGTTTTTCTATATCGGGAACGCCTGATACCCATGCGGTGATTTCTCCAAATCCGAGCCGTTCCATCTCACTATGCACATAGTCTCCTGCATTTCGCCACACGGTCAAAGCAGACAACAGCGTAAGTGACAGGAGCAATATTAAAATAAAGATTCCCGCCAGACTCACCCTATGCCGTCTGCTGAGCGCAAGCCATAATGTTTTTATCTCCATTTTCTCACCGCCCTACCATGCCAAAGCAGAAAGCCATTCATTTAATTTATTTTCTCGCTCTCTTGCATCCGTTTCCCGGTATATCCCCATTTCCATCTCATCCAGTATCTTTCCGTCCTCCAGATACAAAACCCTTGTCCCACGAGCTGCCGCCCTGATGTCATGCGTCACCATCAGGATACTCTGGCCATTACCGGCAAGCTCCGTCAGGAGGTCAAGCACCTCGTCCGTACTACGCTTATTTAAGGCTCCTGTAGGTTCATCCGCAAACAAAATCCCCGGTTCGTTGATAACCGCCCTTGCGATTGCTGCCCTCTGCGCCTCCCCTCCGGAAACCTCAGAGGGAAACCTGTCCTTTGCTTTTTCCACTCCCATTCGGTTCAACAATTCCTCCGCTTTTTGCCGCACAGCCTTCGTATCTTTTCCCTGATCCAGATACCCTGCCACCGCCACATTCTCAAATAGGCTTAAGGCACTGACAAGGTGGGTCTGCTGGAATACAAAACCAAATTCACGGGAACGCAGGAACGCCATCTGCCGCTCCTTATATCTACTGATTTCCTCTCCCTTATATAGCACCTTTCCTGCCGTAATGACGTCCATGCCACTCAAAGCATACAGCAAGGTTGATTTTCCAGCGCCTGAAGCGCCCATGACCACTGTAAAATCACCTCTATAAATATTCACATTGATTTCTTTCAAAATCTGCTCATTTTCCGCCCCCTGTGGAAACTGCTTACACAATCCCTCTGCCGAAAGCAACACTTCTTTCATACTGCCGTCTCCTTTTCTCTACTCGATTGTGAATACATATTCCTGTTCGTAGTTTTCACGGTGATAATAAACCGCCTGCCCACTGGTCTGATTAAACACAATGCTCCATTCTGTGGATTCAAACTCCCCGAAGTTTCCCTTGCTCACGCTGCTTAATGCATCACGGACGCCTTCCATGCCCATTGTCTTGTTTTCTTCCAATTGTTCCATTAACATATCATAACGGGTATGGGATTGTTCCGTCCCAATCCCATTCTTCTCGCCTTCGGCAAGATAGAAATTTGTCAGCACCGGTGTTTCCGTCACCACCATTTCATTCCCTATGTATTCAACCGCCACGCTTTTTCCGGTGGCATCCGCCATGGCAAAATGAACCATCATACCCATGGAAGCATGCATATCATATTGATCCAACAGTTCAAGCGCCTCATCCACGGTCGCCGCCTTATCCAGCAGCAGACGGATTGCTGTAGTTGTGGTAATATCCGGTTTTTCCGTATCCTGTTCAATCGTTGCCGAATCCTGAATCATGTTGACAGACACCGCAAGCCCTTTTTCATTCATCCCATCAAGAGGCGCATATAATGCGGCAATCGTTTTAATTCCATCCTGTTTCATCGCCATGCCAGCCAAGCCTCTCTGACTGATAAAATCCAGATTAACCGTAGAAATAGAGGCATATCCATTTTCAGGATATGACATGACTACCATGGCATTACAGTGATTCCAATCAAAATTCCGCCCAAACAGAGATTCGCCGTCTTCGCTCTGAACCGCAATCGTGCTGCATCCGAAAATGTTTCCGTTAAAACCTATATCCGTATCGGACAACAAATTCTCCGTAAGGAAACCAATCACTTCCTGGTCTGACGAAGCCCCACCCTCTGACAGAAACTTGTCAAAGCCATAATCTCCGTCATAGCGGACAGCAGAAAAACCTTTCTCCAGTTCCATGATTTCTCCCATTGGAACAACATCTGTATCTGCTGAAAAAAGAGCCTCTGTTTGTCCATATCCACAGCCTGCCATGGAAAAAATCATCCCAAAAGTTAATATCATCAATATGCTCTTCTTCATTGTAAATCCTCCTCTTTCCTGTTTCAGTGTATCACTCACGTCAAAAATTAACAAATACTTATATCTAATACATCTGTATAGTTGAAACCTATATGACTTTGTGTTATGCTCTACATGTAAATAATCAAAACAAGTGAAAGGATGGATTTCCTATGGAGTTAAGAGTATTGCAATATTTTCTTGCCGTCGCAAGGGAACAGAGTATTATCCGGGCAGCCGAGTCCCTGCACCTGTCCCAGCCTACGCTTTCCACACAGATTAAAGCCATGGAGGAGGAACTGGGGAAACAGCTTTTGATCCGCGGAACAAAAGGCTCCAGAAAAATCGTGCTGACAGAAGAAGGCATGATCCTGCGGAAACGAGCAGAGGAAATCTTGAATCTGGTACAAAAAACAGAAAAAGAGATTACCCTTTCTAATCAGGCCATAGTAGGCGATGTCTATATCGGGACAGGGGAAACCGACGCAGTCCGCTTGATTGCAAGGGCAGCTCGGAGTTTATATGAGGGCTATCCGGGTATCCATTACCATATTGCAAGCGGAAATGCAGAGTTTGTATTGGAACAATTGGAAAAAGGCTTGATTGATTTTGGCATTATATTTGGTTCTGTAGACCAAACCAGATACAATTCAATAGCGATTCCTTACACTGATATTTGGGGTGTTTTGATGAGAAAAGATTCTCCTCTTGCCGTGAAATCCTTTATTACTCCGGAGGATTTATGGGATAAGCCGCTAATCATATCCCAACAGGAAAAAGAACATAATGGGTTGGAAGAATGGTTGAACCGTAAGATGTCTGAGGTTGAAATTGTTGCAACATACAACTTACTCTTTAACGCTTCTTTGATGGTGGACGAGGGCTTGGGATATGCAATCGGTTTTGATAAAATCATCAATACCTCCGGCAACAGTAATCTTTGTTTTCGTCCTTTATTGCCTGAAAGAAAAGCCAATATGAGCATCGTCTGGAAAAAATATCAGATTTTTTCTAAAGCTGTTGAAAAATTCTTGGAAAAAATTAAAGCAGTAGTCTAAGATATTAATTTCTAATATTTGAGTCCAGAATTATCAATAGCGTAATTCTGGAGCATAGTCTTTGCAGCCCTAATCTGATAATCAAGTTCTTTATCCTTGCCAAAATGCAAAGTCTATTCATTTTCCGGCTCTGCTTATTTTTCTTGCCTGTTTGAAATTGACATTTCCTGATTTTCACACTATAATGTGTATTACATCTGTAAGATTTAGAGGTGATTTACAAATGGCAGGCTTACCACAAATTTCAAAAGTTGAGTTTGAAGTTATGAAGGTTGTATGGCAATATGCGCCTATCAGTACCAACGAAATAACCGACCGTTTAACCAAAACTACAAACTGGCAGCCTAAGACAATACAGACGCTAATCAAGCGTCTGGTTACAAAAGCCGCGCCTTTCTTAATCGTTACTATGCCGGAGATATTACCGCCATGCTTTCTGCTTATCTTGCGGAAGATAAACTTACCGAAGCGGAAATAGATACATTGCGTTCACTTCTCATTAATGGAAACGACAAGAGGAGAAATTAATATGGCATATTTCGGGATACGCTTTTTCTTATGCAATATTCTTATCTGCGCTGTCACAGCCATACTTCTTATAACAAAATGTGTATTTAAAAACTATTTAAGCAGCCGTATGCAGTTTAATTTATGGTTTCTGTTTCTTGGACTTCTTACAGTTCCGTTTATTCCTTTTCGTCCGCTTGGATTTAGCCATATTTTCTCATGGATTGATACATTAAGAAACCTCTCCTCATCAAATGCAGATAACATTACGGGAATTACAGGAAATTTGGATATATTAGACACTTCAAAGCAAATAAATGATTTTGCACTCTCTATCAGCAGTAAACCGCCTCTCATCGTCGGATTAATTATATGTGGAATATGGTTTGTCGGCATTTTTGCAATGATTATACTTATTATAAAATCAAATATCCGTCTAAACGCTATAAAGAAATCTGCACTTCCTTTACAGAATGAAAAAGTTCGCAGGCTATACAACGATTGTTTAAACGAGATGAAAATAAAAAAAGTGATTCCCATTTACAGTACCGCCTTTTTGAAATCCCCTATTATTGTAGGATTATTCAGCCCTTGTATTTATCTGCCAATCCACCTGATATCCGATTTCAATGAGGCGGATATGCGCTATATACTATTGCATGAGTTGCAGCACTATAAACATAAAGACGCCCTTACAAGCTATCTGATGAACATTATCGGCGTGCTTTATTGGTTCAATCCTTTTGTATGGTATGCACTGAAAGAAATGCGTAATGATAAAGAAATCGCCTGCGATACTTCTGTACTGAAAATGCTTTCAGAAGAAAATTATGCAGATTATGGAAACACGCTGCTTAACTTTGCCCGGAAAGTATCCCTTACCCCATTCCCTTTTACCGCAGGAATCAACGGAAGCATGAGACAGATGAAAAGACGGATTAATCTGCCTCTTTTCATCTGAAGGCAACAGTTTTTACGGTAAGACCGGAACCGGAAACATAAATGGTCAGGACGTGAACGGCTGGTTTATCGGTTTCGTTGAAAGTGAAGGGAATACCTATTTCTTTGCCACTAACATACAAAATGATGTCAACGCTTCCGGAAGCAATGCTGCCGAGATAACAAAGGCTGTCTTGTTGGAGTTGAATATTATGGAATAAAAATATCAGATAAAGGTCATATCCCCCTTTACCCGATATTTTGTTCCTCTTAATGTGTTTTTCATGTAATTATAATGGTTTAAATATTTTCCTATATAGTTTAAATATTTTCCTATATGGTATGATGGGCAACAATGAAAAAAGAATCAGACAAAGAAAAAGCAATGCCGCTACCATTTAAACAATTCAGTCATGTAATCTCTTTGTTTACTGCTTTGAGAAACAATTTCAATAATCCAGTCGGGTGCTCCATGGCTCTCCACTTCTTACGCATTCTTTTTTCGATTTCTCTGAATAACCGAACTTTTAAATGCTTTATACATTGCAGGAGACAACTCTGGAGAATCCTCATCAAATACAACAGGATGTTTTTTTGCCTCTAACACTTCCTGTAATTGCTCATCCGTTGGTTTCTGTCCTTTATCAATAATGAATGTTCTGGTCATAATAAAGCCTCCTTTCTATCTCATTTGCTAATCTGGCAGAAATTAACCTGATATTTTCTTTTCTCTCGGTAAATACAACAAACAACACATCGCCCACACAACCTATTGCAATATATCTGTCTTCATCTATACTATGCTCAAAATCATACATTTCTATATAATTTTCATCTTCAAATACATAAGCTGCCGTTTCAAATGAAATCCCATGTTTTCTTTGATTGCTTTGATTCTTTTCCTCGTCCCATTCAAATATCAAAATTTCTTTTATGCTCCTTCCAATGAATATTTTTTATTACTGCATCTAATATACTTATTATAACATACTATTCTAGTTTCGTGCGTCCCATTTTTCGCCGCTTACATCATCGCCTGCATAAAGTAATTGAGCTAAGGGAATATTATAGTACTTAGATACTGCAAAAAATCTGTCGGTTTAATAATAGGATTTCTACCTATATCATGCTTGTATTGCTATTGAATTTATAGCAACCTTAAAAGCTGCATCAACTCATGTGGCATATCTGTGTCAGTCACAGCCTGTCTGGTATCAAACTGAGAAAAGCGATTATCGCGGTAAAAGGATAATAATTTTTCTTCATTTTCCGCCTCTAAAAATACAACCATACCGCCAAGCATATATTGTACATCTTCTATCACTGACCACGCCAATTCGATAAGTTCTTTTCCAGTAATCTTGTTATTTCCGCCGTTCATATAATTTTTTCCAAGTTGTGCAATCAAATAAGCAGACATAGTATATGTATCTGACTTCTCATCAAGTTCACTGATACGCAGCAATTTTCTTTTCATGGTATTGCTCACTGTTTTGCCTCTAATAGTTAATGGTTTTAATGCAAGAGTAAAGTAACCCAACAATTCTTTACTTTCCACAGAAAATACAAGATATGTAACAGATTGGCTCTTTTTTGTAAATTCCACCGCGCTTTCCTTCAAAAATCGCTCAACATCTGGATTCTTCGGGCAAGAGAAACCGGAAAGCACTCTTTTAAGCATCGGCTCTCCGGCTTTATTATCATTTCCTAATACCAGATAATCCCGAATATTGATATAAAAAAACTTATCATTAATCGGCATGTGCTTTTTCCCATTCTTTCATAAATTTTCTCAACTCCTCTTCCCCCTTAATCTGCCTCGCAGCTACCGGGGTACGTTCAGGACGGTTCTTTGCTGATTCTTCAATCGCATTAATAAACATCTCTACCTGCTCTTTGCCGGAAATAACAAAATTTTTTGTAATGCTTGAAGTTGCCATAATAAACACCCCCTATCAATACACGACTATAACTATAATATACTTACAAATTATAGTATGGCTTTTTCTTCATTCATACATACTTCCCTATTTACATTTTATTATCTTATTACGGTTAATGCAACAAAATCTTTTACGAATTTTCATGTAAAATTATTTTCCCAAAAGAACTTCATTAGGACATCAAACCCTCAACCTTCTCGACCATCTCCTTACTGCAAACGGCATACACACAATGCCAATCAGCACCGGAATGGTAATCAGTAAATATGGCGACCAGATATACTTGCCTAAAATATTAAAAGTATATGTTCTGAAAATATCAGTCCCATCTCCCACTAAGGGAATTAAGCTTAACGCTTTCTGTAATCCAAACGGAAGATACGGATCAATCACAGTTGGAACATATACAACTGCAAGACTAAGGATTAAGGCAAGCACATTACTTTTTACAGCCGAAGATATAAGCATGACAAGTCCTGCATATCCGACCATGCCAAGTAGCATAAACCCATATTCATAAATTTCTCCCTGCAGCATATTCATAGGCGCAATCGCAATCTGCTTAATCATCTGAATCGGCATATCCCAGCCTGTTGTTCCCATAAAGAAAAGCTGCGACACAATCTGTCCGACTGCAGCCATTGCAAATAATTCCGCAGTAAAAGCCAAACCGGTAACAATTTTAGCAAAAGCAATTTTTTTAAATCCGTTTTGAGTAGTCAATATCAATGGACTTGTATTATCATGCCATTCCCCTGCAAACAACGTGGACAAAACAATAGCAAGAAACACTGCCATTGAGTCTTTCGATACATCAACTGTACGGCTCAGAATCTGCTCCCAGCCCCGTATCCAGCCGTAACGGAATGGTTTCTCTACCTTTTCATTTATTTGCAGTAAATATTCCTTTTCCTTTCCCGTCTGATTATTGTTTTCCAGAAATTTTTCAATCGCCTGCTGCCTTCTTCCATAAAAATCTGTCAATTTTTCCGGTTTAAAATAGTCGATGCTTACCATATAACTTCCAGTCTCCTGAAGTTCAGGCCACAAAGTCCTCAGCCAGTCATTGATTATTATCCAATCAGTTAAATCCCACGCCCTTTTTGCATCGGCCGATGCCATTCTCTGATAATCCCGTACTACTTGCTGCAAGGTCTCGTCAGTCAGGTCTCCCCCAAATGAAAGCGCATACTCCTGTCTGTCCCTTATAGCGTCATACCCATCGAAATTGTTTCCGAAAAGACCGCCGCCTGTAGTAAAATCATCCCTGCTTCCAAAATTAAAGTACTGAAAAGAAAGTATGCTCCCTAATACTACCAGATACAGGAAACACACAAAAACACTTATTTTTGTACTCGCTTTCCGCCATAGTTTTTTATGCTCCAATAAAAATAATTCCATAAATAATCTCCCCTTCTTATTCAACCTGTTATACTCCTTCCTGCTCTGTCGGAAAATAATATAGGTACAAGTCCTCTAACGCCGCTTCACACGGAACGGCATTCTCACTCGGCTTATTATCTGCAATAATACGCAGCACTACCTGAGAACCCTCATGCCTTAAATTTGCAACCGTGGCTTTCGCCTGCCACTTTCTTGCTTCTTCCTGCGGCACTGTCAACTCCCATACCTTCCCATCTGCCTTTTCTATTAACTCAGGGACGCTGCCCTGTAATAAAAATTTTCCTTTTTTCATAAGCATGACTTCATCTGCGATTGCCTCTATATCAGAAACAATGTGCGTAGAAAGAATAACAATTTTATCTCCGGCGTAATCAGACAAAAGATTTCGGAAACGAACTCTCTCTTTCGGATCTAAGCCCGCAGTCGGCTCGTCCAGAATCAGAATATCCGGATTATTAAGTAACGCCTGCGCAATACCCAATCTCTGTTTCATGCCGCCGGAAAAAGTCTTTATTTTCTTACCTGCAACATCACTCAAGCCTACTTCCTCTAATAATTCTTCCGCGCGTTTTGATGCAATATCTTTCGGTATTCCCTTAAGCGCGGAAATATACAGCAAAAATTCCCTCGCCGTATAATTAGGGTAATATCCAAAGTCCTGTGGAAGATACCCTAATACATTTCTATAATCTGCGCCCATTTCTATTATGTTTCTCCCGTCCAGAAATACTTCTCCGGAAGTTGACTCTAAAATTGCGCACATCATTCGCATAAGCGTCGTTTTCCCCGCGCCATTGGCTCCCAAAAGCCCATAAACTCCCGTCTTTAAAGTTGCGCTCACACAATCTACGGCTATTTTACTTCCGTAATGCTTTGTCAAACGGTCAAGCGATAATTCCATACATTTTTCCTTCCTTTCGCATTGTGATAATAAAATATATTTCCCTTATAAAAAATGCCGCAAAAAACAAGAATGCCATAATCCATATGCCAAAGGCGGACGCTTCATACAGCCACGGCATGACTTTTGCAAACATTCCCCAGCATACGCATGAACCCAGCGTCAAAGCTGCGCATATCTGTATATTTTCTTTCTTGCGCTGCCTAATAAGCCGCAGCATGATAGCCAGACAAACCAGATAAGGAACAAGGCAATATAAAATCAGTCGTCCGATTTCCTTGCATGAATTTTGAAGGTGCATTTCCAAAAAGATAATAACCGTCATGCAGACAAGATTTGCCGCCCCGCCCAAAATCAGCTTTGCCAATATAATCTGTGCGCCGGACGCCCTTGTAGCCGCTTCCATCTCGCTCATTCCATAATACCGGCATCTGAACACAACCGGCATGAGCGCCAGTACAAACAGCGGCATAAAACTCGGAATATATTCGGGAATATCCTCTATGGCAGAAATTATCAGGCATACGATAAATAGTGTAACTGCCTGCAAAGCAAAAATAGGTATTCCTTCAAACCTGAAAACGTCTGACAGATACTGGATAAAGCTAGTGCGTGGTTCTTTTTGTGATTTTTGCGCTAACTTTTGTTCCCGCATAATCTCGGTACATAATTTTACCGTTTCTTCTAGCACAATTGTGCTATGTTGCTTCATATCATTTTCATTATGGCTTTTTTCATTGTAATCATTTTCATGATAATCGGTTTCATAATAACCATTTTCAAGTCCAACTTCCTGCCGTAAAGACTGCCGCAAATACTTTTCTAATTCTTTATCTCTCATTTTCCTGCTCATTGCCCTTTTTCCACTCCCTTCTCATAATCTTTAAAGCGTTCCTGACTCTGCTCTGCGCCGTCCGCATATTGCATTTCATCACTTTTGCAATCTCCCCAAATGAAAGTTCTTCTCCAAACCGTAAAATTACAGCCGCCCTTTGCTCAGGTGATAAAATGTTTAAGAGATAATCTATTTCTGACTTATTCTCTACCTTGTTCATCTCATCACTCATATCTCTGATTTCTTCTTCATTTTCTAATGGATATAGCTCTCTCTTACGGCTTTCGTCAATGCACATACGATTGGCAATCGTATATAAATACGCTTTAAATTTTCCTTTCCCCTTATATCCTGACAGGTTCTTAAACAACTTCAAGAAAGTTTCCTGCGTCAAATCTTCCGCCTTTTCCAAACTAAAGCAATGCCTTTTACAGTATCGCAGAACAGGAGCATAATAGCGTTTTATCAACTCTTCCGCTGCTTTTTCATCTCCGAGCTTTATCTGTTCTATCAAATCATCATCTGAATACACTTTAGCTATCAACTCCCTTCCTTGAAATTTCCCTATATATAATAACGGATTACTTACGCTAAATGAGCAAAACACAATTAAATTTTCACAAATTGTATTATCCGCCATATTATGTTAATATTTTTAGTATATGGAGAAATCATTTACAACAACTAAAACGCATAAAATGACCGAGGGGAATCCGCTTAGCACAATTCTCCTATTTGCTGTGCCTATGATTTTCTCCAACCTCTTCCAACAGCTATATAATGTTATCGATACTGTGATAGTGGGGAAAAGGCTTGGAACCGACGCGCTTGCCGCTCTTGGCAGCGCAGGGAGCATTATCACCGTATTTGTGCAGCTTGCAACAGGATTTGCGCTTGGCGGCTCCATTGTGATAGCGCAATACTTCGGTGCAGGCAAGACAGCTAAAATATGGCAGTGCATGACTACTTCCACAATATTCTCGGCGTTGATAGCCCTTATATCCACTATTTTCATTTGGATTGGTGCAAAACCGCTGCTTCTGCTGGTTAATACCCCTGAAGGTATTGTTGACATTGGCGTCAGTTATTTACGCTTTTACTTTTTAGGCTGCATTCCCATTTTCGTATACAATTCATTAAACGGCGTATATGTCGCATTGGGGGATTCACGCACGCCGCTTAAATTTCTGATAGTATCATCTGTCATTAATGTTCTGCTGGATTTGCTTTTTATTATCGGACTTGATAAAGGAGTCGAAGGGGCGGCTCTTGCAACTGCGCTCTCTCAGGCTGCCGCTGCGCTTCTGGCGATAAAAGATATTCCGAAACTGCTTAAAGACTTTGAATATAACAAGGGAATGAAGTTTTTTGACAAAGAGCTTCTTCTTACAATGCTCAGGTTCGCGCTGCCTTCTGCGCTGCAGCAGTCCATCGTCTCTGTCGGCTCTGTAATCGTCCAGGCGACAATCAACAGTTTCGGGGCGGCTGTTATCGCAGGCAGCGCCGCTGCATCTAAGGTAGTTAATCTTGCTACGGCAGTTCCGATTAATTTCAGCAACGCATATTCCAATTATGTCGGGCAAAATATGGGTGCGGGTAAAGACGAGCGGATATTCCCCGGACTTAAAGCGTCCGTTTTAAGCTGCGGCGCGCTTTCGCTCATACTTACTGCGGCGTTTGAACTTTTTCCTAATCAGATTATCAGTATATTTATAGACAGTTCCGAGGTGGAGTTAGAACAAGTAATTGCGGTAGGCTCCGCATATATCAGAGTAGTCGGCGCGTTCCTTGTAGTATTTTCCACCTTTATGTTAGTGAAGGCTACTTTTAAAGGCAGCGGAGATATGAGCTGGTTCATCATAACCACACTGTTAAGCTTCTTTATTCGTCTGTTTCTGACAGTTGGCTTTGCTAAGATAGCCGGTGTGGACATTATTTGGTGGTCGTTCTGCGCGGGCTGGGTAATCGCGCTTATCGTAGCCGCCGCCAGATATTTTCAAGGCGGCTGGCGTAAGAAGGGCGTTATTAAGTAACAGTCCAGCCCTCGGGCGCATGGACACATATGTTTCCGTTTGAGGCACGCTTGTGCTCCGTGGAAAATCGCAGCGGTACTAGGTTCAAAAGCTAAAAAACAGCTTTTTCACCAAGGACCGGCGTTTTCCAAGGACCTCTGCACGGAATCATATGTGTCCATGCGCCCGAGGGCTGAACTGTTACGTTATTAAAAATCAAGAATAAGAAAAACGTTTACTGGTAAATATACGCTGCGCCGTCCATATAGCTTTCCGCCAATATGCGAAATATTTTGCTCTCAGATGCTAACTTAAGTTCCGCAGGCTCTATGTCATTCCAAACCATAGAATAATAGCCCGTTTTCATTCCGGCGTAAAATTCATCATCAAGTAGCTCCCACTTCTCTTGTGCAATTTCATTTCCATCTGCATCATACCAAGTCTGCTCCGCATTGTCTTCATCATGCCATAAAGTATGTGTTCCCCTATATTCCACACTATATACAACCCCATCTGTGATATAATACGCCCCGTCAAAATTATAATTCTCCGCCGCTCCGTTTTTACTGAAATCATACGACGGATAATAGAATATGCTGCCGTCATAATATATCGCGCCATCGCCATTGAAATTAATGTCTAACTCAGAATATTCATCACAATACTCCTGCGGGAGCTCCACCAATTTAGAAAACTCATCATCTGTATGGTAAAAATGATTCTCCGTATAAATTCCCGTTCCGGCAGTCGCGCTTGTTATAAGTTCCAGCCTTCCGTCCTTATCCAAATCAAATACCGTATAATGAAAATTAAGCGGATCGTAATCTTCCATATTCCAGACTTCCTTATTTTGCGCAAAAACTTCAAGCTGATTTATTTCTTCATCAGACAGCCCCGACAAATCAGGAACATAATCATACTGATTAGCGACGATAAGATAATCTTCACCATTCTTTTTTAATGTGAGAATCCCATCTTCCTGTCCAAATTCAGGGGTATAATAAATCTCGTAAATATCTCCTTCTATTTTCCCGCCTATGCAGGTAAAGGCGCGCCAGTTGGTATCCCCGTGTTCACTGATATAAACGTCATACTGCTCTAAGTATAACCAGCCAAGCGGCTTATTCATTTCCAGAAACGAGTATCCTGTTTTATTAATAAGAAAATTATCTATCTCCTCAGTTGTCAGTTTCTCAATATCTGTTGATACCGCCCAGCCCGTTTCTTCTTCATATGCGACATTCTCTTCCTCTGTCAATGAATGTTCGCTTATCCCTGCGCCGTTATAAAAAACTTCATTTAAATCAACATCTACTGGCGTTAAATATTCCGAGTTAAGAAAACCGTTATTCTCCGTGCTATTCATGAACTCCGTAAAAAAGTCCATCTCTTCTTCTGACAACTCATTTTCGGCTTTTGTTTCTGTCTGTGCTATTCCATTCTTATAATTTTCCACCAGCGTATTAAATACTTTCTGATATGCGTCCTGCTCAAGCTCTTCAGGACTTATCCACTCCCAGCATATCGGATAAGCAATTTGCTCCATTCCGGCATAAAAATCTTTCTCAAGTTTCCCCCATGCCTCTTTCGCAATTTCATTGCCGTCAGCATCATAACAGGTGGTTTCTCCATCGCCGGAACACAAAGTATAGTCACTTCTATATATATCAATAAACACAGTTCCATCTTTAAGATAATAGGCTCCGTCCGCAGACGCTGACCATTGAAATCCGTCCCTGGTAAAATCAGAAGCAGGATAATAGGTCTGTTTACCATCTGTATAAGCATATTCATAATCATAAAGAGTAATATCTAATTCTGAATCCGGTTCTAACTTCTTTCCCGAATATTCCTGCGGCAGCTCCTCAATTATATTATCATTTATACGGTAAAAATGATTCCTCGAATACTGTCCTGTGCCGGAAATTGCACTGGCAATAAGTTCTAAGTTTCCATCATTGTCTAAATCAAATATGGCATAATAAAAAGCCCTCGGCGTATCCCCTTTGACATTCCAAACATCTTTATTTTCAGCAAAAATTTCAAGCTGCCTTATCTCTTTATCAGATAGTCCTGTTAAATCTGTTTCAATTACGATCTCTTCCTGTTCAGATACTTCACTCTGCTCAAAATTTCCATTTGGTTCAGATATTTCACTCTGCTCAAGCTGTTCATTTTGCTCAAAATTCTCACTTTG
The DNA here is from genome assembly GCA_023664865.1 of Butyrivibrio sp. Taxonomy (GTDB): domain Bacteria; phylum Bacillota; class Clostridia; order Lachnospirales; family Lachnospiraceae; genus UBA3282. The sequence goes on along the minus strand of JAMPEU010000012.1, from coordinate 14,750 downwards.
CACAGGTGTTTCGTCAATTTTTTCACTCTGCGCAGTAAGCGGGTTTTCTTCCATATCAGATTCTACCGTATCCTGCGCACAGCCCGATAAAACAACTGACAATAACAGACTGCACAATATCAATCTTAATGCTTTTTTCATATGAATTTCCTTTCCACTTACCTACAACGCCCTAATTCTTAAAACTATGTATAGGAGCGGGAATCCTGCCGCCACGGTTTATAAACGCATCGCAGGAAAAACTATTTACCGGCATAATGGGCGCATAACCCAGCAGTCCGCCAAATTCCACGGTTTCACCTACTCCTTTGCCAATAACGGGAATAAGTCTGACTGCCGTGGTCTTCTGATTCACCATGCCGATTGCCATCTCGTCAGCAATAATGCCTGAAATAGTCGTCTCTTTGGTATCTCCGGGAATCGCTATCATGTCAAGCCCTACCGAGCATACGCATGTCATTGCTTCCAGTTTTTCCAGAGTAAGCGCGCCTGCTGTCACGGCGTCAATCATTCCCTGGTCTTCGCTGACTGGTATAAACGCCCCGCTCAAACCGCCCACATAAGACGATGCCATAACGCCGCCTTTTTTTACTTGGTCGTTTAACAGTGCGAGCGCCGCCGTCGTACCGGGCGCTCCCGCACGTTCAAGACCTATTTCACACAAAATATCCGCTACGCTGTCTCCGATTGCCGGAGTAGGCGCAAGCGACAAATCCACTATGCCAAACGGCACTTTAAGCCTTTTAGAGGCTTCTTTTGCCACCAACTGTCCCACGCGCGTAACCTTAAATGCGGTCTTTTTAATTGTTTCGCACAGCGTTTCAAAATTTTCTCCCCTTACCATGCTGACCGCCGTTTTAACTACGCCGGGACCACTGACGCCGACATTGATTATTTTATCCGCCTCAGTCACGCCATGAAAAGCTCCCGCCATAAACGGATTATCGTCGGGCGCATTGCAGAATACCACCAATTTGGCGCAGCCCAAAGAATCCTTATCCTTAGTCTCATACGCCGTCTGCTTGATGACTTCGCCCATTAATTTAACCGCGTCCATATCTATACCGGTTCTGGTCGAACCCACATTTACGGAACTGCACACCCGCTCCGTAACAGACAACGCCTTTGGAATAGAGCGTATCAGAAGCTCGTCCGCTAATGTCATTCCTTTAGAAACAAGCGCGGAATATCCGCCAATAAAGTTCACGTCCACTTCATGCGCTGCCTTATCCAAAGTCTGCGCAATCGTCACAAAATCGTCCGCTGATTTACATGCCGCCGCACCGACAATGGCAATCGGCGTTACCGCTATCCTTTTATTTACAATGGGAATACCGTACTCGCGCGAAATCTGTTCGCCGGTAGCCACTAGGTCTTTCGCGGCTTCGTAGATTTTCTCATAGATTTTCCTATTCACTTCATTTAAATCCGAATCTATGCAGTCTAACAGACTGATTCCGAGCGTAATCGTCCGCACGTCCAGATTTTCTTTTTCAATCATCTCATTCGTTTCAGCAACTTCAAATATATTTATCATTTCTCTATTCAAGCCTTTCCTTATAATCAGAGCCTGTGCATCTGGTTAAAAATTTCTTCTTTCTGGCACTTAATTATAACGCCAATGCTCTCACCGATTTTATCAAGTTCCTCTACTATAACGCCGAAATCCTTTTTCGCCTTGTTCATGTCTACAATCATCATCATGTTAAAATAATCCTGCACTATGGTCTGTGAAATATCCAGAATATTTATCCCGTTATCCGCCAGATATGTACACACCTTTGCAATGATACCGACCGTATCTTTTCCCACCACAGTAATAATTGTTTTTTTCATTAATAAACCTGCTCCCTTCAAATCTATATTTAAATCAAATCTATATCTCAATTATCTCCGATACCTCGCTGCGCCTGGCAACATAAATAGGGAAATCATCTTCATGGTATCCGTTATCCGACATCATAATTTCAAGTTTTACCGCTTCATAAGCAAGCTCCGGCATATTATTCTCTTTACTGAGATGTGACAGAACCACAGCCTGTATATGGTCGTTTAACAGCCTGCTTAAAAGTCTTCCTGCCGTCTCGTTGGAGAGATGCCCTCTATCGCCCAATATACGCTGTTTAAGAAAGTAGGGGTACGGTCCGACCTGAAGCATATTCACATCATGATTTGCCTCCAGATACAGAACGTCCAAATCTTTAAGACATTCCACTGTGTAATCGTTATAACATCCTAAGTCGGTAATAATTCCGGCTTTCTTTTTATCGTGGCTGATTCTGTACGCGACAGATTCCGCCGCATCATGTGAAGTACGCATCGGATACAGAGTCATATCCTTTACTATACATTTTTCATCCGCCCTGATTATATGGAACAATGATTCATCTATCGTTCCCAGTGAAGACACCTTTTTAATCTCGCTTATGGTTCCTTCGGTTCCGTAAATGGGAATACCGTATTTTCTGGCTACGACTCCCAGCCCGTTTATATGGTCCGCATGTTCGTGCGTGACAAATATTGCATCCACTTCCGATATCTTTATGCCTAGTGCAGAGACTCCTTCTTCAATGCGTTTACAACTGATTCCCGCATCAATCAAAAGATGCGTCGCCTCAGAGCCCGCATATATACAATTACCGCTGCTGCCGCTGGCTATACTGCATAATCTCATATGTATCCCGTATCTCAATCTTTCCAATAAATTTTTATCACATCGCCGCTGTGAATAGGCTCCATGTACTGCGCGTCCTTTTCATTCAGCTTAGTTACGATTCCGCTCCCCTTCGGTACGGACAAATCAAAATCTATATAGTCAAATACATCTACGAATATATATTCCGCCTTTCCTTCGAGACGAATCTGCTCATCGTTGACTGTAACCTGAATACTATGTGGTATATTCCGTATAGTATTTTCCACTGTTCCGTTAGTTCCAACGAACTCCGCGTCTGCCGTGCCTGCAGTTTTCACACCAACTGCCCCTGACGTACCTGCTGCATCTGTCACACCCACGTTTTCCACGCCTACTGCTCCTTCTGCACCTGTACCCGCTGCGCTTGTCATTTCTGCAGTTCCTGCCACGCCCACGCTTCCTGCGCCTTCTATCCCTGATACTCCTGCCGCACCCATTCCCCTGCCTATATCTGCTGCCGCTTTCTCTTCTTTCTTAGGCTCGCTCTTTACATAACTTCCGTCGTCTTCCGGCAAAGAGTCATAGGTATCGGGCGCGCCGCTTCCGTATATATCCCTGTCAGACAGTTGCAGCTCTTCCATGGTCCAGATAACCGAAAAGTTCTCATATACTTTGGTATCCATGTCGGCAAGCTTATTATTTACATAGATATTCAAATCCTCGTTAATGATAACGTCCATAAATTCCGCAATCTGCTTGACAGTATAATAATTCAAAAAGTCAATCGAATCATTCTCCTGAATACCGTAAAAGCCCGACTGCAACTGTCCGTTTACCATAGCGAACACAGGGAGTTCCACTTTTTTCTCATTAACTTCCACCCACAGCGATTCGCTATATTCCGGAAGTTGGTTTATATCAAGCGACGCCGGCTCTCCTGCCGTAGACTCGACTACTTTAATCTGGTCGTTGGCATGGATGGGCGTGTAAATGTCAGCCTCCTGCCCGTTTACCATAATAGCAGCGGCTTCTCCTAAAGCTCCCCTTGCAATGCGCGGTTTGCCGTTGACAAAATAATTTAACGCTTTTCCGCGTTTCGGGAAAAGTCCGTCATTGGAAAATTCCGCCTGCATGGCGGCGTCTACTACCGCAAGCTTATTGTTATCATAAAGTTTGATTCTCTGCTCATTGAAATAAACAAATATAAAGTTATTGCTCTGCTCATAGAAACTTAAGCAGATTCCGATAGGCGTTACCATCAGCGAATCGTGTTTCGCCTCCCTTTCATGGAACACAATCTGCTGCATGACCTCCTCGCCGCGCACAGCCACCCTTTCAGGCTGTATGCCAAGCTGCGCCGCCAGCTCTTCAGTATATCCGGACAGCTTACCGCCGCCGCCTACTACGAATACCGCGCTGACGGACTTATCGCCGTTTAATTCCCTAATCTTATCTGCCACCTGCTTAGTCATGTCTTTAATGACAGGCGCGGCAACTTCCAGAACTTTCTCCCTTGAAATGGTCTGCGAAAGCCCCATGATATCTTTATATTCCACAGACTCTTTATCTCCTGCTTCGCGTTTGATTTTCTCGGCGGTCTTAAAATCCACCAGACAGTGCCTTGCCACCACTTCTGTCAGCGCATCGCCCGCAATCGGAATCATTCCGTAGGCAATGATGCTCCCATCGTTTGTAATGGAAATATCGGATGTTCCCGCTCCTACGTCCACCAGGGCAATATTGAGCATACGGTACATCTCCGGAATAGCTACCTGAATCGCCGCAATAGGCTCTAAGGTAAGGTTTGCCACTTCCAATCCGGCAATCCCCACTGCTTTATACAGACCGTCCACCACGTCGTCAGGAAGAAACGTCGCAATTATGTCCGCGCCGATGCTTTTCGCCTTATGTCCTTCCAGATTGGCGATATGGTAACGGTTCAGATAATAACGCACCACGGAATAACCCACGCAGTAGAATTTCATTTCAGTATCATTGGTTTTGAGAAATTCTTCGTAAGCTTTCTCAACGCCCATGGAGTCAAGCGCATAGATGTCTTCGCCGTTTACTTCCTTATCTGCCGGAAACTCGTTTTCGACATTGACCGTCATTGTACGCAGTACGCGCCCTGCGGCTGCTATACACACATCGGTAAGCTCTCTGCCGGTCTTTTCTTCCAGACAGCGTTTCACCTCGCTGATTGTAGCTCCCACCTTATGGATATCGTGAATCTGTCCGTCCAGCATGGCTCGTGTCTCATGCTCCCTTATACACTGAGCCGCCACATGAAAATGTTCTCCCGTGCGGTATCCTACGGTTCCTACTATGCTCCTTGTTCCTATATCCAGACCAAACACCAGTTGGCCCGGCAGTTTCATTGTCTCTGACACAGATATTCCTCCAATTCCTTATCAATCTGTCTGCATGTATCGGCAAGGCTTCCATTGTTGTCAATGACTACTCTGCAATGCTGCCTGAATGTTTCATCGGACAGCTGACCTTTTAAAATGCTGTCTATCTTTTCATCGGAATACGCCCTTGAACTTTTAAGCCTGTCTCTCCTTGTCTCAGTTTCCGAATATATATACCAAAGCTCGTCCACTATCTGCTCATAGCCGCCTTCTATCAACAGCGCCGCCTCGATAAAGACAAAATCCGTCTTTTTTTCTTCTTGCCAGTAGTCAATCTTCTCAAGTATATACTCTTTCACCGCCGGATGGACGATTCCGTTTACCTTTTCCAAAACGCTGTTATCGACAAAAATCTTCTTTGCCATCAATGCTTTATTTATGGTTCTGTCAGAATTCAAAACTTCATCGCCTAAAAGCGCGACCAACTCATCATAACATTTCTGCCCCGGTTCTTCCAAACTATGCGCCACCTTATCCGCCAGAATTACCTTAGCGTTATAATGCCCTGATATATAATTTAAAATCTCCGACTTTCCCGCACCTATCCCGCCGGTAATTCCGATTATTTTCACGCCAGTCCCAGCGCTCCTTTCATATCCATGCTTATTTAGGTAATTGCGAAACTCACTATCTTATAAACAAGATTGTGCAAAGTATACAATCACTCGAAGGTGCTAAACAGAAAATTTACTTCGTAAATTATCTGCCGCCGTCGGTACTTAGCGAGGTGTTTTCGAGCTTAGTACCGCTACTGGCGGCAATGCAGCGAAAGCGTGCCTTCGATTGATTGTATACTTTGTACAATCTCGGCATAAACTTAGGCTGTTTCGCAATTACCTACCATACTTATTTACTTCGCATCATACCACGTCATTCCCGTATGCAAATCTATCTCCAACGCCACGGAAAGCTTAGCCGCATTATTCATCTCTTCCGAAAGAATACGCCTTACCGTCTCCTCTTCCGGGACATAGGTTTCAATCAGCAATTCGTCATGCACCTGAAGTATTAGTCTGGATTTAAGCCCTTCTTTCTTAAGCCTTGCCCACACGTTAATCATGGCAATCTTGATAATGTCCGCCGCCGTTCCCTGTATCGGTGAATTCATTGCCACGCGCTCTCCAAATGAACGCTGCATGAAATTAGCCGACGACAATTCCGGAATTGGCCTCCTTCTGCCGAACATCGTCTTTACATAACCGTATTCCTTCGCGTCTTTAACCAGTTTATCCAGAAATACCTTGATTCCCGGATAGGTCTTAAAATACTGTTCTATATACTCGGCTGCTTCCTTTTTAGAGATACTAAGATCCTGACTTAAGCCAAACGAGCTGATGCCGTAAACAATGCCGAAATTAACCGCTTTGGCGTTCCTTCTTTGCAGCGGCGTCACCTCTTCAAACGGAGTGTGGAACACTTTGGATGCCGTAATCCTATGGATATCCTCTTCCATCTGATAAGCCTCAATCAACTGCTTATCATCTGACATATGCGCCAACACCCTCAGTTCTATCTGCGAATAGTCCGCATCCATAAAAATATAGCCGTCCGCCGGAATAAATATCTTGCGAATCTGCCTGCCTAAATCCGTCCTTATGGGAATATTCTGTAAATTCGGCTCTGTCGAACTTATCCGCCCTGTCGCCGTAATGGTTTGGTTAAACGTCGAGTGAATCCTGTTTCCCTCATCTATATACGCTGCGAGTCCGTCCGCATAGGTCGATTTTAACTTGGCATATCCCCTGTACTCCAAAATATCCGCGACAATAGGATAATCCGCAGATAACTTCTCAAGAATATCCGCCGAAGTCGAATAGCCTGTCTTTGTCTTTTTTCCGCCGGGTATTCCCATCTTTTCAAAAAGGACTTCCCCTAACTGCTTAGGCGAATTTATATTAAACTGCAATCCCGCCTGTTCACAGATGGACTTCTCCAACTGTTCTATCCTGCCTGTCAGCCTCTCGCCGTAATCCTTAAGCTCATCGGGTTTTACCATAATCCCTATCTGCTCCATTTCATACAGCACCCTTGTTAAAGGCATCTCTATCTTGTAAAGCAGTTCCAACATTCCCTGTTCTTCCAGCTTTTCCCTTAACACAGCCGCCGACATAAGCGCGACATACGCCTGAAAACATGCGAACTTTTCAAATTCCTGCGGTTTTTCTTCCAGCGTCTTAACATATGATTCTTTTCCGCACACCTGTTTCTTATCGGAAATAATCAGGTTAAGATGCTCGTTTGCAATCGCTTCCGTATCATAATCGCTTTTGAGCGGATTGAGCAGATACGCGGCAAGGCAGATATCAAAATACTTTTTCTCCGCATATGGCTTCATTACGTCCATCGCATCGGAACTTCCCTTGCCTTCCGCGTCCATAACGTCATACGCCTGCTTTATGTCGCAGATATTGATTTTACATAAGTCGTTTTCATTTAATAACGCCAGTTTTCCCGACAGATATTTCCCCGTAATAAATCCCTGGCACGGAATAAAATAAACTTCATCCTTGGAAAGCGCCACAGCTATGCCCGCAAAGTCCTCATACCCTTTACCGTTCTTAAGTATGGAAAGTCCGATTTCGATTCCCTCTTTATCTGCTTTCCCTTTATTATCCCTTACCTTATTACTTTCTCCTTCATCCCTTTTTCCTTTTTCTTTATTTTCTTCCTGTTTTTGACTATTATAGTCAATATCTGTAAAAAGCCTTTCGATTTCATCCAGCTCCGTCAAAGTTTTGAAATATTCAACTTGGCTGTTCTCAACAACCACATCATTTTCAAACCTTGATAACAGATTTCTAAATTCCAATTCCTTACACAGTATATACGCCTCCTGCGTATAGAAGTTTCCCACTCTCGCATTCTCAAAAGAAAATTCAATATTGCTCTCAACGTTAATAGTGGCAAGCGTCTTGCTTAAATCCGCCAAATCCCTGTTGTTTATCAGCGATTCCTTAACAGATTTCTTCGAGACTTCGTCTATCCTGTTATATATTTCTTCTAATGAGCCAAACTGCACCATAAGCTCAGTAGCCGTTTTCTCCCCGACTTTTGGCACTCCCGGAATATTGTCCGCAGTATCGCCCATTAACGCCTTTAAATCAATAAACTGCAGGGGCGTGACCTGATATTTTGCCTTCACATCGGCTGCATAATAGTCTTCCACTTCCGTCCTGCCGCCCTTAGTCTTGGGGATTCTTATCTTAATATTATCCGAGGCAATCTGCAATAAGTCCCTGTCGCCCGAAACTAGCGAAACTGCCATGCCCTCTTTCTCGGCACGTTTCGCCAGCGTTCCCAGTATATCGTCCGCCTCAAGACCTGCCTTCTCCATTATGCAGACATTCATCGCCTGAAGCATCTTTTTTATAATCGGAACCTGTTCGTGCAGCTCGTCCGGCATTGCCTTCCTTGTCCCCTTATATTCCTTATAAATTTCATGCCTGAATGTCGGCGCATGCACGTCAAACGCCACTGTCAGGTAATCCGGCGTCTCTTCTTCCAGAATTTTAAACATTATATTTAAAAAACCGTAAACTGCGTTAGTATGGACTCCCTGACTGTTGGTCAAATCAGGCACTCCATAGAAAGCCCTGTTCAGAATACTATGTCCGTCTATCAAAACAACCTTCTCACCCATGGCTATAATTCCCCCCTTGCAGAATAACATTAATTACATAAAATCATCACGACAATCCTTAAAACTTAAATACTATAACAAAAGCGATTATAATAGCTGCCGCAACTGCCGCCTCCAGACAGATTAACGTATATTTTAACCCTTTGTTGATTTTAATTTCATGCTCTGCGCTTTTTACCCTGCTTTCCAGCGCATGCTGCAGATTAAAGTTATTTCCTGCTTCCAGCCGCTCTAAGCCTTCCGATACCAAAAACTGAATGGAAAGCTCCTCCGTACACTCAGGACAATCATTAATATGCTCAATAAACTCTTTCAATTCTCTATTACTTAAATCATCCTGTAAGAATGTAGGAATCATTTTTTCTGTTTCTTTGCAGTTCATACCCTTCCTCCGGCATTCGACTGACCTTCCAGACATAATAACACAAGTTTAATTATATACCATAATGACGCCTGTTGCAAACAAGAAAATTGCTCCGCAATTATCTTGAAGAAAACCGTTTCGCGATTATCTTCGCACAAAAGAAAAGGTTGGAAGATTTATTATTCCTCCAACCTAAAAATATCAAAAATCGGATTTTCCACTCCTTATTTCTTCGTTCTTACTGCATCGGAACAGCTTCCGGCAGCGGCGCCTGTACCGGTATCGGCGTTACTACTCCGTTCTTATCAGATACATATACTATATCTCCTGTCGGGGCTATAGTCTGCTGATTCTTTACCAAAGCGCCCGCAGCGTCGTAGAAATACATATTTCCGTCCGGTTTCGTCACCAAGCCTGTCTGCATCACGCCGTTTGCTCCGAAATAATAATCATTTCCGTTTATTGTCACATCGCCGACCAACATATGCCCGTCTTTAGTAGAAAGATAATATGTTCCCGTCGCATCTGCAAACCAGCCCTGAACCATTGCCCCATTAAGCGGTGAATAATAGAACCTTCCTACGCCCGGCAGTTCAACCCAGCCTGTCTGCATCACGCCGCTTACGTCAAAATAATAATTCTGTCCTAATATCGCAGTCTGCCCTCTTGAAATACTTCCATCCGCCGAGAGGAAATAAACTCCCTTCTCGTCCGCAAACCAGCAGTTTCTCTGAAGGAAACCCGTAGGTCCCAGATAATACCTTGTGTTATTATAATCTATCCAGCCACGCTGCATCTTATAGCCGGAGAAAAACATAGTCTGACCGTACCTGTCCACGAAACCGTCTGAAATTATCAAGGAGGAAAAATCCTTGAACTGATAGTTAATGTCTACATTCGTTCCTACTCCCGGAACAACTCCTTTAGAACTGCTCTGCCAAAAAGAAGCCCCGCTGTACTCTAAGTTATCGGCATACTGCGCTACCCACTTGTCATAAGGCACATTGCCTATCCTCTGGTTAAACCAGTTCTTGCTTGAATATACCATAGGATAATATCCTGCTGAGGCAACCGTCAGACAAAACGTATTAATCAACGACTGAATCTGCTCCGGCGACATTCCCTTGTGGCATGAGTCTTCAATATCATATACTACCGGAAAGGTAACGGTATAGTTATTAAGCCATGCAACCACCAGATTAGCTTCATTCTGCGCCTGCTCCACAGTCGTTGCGTATGAATACAAATATACTCCGACTTTCAGTCCTGCATTCTGCGCGCCTCTTATGTTTGCGTCAAAAAACGGATCCAATCCTGAATATGTACTTCCTACTTTTATAAATGCGAACGAGTATCCCGCTGCGGCAACGCTATTCCAATCCACAGCGCCGTTATGTTTTGAAACGTCGATTCCTTTAGCTATTGCATTTCCCGCATTTGCAGCATAAGCATAATCCATCGGCGCCAGTGCCGTAACTACCGCCAGCGCAAGCGCTGCTACTTTTTTAAGTATTTTCTTCATGTCTTCCTCCTATGGCAAATTATTACAAAATATTACAAAATTATTTCAATTCCTTATAAGAATAACATATTTTTTATGTTTTGCCTATAGGTTATTTGTAAAAAAAGAAATTTTTTTGCATCAGTATATAAGGGGAATTTCTTCACTTATAACATTCCCCTTGAAAATTTCCCCTATTAATGTAGAATTAAACTATACAAATAAAAAACTAAAAGGAGTACCACAACTATGCCTAATCCATACCTTCCATTATGGGAATATATACCCGACGGCGAACCCAGAGTCTTTGGCGACAGACTGTATGTTTACGGTTCTCACGACAATTCAGGTTCAGTCAAATTCTGCGACTATGTCCTGAAATGCTGGAGCGCGCCGCTTGATAATCTGCACGAATGGACATGCCACGGAGATATTTTCCGCACACAAGCAACCGCCGACTATCCCGCTGACACGGACTGGACCGATAAGTCCCACTACCTGTACGCTCCCGATGTCGTTGAGAAAGACGGCAAATACTACCTTTACGCATATATCCTCAACTCTGTAGGCTGTGTGGCGGTAAGCGATACACCCGAAGGACCTTTTAAACTGATTTCAAAATATAAATATACCATTCCCGACGAAATCTGCGGCAACGGCTGGTTCGTTGATCCCGGAGTCCTTGTCGATGACGACGGCAGAACCTACATATATTGTGGGTTTGAACACTCGTTTATGGCGGAAATCAACAGCAGCAATATGTACGAAGTCATTGACGGGAGCTGCATCGACCATATCATTCCGCGTGAAGTTACACAGGAAGGCGGATTTACCAATCCCGACGACCTTTTCTTTGAGGCGTGTTCTCCGAGAAAGGTAGGCGATACATATTATCTGATATATTCCCCCATACGCGGCAGCCGACTTGCATACGCCGTTTCTGATAAGCCGACCGGACCTTTTACTTATAAGGGATATATTGTCGATAACGGCGTGGATTATCCCGGCGGAAACGACCACGGTTCAATCATGCAGATAAACGGACAGTGGTACATTTTCTACCACAGAATGACTAACGGAACCATCATGTCGCGCCGCGGCTGCGTAGAGAAAATAGAAATTCTTCCGGACGGAACCATTCCCACGGTAGAAATGACCTCACTTGGATTTGAGACTTCCTTAAATCCGTATAAGATAACGCCCGCAGAGATTGCCTGCGTATTAAAAGGCGGTGCAATAATCACGGAGAAAAATGTATTTGAACGTCTTATAACCAACATTACGCAGGACTGCGTTATCGGCTATAAGTATTTTGATTTTGGCGACGATTTCGGAAGTAAGACCATGGAACTGTCCATAAATACTAACGGCATGGGCTGCGACTGCACCCTCCATGTCCTTATTGACGATGCTGAAATCGGACAGCTTAAGATAGGCAGGAACGGCGGCGTCATTACCTCAAGAGTCAAAGCCGTTACAGGCAGACACAGCTTGTTCTTCAAGGTTTCAACAGACTACCCTGACGACTGGGCAGGGCAGTCCTTTAAAACCAGATGCCTTTTTGAGCTGAAATCATTTGTGTTTATGAAGTAACGTATGTTATTGTAAAAAATATTCTTCTAAACAGATATTGTCCTTAAAAATATTTTCTGCCGCCTCCGCTCCGACATAACGGTAATGCCACGGTTCATAGCTTGTCCCCGTTATGTCTTCTTTGCCTTGCGGATAACGGAGTATAAAACCGTAGCGATGTGCATTTTCGGCAAGCCATGCATATACTTCTTCATTATCAGACCGCTCCTTATCGGCATTAATATCAACTGCTATTCCAAGCTGGTGTTCGCTTGTTCCCGGTATTGCCACTACCGCTTTTGCCGCTTTTTCGGCTCTTTTTCTTGAATAACCTTCATTCCTATAGGCTTGTACTTTTTCATCAAACGTCTTCTGCTGCTCTTCTTCAGTCCGGTATCCTTCCCTGACAATCGGATAGATTCCTTCTGCCCGCATATCATCAAACATCTCCTGCAGATATGGATATATTCTGCTATCTATCTGCTGTCCGTTTGATAATTCCGTAAGCGTTACATCATAGCCTTCCGGTATTTTATTCCAACGGTTTACTACAATCAGATTCCATTCATCAGAAACAGAAATATAACGGCTGCCATAATCCCCATCATCATCTTCCGCAAATATTTCCATAAAATCGGGAATCCTGCCTATTCCCTCTGTTAATGCCTTGCCTGCCACGCAAAAAATGTAAAATATGATAATAACCTTCAAACATTTCTTTACCATCTTATCTTTTACCTCCGCTCCATCAAGACTCGTCCTCAAATGTCTATAAATGATAACGTATTATCCTTGCCAAAAGATTCAAATAATTCCAAACTTTTTCTTAATTATTCCTTAAAATTTGTAACAGTTCAGCCATGCAGAAATGATTGTACAACTTGACTGTGGGAGCTTGCTAACTAAAGGCAAGTTGCACAATCATTTCTATAGGGCGGACACCCGGCATGAAATAAGTTGCCAGCCATAGAGTTTATCTGTTTGTAAAAATGTATATTTTGGCAGCTTATGAATGCATGGCTGAACTGTTACAAAAATTTCACATGATATTTTATTAATTGCTTGCCAACCTCATACAGTTATGTTATTATATATTTCAGTTGTTAAATCAGCCGGTGTGTCGGAATTGGCAGACGAGGCAGACTCAAAATCTGTTTCCGGCAACGGAGTGCGGGTTCAAGTCCCGCCACCGGCACTGAAATTTAGATAACTTTAAGCGGGGCTTGAACCTGTTCAACTGTCCTGCCACCGGCATTGAAATTTAGGTATAAAAGCTAAAAGGCATCGTAAACACTTACCGCTTACGATGCCCTTTAATTTTAACTATATTTTCTATAATAATTCAGCCCATAGGAGCATGGAAACATATGCGTCCATGCTCCTGTGGGCTGAATTATTCTCCATTTCCAAAATCACTATTTAAAAATCAAATTTCTCAAAAACCTCAAAACAATCCAACGTCGCGAAATAATCCTTCGGAGTTTCCGCCCTTCTGATAAGCTCCTCGCTGCCGTCCTCTTTTAAAAGCAGTTCTGCTGAACGCAGCCTGCCGTTATAATTATATCCCATTGAATGTCCGTGCGCGCCTGTATCGTGGATTACCAGATAATCTCCTTTTTCGATTTCCGGCAACATTCTGTCTATTGCAAACTTATCATTATTTTCACACAAGGAACCCACCACATCATACATATGCCCACAAGGCATGTCCTCTTTGCCAAGCACCGTTATATGATGATACGCGCCATACATGGCAGGACGCATCAGGTTAGCTGCACATGCGTCTACGCCTATATATTCCTTATAGGTATGTTTCTCGTGGATAGCTTTGGTGACTAACGCCCCATAAGGCGCCATCATAAAACGTCCCATCTCGGTATAAATCGCCACATCTCCCATGCCTGCCGGGAGCAGCACTTCATCATATACCTTATGCACGCCCTCTCCTATCGCCCTTATATCGTTAGATTCCTGTTCAGGCCTGTAGGATACACCCACGCCGCCTGAAAGATTTATAAAGGAAATATCCGCTCCGGTTTCTTTTTCAAGCTTTACCGCCAATTCAAAAAGCTGCTTTGCAAGCTGCGGATAATAATCATTCGTCACGGTATTGCTGGCAAGAAACGCATGAATACCGAAATGTTTCACGCCTTTTTCCTTAAGAATCTTAAATCCCTCAAACATCTGCTCGGTAGTAAAGCCATATTTGGCGTCTCCGGGATTATCCATAATTCCGTTACTCATCTTAAACACGCCGCCGGGATTATATCGGCAGCTTATTGTTTCCGGCAGTTTTCCGAGTATATTTTCCAGATATTCGATATGGGTTATATCGTCTAAGTTTATAATTGCGCCTATTTTTGCCGCATATTCATATTCCTGCGCCGGTGTGTCATTGGAAGAAAACATCACGTCATTTCCATTGATGCCAACCGCATTGCTTAACATCAACTCCGTCATTGAAGAACAGTCGCACCCGCAGCCGTATTCATGCAGAATCTTTATCAAAAACGGGTTAGGCGTCGCCTTTACCGCAAAATACTCTTTGAATCCCTTATTCCATGCAAAAGCCTCTTTTACAGCTTTCGCATTCTCCCTTATTCCTTTTTCATCATAAATATGAAAAG
>JAMPEU010000129.1 GCA_023664865.1 Butyrivibrio sp. | reverse complement strand
TAACGCACCCTTCTAAACGGCGACTTCTCTTCATACATCTGTATTTCGACGTTGATAAGCTTGCCGCTTATGTCCTCTGCGAAAATATCCAACTCCACAGAATGGTTTTCAAGGTTGCGGATGGCATATTTGGTCTTTACGTCTTTAATGACGATTTTATTATCCTGCAGCAATATACGGCACAACTCCTGGCATGCTTCCCTGTCCTCAAACACCTTCCCTGCGAATAAATCGCTCGTTAAATTAAACTCCCCTGCCTGTTTTCTTTTTTCTTCATAAGTCTTTAGTATTGTTTCTTCTTCCATGTTAATACCCCTGCCTTTCTCTTGGTTATAATTTGCAGGAGTGCATTATGATAGTGCCGGAAGAAACCATTTACCGCAATCCTGCCAAACAAAATTGAATCTCTGGCAGAACTGCCGGAATCATGCAACTGCGAGTGTTAATAGGTTATGATGCAACCATATGCCGCAGTTATCATGTATAAGAATCAAGATTTGTTTTATTTCGTCTATAATATCATAGGATATTGGTAAATGCAAGGGTTTTTATAAAATTTTATTTTCTTTTAACTTAGGCGGGTTGCAATACCTCGACTTCAAGCCCGGTTTCTTCCTGTATGTAGTGGAAAAGTTCATTTGCCTGCCAGCGTGTATAGTTTAATAGTACGTACCCTATTGTCCTTCCATCCTTAAGCTTGAAGAACGCCTCCGATGCAATAGACACCCTGTTGCCGGGGCAGTCTTCTGCGGAATGTCCCAGGATATCCCATGACATGCCGTATGATTCCAGTTCTTCAAACAGGAATTCGTCCTCTTTAATCTTCCAGCCCCCACGGCTACGTCGTCTACATATTCCCTGCCTACATGCTTTATGATAATCTTTCCATTTCCATATGTAACGCTGTTCTGGCGGTATGCGTTTATGCCGGAAAATACTGTCAGCAGGTTAAACATAATTGCAGCGATTACCATTATTCTAAAACCGTCTATATAATCATCAAACAGACAAAATATGCCCAAAGCAATCATGACAGCGCCTATCAAGCCGGTAAAAGCAAAGTTATAAGCAAAGCCGCCCTTTGCATTTAATGTTTTCATAACTTTCCCCTTCCTATTCTTTAACAGAATTATCATCAGCAAGCCCCATGTCTCCCCGGACGGATTCTATAATTGCACTTGATGCAATAGATGCAATTGTTCCGGTTGCAAACGCAATCCCACCGGCAAACATGCCCTCCCATAGCATAGTCACAGTTATAGCAACACCATTTGTTCCTGCTAAACTCAATCCACCGGTTCCCTTCGTCCATGCTGTAGCCAAAGTGCCGCCAACAAAAGACTGCATCCCGCCTACCATAAATGCCGACGCAACCATCTCTCCAGGACTTTTTCGCTCTTCTTTTGGTTTATCTAAGTTGTTCTCCATAACATTAGTATTTGCAGGCTAATTACAATACTCTCTTATCGCATTTACTAATTCGCAATTAAGCTCACGGCTTGCGTTTTCTTTTAATAAAGATATTTCATAGGTATAACGGTAATCCCTTCTTTCCGGCTTGCGGAATGTCTCATACACATCTGATAATTCCAGCAATTTAATCTTTTCAGAATCCAAGTCGGAAAGTGCTGCGGCTGCTTTTTCGTCGTAATCCAAAGCTTTTTGGGCATATATAATCAAAATTTTATGATTATATTCTTTTATTGTATTTATCAAATCGTCCTTTTTGATTTTACTCAGGCTGTCAAGGTATGGTGCGACGTATTTTGAACAATACCCCGCGCAATTACCTTTAGAGGTGCATGCGCCGCACTCACTGCTTACCGGAAGCTTGTCCAAATCCCTGAAATATTTTTTATATTCTCTTGTATGTCTATAGTCGTCACATAATCTCCTTTTATATTCGTTTACAAACCTCAGGCGGATGCTATCCAAAATCTCTGTTGCCGCCCCGCATAATAAAATCATCCCTGAAGTCTCAATATATGTTGACAATACTTCCGCTTCAATGCACCCCCGCACGCCGTGTCCAAGCAATAATATGTTTTTTGTATCCAGTTTCCCTACTATATTTTTTATTTCCATGCAGAGAGTTCCTATCGTTTCAGCCATATCATCCGGCGAAAAACCAAAACGCATGACATCATATCCCAATGTATTGAAAAGATGGGTTAATTCATCGTAAGCCATGACATTGTCATAGTAAACGTCATATTCGTTTGCATAGCCAAACTGCGACTTTATTCTTACCTCTTTACGCTTTCCGTTTATGTAAAAATCTCCGTCCGGATTTACAATATGGCAAAAGGGTATGATAAGAACGATTCCATGTCTGTTATCAGATGCCGTTTTATCATAATATAACTGCCGTATTACTTTTCCTTCATCTAAATCATATTTTTCCGTTTCTTTTAATTTCCGTATAACCTTTTTATCCTTATCCCTTTTATATTCGGCATATTTTTTTATATCTTCTATTACAAGCAGAAGACAGGCAAACATAAATAATATGAATCCAAGTATAACCTTGTAAATAGTATATTGCAGCATATAGACATCATTGCCTGATAGAAATATATCTATTGCCTGTAAGAAAAACATAATCTCTATCAGTAATGCTCCAATCCATAAAACAGGAGTAAAAAACCTTATACTTCGCGGTACGATGAAAACCAGTTTTCTCATTATTGGTTTATATTCCGTTTTTACAAGTTCATTAACATCATCTGCGCGTAATACTACCCGTAATAAGCAATAGATAAAAAATGTTTCCATTAATAATTGTCTGATAAACAATCTGTTGACCGGCATTTTATTCTATGCACTCCTTCTCTTCTTTACCATCCAAGTACTTTTCATATAAATTATTAAGCAATCTGGAAATATAAGAACTTCCAACTGTATATACAGCGCTACCGCCACGATATAACAATGCTGTCCAAATTAATCTAAATATACCTTGTTTTCCTCTTGGCGTATTGAGATAATTTTTAGCACTATTATAAGCAAATTTATTCATCTTTTTTAAAAATTTTGAAATCCCTGAATCATCTAATCTCTCCCCTAACAATGTTGTGACACCTCCCAACAATGCAGCTAATCCCATTCTTGAAAATAAATCATTGTGTGAAATATCAGGATTATCAACTTTTGCAGATATTCCAGTACTCACCCCAGCAATTATCCCATTACCAACAACTTTTAAAATGTTTGCCGTTTTTTTAGCAATTTCCCCTGCTTTTTCAGCTTCATAAATATAACTTCCCCAGCCCCCTGTAACTGCTCCTGTTACAGTACTTATCAATATATCATTTATACTATAATTATGTATATCAAATACATCGTTACCTTGAAAATAATTGTCAGCAGCTTGTGCTCCTACTTCTAATCCAGCTCCAACTATTGCGCTTGAAATTACAGCTGTGGCAGTTCCCCCTGTTGCAACTGTAATAGCGGCAACACCAGCCACAGCAATAGTAGTCAGAGCAACTTTTCCTACTGTGTCTATCACTTCTTTATGCTCAGCATAAAACCCGCTTACTAAATCACCTACTTCTTTAACACCATCTACTATAGCAGTTCCTGCATTACTTATTGTATTCTTCACATCATTCCAGCTTGGCCACAGTCCATTCAAGTCCACCAAATCCAGCGGTCTATTCCAGCAGTAGCCATAATTATTAAGCGTGAACGGAGCCTCTATAAACCCTTTTATAAAATCCTCACTTACAAACCGCCCTGTTTCAGCATCATACCGCCTCGCCTGTGCGAAGTACAGTCCGCCTGCTTCGTCCATCTGGTATCCGGTAAATCCGAAGGGCTGCAACTGACCTTTAGGATAATCAAAAAGGCTCTGCCCGAACTCATCATATCCGTATTTTTCCCTGATTTCCCCTTCTTCATCAGTAAACAGCATGGGGCTGCCAAGGTCGTCCTGCATGTAATAGC
>JAMPEU010000128.1 GCA_023664865.1 Butyrivibrio sp. | reverse complement strand
ACGCAGATTTTACCGGTAACGTCCGGCTTGCCTTCCCTGATATCGCACTCTTCCGGAACATAATCAAAGTATACCCACGTTCCGTCCCTGTCAGGAACCATGCCTTTGGCACGGAGCACGATACCGTATTCATCTTCTTTATCAAGCTCTTTAAGTCTCTTCTCAATATCTTCCTTAGTATATGAAGCAGGAGTCTCTATGCCCCAGCTTGTAAATATCTCGTCTGCATGATGGTGATGATGGTCGTGTCCGTGTTCATGGGCGCCGTCGTGGTGATAATGGTGTTCGTGGTCGTGTTCATCATCGTCATGATGGTGATGCTCGTGGTCATGGTCGTCGTCATGGTGATGATGCTCGTGGTCATGTTCATCGTCATGGTGGTGATGCTCGTGGTCGTGGTCAGAATCGTCATGATGATGATGCTCATGCTCGTCGTCATGATGGTGATGATGCTCATGGTCATGCTCATCGTCATGGTGATGATGCTCATGCTCATCATGAAGCGCCATAACTTCTTTCATCAGCTCTGCCTCTAAGTCTTTAGCACCCTCTATTGTCTCTAAGATATCTTTTCCTTCCAGTTCGTCCCACGGAGTAGTAATGATAGTTGCCTTGCTGTTGTGTTCCCTTATCATATCGACGCACGCAGACAGCTTTTCTTCGCTCAGCTTATCGGTTCTGCTCAGTATAATAGTTCCTGCATGTTCTATCTGATTAATGAAAAACTCTCCGAAATTCTTAATATACATCTTGCACTTGCCCGCATCTACCACGGCAACGGCACTGTTTAGCGCAACGTCCTCATTCTGCATCGCCCCTTGGACAGCCTTCATAACATCGGAAAGCTTGCCTACTCCCGAAGGCTCAATCAGTATTCTCTCAGGCGCATATGTTGAAATCACTTCTTTTAAAGAAGCCCCGAAATCTCCTACCAGCGAACAGCATATGCAGCCGGAATTCATTTCTTTTATTTCGATTCCCGCTTCTTTAAGGAAACCGCCGTCAATCCCTATTTCGCCAAACTCATTCTCTATCAGCACCACTTTAGTATCTGAGAGAGCCTCTTTTAAAAGCTTCTTTATCAACGTAGTCTTACCGGCTCCGAGAAAACCGGATACAATATCAATTTTTGTCATTTTAAAATCATGCTCCTTTCATATTCTGTGCGACCGCATGTCTGCGCGACTGCATGTCTGCGTAACTGCGAGACATCTTGATTCCATTTTTAAATTTCCTGTTCGTTTCATATTTTGCTCCTATTTTTCAAATCTGTCAACTCCAAATGCTATCAGCTTTCACTACATCTGCTTTCGCTGTAACAGTTCACTCCGGCAGCATGAAGATAACATGAAGATATATGAAAAGAGTATACAAATGCCACTATCCCGTTGATTTGCATACTCTCCTATACTACAATATTACATTGCATTTTAGTTTACATAACACCGTGCCATAATATATATTAGACCCACTGCCAATATCTACTGCCTTCCCCTGTATTCTCCCCTGTATTCCGTCTGGTATCCGTGGTTCGCCTGCGGCCTGTAATCATTCGGATACATGGTGTCTGCATATACGTCCGTCTGCAGCTGTTTCACCATCGCAAATACCCGCTGGTAATCCGCAATATCACAAATCGTCAAGCCGTCGTGCGAGTGTGACTGTCTTGAATTATATCCCCCATGATTGCACACGGTTACCACATCTCCGACTCCCAGCCATTGGTCGAATATTCCCCTGTGGATATTGATGTGCGAAAGGTCTGTAAAAGGCTTCATTTCGTAGTTATATGAAAAAGTCCCCCCTGAAACATAAATGCCTTTGTCCGTAATTATGTATTCGGTATTTTTATATCTGCGGACACACAAAAACAATCCGCCTAAGTAAATCCACACAGGCATCAGATGTATAAGCATGAAGGGCAGTATAAATCCTATACTTGCGCCAGCGGCACCTGAACCTATAAGACCTACAAAAATAACAAAAAAGTCAATTATCGCCCAGATTAAAGCAAAGGGAAGCATCGGGTTAAAAATGCTTTCCAGAATAAAGCACTTTTTATCGGGCTTTCCCTTCCATAAAATATTTTCATTCGCCCCTACCATAAACTCTAAATCCGTAACCACCAGACATTTTCCTCCTTTTATAGTTATTTTATTATCATAAAATACGACATTATTTTATCATAAGCGGTTTAGAAATACAACTGCAACCTTTCTGCAAAGTGGTGGCAAAGTGGTTCGTGCAAAGTAATTATAAAATTTTAATCACATCTAAATCGCAAGGCACAAATATATTTCCCTTAAAATTCATCATTGCCTCTTTTGCATATCTTTCTGCACGGTTTTCCAAATCAGAGTCCTCAGTGTGATATAAAAGCAGATTTTTAACCCCTAATCTCTCTGCGGTCTCCCCGACATCGTATGCCGTGCTATGATGTTTTTCGTATGGGTGGAATATCTCTTTTTCACTTCTTAAACAAAACGCCTCCGATAGCAGCCAGTCTGTATTTCTTACATACTGCTCACTTGCTGCATGGCAGGGTTCGTCACCCAGACAGACCATGCTCAGCTTTTTATCGTTATCTTTGAAATACGCCTTAAATCCTAACTGCTTTTTCTTGGTGGAATTTATATCTATCACATCAAATTCCATTTCACATTCTTCTATCTTATCCCCTCCGCATATTGAAACAAATTGAATATTATCGCTGAGTACATCAGGCAGCATAAAATTGCAGCTATATTTTAGATAATCCAAATTCTCCTGAAACCCATACACTTTAAAAATACCATTATATTTTCCTTGCTTTATTAAAGAATTTATCTTCCTTAACACCCAAATACACCCGATGATATGGTCTGTATGGGCATGTGTAACGAATAATGCTTTAATCCCTGACCATTTGACGCCCGCTTTTTCAACCTGTGTCAAAATGCCATTGCCCCCGCCTGCATCGACCATAAAAGAACCGCTGTCGCTCTCCAAAACAAAACATGTATTGTAACATCTCGTTACCATTGCATGCCCTGTTCCCAACATTATTAATTTTATCATTTTTGCACCTACAATCTTAATTTGTCTTTAAATGTTTCGTCCCTGATATTGTATCGTTACAACATATACTATCTTGTGTATCTCGTCAATGCGGAAAATAGCGATATAATTGTCGATTAGCATCTGTCTGTAACCTTTTCCGGCATATCTTCCCTCGTTGCGTTCTTGATGAGATTGCGGAAAAGTGTTTAAATTTAATATGGAATTTTTAATTCTATCAACTTGCCCTTTCGCATTTTCAGGAGCCGCTTTCTCACTTGCGATATATCCATAAATATTATCTAATTCGCGTATGGCTTTAGGATTGATTTTTACCTTGTATTTATCCAAAGTGCTTTTTCTCCAATTCTGCAAAAACTTTTTCTGCATCAACTGCTTCTGCTCCATTTGCAATCTCTTGTTCAGATTCGTAGATAGCTTGGTCAATGCGGTTCATTCTTGCAAATTTATCATATAATTCACTGCTCATTACAACCAAATCACTATATCCATTTTTTGTAATAAAAATAGGTTCCTGTTCCTTGTGTGCAATATTGGAAATCTCAGTTGTATTGCGTAAATTTTTAATAGGCATAATAAGTGGCATAATGTTCACTCCCTTCTACCGCATAATTATAGCATAATTTTGCGCAAGAAACAATGAAAATATACTGCATTGCTCGCTTTTAAGAAATAGGGGAAATCTCTCCCCCTACCCCCTATGCAAATTTTCATTCATTTTTTTAATTGTATGCCTGACTATTGTATACTGTATAATCCATACAACCACAAAAATACCGGCGAATATCCCGAAATAACTTAAAGCTCCCTTCATGCTGTGTTCCATCCAGAACGTAACATAAGCTATCGGCATCATAACCAAAGCTACAATCAGGAAATAAATTCCGGTCTGCTTCGCAATCCCCCAATCTTCTATTTCCCATATAACCGAGCTTCCGCCAAAGCCCA
>JAMPEU010000127.1 GCA_023664865.1 Butyrivibrio sp. | reverse complement strand
GGCGTTAATATCAATTATTGTACCGGTATACAATGCGGAAAAATATTTGCGGGAATGTTTAATCAGTATATGCAGTCAGAAAAATATTAAATCTGAAATTATATTAGTGGATGATGGTTCTACTGATGCTTCGGGAATTATTTGTGATGAGTTTGCGCAAAAATATACGAATATTAAAGTAATCCATCAGGAAAACGCAGGTCCCGGTGTTGCAAGAAATGCAGGTTTGGATGTAATGGCCGGTGAGTATCTGTGCTTTGTGGATTCTGACGATTATATAGCGGATGATATGTATGAAACTTTACTTAAAGCCATTAGGCAGACGGATAGCGATATCGCATGCTGTAGTTATATGCGGGTAATTGATGGGAAAGTGACTGCAGCAGAGAAACCTGTAACGGATGCGGTTATTTTGTCCGGGAAGGAAATTATAAGAAGTCTTATGCTGGATAAGGAAATGACTTATTCACCATGTGATAAACTGTTTAGGGCGTGTCTTTTTAAGGAAGTGCGATTCCCTAAAGAGAATCTGCCATCGGAGGATTTTCCGTGCCTGTATAGTGTATTAAAAAGCGCCGGGAAAGTGGTATATATTGGAGAGGCGAAATACTATTACAGATTAATGATGACCAGTAGGTCGCAAAAGACATTCCAACACCAAAAAATATATGTGCTTTTATATACTCAGGAAATTTGTAATGATGTTATGAAAAATATGCCTGACTTGCAGGATGAAGCTCTTTTTTCCATGATACAATGTGCGTCTTCCGTATATGCCCAGTTAAAGAGGGATGGTAAGGAAAAGGAATGTAAAGAAGAAAGAGTGTATATGGAAAAGCTGATATGGAAAAACCGATGGGGTATTTTAAAAAATCCATATTTACCGCGAAATGCCAAGCTGGTGGCATTATCCATTCCGATGCAGTGTTATGGCGCTTTAATGAAACTGCGAAAATGCTTAAAGGAAGATTAATGCATGAAAAATGAACTAATCTCTGTAGTTGTACCTGTATATAATATTGAGAAATATTTGGACAAGTGTATAGAATCGCTTAAGAACCAGACATATAAGAATTTGGAAATTATTCTTGTGGATGACGGAGCCACAGACAACAGCGGCAGAATTTGTGACCTGCATGCCCGGGGGGATGATAGAATCTTTGTTTTACATCAGAAGAATGGGGGACGCGCTGCTGCAAGAAACGCGGGAATGGAGAGGGCAACCGGGGAATATCTGATGTTTGTTGATGGTGATGACTGGATTGATACTGACTGTATTGAAGAGGCATATAAGTTTTTTGAGAACGATACAGAGATGGTTGTATTTCGTGAACGCAGCATATATGCAGACCGGGTTGAGGGTAATGGTACTGACAGATACGCTAAATTTGTTGGGAATGAGCCGTTAGAGTTTTATGTCAATGGTTATAGTGACTTTCAGGCAGCGACATCGGTATGCGGTAAACTATATAGAAGAAATCTTGTACAAGACATTTGCTTTGAGGAAGGCAGATATTATGAAGATATAATGTTTGTCACAAAGGTTTATGCGGCGTGTCATAACTGTATATACTTGGATAAAGCCTATTATAATTACAATGTCGCTACTGATAACAGTATTACTGCAAAGGGTGCGATTGAGGTTACTTTCCGTGATGAGATACCTCTTTTTCATGAGAAAGAAGTATTTCTGAATAAGATGGGGCGTGAAGACTTATCCGTCAGGTTTAGCTATTTAAAATATCAAAGACTGATTCGTTATTATACGGAATGCGTACAGGCAAAGAAGCGTGAGTATGTAAAGAGACTGGTTGGGATAATCAAGGCGGAGGAAGACTCAATTAGAAAAATGATAAAAATGGAGTATGTATCCAGATATTATAGAACCTATTTGCTCATTTTTTTGAGGAGTCCGAAGATGGCATACATTTTTGGCAATCTATTTGAAAAATTTGTTAAGTTAAGGAATATAGTGCGCAGTCTGGGAAAATCAGGAGGATGATAAATTGGAACTGGTTCGTAAGTTGATGTTTTTTTTAAATAAACGCCAGAAAATTATGGTAGCGATTCTGACATTCATGATTTTTATCGGCGCGCTGCTGGAAACGCTTGGTGTATCTGCAATTATACCCATTGTAGAGCAGATGGCGGATTCCAGTGGGGAGAATAATTTATATACGGAAATAATTGCAAAAATATTCCACATTACGGATACTAACCAAATTTTTATCTGTATGCTCCTTATAATGATAATAATATATGTTGTCAAAGGAATCTATTTGATTTTTTTGACATATGTGCAGTCGAAATTTGTCAACTCGAATATGTCGGTAACCAGGGGGAATTTTCTGGAGTGGTATTTAAACCGCCCATATGAGTTTTTTCTATATGCGGATGTGCCGGAAATATTGCGGATTATCAGAAGCGATATAGGAAATGTTTTTGCAATATTATCCGATTTGATGCAATTAATGTCCGAAGTTATGGTTACGCTGTGTCTCGGTGTTTTTCTTTTAGTGACTGATTGGAAGATGATGCTCTTTTTAATGATTTTGGTTATAAGCATTACCTTTATTATCATCCGGCAATTGAAAAACCGCGTAGGAAATCTGGGAAGGGCGGATCAGGTGCATGATGCGGAATTGACAAAATGGATACTGCAATCCATGAATGGAATAAAGATAACGAAAGTATTGCATCGTGAAAAATACTTTAATAAACATTATAGGGATGAGGCAGGCAAACAGGCAAAGACAAAAATTAAGTACACAGTATATAGCGCGGCGCCACGGATTTGCCTGGAAACGGTATTCGTATCCGGTATACTTGTCTATCTTATTCTAAATATACTAAGCGGCAGCGCACGGACACAGATGGTAAGTGTCCTTGCCGCATTTGCAGTTGCCGCATTCCGATTATTGCCCAGTGTGAGCAGAATAAACACATATTTGGCAAATATTGCATATTACGAGCCGTCGCTTACAACGATTTACGAATTGGTTAAAATGGAAGGGTACGATAATATTTTTAACAGTAATAAAGGTGAAAATACTGAACTTAAGGCAGATACAGAATTTACTTTAAAAGGCGGTATTGTGCTAAACGGTATTACATTTGCCTATCCTAATACGGATAAGAAAATTTTGGATAAAGCGGATATGGAACTGCCTTTAGGAAGCTCTATCGGAATTAAGGGACCCTCAGGTGCGGGGAAAACAACGGTTGTGGATATTATGCTGGGGCTTTTGCAGATTCAGGAAGGTACAATTTTATGTAATGGACAGGATGTACTGCAGCATAAACAAAATTGGCTGTCACATATTGGATATATTCCGCAAAACGCTTATCTTACAGATGCAACCATTAAAATGAATATAGCGTTTGGTGTGGAAGAGGAAGATATTGACGAGGCAAGGGTCTGGGAAGTGCTTAGGGAAGCGCAGATGGAAGAATTTGTAAATGGCCTGCCGGATAAACTGGAAACTGAAGTCGGCGAACAGGGGGTACGCATTTCCGGCGGGCAGAAACAGCGCCTGGGTATAGCGCGAGCGTTATATCATGATCCTGAGATACTTATTTTCGACGAGGCTACTTCGGCGTTGGATAATAATACGGAGACGGCTATTATGGAAGCCATAGAGCAGTTCAAGGGAAGGAAGACCATGATAATCATTGCACACAGATTAAGGACTATTGAGCAGTGTGATATAATTTATGATGTGGACGATGGAAAAATCGTCAGGGAGAGATAATGGCCAGGATACGTGAAAAACTAAGAAAGCCGGGAATTGCAGCGTTTTATATAGCATTTCTTCTGATATTATTTGTGGATTATGTAAGCGCGACATCTGTTTCTGTCATATATTCAGGGAGGATGTTCCAGCTTGCTGCAGTGCTGCTTATGTGCAAGGTGGTTGTTACAAAGTATACAAAAACAGAATATATTTTTCTTGGTATTTCGCTTGCTACTGCTGACTTGAGTTTTCTGCACGTGCATAATTATTT
>JAMPEU010000126.1 GCA_023664865.1 Butyrivibrio sp. | reverse complement strand
CTGCCGATACTGCGGCTTAAAGAATACACTTCCTTAAAGCTTAAGGACTGACTGCCGTCAGAAAAAGCCGTCTTATCTGGCTTTTCCTCCACTATATGATTAAGGTATTTTAAGACGTTATTATACATGATAATCCCCATTCTTACTTAATCTGCTAAACTGCCTAAAGACAAATCAGTTGCCTGCTCCGTTTTCTTCCAATACAGTAGACCTGTACTCAATTGCCACGATTTCATCTTCCTGCAGGATAAAGCAGAGCTTCATGCCGTCCTTGGCATAGACTGTCATTCCGCCGCTTGCTTCGCCGTCTCCATACGTCTGCTGCATCTTTTCAAGCGAATCCCCTATGCAGACGCCCTCCGCCGTAGATACGGAATCATCTTTTAAAATAAGAGCAGATACATAATCCGCATCATTCGTAGGATAAGTATCAAGTTCAAAGCCGTTATAGGTATACATCTTATCCAGGCCTTCAAAAGCACAGCTTGCCGCCTCGAAATATGAAGCCGGCTCGCCAAGAGCCTCGATTATGGGCGCTGCCTCTGCGTCCATCGTAACGGATACGCCGTTATAACTGAACACATAACCTTTTACAGCCGCCGGCGTCTGCCCGCTTTCAGTCTGTGCATCTTCTTTTACATCAGACGAACCTGTATCAGCTGCAGATGTGTCTGTTCCTTGCGTCTGCGCATTGTCTGACTCAATCGTCTGTACGTCGCCTTCGATTACCCTCTCACCGCCGTTGCTCCCGCAGCCCGATAATAAAAGCAATGAAGCTGTTAATATTATTGCTGTTGTTTTTTTCATGTTATTCCTCCGTTCGTTTAAAGTCATATTACTGTCACAAGTTTAATCTAAATGAATAAAAACGGAGCTCCATGCCTGAGAAGCGGTAAGTCGCTCCTTATTTTATTCATTTAGACTAAACTCTGGTTATCACTTAATTAACCACTGGGTATAAAGAGTGGTCGTAGTTGTGGGATTTATTGTGCTTCTCCGAATAATCCATCAACTGTGCATCGCTCCACATAAATATAACAGGATGGTCTTTTCTGGGCGTAGTATCAAAGTGATACCAGCCGCCCCCGATGTCCACCAGGTTCCAATAATGAAGCGTCTTGGCAGGAATCTTCTCAATATCCATATTGACAATGCCTGCCCTTGTCAAAAGCACTTTCGACGTACAGGCGTATACATAACAGTCTCCTTTACCGTATATCAAGCCTTCATACGCGCCCCTTACCCAGTCTTCCTTCGCGGAATCATTGATATATCCGACGTGTTTGGTAACATAGTCAAAAATCGCCCTCGCCTGCTCAAGCTGCGTCATTTCGGGAGTGATAATTTTGGCAAGCACAGCATCCGCAGCTGCATATACTTCATTTATATCATATACCTTTGGTGCTACGATAAGATTAACCGTCACTTCACATATGTTTCCCGCTAAATCCGTAGCCGTATAAGTCACGGGATAGATGCCTTCCCTATTCAGGTCTACCTGTGATGTATCCACCGTCATAAGCAGACCATCGGGACAGTTGTCGGTAACAGTAACATCTTTTCTATATGAAACACTGTCGCCTATGGATATTTCTAAATCTACCGCCCCTTCGATAACAGGAGGTTCAGTATCCTCTATAAGCGTAAGTTCCACCTGCTTTACTATATCATTATTTCCCTCATCGGTATATACTATTTCCAAGTCCTGCGTGCCTATACGCGATAAGTCCGGTTCAACTGCAAATGCCGCAGATACCTGCGTAATATCATTTATTGAAACGGTAAAATCATCTGCGCTTACAGGTGCAAGCGCATACCTTTCAAGATTTTGCACTTCTACTTCGGGAGCCGTCGTATCTATAACGTGCAGCATGGATTTATAATCCTGCCCGTCCGCATTTATTGATACCTCATAGTCTCCCACCTTCGTATAATCAAGGTTATCTATCGGCGTCACAAACGAAACGTCGTCCGCCGCAATAACAAAGCTTTCAATCGCAGGAGCTTCGCTTCCCGCCTCTACCATTACATCTGTAAACACGGGTGAAATAAACAGTTCTACATCATATATCGACTGGTTGTTTCCCTTATCGGTCAGAGTTACCCTGACAATCTGACTGCCTGCTTTTGAAAAATCAGGTATTTCAACATAGGAAGCCTTAGTCTGCGTAGCATCTGACACATCTGTCACAAACATATCCGCATCGCAGTTTTCCCCCAATTCCAGCACCACATTCACCGGAGTCGCCTGCGGCGCAATCGTATCTTCTATTATCAGTTTACACCAATGAATAAACAAACCGCTCTTTACTTTTACCTTATACTCGCCCGGCTCCGCTATATCGAACGGCTGGCTGTTTACAGTAAAAAATGCGTTTTCATCGGAATTTTTCATAAAATCAGACGCAGAAACCCCGACCCCTGCCTCAACCCTGCACACCCCATATGCAAGGCTGCTTATATAATAAATACTTCCTGCTATAAATGCCACGGCAAGCGTCAAAAATGACAATAGTGTCATTACAATTCTTTTATGCCTTCTCCTCTTGCGTCTGCCTGCCTCTTCATCGGTTTCCTGTTCTATGACATCATCGTCAGTGTTCTTTGTTACGGCTTCCATTTCGTCACCAGTCTCATCTGTTTTATCTTCTGCTTTACCGTAGTCTTCGGTTATTTTGCCTTTCATTTCGTCATAACCGCCATCTGCGCTATCTTCAAATTCATCATAATCATCATCAAGATATCCGTTATCTTCAACATCTTCTTCATCAAGGTATCCTGCGTCTTCAACATCTTCTTCGTCAAGGTATCCGCCGTCTCCGTCCTCGGCATCTTCTTCATCAAGGTATCCGCTGTCTCCGTCCTCGGCATCTTCTTCGTCAAGGTATCCGCCGTCTCCGTCCTCGGCATCTTCTTCATCAAGGTATCCGCCGTCTCCGTCCTCGGCATCTTCTTCGTCAAGATACCCGCTGTCTCCGCCTTCAACATCTTCTTCGTCAAGATACCCGCTGTCTCCGTCTTCAACATCCTCTTCGTCAAAATATCCTATATCCTCTGCATCTTCTTCATCAAGATATCCGCCGTCTGCAATATCTTCTGTCGCTCCAGGGTATCCGTTATCTTTAATATCTTTTTTAGCTTCATGGTATCCACGTTCTTCTATATTTTTCTTATTATTAAGATATTCGGCATTTTTTCCTTTTTTTCTCTTTTTCCCTTTTTTAGAGCCCATACAGAATACTCTCCAATAATTTCCTGCAATTCCTACTTTTTATAACCCTATGTACTTTAATACAAATAGCGCAATTTGTCAATATGCACTTCGTTTGCAGCCACTGACTAAATAACGGTTCAGCCCCCAGACGGCAAAAGCGCATATGTTTACCCTTGCGGCACGTTCTCACTTTTTGTAAGAAGGGTATCATATTCCGCGCGCACGCGGTTGCAGCGCTGAACCGCCTTTCTTGCCAGCACTTCCATTACGTCCAGATAAGTTCCGTTAAGAACATTGTCCCGCTTAATCAAAGACAATTCAGTGCATGCAAGCAGCACCGTCTCAGCGTCCTGCTTAGCGAGCATATCGGATACCTGATAAAAACGCGCCATATCTATTCTTTTTCCCGCCTTTACCTCATCATAAATGATACTCATAACCTTCTTTTGATTATCTATATCCGGCAGTACGACTTCAATTCCCCGCTTCTCAAGAGTCCTTTGAAACAGTCCGCTCTTTATGGTGCCGTCCGTCGCCATGATTCCTACTTTGCTTACTTTTTCCTCTTCAAGGCACAACGCGGTCTCTTCTATTGCATTTATAATAGGAAGTCCGATTTTTTCTTCCAATTCCTCATGAAAATAATGCGCAGTTATGCAGGGAACCGCTATTATGTCTGCCCCAATCCCTTTAAGCTTCTTCCCACAGTAAACCATCTGCGGAACAGGGTTTTCTTTACTCTCCCCTATTATATATCCGGTTCTGTCAGGTATGGAAGGCATACTGTATACAA
>JAMPEU010000125.1 GCA_023664865.1 Butyrivibrio sp. | reverse complement strand
CCCGTACTGCACACGGCGATTTTATATTCTGTCTGCTCGTTAAAAACTTTAGGCAGAGCATATTCCTTTATATGATATACTTTATCATCTACCTTCTGGCGCAAGGATATTTCCCCATTCTTCTTATTATCACTACCGATAATAACCGCAAAATCTGTAAGCGGCAGAGACATGCCAAGCCCCGTCACCTTAAGGAAACTCTCCTTCATTGTCCAGATTTGAAACAACCTACTGTCCTTATCTATATCATTTACCGCTCCTTCAACCCATTTAAGCTCTTCTTCCGCAAAAAAGCGTTCTGCGACGTTTTTCTTGCCATCTCTAACCCATTCAATATCGCTGCCGACTTCCACATCCCCAATACTGCACAGCGCATAATCCTTAGAATGTGAAACTGAGAAATGTATTTCAGGATAATCCCTAAAAAAAGGCTTCCCCTTCTCACTAAGCCCATACTCCATCGTGCCTTCCCTAAGCCCATAACCGCCAAGCGCCCTATCCAACGCCACAGCCGCGCCCAGACTACGCTTTTTATCATTCTCATTCTTAAGCTTATCTATCTTACCTAATCGAAAAGGCGAGATACCTTCAAGCATTTCTTCATAAACCGCCGCATCGTCAAACTGCCGTATATTTACAATATAAGTCCTAACCATAATTCCTTCCCTGATAATTTCATCTTTACTAATTTCAGCCTTGCTAATCTCATTTTTTATAATCTCGCCTTTTATATTTACTACCCACTACCCTTTATTCACAGTCTTCTATTTGCAAGCTTTTATTCACAGTCTTGGGCGGCATGGACTCATATGCTCACTGAAAAGGTCCTTGTAAAACGCCGGTACTTAGCGAAAAAGACGCATAAGCGGCTTTTGAGCTTAGTACCGCTGCGATTTTACACGGAGCGAGAGCGCACCTTTTCAGTGAGCATATGAGTCCATGCCGCATCCAATCTGCCCCAATCTGCCCCTACTCCTCCAACATAAAACAATCCTCACACACCCTATACGGATAATTCCACGCCAAAGTCCTCCCGCAAATCATACACTTCCTCTCAAACTGCTGCTTATCTTCTTTTAAAAGCACGCCGATTGCGCGCTGCGCCGCCTCGCGGTTGGCGTCCAGCGCGTCCCTGTCCGTAAGCCAGCCCATCCTCCCTGCAAACTGGCTGTACAAATCGAGTTTCTTATAATAAGACTCCAATTCTTCCAGTTTGGCATCCACAGGATAAGGCGGACATTCCTGTTCCTTATCGGGATTTTCACAATACTTAAGCCACAGTCTGACCACTTCCTTATCCCCTGCGTCAAACGGGCATGTAATCAGGGAAAGCAGAAGTTTCTTATCTTTCATGCACTCCTGCGCTTTCCTGTAGTTTTTCAACCAGCGGTATTTACTTATGCTTTCCGCCATGGATATTTTATCGTATAACTGCGTGCCGCCTGCGTTTTCCCAGACTTCAATAATCTCGTCCAACTCCATGTTGATATCAAGCAGCACTTCCGGAAATCCGATTCTTGCCTTTTTCAGCGGATAAAACGGCTCCTTTAACTTCTTATCAATATACCCCATCTCCGCCGTTGACTGCACATATCCGATGTCATAATAGCCGTATCGCCCCGCCCTGCCCGCTATCTGCCTTACCTCTTCCGCGTTGATACGGCGTTTGGAAGTGCCGTCGAATTTAATCGTATTCATAAACACGATTCTGCGTATCGGGAGATTTATGCCCATACCGATAGCGTCCGTGGCGACCACGACTTCGTTAAATCCTTCCGCAAAAAGCTGCACCTGCTCCCTTCTGGTCTTAGGCGGCAGATTTCCGTAAATAACGCTTGCCCTTATGCCTTTTGCCTCTAGCGCCGCCGCTATCGCAAGCACGTTTTTCTTGGAAAAGGTTATAAGCGCGTCTCCCTTTTCCACATCTTTATTTATATCATATCTGTCCTGTAAGAATTTCAATTCCGTATTGCGCTCATGATAAACCGTGTCATAATCGTCCCCGCAGCGTTCAATCATCTTAATTATCAATTTCTCAGCTGTCGGAGATGCGCAGATATGAATTTCCTGCGCGCGGATTCCCAGAATCGCCCTTGTCCAGAAACCGCCCCTGTTCTCATCATTCAGCATCTGTGCTTCGTCTATGACGGCAATGTCATAAACTTCTTTTAAGTCCAAAACTTCTATCGTGGATGCCTGACAGAACGCCCCGCGCGTCACAATCTTTTCTTCTCCCGTAATCATGCTGCACGGCACGCCCGCCGCGCTCATGGTATCGTAGACTTCAAGCGCCAACAGACGCAAAGGTCCTAAGTAAATCCCCTGATAAGCCTGTTTAAGACGCTGCAATGCCTGATATGTCTTGCCGCTGTTGGTCGCGCCGATATGCAGAATAAAGTGCCTATGCATTCCACGCGCCTCCGGATACTGTTTCTCCGGCTCCGCCTCCATCAACTCTTCTATCCTTTTCCCCACCATAAACTGCATATAATCGTCTTTATATATCTCGTACAACGATTTCTCACGCAGCAGCTTATAGGCGCTGTCCATCTTCACGATTTCTTCAGCAGCGGCGGAAGGCGCCATCATATGTAAAAATCCGATATCCAACTGTATCAGCCTTCTCATTGCACGCATATATCTTTTATATAGATGGTTGTCCCTATTGGATACCGTATAGCCGATATCAGCTGCCCTCTTGTGCAGTTCCCGCATATCATTCAAAATCTGGTGCGCCTCTAATTTATTCTTTCTGGCAATACGACGCTCAAGCTGCGAGATATTATGTTCGCAGCTTTTGATAAACTTCTTCCTTTTATCATAAGGCATCTCCAAAAACGCCTTATAATAGGCTTTCCAGACCGCCTCAATTTTTTCATTGGTTACTTTTTCCATTAATTTACCCCATTATTGACTCATTCGGTCGGTCTTTGATAAAACCGTCCTGAAAGTTCCTCAGTCCTGATGGCATTTACAAACGCCTCCGGATCGGCTTCCTTAACGGCTTTTATTACCGCCTTGCCTTCTTCTTTGGATACCACGGAATATACGATATCCCTCTCCTGATGCTCATAAGAGCCCTCACCTTCCAGAATCGTAGAACCGTGGTTGCTCACATCATTGATAGCCTTGCAGACTTCCTTCGCCCTATTGGTTACGATAAATAAAGTCTGTTTCTGATATTTAGTATAAAGCATGTGCAAAACCTGCGTGGATACATACTGGAAAATAATTGAATACAGAGCCTTGTCCCAGCCAAATAAAATGCCTGCGACAGAAAGGATGACAATATTTATCCCCAGCACGAAATTCCACGAGTCAACGCCTTTTTTCTCCGACAGATAGATAGCAAGAAAATCCGTTCCGCCCGACGTCGCATCCACCATCAGGCACAAGCTGATGGCAAATCCGCTTATCATTCCGCCGAAAATGCTTATAAGCAGCGTGTCGTATGTGATAACCACTCCCGGTATGATATCAGTCAGCACGCCGTTTAAGACTATCATCAAACAGGAATAAAGCGTGAACTTCTTGCCTATAAAGCGGAAACCTATATAGATAGGGACCATATTCAACAATAAGTTGACCGCAGTATATGGGATAGTTATCTGTAGAAATTTTTCAAATATCCCCTGTATCAGAAGCGTCATCCCCATGACGCCGCCCGGATACAGACCTCCCGTTCTGACAAAAGTTTTCGTATTTACCGCCATTATAACTGACGCCAGACAGATTATAATTATTCTCTTTCCGTCCTTTTTTAAATCAAAGCTCATTTTGATAACCCTGTTCCTTTCTCGTTATGCGTATCTCTATACCCATGTCGGTTTCTGGTCTTTATGCGTAAAGTTTTTCATCTGCTCCTTAAACGCCGAGAGTCTTTCCCTATAATATTCCTTCTGCTTCAAATTTAATTCGCCTGCCTCTTCAAGTTTCTCAAGCGCCGCCTCGAACTCCTTTAAATTAAGCTGCGCGGCATCCTTATAATTATTTGAAACATTCATTTCTATGCGCCCGATAATTGCATCAAGCTGCTTT
>JAMPEU010000124.1 GCA_023664865.1 Butyrivibrio sp. | reverse complement strand
GTCGTATATCTTGGATAAGAACGTCTTTATTATGTCTATCATGTCAATCCTCCTTTTTTGCGGCAACGGCGTTAGACGTGAATTTGAAGAGCCCCACACAGTACGTCATGCTCAAGATGGTCCTTGATATGTCCGATAAGTATTGGAAGCTGCTGAAATCAATGACGAAGTCATAATGCACATCAATGCCCAATGCGCTTATGGTAAAGTCAATAGGCACTTCAAAATACGGCACTTCCGGCTCATGCGCAAGCAGCGTCACGAAGAAAAGCAGGTCCCACGGGATAGAGAAAGGGAACTTTTCGGACAGCAGGGAAGCCCCCTCATCGAGCGCGCCCAGAAGAGTAGAAACGGCAGAACCAACACCCTCGTCAACGTCTTCCAGTATCCCGGCTATCAGGGATACCACGTCGGCGACAGCGTCCACGCCGTCTATGATTGTATCCGCGACCGTCCAGTTCCTTATCTTCTTCAGGTACTCAATGATTGAGTCGAGCTTGGCAGCCATCATCTCATCTATCGCCACAAGTTCCTTGTATATGCGTTCCAGCCAGTAGGAAGATATCTGGTTGCCTTCTTCCGTAAGGCTGTTATTATAGTCAAGCTTGCCTAAGATGTCAGCGGTCATCTTTTCAATAACATCTTCCGAGAGGTTGCCGCCCTGCTCCATGATGGCGTCATGGATTTCCTTAAAATACTTATCATAATCTGTGTTCAGGTATCTTTCCAAGTCGTCGAACTTTACGACTATTTCCTGAGGTTCCTTATCGTAGAAGTCCGGCGTGAAGTATACGGCGCGCTTGCCTGCGTCGTAAAGCTTCATTGCATTTTCGGACTTGAATACACGCATACGGCAGCCGTCCTTGCTGATAATCATAGTGTAAGAGTCACAATATTTTCTATATTCAGTTGTAAGACCGGGAAAATATAAAGTAACACCTCTACGGTATGAGTTGCCAAAATTGTCAACACCATATGTATACTTATCATCTTCGGGTATCTCAGAAAATATTTTATTATCATTGCTACTACTGGAAAAATCTATAAAACTACAATTTATAAAACTATATCTTTTCCAATCAGAATCATAAACATATAAAGGAAAACGAGACAAAGAAGTATCTAAAGGATTAGCAGAAGCACTTTGGAAAGCGACACTATAAGTGCCGTCTATCAAGCTTGAACCATCACCTATATTTAATTGTAAATAAGTATTGCCTTGGTTAATTCCGTATACAACAATACCACATTCATTAATCATATTTACAAGTGAAATATACAAATTTCTATTAGTAAATTTAGTCGGATCTAACTCCATTACCGAGGGGGTGGAGAGTATGTAATAACCGTTGGTTTCCTGCTCGTACTCCGTGAGGGCTTGCTTGATGTAGGAGACTAGGTCTGCGGAAAATTGAATTTCTTCTGTTTCTTCATCATAAGAAATATTGTCATAGTTCCAATAATCATCCCAAGAAGCTTTATTTCTTAAAAAACTTTCAAAATCTCCATTATAGAGAGCGCCAACTTGTCCCGCCAAATAAGGCCATACATATTTTGTGCCTTCGACAAGTTGATTAATAATAGGTTTTGATTGGTCTGGGTGAACGCCACTGCTGGTAGCATAAGCTATAAGAGACGATTGAAAAAAACAACCAAATATAATCGAAACAGACATAATAAGAGATATATATTTTTTGAATTTTTTCATTGTAGCACCCCATAAAAAAAGAAGCAAGAAAACTTGCTTCATAGCATTTTACGGAGAACTTTGATTAATAATCTTATAACAGTAGTTATGCCTAATGCTAAAAAAATTAACAAGATAACTGCTATTATAGATAATACCGCATCACTTATTAGTTGTAAATCAAGATTAAACAATCGAGGCTCCATTTCTGCCGATA
Source organism: Butyrivibrio sp. (assembly GCA_023664865.1). GTDB lineage: Bacteria > Bacillota > Clostridia > Lachnospirales > Lachnospiraceae > UBA3282. The sequence goes on along the minus strand of JAMPEU010000124.1, from coordinate 2,135 downwards.
ATAACATCATACCACCCCCACAAGGGAAGTATAGCAAGTTTCCATTATTTAGTTAAGTTCATAAATCCTTGTTTTTATGCAAATTTTGCTCGTTTTTATGCTTTTTTTGCATTTGTTTTTAACAACCGGGGGACTTGCCCCCGGCGTATTGTTAGTGTGTAAGAGACTTGAAGAAAGTCTTTACAAGCTTTATGACCTGCGGTGCTGCCCAGATTGCAAGCCCTACCGGGATCGCTATAAGCGCATACTTCACAAAGTCAGCCTGAATGCCGGTTACGCTTGACGTAAACGCATCAGTGAAGTCAATGGCGGTAGATGCCGCCTCTGCTCCCGCTTCGAGTAAAGATAAAGGCATAGTGTTTTCCCCCTTTCCTAGGATACGCGCGTTTATATCAACAGGCAGATACCTGATGACTGGCACTTAACTGCTGAAAAATTCCTGAACCTTTCCCACCATGTAGCTTATCAACAGGGACATCCCCACGATGAAGACTCCCGCGCCGAACCCCGACGCCAGCATATAGCTCAGGTTCAGTTCTAAAAATTCAATTATCCGTTCCATATAGACCACCTACTTAAACCTTGAAAACAATCCCCTGACTGCAATTCCGCCCAGCACGGCGGAGAGCACGACGCACATCACAAGGCTGCATGAAGCCGTTACCGTCTGCAGTTCTGCATACTCTTCAAGCTTCACATTCATGTCAAGACAGTATGCCGTCTGTGTCTCGTTCATAACCATTACTTCTTCCCTGATGGACTCAAGCAGTTCCGTATAATCATAGGAAGGTGTTACAGGCGTTTCCGGAGTCTCAGGCTCGCCGCTTGACGTCTCGTAATTGTAGACTTCTTTTCCGTTGTCGTCGGTTATTGACACTATGTAGAAGTCTTTCAGGGTGTCATTAACCAGAGAGGCGTTATGGCTGTACCATTCTTCAAAATCTTCCGGCTCTGAGCATGTCTGTGTTACGTTAATGTAATAGCCCGCGCCGTATGGGTAGACCTTATACTGTACCGTTATCTGGTATGTCCAGTCACGGTAGCCCCCTATCGGCACGGGGATTAGGGATTGTTCAGCGACACTTGCAACCGACGTCTCGTATATCATGTCGATTTTTTCAAATATATCCGGCTCCGTTTCTGTTTCCGCTTCCGTTTCAGCTTCCACAGTCATATCAGGCATGGCGGTTTCTTCCTGCGCCTGTTCCGTTTCCTGCATTTCTTCCGCTGCCGGTTCGGTTTCCTGCATTTCTTCCAGTGTCTGTTCGGTTTCCGGTATTTCTTCCAGTGTTTGCTCCGTTTCCTGTATTTCTTCCGTCACTGTTTCCTGCGTTTCTTCCGTTTCTGTAATCATGTTTGACTCGTCCATTGTCCCACCCCTTAGCAGCTGTATTTAACAAGGTACACTATGACAAACCCGCCGGAATATACTTCAACTTCCGCGTGGTGCCCCTGCTTTGCAAGCCCGGAGATGCAGCGTTCAAGCCTTAAGTCCATTGCGTCTTCCAAATCTTTTGTTGTCTCAAAGTCTTTGGCGTTGTATGCGAGTATCTTATAAAACGTTGACTTGCAGGACTCATTTTCAGGTTCTTTCTGTCCTGTCTGATTTCCGCTGCGCCCCGTCCTGTCCTTTGTCATAAGCACGGATATCTTCCTGCGGTTCAGGTAGATGATGAATATGACTATAAGCGATATGATAAACAGTGTGTTCATACGATACCCCCGTTATTTTGCCGCTGCTTTTACTTCGTCTTTTTTGTCGTTAGGTATGAGCACCACTACATCGCTTAATGTCGCGCGCCCTTCAAATCCCGGCTCATACTGGAAGTCGCACACGTCCCCGACTTTAAGGTTATAGTCCTTGTATGAAAACTCGCTTGCCGTCTGGAAGCCTGAACAGTCGCCGTTTGTCATGTCATAATCGCTGAACGGTTTTGTCACGAAATACTGGCAGAAGTTCCTGCCGTTTTTAGATGTGCCTTTCCTTACCCCTACTACTGTTACTTTCATTTTCTTTTCCTCCATTTTTCCCTTTTATTTTTTGGTTTTTATAATAACTGCCTTGGCAGCTTATTATCACATGCAGTCTGACGCGTAATACTTCCTTGTGTTGTAGTCAAGGTATATGTCATATC
>JAMPEU010000123.1 GCA_023664865.1 Butyrivibrio sp. | reverse complement strand
TAGAGCAGGAAATAAAACTCTGCATGAAAGAGTCGGAATATGCCGAAAGCGGCAGATACCGGATATCGTGGAGCAACATAGAAACAACCAGATTAGACGCTAAAAGGATTAAGGAAGAGGAGCCGCAAATCTATAAGGACTATGCAAAGGTATCCACCACGCGCCGCTTCCAGATTAAGGCGGCATGATTTTTACGGCATAATTTTTACAGAATAATTTTTACAACATAATTTTTGCAGCATAATTTTTGCAGCATAATTTTTACAGCCGGCAAAATGACTGGCTGTAAAAATCATGCGGAAAGGAAGGAATACATGAAAAACAACCCTGTACGACTGCTTAAGGCGAATGAAATTGAATGTCGCGTGGCAATGGTAAATGGCAAAGGATTAAGCCTCCTTCTATATAAGGATGCAAGGGTAGACCAGAAAATATTAGATGAAACCTTCGGCGCGTTCGGCTGGAAGAGGAGCCACCAGTGCATAGGCGGAAGCCTCTACTGCACGGTTGAAATCCTTGATAAAGAGTCCGGTGAATGGATAGCCAAACAGGACGTCGGCACTACCGGATATGCGGAAAAAGAGAAATCCCTTGCATCAGACTCCTTTAAAAGGGCCTGCTTCAACTGGGGGATAGGAAGGGAACTGTATACAGCCCCTTTTATCTGGATTTCCGCAGACAAAGCAAATATTCAGCAAAAAGAAAGCCGTTATTTCTGTAATGAGCATTTTGAAGTCCAGTCAATAGAATATGGAAAGGACAGGGAAATCACGGAACTTACCATTGTCAATGAGAAGAACCGACCTGTTTTTTCGTATCGGATAAAAGACGGGAAAGAAGCGGCAGCCAAAGAAAAGAAGGCTGAAACGCCGCAGCCTTCTATTTCGGAAAAACAGTTGAGCAGCCTGAGAGAAGAATTAAAAAGGACCGGGGTAGCCATAGAAACCGTACGGGAAAGATACCGGATACAGGAACCGGAGGCAATGAGCGAAGAACTGTACGGAAAAGTCATGGCGGCTCTTTCCAAGACCAAAACAAAAGCGGCGTAAATATGCAGATTAAAAAGAAGGAGAGAGATTCATGGAATATGAAGAATTTAAAAAGGAATTAACAAGAAGGCTTAAGGAAGAATACGGAGAAAATACAGAAGTGGGAATCCATACTGTAAAGAGAAACAACGGACAGTCCTATGACGGGATATATATAATAATGAAGGAGACGGGGCAGACTGCCGCACCTGTCATCAGGATAGACGGACTGTATGGAGAGTACAGAAACGGCAGCATGGACATACAGGAATGTGCAGAAGAAATAGGCAGGAAATGTAAGGAATACGAAGCCACAGGGGATATCGTGGAATTTACCAGCCACCTCACAGAATGGGACGCCATTAAGGACAGGATATACCCGGTACTGCTGTCCACGGATAAGAATAGGGAAATGCTTGAAGGCCTTGTATCAACCACAATGCTTGATTTGTCCGTGGCATACACCATACGGATAGACGGCATTAAAGGGGAGAACATTGGAAGCATAAGGATAAGCAGGGCGATGCTGCAGTATTACAATATAGAAGGCAGCCAGCTCCACGCACAGGCAATGGAAAACCTTGCAAAAGACGGTTACAGCTTTACAGACATGCAAAGCCTTATACGCGGAAAGTTACGGACGGAAGAAAATGCGGCAGAAAATACTACAGACTGTGATATGTACAATGAAGAATTTGAAATGGAAGACATGCGGGCAAAAATGTATGTCCTTACCAATAAAATAAAATCTTACGGAGCAGCCGGAATATTAAATAAGAAACTGGTGCGGGAGTTTGCCAAAGGACATAATTTCTTTATCCTGCCGTCGTCTATCCATGAAACAATTTTTGTTCTGGCGGATAATATAGCAGACAGGGAGATATTCGATAACATGGTGGAAGACGTAAACAAAACACAGGTAATTACAGAGGAGCAGCTTTCAGACCATTGCTATTATTATGACGGTCAGGCGGACGAAATCAGGATATGTGCATGATGGGAGTATGGGGAGTATACAGCATAACGCAGGGTGGGAAATAATTTCCCATCCTGTTAAAAAAATACTTGGAAAGGCGGTGTATTGATGGAGCAGATATTAAAGGCTGTGGTCATCGGGGTTCTCTCGGTTGTGATAGCGGTACTGAATGAGAATGAAGAGACTGATTAGGGGCTGATTCCACCATTCCACCTATTCCACCGCATATAAAGCGTATATTGTAGCGTCAAATATATGATTGCAGGCAGGTGGATTTGGTGGAATGGTGGATATATGATATCCACGACAGGTTATTCTATATAGGATAGATATTCGTATAGGTTTCTCTGGCGTTTTTTTAAAAAAACTTCCTTTTCCCTTGCTGCCTGATTACCAGAAGAATTTTCGGCATATAAAAGGGAAGAAATAAGTTTTGATAATGGGCTGTAGCCTGCTAACTCACCACGACTGCAGAAAAAGAGTGGGGCACGTTTCTCTTTCAAGGGGCGAATATCGCAGTATGATTTAAGCAGATAGTTAATTGATTCTGATGTATATTTGGAAACATCTGCTGGAATGATACATTGCACTTTTTTATCTTTATAGATTGTTTCAGTGTAGGTATAGGGATATTCTGCAGCGTAACCTTTAATGAGTGCATTATTGATTCTATTATTAAATGTAAAGCGGTGGTCGCCTAATTCATGGATAACCGCATCTGGTAAATGGCAGTAACTATAACTGATAGAAGCATAATTCTCTGATAAATATTTTTCATATGTATCCATGCCGATTATAGGAAGGTTTCCTTTAGTGTTAAGTTCATAGATGACAACTTCCCAGAGTGAAAACAGCAAGGGTAATGTTACAGAGTCCAAAATCTGAAAAAACCTGCGCATTAAATTTAAGCCGTTTAGAACCTGCTGCTGGTTTGAAAGATTATGTGATATTTTTGTTATAACAGCATTGGCGGATTCTTCAAAATAAGTAAAATCGGTTTGCGGTGAATTCAAAAAAGCGCAGCAGGCATATTTGAGAAATAATTCTTTATTAAAGAACATAGAGAGGTTGGCAGCCTGCAAAATTATATTGAGGAATGGATGTCCTTCTAAATCCTTTACTGATTTCCCGGCAGATAGGGGAAGTTCATGGATACTTTCAATATATGCAGATATGGAGTTAAAAAAATTAAACCCAAATACAGCATTTATTTCAGATTCAAATATTAATTTATCTATATTGGAGATATATTGTGCCTTGCATGGTGAGTAATCAGTCCATATTTGATTGTATTTTTTAATTATATCCCTGTTATCCCTAAGTAAGCGGCTGAATTTTACACAGTTATCATGGGTGAACAAAAAATTAGCGGTGGGGGCTAAGTACAGAGAGGTAGTTACAGGCAGGGCACTTGGAGTTTTGTCTGCTGCATTATTCAATGATTTTAAAATATCGGCAGCATAACTCATTTCAGAGCTTTCCATAATTGGTTTAAACGCCCTGTTCCTGCTTTCAAAAAATTGTGAGCGGGCTTCGCCGGGAAGATTGCTATATCCAATTTGTTTATTGACAGTGTCAAAAATAAGTTTTGTAATGCTTGGTTCTTTTGCCGCGGTAATTTTAGAATCCGGCTCTTCGGAATTCGGTTTTTTGAAATCCAGTGATTTGAAAGCAAGTTCATTAAAAAAGGCATTCAGAATACAGTTATTCTGAAGCGCAATATATAATAACTGCTGAATGCCCCTAATTCCTTCGTGATGTATATTTTCGTTAAAAAAGGTATTCATGGTATCGGGAGCAAGAAAATCATTATAAAGAAGAGTCCCATTAAAAACAGACTGGAAAATGGTTTCCAATAATAAGGAAGTTTCCATTTCCACGTCGGAAATTTTTTCGGTGATGGAATCGACGATTTTATCTACAGGTATTAAATAGAAACTTTCAATTTGGCTTTTCATGACGCGGTATCTTTCATTTTCGTAGTTCATTTTATTCCTCCGATTTAAAATATTGAGATAAAAACTATATTTTGAATAATTATACTAAAAAAAACGAAAAAAGTATACAAAAATCATAAAAAGTTAATCAAAAAATGTGATGTAAAA
>JAMPEU010000122.1 GCA_023664865.1 Butyrivibrio sp. | reverse complement strand
CCACAAATGATTTTCACTTAATTTAATATATCAGCTATAAGAGATTTTGTAAATAGATTTTTGGAATCTTGCAATTATTCGTGAGCAGTAAACGTCTCTACGCCTTAATATGCCGCCTTAGAAGATAAAGCGCAAGCACGTTAGGGATAACCATAATGCCGTTGATTAGGTCGGTACATTCCCAGACAAGGTTCATGGGAACGATTGCGCCGATATATATCATCAGAATATAGAGCAGTTTATAACACGGAATACCTTTACTTCCAACAAGGTATTCCGTTGCTTTTTCACCAAAATAAGACCAGCCGATAAGGGTGGTGACGGCAAAGGCAATCAGTGAAACCGATAAAAAGGCATCGCCTATATAAGGAAGATGCGCAAACGCCGCCGAAGTCAAGCCGGTCGAGGGTACGTTTTGTATGGAAGAAGGATCGTAGAGCATATTGGATACGATTACCAGCCCTGTAACCAGACACATTACTACCGTGTCCCAGAATACCGCGGTCATGGAGACATATGCCTGATGTTTCGGCTCGTTTACGCCGGAAGCCGCCGCCGCGATTGCCGAGGTGCCGATGCCTGCCTCATTGGTAAAAAGCCCGCGGGCTATGCCGTAGCGCAGCGCAAGCTGTAAGGTGGAGCCGGCAAAGCCTCCCATTATGGAAGAGAAGGAAAAAGCGTCTTTAATAATCCATAGGCAGGCGTTTGGCAGCTGCTTATGGTATAACAATAATAAAAGAAAACAGCCGAACAGATAAACAAAGCTTATGGCAGGAACTACGCGCTCACATAGATTGCCGATTGCTTTTACCCCGCCTAAGATTACGACTCCGGTAAGGACTGCAAGCACTATGCCTACAATGTGCGGGGATATGTGGAATGATGCGGTCGCCGCCTGCGTGGCGGAGTTGGACTGCGTAGTGCAGCCGGCGCCGAAGGCTGCGGCAAGCGTACACAGTGCGTATACAGCGCCTAGTTTGTTGTTATGTAAACCATTGCGCAGCACATACATCGGACCGCCGACAAAAGAGCCGTCCGTTTTTTTCGAGCGGAATAATACGCTTAAGTAGCATTCGCCGTAAGCGGTAGCCATGCCGAGGATTCCGGTAATCCAGCACCAGAAGATTGCGCCGGGACCGCCAAGCGCGACGGCGGTAGAGACGCCTATGATATTGCCGGTTCCGAGGGTAGCGGCAAGGGTAGTGGCAAGGGCTGAGAACGGAGAGAGGTTTTTATCTTCCTCGCCGCCGCCCATGCCAAGTGAAAGTTTAATTGCATATATAATCCTGCGTTGTGGAAAATGCAGTTTCAATGTAAAATATATATGGGTTCCCAAAAGGATAATTAAGAGTGGGACTCCCCAGATAAAGTTGTTTGCCGCCTGTATGATTTGCAAGGTAAGTCACCATATGAGGTTTGTTATTTTATTTATATGGGGGACAGGGGGAAAACAGAACATATAAAGTAACAGGTTCAACCAACATGAACAAAAACGGGGCTCCAATGCCTGAAAAGCGGTAAGTCGCCCCTTATTTTGTTCATGTAGGTTGAACCCTGACAACTAGGAGGTAATGAATATGAATAAGCAAGATATGGCGCGGCGTTTTGCGCAGGCCTTGTGTCAGTATGCGGGGGAAGATAATGAGTTCTTGGAGAGGTTCTGGAATTTGCTGATTAATTCTGGGGACATCTATAATGAGTTTGTGTATTATATGGAAAATAGTAATTTTCTGTGTAAGTATAAGGTGGCGGGCTATACGGTAGTCGATATCATGGTGTGGCAGATGGATCACTTTAAGGCGCAGATGGATAGGGGGCATTACGATATGAAGCAGAATGGGGATAAAATGCTGCTTAGGGCTTTTGATACGATGCTTAAGATGGAGAAACAGCCGGATAAGTATGTGCGGCTGCTTCAGACAGAAACCGGGACGGATTATGAGGGGAAATATTAGCAACAGTTCAGCCCACAGGTGCAGGGACACATATATTCTCCGACGCAGTCCTTGAAAAACGCCGGTACTTAGTGAAAAAGCTGCTATTTAGCTTTTGAACTTAGTACCGCTGCGTTTTTTCACGGAGCGAGAGCGTGCTGCAAGGAGAATATATGTGTCCCTGCACCTGTGGGCTGAACTGTTGCCAATTTAAGAATTTTTTAGTTTTTTGGAGATTGCGTATTGTAAAAAGAAGGAATATAATAACTAAGGCGGTATCGGTGTGAACCGTAAATGTATATGTTAAGGAAGGTACAAACAGATGCAGATTATTATAGTGGGCTGCGGAAACGTAGGCGCGGCTCTTACGGAGCAGCTTAGTTCCGAGGGGCATGATATTACAATTATTGATATAGAAAACCAGCGGCTGCAGAATCTGGTGAACAGCTACGACGCTATGGGCGTGGTGGGTAACGGTGCGAGTTTCGCCGTGCAAAAGGAAGCGGATGTAGAGCATGCGCATCTGCTGATTGCGGTTACGGGTTCGGACGAGCTTAACCTTTTATGCTGTCTGATTGCGAAGAAGGCCGGCGGCTGCCATACGATAGCCAGAGTCAGAAATCCCATTTACAATAAGGAAATCAACTATATTAAAGAAGAATTGGGCTTGTCCATGATTATTAATCCGGAGTTTGCAGCGGCAGAGGAGATGGCAAGGCTCTTAAAGTTCCCATCGGCTATTACGATTGACGCTTTCACGAAAGGAAGGGTGGAAATCGTAAAGTACCGCGTAAAAGAGGATTCCATGCTTTGCGACCAGTCGCTTAAAAATATTTCGGGCAAGCTCAAGGCAGATGTACTTGTATGCACGGTGGAGCGAGGAGAAGATACCTATATTCCGAATGGCGATTTTATTATCCGCGCCAAAGACGAGATTTCGATTTTAGGCACGCCGCAGAAGACGTTAGGCTTTTTTAAGAAGCTGGGCGCAGCGGTTACAAGAGCCAAAAACGTCATGATTATCGGCGGTGGGGAGATGGCTTATTATCTGGCGCAGCTGCTTACGGCAATCGGCATTAAGATTAAGATTATCGAAATCGACAAGGCGCGCTGCGACGAGTTGAGCGAGCTGCTGCCTAAAGCTGAGATTATAAACGGAAACGGTACTGATAAGGATTTACTTATGCAGGAAGGGCTTATGCAGATGGAGGCTTTTGTCGCCCTGACGAATTTTGATGAAGAGAACATCATGCTTTCTTTGTTTGTGAAAAGCATTTCCAATGCGAAGCTGATTACGCTTGTACATAGGATTTCATATGATGAAATTATAGACAGTCTGGACATTGGCAGTATTATCTATCCGAAGTATCTGACTGCCGAAAACATTATTAAATATGTCCGTGCAATGGACAATTCCATAGGCAGCAATATTGAGACGTTGTACCGTCTGAACGATAATAAGGTAGAGGCGCTTGAATTTAGCGTAAAGGCGGATTCTCCCGTGATTGGCATACCGCTTCAGGATTTGCCGATTAAGCCTAAAATCCTTGTCTGTTCGATTAACCACAAGGGAGTTATCAGTATTCCGGGCGGCCAGAGCGTCATACAGGCGGGAGATATGGTAATTGTGGTTACTACTATTACGGGTTTAAACGATATCAGGGATATTTTGAAGTAACCTTGCAATTATCGGTAGATTTTTAATAGGTCTGCAATTTACTGCATTGACTGTATGAAAATATAGCATTTATGGAAAGGCACGGTCATTGATATGAACTTTTCAATTATAAGATATATATTATTTCGGGTACTTGAGTTTGCTGCGGTTTTTCTGGCGCTGCCTTGTCTGGTGGCGGTCGCTTATCATGAAAAGGCGGGGTTTGCCTTTGCGATAGTGATGGCAGCTTGTTTTATAATCGCGCAGATAGGAAAAAGATTATGGAAGCCTAAGAGTCAGGTTTTTTATGCAAGGGAAGGGTTCGTCACGGTTTCGCTTGCATGGTTTCTGCTTAGTATTGTAAGTGCGCTGCCGTTTTTTATAAGCGGTGAGATTCCGAACTTTATTGATGCGCTTTTTGAGACGATTTCAGGGCTGACGACGACGGGGGCAAGCTGTCTTACGGATGTGGAATGTCTGTCCAAAAGCGTACAGTTCTGGAGGCTTTTTACCCACTGGATAGGCGGTATGGGAGTGCTGGTGCTGATTATCGCGAT
>JAMPEU010000121.1 GCA_023664865.1 Butyrivibrio sp. | reverse complement strand
GGTATTCAAAATGAGTTATATCAAAAACATTGAGCATGAAAAGGTTTTAAAGCTGGTTGATGAGATTAGCGTCCAGCCGGGGCAAGTAGTCAGCAAGACTTTGGCGCAGAATGGCGCCGTCAGCGTTACCCTGTTCGCCTTCTCAAAGGGTGAAGAAATCAGTGCGCATGATTCCGAGGGAGATGCCTTCGTCCATGTGCTGGAAGGTACTGGCAGATTTACGGTAGGCGGTGTGGAACATATCGTAAAGGCAGGGGAGGTATTAGTCATGCCCGCCAAAATTCCCCATGCCGTATATGCTCCTGAGAATTTTAAATGGATTCTGACGGTTGTTTTTCCGATTAAGGAGTGAATAAAGTAAGAAACGTTATACGGTGGGAAACGCTGAAAATGGTTTAATGATGCTTGACTTGCAGCATATTTACGCGTTAAAGTATAATCATCGAAGGGATGAATACGATATGACTAATTTTACTTGCGGATTTATCGGCTTAGGGCTGATTGGCGGTTCCATTGCCAAAGCGATTCATGAGAAAATACCCGAATCATATATTATTGCGTATGACACTAACGCCTCTTCTTTGGAACTTGCGCTAAATGAAGGCGTTATCAGGAAAGCCTGTTCTGAAATAGACGAGGCTTTTGAATCGTGCAGCTATATATTCTTATGCGCGCCGGTATCTCGGAACGATGAAAACCTTCTTAGATTGAAGGAACATCTGTCTGCCGACGCCATATTGACGGATGTAGGAAGCGTTAAAACAGGCATACACGAACATATAGCGGCGCTGGGGCTTGAAGGGCAGTTTATCGGCGGCCACCCTATGGCGGGTTCTGAACGTTTTGGCTATGCCAATTCAAGCGCATCGCTTTTTGAAAACGCATACTATATCTTAACGCCTACTGACTTTACGCCTACTGAGAAAATTTCCGCTTATCAGACTTTGGTAAAGACGATAGGCGCTATTCCGCTTGTGCTTTCATGCAGCCAGCATGATTATGTGACGGCGGCGATTTCCCATCTGCCGCATGTAATATCCGCCTGTCTGGTAAACTTTGTAAAAGACAGCGACACTAAAGAGGGCATAATGAAAATGATTGCCGCCGGAGGCTTTAAGGATATTACAAGGATTTCTTCTTCTTCGCCTGTTATGTGGCAGCAAATATGCCTGACGAACACGGAGAATATTTCTTCTTTGTTAAATCAATATATTAATAATCTGCTTGATTTTAAGGAAACGCTCGATTCGGGTGATACCGATATGCTTTATAAGTTCTTTGACGACGCGCGCGCTTACCGTGAGTCGTTCATCGATGCTTCCAGCGGTCCGATTAAGACAGAATATGTAATTACCGTGGATATTGCCGATAAGCCCGGTTCCATTGCGACTATTGCCATGTTGCTTGCTAAGCATGATATCAGCATCAAAAACATTGGCATTAATCATAACAGGGAGCTGGCGGAAGGCGCTCTGCGCATAGAGTTTTATGACGATACGGCTACCGAGCAGGCAACCGTAGTGCTAAGAGAACAGGAATATGTAATACATACAAAGGCGTGAGCAAAAGTGGTGATTCATGATGAAAAAAACGCATATTAAAACCATACTTTGTATATGCATGATAGGAATAATATTTCTATTATGTTGCGTTTTTTACATAAACAGGCATCGGATGGAAATGGTGGATTTGCCGGTATTTATGGGGTATGATGGCGATAAAGAGAATATTTATACCTTTGTGGTAGATTACGGAATATGCTGCCGTGATGAAACTGTTACGGCTTTAAGTATAGAAGAAATGCCAAGCGTGGCGGGAATTAGAAATGTCGTGCGGCTTGAAGATGTATACTATGTCCTTGATGAAAACGGCATAGTATGGAAGTGGAATGAAGATAAGACTAAAGAAGATGCCGAACTCGTGGAAGGATTAAGCGGCATCGTTAAAATAGTAGATGCCGGAGATGCTGTCTATGCTCTTACAGAAGAAGGGGATGTTTATGCATGGGGAAGCAATCAGAATTTAATGATTGAATCGGAAGGTGATTTTGAAAAATTTTATGATGAACCTGTTAGATTAAGCGGTTTGGCAAAGATAAAAGATATAGATGCAGGAAAAGTGAGAGCGTTTGCAGTAGATACTTCGGGCAAACTGTTTGTGTGGGGAAAAGATAGATATAGATTGTACGTTAAGAATTCTACGCAGCCTAAACCTTTGAAAGTAGAAAATAATCCTGAACTGACAGAAAATGTAAAAGAAATATTTATGGGAGCTGATTCGTTTCACTATTTCATAATGAAGAATGGAAACGTGATTTCATTTATGAATACAGAATATAATGGAATCGTAGGCTATATTTTTCCCACTTTTAGAGATGAATGTATTCGCCATTGGTGGGATGATTCGGCTATAACTTATATTCCATCATCAAGTAACTATTTCTATTGTTTATACGAAATGGGAGTAAATAATGATATCAGTCTGATTTCTGCTGATGATTATACAATGTATATGTATAAAACTGATAATACACTTTGGTATTGGAATAGCGATAGAATAATTTATCATGATTATCAAAGAGCAGGAACAAAAATAGATACGCAAGATTTAGATTATAATGGAAGATTTGAACAGATAAATATAGAAAGTATTCTGGGAATAGAAGCTGACAATGAGAAAGAATTAAAGATTGTCTCCATATGCCCCGGTAAGGAAAATGCGCTTTTTTTACTGAATAACGGACAGGTATTTGTCAGTGGATATGTGACAACTGAAGTAAAGGATATAGAGTATTATTATATTGTACAGTCAAACCCTCAAAATTCCGCACCTGACATTGAATATAATATGCATTTGAAGAGCCTCTCGTTTTACAAGTTGGACTATGAAAACATTGTCAGCATAAGCTCTGATAAGGACAGTAATTTTTATCTGGCGGACGAGTCGGGAAATATAATGCATTATGTGGCTATTGAAACAGAGATTGAAGAATTTGGAACAGAGATTGAAGACTCTGAAACAGAACTTGAAAAATTTGAAGCAGAGGAAAGCGGAAATTCTACGACTTTTAAACTTACTGAACAAGGTAAGAAATTTCTGTCCCGCATGTGCTTTATAATTGACGACTTTAGTGGTCCTGACGATATGGATGAAGATTTTTGGGACAAATTTATCTTTTGTTTATATACTAATGGTACAGGCGTAGAGCATACTGACATATATCGTGAGGATTATGGATACGAGTATGTAGCAAAAGTGAGTTTGGAAACGGTAGAGGCAGATGCTTTACTCACTTTTGGGATTGACCTACCGGATATTAAACCTTCTTTAGAAGATATGAAAGAAGGATATGCTGCCCGTTTCTATCAAGATGGATATTATTACATCGGTGTTTCCGATTTTATGGACATTGATTATATTTTCGATAATTGTATAGTCTATGAAGAAGGCACTGAAACCTATGTCAAAGTAACATATATTATGCGCTATAACGGTCGTCCTGAAGGGCTGGAGGATGGAAATATAATAACATACACACTGTCTCCAGCAGATAATGAGAATGGGTTTATTATTTTATCCAAAACTACGGAATAGATTTTTGGGGGTTAACATGATGTCATTTTAACAAATGTCCGTCCATAATATCCCTAAGGCATTTGATGATGCCATTGTAATAAGTCAAAAACCGTATATCCTGATTAGTGATATTGTTTAAGTCAATATCAAATCTTATAATTCTGTCAACTATGTGTTCGGTTATTTGCTTTCTATATTCATCTGAGAATTGATATCTGTGTACAACGAGGCGTCCGGAAAGTTCTTCTTCACGTAGTTTATCATATAAATCCGTTACGATAATTTCATTTATGACGCTGACTTCATTCTCATTTACAAGCTCGGCATCCCATGAAGTCATTCCATTTTTGAAACCGTCGACGCTTACTTCATATACGGAACAGCTTTTTTTCTCAAATACCTTTTTAAAGGAATCGGGATAACATTCATATAGAATAGGGCGTTCATTTTCACCCGATGAAATCATAAAGTCGAAATCATCATGTTTAGCGCCAAAAAGAAGACATGTTGTCAGATTTTCAATGGCGTATACATATGGTTTTTGGTGTGTTGAAGTATGCGGCTGCAAAGTTTTCAATCCTGATATATTTGAAGCATGGTATAGCATATGGGAT
>JAMPEU010000120.1 GCA_023664865.1 Butyrivibrio sp. | reverse complement strand
CGCTTTTAATATTATATCAAATCAGGGAGAATACTATCTCCCTTTTTCCGTTACCGTGATAAAAGGCGCGGTTGCTTCCAGCATAGGGGATATAAGGAATCTGTTTCATTTTACGAATCTGGCAAAGAGTGAATGGGCAGAAGCCGTAAAACTATTTTACAGTAAGGAATTTGAGCAGATACTTACAGGAAACGACAGACAATATTATAATGCATATAAGGGGCTTTCTAAAGTCTATGGCAACGAACACAATGTAGAAGAATTTCTGCTTACAATCAATAAAAAAAAGCCGGTGGAATTTATTCCGGAGGAAACTGACATTGTAATAGAAAATCCGACAGGGCTTGCGCGTTATGCATTCGTTATTAACCGTAACGGCTGGGGATACACGCAACTGCACATTGAAGCGGAAGGGGACTTTTTGAATATAGATGAAGACGAAATATCAGACGATAAGTTCCTTGGAAATATGTTCAGGCTGTATTATTACATACTTGACGATAAGCTCCATGCGGGAAATAATTATGGCTGTATCAGGCTTATAAGCGCCGCCCGGACAATTACCGTTCCCGTAATGGTGGTAAAGCGTGTGGAGGCGGTCCGTAAGCTTCATGGGATTTATAAGGAAAGAAAGCGCGTTATCGTACAACTTATGCAGTTTTACCAGAATTTCCGCCTAAAGAAAATCAGCACGAAGACGTGGCTTGACGAGACAGGCAAACTGATAGACAGGCTGAAGGGATTGTATGGAAAAGACTTGTCTACGGGGCTTTTTCAGGCACATTTATACATAACCCAGGAGCGTTTTAACGAGGCAAGGTGGATTCTCGAACAGAACGAGGAAGCTGTAAGAGCCATGCGGGACGAAAAGCCTGAATACTTCTGCTATTATCTGTATCTTACCGCATTATGCAGCAAAAGTGAAGAAGACACGGTTGGCACGGCACAGATAATCCTAAGGATATATGAACGGAACCGCGGCAACTGGCGGATTGCATGGATACTGCTGTTTATTGCGGACGAATACATCAATAATGCGTCCAGAAGATGGACGTTGTTTGAGGAACTTTTTGACAATAAATGCAACAGCCCCATACTCTATATGGAAGCATGGAATGTGCTTAGCATGAATCCGGCGATGCTGCTTAAACTCGATGAATTTGAGCTGCAGATACTTAACTATGCGGCAAAAAACGAAGCGCTCAAAGACGATGTAATAATACAGCTCATATATTTAGCGCAGAAAAAGAAGGATTTTTCACGGATTCTATTTGATATCCTTGTCACCTGTTATGATAAAAAACCGCAGAATGATATCCTTCAGGCAATCTGTACGGTCCTTATTAAAGGAAA
Organism: Butyrivibrio sp.; assembly: GCA_023664865.1. Classification (GTDB taxonomy): domain Bacteria; phylum Bacillota; class Clostridia; order Lachnospirales; family Lachnospiraceae; genus UBA3282. Next base: position 2,869 of record JAMPEU010000120.1, on the reverse strand, counting down.
CCTGTATGGAGAGAAGTACCTTAAGTGGTACCGCCTTGGCGTAGAGCAGAATCTGCGGATTACCAGGCTGTATGAATTTTATATGATGTCACTGCCTTTAGACGGCAGGGAAACGCTGCCTAAGATGGTGCTTATGTATTTTTCGTACCAGAGCGATTTGAATTATGAGATTACCGCCTATCTTTATGCGTATGTACATAAGCGTAAAGATATGATACCGGAGATTTATATAAATTATCTGCCCGCCATGGAGCGTTTTGTCATAGAGCAGATAAAGAACGGGAGAATCAATAAGCATCTTGCTTATCTGTACCGGAATATTTTAACGCGCTCCATGGTAGATGAAGATACGGCTAAGGGGCTGGTGTCCTTGTTATTTACGCAGGACGTCATAATAGAAAGCGACGATATGCGGCAGGTCATTCTGGTATATCCGTATGCGGCGGGACAGATGGCGTATCCGGTGTCCGGAAGGCGCGCGCAGGTTCCCGTTTATGATGAGGACTGCCGGATTATTTTAGAGGACGGCTATAGAAACCGCTATGCAAGCAGTGTCCCTTATCATACCGAACGTCTGCTCGCAGCGGGAAATCTTATGGAACTTGCCATGCCGTATATCGGTATGCACCTTGGATACGCCATCCATATGTGCTATGCGAATAAAAATTCCCTTGTCGTTTCAGAAGACAATGTGGAACAGTTTAAACATCTTGCAGACACGGATTTTCTGATGGATGCATACCGTCAGGAGATAAGGATTAAGCTTGTTAAGTATTATTATGATACAGACCATACATGGGAGCTTGACGAGTATCTTTCAGCCTTAAAGATTGAAAACATTGCGGCATCCGGCAGAAAAGAAATAGTGCGGATTATGGTGCTGCGCGGAATGTATGAGGAAGCGTATGAGTGGGTTCTGCGTATCGGGCCTTACGGAATGGACGCCAAGACGCTTGTAAGAATGTCAAGCAGACTCCTGGCGGAAGATGTCCGGGAAGAAAATGTTTTCATGACGGAAATCCTCCACTATGTTATGAAAAGGGGAAAATACGATGAAAACGTGCTTAAGTATCTGATTCGCTTTTATAACGGAAGCACAAAGGAGATGCGGGATATATGGAAGGCGGCATGTGATTTTGGCGTGGAACCCTATGAACTGAGTGAAAGGATTATAGTGCAGATGCTTTATACCGGCTCGTATGTGGGCGAAAAGATGGATATATTCAGCTCGTACATGAAGTCCGGGGGAAGGGATGAAGTCATTCTTGCCTTTATCTGCCAGTGCTGCTATGACTATGTTATAAATGAGAAAATTACGGAGCCGTTTTTGTTTAAGTGTATTCAGGGGCTTAGCAAGGAAAAGGCGGATATGCACAAGGTATGCAAGCTTGCTTATCTGAAATACTATGCTGAAAACCGTGGGGAAATAACGGAAGGGATTAAGCAGACAATCTGTGGATTTCTGCAGGATATGCTCTCGCAACAGATTGTGCTGCCGCTTTTTAAGGAATACCACGGCTATCTTCCGGCGCTCGATATATTGCAGGATAAGTCGATTTTAGAGTACAGGGCGGCGCCAGGCCACCGTGCCACGATTCACTACCTTATCCATAAGGAAGGCGATAAAGGGCAGGAGTATTGCCGTGAGAATATGAAGGATATGTTCGGCGGCATCTGCGTAAAAGAATTTATTCTCTTCTTTGGAGAGCGTCTGCAATATTATATTACGGAAGAATCAGACGGCAGGGAACAGGTGACCCAGAGCGGTACGATAAGCAGGAGCGATATGGGCGACGAGGTGCATGAGAGCAGCCGTTTCGGCATGTTAAACGATATAATGATTGGCAAGACCCTGCAGGACTATAACACGGTGGATAGTCTGATGGAAGAGTATTATAAGAAAGATTTTATGGCGGATATGCTGTTTAAGGCTATTTAAGTTAAGCCTGCGGCGTCAGGGGCTTAGAAAGGAGCAAAGACATCTAATATGTTCTTTGACAGAAAAACGGATGTAAAAGTGCATAAAGGCAGTATCATTGCCGGGTATGATTTGGGAAACGATTTCTCGCAGATAAGCTACAGCGTGTATGGGGATGATTCCAAAAACCCTGTGGAAAGCGTGGCGACTGTAGTAGGAACGAAACAGTACAATATTCCCACGGCATTATTTAAGAAAAAGGGGCTGGGGCAGTGGCTCTATGGCAGGGAGGCGCTTAAGGCGGAGGATGAAGAGGGCAGCCTTGTTACCGGCCTGGTAGAGCTTGCCAGAAAAGGCGATATGGTTGTCATAGAGGAAGAGGCGTATGACCCGGTAGCGCTTCTTACCCTGTTTATCAAAAGAAGCCTTGCGCTTATGAGCTTTGCAGCCTCTACGGATAATATTGATGCGTTTATGTTTACGGTGGACGAGTTAGACGACAGAATGGTGGAGATATTGTCGCAGGCGGCGGCAAACTTAAATCTTAAGACGCCGCATATTTATTTCCAGAGCCATATTGAGAGTTTTTATTATTTCGTGCTGCACCAGCCGGAAGAATTGTGGAATTATCAGGTGCTTGCCTGCGAGCATAATGGGGTAAGGCTTAAGACATACCGCATGGAGCGCAATAAAAGGACGACTCCGGTAGTGGTACTGATAGAGGAACAGACCTACGGAATGGTAACGCTTCCCGGAGGGCAGGAAGAAGACGGCATTAGGGAAGACATGTATGCGGAAGCCGATGAAAAGTTCCATAATATTCTTAAGAAGCAATGTGAAGACAGGATAGTGTCGGCGGCATATCTGTTAGGGGACGGTTTTAAAAGCGGATGGGCTAAGGAATCGCTTCGCTTCTTATGCCGCAACAGAAGGGTTTTTCAGGGAAATAAC
>JAMPEU010000011.1 GCA_023664865.1 Butyrivibrio sp. | reverse complement strand
TTCTTCCCCTGGTTATTCCGGGGGTTTCTTTGTAAAATAAATTTTACAGCCAACAGTAGCAACTTCTATATGGGTAGCGTCAAATGTACCTCTTTCGTAATTATAAAGGTCTGTATCTTCGTTAAAATACTTAACAGCATCTTTATTTGCTTTTGTATTTTCTCGTTCTGCTAATTTTTCTTTCAGTGCAAGAGTATTCTCTAGTTCCCTGTTAGATTCTTTTAGCCTTTCAAGTTCCTCTGCCTCAACAAGAGTAAGATTTTCTTTTGCATTTAATTCATCAATACGCTGACCGTTGGTTTGTAATTCTGAATTGATTGACTCAATTTCTTCTAATGTCTCTTTATATGCGTTTGATGATTCTTGTGCTTGTTTCTTGAGTCTGTTTGACCACGCCTCACTCGCTTTAATTGCGCCATAAGTAGCGGCTACGATTGCTGTAATTGCCGCAGAATATGGATGAGATTTTATAACTGCAATTAATTTCATCCATGCAGTTCTAAGCAAGGTTATAATAAATAATTCTCCGCTTTTAGCAGATGTATTAGCAACTGTAGCAACTGTATCTGCATTTGTGGCTACAGTACCCTCAACTACGGCGGCGGTTTCTGCTTTTTCTCCACTAATCAATAACCATTGTTCTAATAAAGCATCTTCTTCTGCAACGGTTTGTGCCTTTGTTGCTGTTGTATTTGCAGTAGTAGCAAGCGTATTCATATCTTTTGCTAATGCAGATTGAATATCAACTTCAGCAATTTTATTTTTTCGTAAAGCACTAATAATTTCTTCTTCGGAACTTTTTGCAAGCTCCATTCTATATACCGATTGTTCTGCATTTAATCCTTTAAGTGCAAGAGCGATTTTATCAATGTTTCCTTTTGCATTTTTAATATTTGCAACATCAATACTTACATTATATATATCTTCAAACGCATTTTTCAGTGACGACAATAATTAGTGGTAGATAATTATTGATTTGAATATAAAATAAGTATATAATGAATAAAAATATAAAATTGTGTGAGGAAATAAATATGTCATATAGACCTTATAATAAACCTTGCAAACTATGTGGTTCCACCAATCAAGTATTTTTTGATGATGAAGATAGAAAATCAATATTTTGTAAAAACTGCAAACATTATGAAGATATTTATGCAAGCGAAGAACTCAAACAATTTTGGGAAGAAGAAAAAGCAAAATCAGTAGAACAAACACAAATAAATATTAATGTGCCTAAATGCCCAACCTGCAACAGCACAGATATTAAAAAGATATCTACAATGTCAAAAGTAGCAGGGGCTACCATGTTTGGTTTATTTAGCAAAACAGCAAGAAACCAATTTTGTTGTAACAATTGTGGATATAAGTGGTAATATCACTTCCTTTTAAATTTATTAGAGTAAAAGCACTCTATAAGATACATTAAAATTTTCTAATATAGCTTATACAGTGCTTTTATTTATACGAAAATATGTTCTGTATATCTATATTTTGCTAATTATGTTAAAGTTGTAATATACAACACATAAAGGATTTATGATATGAGTACAACATTTAATTTACATGAATGTCCATTTTGTAATACAGAGCTTATTAACAGCACAGTGCATTGTCCTAATTATAAAAAATATTCCTGTTTAGAATGTCCAGAATGTCATTCATATTTTTTCACAAAAAATAATTATAATATATTATATAATCTTGCAGAAAAAGAAGGACAAAAATTAAGTGATAAAGTACACTATTATAATACAGAAACATCTATATGGCGTGAAAAATCGACTTATAATCCCAAAATTAAAAATAGTAAGAAAACTAAAAACACATCTGTAAAAAGAAAAAAGAATAATTCAAATATTAAACGTAATGGTAAAACAATTCAAGAAATTCCGTATGAAAAAGTTAAGAAACAAAAAACAATTATAATATATACTAAAGCTATTAAAAATTGTTTATATTTTAATAATAAGATTTGTACTTATTTTAATGATATGTGTAATCCTCGTTCATTTAAATGTAAAAATCCTAATATATTGTTGACAAAAGGTAAACACCTGTCTCAACAAATAGGTAGTCAACAGCAGAAACACAATATAGCAGACACACAATTGTCTAAAAACCCTCAATATGTAAAAGCCATTGTACTTTCACACAATAGAAAATGTGTTTTTGAAGAACATCATCTTATATCTGTAACAGCAATAATAAAAGTTTTAACAACAAATAACAATAAAGTAATTGATATTAAAGTCCCTGCGGCTTATTGTAAGGAATGCAACCAGCACATAATCTTGAAAACAGACTTTAAATCTATTAAACAAAAAGGAACTTTATTATGCCATGTGATAGATGAAACACCAGAATATATTGCAAAACATAAAAATTCTTCATATTCTGGAACAGAGTCTAAAGTGCATAGGCTTGGATATAATGTAATTAAGCAAGGTTATAATTATACTTTTGCCCAGAGAAAAATTATATTAGCTAATATCATTGAAAACTATGGAATTACACAACATGAAATTCTCTCAATGCTTGATACAAACATTGCAAGAAAAATAAATTTATCTAATTATGAAGAAGCCGTAGCAAAATGGCAACAAGATCGTGAATTTATAGCCAATTATAAAACTGGTGATGTTCCAGAGGTAATTATTGATGAAGTAGTTATTGGTAAACGCAAATAAACCAATAGTAGAATGTCCATATTGTCATAGTACCAATACTAAGAAAATTACTACAACCAGCAAAGTAGTAAATACAGCAATTTTCGGTATATTTGGTACTAAAAGACATAAACAGTGGCATTGTAATGAGTGTAACTCGGATTTTTAAATTTTTATCACATCCTTTTATATAATTTTGAATAATAAGATTGCTCTATAAACCATACTAACTATTAATATATATAATAGTATTTTGCCGAATAAATGTTATGGCTACCAAAATAGGAGTATATATTCTTAATATAAAATAGTAGGCAAAATAAAAGATATTATTAGATAACTTTTATTTTATAAATTTTTGATATAAATTATTTAAAGAATTATAGTTTCCATCTCTGGCTTCATTCCAGTTAATTGAAAAATCTGAAAGTTTATTTGTATCAAGTTTATATAGCCAGTTTTGTTGATCAGTATATAAAATATGTTTTTTTAATAAAAACTCTAATATTTCCTCCTTCTTTGTGTTAGAACTAATAATCCGATTATCAATAAAATCCATTTTTCTTGCAGGAGTATCTTTGCTATGAGATCTTAAACAACTAAATATACGTCTTATTAGATTAGCAAAACGTATAAAATCATCCTCATCTTCTTGTTTTAACTCATCATATTTATATGGTAATAATTTATAATAACCATTCATTGATTGACATATTATTTTTAAATTTTCTTTATTATCTGTTTTGATTTCAAATCTCGGAATCGTATTTGTAATATAATTAAATTTTTTCGTATTTAATTCACATATTCCAGGAGAAAATGCTTCAATAGAAATATATTCATTTCTCCATATTATTTCATCACAATTAATAGTTGAATTAGCTATCCTAGATTCACCAGATAAATCACCTATATAAACTTTTCCACAAACATCAATATAACAGTTAGATAATTGATTAATATATATTCCATTCTCTAAATCTATTATATCAAATTCAATTTTTGAAATAATTGATTTACCACGTTTAAGACTAAATTCAATAGAACAATCATTGTTGATTCCATTAATATGCACAAATATTTCATCACCAAATTTAGCATATGCTTTAAAAGAATTATACATCAATGGAATATGCCGTCCCCTGACTTTTCTATCAGAAATTTGATTATAAAATTGTATTAACATTTGAGATGGACAATACTTATTATGTTCCGATAAATATTCATCTACAAAATCATAAGTATCTTCTGAAGATAAATTGTAGGCAATTATAAAATCACGAAAAGTAGTACCAGTAAAATCATAAAATACATTAGAATTATATTCTTTTGCTTGTATAAAAGGATGTTGTGGTAATTGTGTATTTATGACTTCCAAATATTCTTCATTAAATTCGATAGGTATACTCTGGTCTATTTTTGTAAATAAAGTTGTATCATTAAATAGAATCATACCAAAAAGCCTAAGAATCTGTTCGTTATTGTCGTATATTGATTCTGAGCAAGTAGTTATTTTAGAGATTTTTACTTTAAGAGCTTTGATAAATTTTCCCCGTTCTCGTAGCAATAAGTCTTCCAGTATTTGTTTCATTAATTCAAAATTATTATCTACATTACCAATTTTTTTCAATAGATTTAATGTATTTCTATCATTGTCATAAGAAGCAGTGAGTGCGTTTAAAACAGGGGCATACCCAAGAAAACTTTCTGAATCTGTTTCGTTTAATATTCTTTTTATTTCTTTGAATTGCTCATCAATACATGTAGAAACAAGATTGGTAACAGCAATATTAATCCTCTTTAATCCATTTTTAATATATGTTTTTGCATTATATTCTGCAAAATATCCCACTTCAAAATGTTTGTATGGTATATTATTAGTATTAAAATAATTTTTAATAAAAATTGCACTTTCAGTTCTGGCTAATAAAATGGCACATATTTTTTTAGATGTTTGGGTAACATCATTTAAATCCCTTAAAAAGAACTCAATACCAGTTCTTCCAGAACCCGCTTCTGCTTCATCAAATGCATCTATTACAAAAAAGTTATCTCCATTTATAATACTTTCAATGAAATGACTCATATTTGGATAACCTACAGCCTTAGAGATTGCTCCATTAAAACTATATTCAGCAACCTTATTATCTGGCAAGTCCCAATATATTCCGTTTTTAGAATAGCAAATATATTTTGCTAATGCTGTCTTCCCGGTTGCACCAGGAGCAGAAAATAATAAAAATCTTGGATGCAATGAATTGTTTGTAGAACATTCATTAAATTTAGGCTCAACATACTCAAATACTGATTGTTTATATTCCTCTGGTTTTATATAACGAATAGTTTGATAATTTTCATTTAATAAAAAAGTATTTTCAGTCTTATTGATAGAACTAAGTATATTTGCCAATCCCATAATATTATTCTCCATTGTATTGCATAAAGAAACGTTTAAATTCTTTTCCCATGTACTTACCATTAGTTACCTCCTTAATTCTACCATTATTTACCATATTCTACAATGAGAACATATGTTTTGTATAAATATTCGTAAATGCGAGTAAATTAATATTAACACTTATTTACGAGGCTGTAAACAAAAATCTTTTCTAAAAACATTTCCTATGATATAATTATGGTCAAGGAGAATAGACGTATGCTTGATTTAACAAACTTTTTTGCATTATTAGAAGAAGATAGGGGAGTAGCGGCAAAGATATCTAAGGCTACAGGAATATCTAGTGGCAACATAAGTGACTGGAAGAGTGGCAGAACTAAACCAACAGCTAGTTCAATTATTAAAATTGCAGAACATCTTAATTATTCAGTTGATTATTTAATTAGTAGGACGGATATAAAACAGGTAGTAACAACAAAAACATCAAATGTTATTCCAATCCCAATACTAAAACAGAAAGCTGCTGCTGGACTTGGAATACAAACAAACGATTATAGTAAATATATTGATGAATATAGGTTTTTTGATAAAACTCAGATACCCAGTGAAACACAATTTGGTATTATAATCGAAGGCGATAGTATGGAGACTACTTTTAAGAATGGTCAAGTAATCTTTGTTAAACAACTAGATGACTGTGATTATAATGATTACGGCATTTTTTGTATAACAGAAGATGAAATAACTAAAGTGGTGTTTAAACGAAAAATATTATTAGAAGATGGTTCATATTGTTTACGTTCTCTTAATCCTAATTATGCTGATATAGGTGGATTTAATGAAACAAAAATATGTCGCTGTGTTGCAAAGATGGTATTAAAAACGTAAAAGTTGGTTTTAATACTATTGGGAACATTACAAATATCATAAGGCAGAGTCAAAATAGAAATAATAAAAAAATAAAAGAATAATACAATAATAAAAAGAGCAGGAAATTAGTTATCCTGCCCTTTTAGTTCTCTAAGATATTTATTATAGACGTTTTCCATTATTGGTTTATTATATCTTTCTAAATGATAAAATAATTTTGAATATGCCCAAATATCATAATGAAAACATTCTTTTTGCGATATTTCGCATACATTATGTGTCCAATATAAAGCATTTATAAGATTTTCCTTATATTCCTGAACATCACATATATTTTCATCACCAGAAGGGAATGTCATATCAAAATTACTTTGTAAATATTTATGAATATTAACCTTACCTTCTAGTGATACATTTATACCTTCAATGAAGTCATACATCATATAATATTTTATTACATTTAGACCAACATATAACGCAAAAACTTCATTTGCATTTTTTCTGATTTTTGCACCATTAAATCCCATTAGAGGTTTTACTTCTATAATAGCACCACATATACATGAAGCCAGCTTATGTCGATCTAATCGTTCGCTCCCCATATTTAATAAAGCTTTTTCTTTATATTCTTCAAATTTTTTCCAAATTGCAATATGAAATTCATCTTTTCCTATGTAATGTTGTACACAATAATTAATATTATTATTACATATTTGAAAGAGTAGTTCTTCAATAATGTTATAATATAGAAATTTATATGTGTCTGATGGTTTAGACTGATTAGTTTTCATTTGTATCTGTTTCCTCCTTAGTTATCAAATGAAAAAAAACGCTTTTGTCCGTCAGAACATAATAATTCACGATTATGAACAACACCATCCCCACAATATTGCAAAACTTTGCCAAAGTCATGATCATTATTATAATCTTTATAATCCTTTGGCTTATCTTCGCCTGATAAAAACTTCTGCAATCCTTCTGTTGCCAACATATTCATTTCCTCCATCCTTTAATATATTTTATTAATATATATAAAAAGTGTTAAACACTTTTTAATCGGATATTTTGTATTATTTTATTGACAACAAAACTTCATGTATCATATATAATCTTATTTGTCAAGTAAAATATAAATATGTAAAATATTTCCAGTAAATAAATAATACTATATAAAATATTGATTGTCTACAATTTTTATTATAATTTTGTAGTTTTATAATAAAAAATTAACAAATATCTTATAAAAATTTAATAAATAGCATGTATTGACATATATGTTATTATATGTTAAGGAACTTAGTTATATATAACTAAGTTCCTTAATTAGATGAAAAGGGAATATACGCATATATATTGGAAAAATATATCTCCTTATATTGGTAGCAGAAATATTAATTCACTTGTAAAATCTGATATTCAAAAACTGATAGATTTAGCGAGTGATAATAATTATGGGTATGAACGACAAGATAAAATAAAAGTTATTTTGCGAGATATGTTACAAAGGGCAGTTGAAGATAATTTAATTATTAACAACCCTGTCAGTGGTGTAAAATTAAGAGCAGATAAAGAAATAAAAGCAAAGTCGCTCACCTTAGAAGAACAGATGTTATTTTTTGACTATTGTAATAATACATTTTATGATAATTTGTTTAATGTGGCAGTTAATACAGGGTTACGACCAGGCGAATTGTTTGCATTACAATTAAAAGATATTGACCTGAAAAATGGTTTTATAGATGTAAATAAAACGCTTGTATACCAAAAATATCTTACAGATAATAGAAAGACATTTCATCTTGAGCCACCAAAGACAAAACAAAGTTATCGTAAAGTACCCATAAACAGTATTTGCCGTATGTATCTCGAAAAACAAATAGATCTCAAAAAATAATATCACAAAAAAGACCTAAACAACAAAATGAGTATCTATTTGTAACAAGGTTTAATACTCCGCTTAATTCTCAGATTTATTCCAATGCAATCAAGGCAATTATACGTCAGATAAATCTTACAAGGTCATTTGACAATCAGTTCGAGATATTTAGTGGTCATACGTTTCGGCACACATTCGCCACAAGATGTTTTGAAAATGGTGTTGATGCAAAAGTAGTACAAAGTTATTTAGGTCATGCAAGCCTTAAAATGACAATGGATTTATACACACATGTAACAAATGAAAAATCATCTATGGATATTGAAAAAATTGTTACAAAAAATAAAAATAATGTAGTCGATATAAAACGCAAGATGGCTTAATGTTTACTACACCATTTTAAAAGTTTTACTACGCCATTTACTACACCATTTTACACCATTACTACACCATTTTGCCGTGAAAATACGTGAAGTTATGTGAAGATTTGTAAAAATCTAAAATTGCTGAAAACAGCATAAAACCTAGATTTTCACTCAATCTCCCCCACATCATACGGCGTAGTCTGGTACACGTAGTAGTTCAACCAATTCGAATACAGCAGCTGCCCCGTGGAACGCCAGTTTACAATCGGCGATTTTGAAGGGTCGTCGTCTGGAAAATAATTAGCAGGGACTTTGGGGTTCATGCCTTTTTCCAAATCCCTGTAGTATTCTTTGGCAAGCGTATCCGAATCGTATTCGGGGTGGCAGGTGACGAAAAGATGGCGGCTGTCGGTAGTCTTAACAATGGTTACGCCCGCCTCGTCAGAAACTGCCATAAGTTCCAATTCGGGAACGGATGTTATTTTATCTGCGGCTATTCCCATCGCGCGTGACTGTGGCGCATAGAAGATATCGTCGAAACCACGGAAGAGCGGGGAAGTCTTCTTTAATACTCTGTGGGCGTAGACACCGGAGAGTTTCTCGCTCATGTCGTAGCGTTCAAGCCCGTAATAATAGTACAGTCCGGCAAAAGCGCCCCAGCATAAGTGCAGGGTACAGTGTACATGGGTTTTACACCATTCCATGATGGTGCATAATTCTTTCCAATATGTAACATCTTCAAATTTGACATAATCAAGCGGCGCACCGGTTATAATCATACCGTCGAATTTGCGTTTCTTGATTTTGTCAAAAGTAGTATAGAAAGATTCCATGTGATTGGAATCCGTATGCTGCGGCACATAGCTTGCAGTCTGCAGAAATTCCACGGATACCTGTAAAGGCGTATTAGAAAGCTTGCGGAGAAGCTGGGTTTCCGTAATTATTTTGGTCGGCATAAGATTTAGGATAAGCACATGTAATGGACGTATATCCTGATGGATAGCCCTGTGTTCTGTCATAACGAAAATATTTTCATTTTCCAAGATAGTCTTAGCCGGGAGTGAATCCTGTATTCTGATAGGCATGGTAATTCTCCGTTCTTATTTTAAATCTTCAAGATAATTCAATATAACAAACCTTTTTTACAATAACACAAAATATGATATTCTGCAAGCTTGCACATTCGGATAAAAAGTTATATAATTAAACAGACTGAAATTTTAGACAGAATTTTGTAAGGTATAATGGAGAATATAAATCCATATACTTAAGAAAGAGGCAAGGCTATATGGAAACAGCATATCAAAAAGTAAAAGTACACAACGAATTGGAATGGTGTCAGGTCGGCGACTTGGAAACTAAGAGAAATATCGAGAAGCTTTTATTGAAGAGCAGGGTGTCATATTATGTTAAATGGGAGAAACCTAAGTTGTTCTCCGGCGATAAATTCGGCACCTGTATATTCTGTGTCAATCAGCTGCAGAAGGAGATTGCCGATGCAGCGATACAGCCGCTTATTGATGAAGATAACTGCCGTATTAAATTCATCAATCGTAAACTTGATAAATCTTTTTATTAAAACAGGGTAATAAGGACTAAAACCGGAATGAGCAGTAATTGTGATACATGCAGTAATTATGTCTATGATGAAGACTATGAATGTTATGTCTGTATGGTGGATTTGGACGAAGACGATATGAGCCGTTTCTTAAGCGGCGGGAGTTTTGAATGTTCATTCTATCAGTTGGACGATGAATACAAAGTAGTAAGAAAGCAGATGTAGCCGAGGCTACTCTGCTTTCTTTAAATTTTTCTGTGCCGTAGAGAGCATCAGTTTGATTCTGTTTAACTGGTTGACCTCGCTTGCGCCGGGATCATAGTCGATTGCCACTATATTAGAAAGCGGATACTGCTTTCTTATTTCTTTTATTACCCCTTTTCCCACAATATGGTTAGGCAGGCATGCAAACGGCTGGGTGCATACTATATTGTTGACTCCGCTATGGATAAGCTCAATCATTTCTCCGGTCAGAAACCAGCCTTCGCCGGTCTGGTTGCCGATATTGACGATGGGCTTGGCATATTCCACGAGTTTATAAATGCTTACGGGCGGTTCAAAATGTACGCTCTTTTCAAAGGCTTTGGCGGCGCTCCCACGGAGCATTTCGACAGCCCATATTCCGAATCTGCATATTGCGGAGGCTTTTCTGGAAGTGCCTAAGTTATCCGCTTTGTAGATTTGATTGTAAAAGCAGTATAGTATGAAGTCGAGCAAATCCGGAACAACAGCCTGCGCGCCTTCCGCTTCAAGCAGTTCAACCAGATGATTGTTAGCCGCAGGGGCAAATTTTACAAGGATTTCTCCTACGATGCCGACGCGCGGCTTATCTTCATCGGTAATGGGTATGTGGTCGAAATCTTCAATTATCTGTCGGCACATCTTGTTGAATGTAAAATAGTTAAGATGCTTGCCTGAAACAAATTCACGGCATTTTGCCAGCCATTTCTGATGAACGGCGTTGACGGAGCCGGGAGTCTGTTCATAGGGGCGCATCCTGTATATGCACCGCATGAAGATATCGCCGAATACAGCGCCATAAGCGGCGCGCATAAGCATATCCGCATTCAGGTGGAATCCGGAGTTGCTTTCTAAACCCGATAAATTCAGGGAAATTACGGGAACCTGTTCCATGCCGGCTTTTCCCAAGGCTCTCCTGATAAAGCCGATATAGTTGGTTGCACGGCAGCCGCCGCCGGTCTGGGTTATAACAACAGCTGTTTTGTTTATATCGTATTTACCCGACAACAGTGCATCCATAATCTGTCCTACTACCATCAAGGAAGGATAACATGCGTCATTATTTACATATTTAAGCCCGACGTCTACTGCGTGCCTGTTGTCGTTGCCAAGCACTTCAAAATGGTAGCCGCATGCGTTGAGGGCAGGCTGTAATATATCAAAGTGGATAGGAGACATCTGCGGGCAGAGAATCGTATATTCCTTGCGCATTTCTTCCGTAAATTCGCTTCTTATAAACGCGCTGGAATTAATTTTCCTTTCTTTTTGTTTCTGCTCTTTAACCTTAATCGCAGAAAGGAGAGAGCGGATACGGATTCTTGCGGCGCCAAGGTTGTTGACTTCATCAATCTTTAAGCATGTATAAATTTTATCCGAGCCTGATAAAATGTCATTAACCTGGTCTGTCGTCACGGCGTCTAAACCGCAGCCGAAGGAGTTAAGCTGTATTAAATCCAAATCGTCCCTTGTTTTTACGAAGCTTGCCGCCGCATAAAGTCTGGAATGGTACATCCACTGGTCTGAAACGATAAGCGGCCGTTCAGGCAGCGCAAGGTGGGAGACAGAATCTTCCGTCAATACCGCCACGTCATAGGAATTAATCAGTTCGGGGATGCCGTGGTTGATTTCCGGATCTATATGATAAGGACGTCCGGCAAGCACGATGCCGCGTTTGTGGTTCTTCTCCATATATTCAAGGGTTTCTTCGCCCTTTTTCATCATATCTTCCCTAGCTTTTGCCAGTTCTTCCCATGCCTCTTTACATGCGTCCATAACATCTGTTATTGGAAGTTCGTTAAATTCTTTAGCTAAAGCCTCAGTGACGGTCTTTAAATCCCTGAACGACATAAAAGGGTTGCGGAATACGATTTCGCCGCGCCCAATCTCTTCCACGTTGTTCTTGATATTTTCGGAATAAGAAGTAACAATGGGGCAGTTATAATGATTGTTTGCCTCATTAAACTCGTTGCGTTCATAGAACAGCGCGGGATAAAAAATAAAATCCACGCCCTGTTTTATTAGCCATGTTATGTGTCCGTGCGCAAGCTTGGCAGGGTAACATTCGGACTCGCTTGGAATCGATTCGATGCCCAACTCATAGATTTTGCGGTTGGAAACGGGCGAGAGTACGACACGGTATCCGAGCCTTGTGAAAAACGTAAACCAGAACGGATAATTTTCATACATATTCAATACTCGCGGTATGCCTACGCTGCCCCTTACGGCTTCGTCTGCCGGAAGCGGCTCATATGAGAATATACGTTTAAGTTTATAATCAAAAAGGTTGGGGATGTCGCTCTCTTTTTTAGCTTTTCCAAGCCCGCGTTCGCAGCGGTTGCCGGAGATATACTGTCTGCCGCCCGTAAATTTATTTATGGTAAGGCGGCAGTTATTGGTGCAGCCCTTGCACTTAGCCATACTTGTCTCAAATTGAAGGGAATTAATTTTGTCAATGTCAAGCATGGTGGTCTGATAACCTTCGCTGTAGCCCGCTCTTGCAATCAACGCTGCGCCGAATGCGCCCATGATGCCCGCGATATCAGGACGTATAACTTCGCAGCCCGCAATCTTTTCAAAACTGCGCAGTACGGCATCGTTATAGAAAGTGCCTCCCTGCACGACGATATTTTTGCCAAGTTCCGAGGCATCTGATACTTTGATGACTTTAAATAAGGCGTTTTTAATAACGGAATACGCAAGTCCTGCGGAAATATCCGAAACGTCCGCGCCTTCCTTCTGCGCCTGTTTTACTTTGGAATTCATAAATACTGTGCAGCGCGTGCCTAAGTCGATAGGGTGCTTAGCAAAAAGCGCCGCGCCGGCAAAATCCTGTACGCTGTAATTAAGCGATTTGGCAAATGTCTCTATAAATGAGCCGCAGCCTGAGGAGCATGCCTCATTAAGCTGCACGCTGTCAACTGTCTGGTTTTTGATTTTAATGCACTTCATATCCTGTCCGCCGATATCCAAAATACAGTCAACTTCCGGATTGAAAAAGGCGGCAGCGTTATAGTGCGCAACTGTCTCAACTTCGCCATCATCAAGTAAAAATGCGGCTTTCATCAGCGCCTCGCCGTAGCCTGTGGAGCAGGAGCGGACTATTGACGCACCACTAGGGAGCAGGGAATAGATTTCTTTAATGGCGCGGATTGCCGTCTTTAGCGGACTGCCGTTATTGCTGCTGTAAAAAGAATAAAGCAAAGAGCCGTCTTCACTGACAAGAGCCGCCTTAGTCGTAGTGCTTCCTGCGTCGATGCCGAGGAAACATTTGCCGTTATATGATGCCAAATCGGCGGTCTTTACATGATGAAGAGAGTGTCTTTTACTGAAATTGTCATAATCACTCTTAGAGGCAAACAGCGGTTCCATACGTTCTACTTCAAATTCCATTTTGATATCGGAAGAGAGTTTCGCCACCATTTCTTCCATAGAATAACATACGTTTTCTTTAGCGTTTAAGGCGGAACCGATTGCTGCGAACAGATGGGTGTTCTCCATATCTATAATATGTTCATCATCAAGTTTAAGGGTGCGGATAAAGCTCTGCTTAAGCTCAGAGAGAAAATGCAGCGGACCGCCTAAGAAGGCAACATGTCCGCGGATTGGCTTGCCGCAGGCAAGACCGCTGATGGTCTGGTTGACTACGGCTTGGAATATGGATGCCGACAAATCTTCCTTAGTCGCGCCTTCATTTATAAGCGGCTGGATATCGGATTTGGCAAATACGCCGCACCTTGCCGCAATAGTATAGAGCGAATGATAATTTTTAGCGTACTCGTTTAAACCTGATGCGTCTGTCTGTAGCAGGGAGGCCATCTGGTCTATAAAAGAGCCCGTGCCGCCTGCGCAGATTCCATTCATACGCTGTTCCACGTTGCCGCCTTCAAAATATATGATTTTAGCGTCTTCTCCGCCTAACTCGATTGCTACGTCTGTGATGGGGGCAAATTCCTGGAGCGATGTAGATACCGCGATTACCTCCTGCACAAAAGGCACTTTTAAGTGGTTGGCGAGGGTTAGTCCGCCCGAACCTGTAATCATCGGATTTAAGGAAATATTTCCTAATTCTTTATATGCACTTTGGAGTAAGTCGGACAAGGTTTCCCTGATATTGGCAAAATGCCGCTTGTAGTCGGAGAACATAAGCTGGTGCTTATCGTCCAAAACAGCTATTTTAACAGTAGTTGAACCTATATCGATACCTAAAGTATACTGTGCTTGGTTCATTACAACAATCATGCTCCTTTCTTGGCCTGCTTTATTTTTCATACTATACTTCTTCTTGCTATATGAATATAATGAACTAATGTAATTGTTCGACAGGTCTGCGCATTACAAACTGACATGCTTAGTCATTATACGACACTCATTTTGAAAAAGCAATCAACTCTGCCTGAGAATTTTTGAGAAATTATGAAGTTTTTGCAAGTAAAATATTAAATTTTTATTACCTTCAATTTATTTTACAAGAGTGTCATTTACTTTTAAAAATAGGAATGGTAGAATATATTAAAAATTTCCATAAGAAATGACAGAATATAAAAGGAGTATGATATAGATATGAGTTCGTTTGAAAAGAAATTCGGTAAATATGCAATCAGGAATCTTTCGCTGGTACTGGTTGTCTGCTATGCGGTAGGATATGTGATTGAATGGTTAATACCAAGTATTTATTATTATCTTACGCTTAATCCATATGCGATTCTGCACGGGCAGATATGGCGGCTTGTGTCGTGGATTTTAATTCCGCCGGATAGGTTAGGGCTTTTTACATTTATAATGCTGTATTTTTATTGCTCTATTGGTACGACGTTAGAGCGGACATGGGGGACATACAGATATAATGTATATATTTTCGGCGGGATACTTTTTACGATTCTTGGAAGTTTTCTGTTGATGGGGTATTGCTATCTGGTGAAAGAGCCGATTTTACTGCGTGGCGTTTATGGTATGGTTGCAACGCCTGATACAATGCCATATGAATATTTTAATGCTGTTTCCACCATGTTCAGCACCTACTATGTAAATATGTCGATTTTCCTTGCATTTGCGGCGACATTCCCTGAACATTCGGTATTGTTGATGTTTATTATTCCTATTAAAATGAAGTGGATGGGAATAATTTATGGAATAATGCTTGTTATTTCATTCCTTCAGGGCAGCATATATGCTAAGTTCGTGATTGCCGCATCGCTGATGAACTTTATAGTATTTTTCTTTACATCAAGAAATATGATGCACCTTAATCCTAAGCAGATACGAAGGCGGCAGGAATTTAAGCGCGACGTAAGGCGCGCGGGAAGCGGCATCACTAAGCATAAGTGTGCAATCTGCGGAAGGACGGAGGAAAACAGTCCCGGTATGCAGTTCAGGTTCTGCTCTAAGTGCGACGGCAATTACGAATACTGCGAAGAACATTTGTATACGCATACCCATGTGAAACATTAATAAAGTCAAGTAGTGCAGACCGCGGGAAGCATGGAGACATATGTTCTCTGACGCGATCCTTGAAAAACGCTGGTACTTAGTGAAAAAGTTGCTTTGCGGCTTTTGAACTTAGTACCACTGCGCTTTTTCACGGAGCGAAAGCGTACCGCAAAGAGAACATATGTCTCCATGCTTCCCGCGGTCTGCGAGACATCAATAGTAAGCATATGAAAGGAAAATGTTATAAAATGAATCGGGAAGTTTTGTTTGCTAGGACTTTAGAGCAGGTCAGAAAAACGGCGAAAGAACAGGGAAACTGCATCTCTAAAGAACAGGTAGAAGAGGCGTTTGCCTCGCTTGAGCTTGATGATGAAAAGTTAAATATGGTCTTTGACTATCTGAAACAGCATAAAATCGGGATTGGCGAGCCTGTGAATCCGGACGAATATCTGAGTGAAGATGAAGTCGATTATCTGCAGGACTATTTAAATCAGTTAAATGAACTTCCGGAAGTTTCTGACGGCGAACAGGAGGCGGTTACGCTCTCGGCGATGGCGGGGGATACGGCGGCGCAGAACCGTTTGACGCAGATTTTCTTACCGCGCGTAGTGGAAATTGCGAAACTTTATACGGGGCAGGGCGTGTTGTTAGAGGATTTAATCGGAGAAGGAAATGTTGCGCTCGCTATGGGCGTGACTATGTTGGGCGCGCTTGAGAATGCCGCGGAAGCGCAGGGAATGTTAGGAAAAATGATTATGGACGCTATGGAAGAACTTATAGCGGAAGACGCAGGAGAGGCGCAGAAGGATAAAAAGATAGCCGATAAGGTAAATAAAGTCGCGGATAAGGCAAACGAACTTGCGCAGGACTTACAACGCAAGGTGACGGTGGAAGAGTTGATGAATGAGACCGGAATGAGCAGGAAAACCATATTAGACGCTTTGCGTATTACTGCAGATAAAATAGAGTCTATACAGAAATAGCGAGACAGTTCCGCCCGCAGGAGCATAGACGTCCATGCTCCTGCAGGCGGAAAGAAAGGCATGGTAGTTATAATAGATGGAACAGTTTGAGATAGACGATAAATATCAGGATAATGATTTTAAATACTTTATGCAGGATGTGGGCAGCCTGTATTTGGGCGCGCGCTACAATTATGCGGAGATTATCGGGAATGAGATGGTTCCGTTTAAGTTAAAAAGCATTATTGAGCATTATATAATGAAGGACACGCAGGCGGATACCACGCTTGAGAGCCAGTTTTATTATATGGATAAGGAAGATTTTTCCTATAAGACATATATGCAGCTTAAGGCGAAGGTTAAAGTATGTATGTACATAGAGAAAAAGGGGCTTTTCGGAGCAAATAAGCTGGTTTATAAGAATATGAACCTTCCGCTAGAACAGTTGGTAAAGATGAATCTTGCGCAGAAGAAAAAATGCAGCCTGAAAATACAGGAGATAATGATTTCCAAGCTGGCAATGATGTCTTTCAGCGTATGAGTTCATGCCCTATGCGACTGCGAATAGAACCTGCGCGATAAATAACAAATTATTTAGCGCATAAAACACTTGATTTTGACATTATTTTCTGTTAAACTTACTCTACTAGACAAATTCTGGTAAAATTCCCCTTTTACACTGAACCGGTAGAAACATTTTTTTGTTTTTGCCGGTTCTTTTAATAGACAGTTCAGCCCACAGGCGGCATGGACATATATGCTCACTGAAAAGGTCCTTGAAAAACGCCGCCTGTGGGCTGAACTTTTGTTTTGCTTATTTTTCCCATAAGTGATATACTAAACCATATGCGGCAATAAAATCCGCAGGCTGAGAAAATTTAGGAAGGAGCATAGTTATAAAATGCAGATTGAACAGTTACAGGCTTATACGGTATTGGAGAAAAGGAAGATAAAAGAATTAAATTCAGTTGGGTACAGATTGAAACATAATAAAACAGGCGCGAAAATCGTCCTGTTGTCAAATGATGATAATAATAAAGTCTTTTATATCGGATTCAGGACGCCGCCTAAGGACAGTACGGGCGTTGCGCATATCATCGAACACAGCGTGCTTTGCGGTTCCGATAAATTTCCGGTTAAAGATCCTTTTGTAGAACTGATGAAGGGTTCCTTAAATACTTTCTTAAACGCCATGACATTTCCTGATAAGACGGTATATCCTGTGGCAAGCTGCAATGACAAGGACTTCCAGAATCTCATGGATGTCTATCTCGATGCTGTGTTCCATCCCAATATATATCATGAGGAGAAAATCTTTAAACAAGAAGGCTGGCACTATGAGATGGAAAGCGTAGATGGTGAACTCACCCTTAACGGCGTGGTCTATAATGAAATGAAAGGCGCGTATTCATCGCCCGACGATGTGCTTATCAGAGAGATTATGAATTCTCTGTATCCGCATACGTCTTATTCAGTGGAATCAGGCGGAGATCCTGATGATATTCCTAATCTTACCTATAGCGATTTCCTTGAATTTCATAAGAAATACTATCATCCGTCCAACAGCTACATTTATCTGTACGGTGATATGGATATGGTGCAGAAACTTACTTTTTTAGACGAAGAATATTTATCCAAATATGATGCGCTGGAAGTGGATTCATCGCTTGCGACGGAAGCTCCTTTTGATAAACCGATTTCTGTGTATAAAGAGTATCCGATTATGGAGAGCGAGTCCGAGAAAGACAATACGTATTTGTCTTATAATGTTTCCTTCGGAAATAATTTGGACAAAGAGCAGTATATCGCTTTTCAGGTGCTTGACTATGCGCTTTGCGCCGCACCCGGAGCGCCGCTTAAACAGGCGCTTATCGATAAGGAAATCGGTAAAGATATAGAGAGTTCTTATGAAAACGGCATTAAGCAGCCGTATTTCTCGATTGTTGCCAAGAATGCCAATAAGGAACAGCTTTCCGAATTTACGGACACCATCGAAAGCGTATTGGAGAAGCTTGTTTCGCAGGGGCTTGATAAAAAAGCGCTGAAGGCGGGATTAAATTATTACGAGTTCAGATACAGGGAAGCGGATTTCGGCTCTTATCCAAAGGGGTTATTGTTCGGGCTGCAGACGCTTGACAGTTGGCTTTATGACGACGACCTTCCGTTTATGCACATTGAGGCGGACGAGACTTATAAGGCGCTAAAGGAGGCAATCGACACGGATTATTATGAGAAGCTTATTCAGAAGAATCTGTTAGGCAACAACCACAGGACTATTGTGGTGATAGAGCCGTCTAAGGGACTGACCGGCAGGAAGGATAAGGAACTGGCGGACAAATTAGCGAAGAAAAAGGCTGAATTATCCACAGAGCAGCTTGAAGAGATAGTGGAGCAGACTAAGGAACTAAAGCAGTATCAGGAAGAACCCAGTCCTAAAGAGGACTTGGAAAAGATTCCCATGCTTAAGAGAGCGGATATGAAGAAGGAAGCGGAAAAATATGTCAATGAGGAGAGAAAAGCAGGTAATACAGTGCTGCTTTATCATGACATATTCACTAACGGTATCGGATATCTGAGGTTTATGTTTGATTTACGTCAGGTTTCGGAAGAACTTTTTCCTTATGTGGGATTGTTAAAATCCATTCTGGGAATGGTAGATACGAAGAATTACACCTATGGAGAGTTATTCAATGAAATAAATATACAGACTGGCGGAATTGATACGGTGGTTAATACCTATACGGATGCCCTCGATATGCAGAAATACACGGTTACGCTTGAAATCAGGGCAAAGGTGTTGTATGAAAATCTGGATAAGGCGTTTGAATTGGTAAAAGAGATAATTATGAACTCCGTATTCAGCAATGAAAAGCGTCTGCGTGAGCTGATTGCAGAGTTGAAGTCACAGAAACAGGCGAATATGATGTCAGCAGGACATTCGCTTGCCGCAATACGCGCATTGTCCTATATATCTAAAACAGCCTCAATTTCCGACAGCATAAGCGGTCTTCCGTATTATCGCATGTTAGAGGAGCTTGACGGCGATTTTGATAAGCGTAAGGCGGAGTTGATAGAGAAGCTTAACAAACTGACAGAGTATATTTTCAGACCGGAAAATATGATGGTGGATTATACGGCGCAGAAGGAAGGGCTTGATAAAATTGACGATTATATAATAAACCTTGCAGATAGTTTAAATACAGGCGTTATTGAATCGCATCCATATGTGCCGGTTACGGAAAAGAAGAACGAAGGATTTATGTCCTCTTCGCAGGTGCAGTATGTGTGCAGGGCTGGTAATTTCAGTCATAAAGGGCTGGCCTATACCGGTGCGCTTAAGGCGCTTAAGACCATGCTTGGCGGCGATTACCTTTGGACACAGGTGCGTGTCAAGGGCGGCGCATATGGCTGTATGTGCAGTTTCGGAAAAACCGGAGAAAGCTTTTTCGTATCATACAGGGATCCGAATCTTAACAAAACTATAGATATCTATGAGAAAGCGGCGGATTATATCGAGAAGTTTGAGGCGGATGAAAGAACAATGACGCAGTATATTATCGGCGCGATTGGCGAACTGGATACGCCGATGACGCCGGCAAGAAAGGGCGCATATTCATTAGCGGGCTATATGACACACTACACTTATGAGCAGGTGCAGAAAGAGAGAGATGAGCTTCTTAACGTGCAGCCTGAAACCTTCAGGGGACTTGCTGAATATATAAGGGCGTTTATGGCTGACGACTGCTTGTGCGTAGTAGGAAATGAAGAAAAAATCAAGCAGCAGAAGCAGATATTTAATGAAACAGAGTATTTATTTCATTAAAAAATAGTTACTATAAAAATAAACCCATAAAATATTTTTTGCCATTCGTATATTATAGTGTAAAGGAAATTTTAACGTAACGCTTTAATTGCGAAAAGGAGGAAATACTATGAAGAAAAAAATTGCCATAGCGGCGGAAATTCTTGTTATTACGGCTCTTATTACGGGTTGCGGAAGTTCAGGCACAGGCTCGAAAGCATATGACACGGCGGTGCAGAATGCTAGCGGTGCAACATATAATAACGCTAGTTATACAACGAGTGCAACTGCGGATATGCTGATGGAGTCGTCAGTCGAATATGAGACAGCAGACTACGTTACGGAAGAATCTGCGGTCGCAGCGGAGGCGGGCGATGCGCAGGTTCAAAGCGAAGAAGTAAGCCAGTCGCAAAGAAAGCTGATTAAGACGGTAAGCTTAAACGCCGAGACGGAAGAATACGACGCTCTGATTGCCGGACTGGAAGCGCAGATTAAGGCGCTTGGCGGCTATATCGAATATCAGTATCAGTATAACGGCAGCGGCTATTCCGATTATACGGAAAACCGCCACGCCAATATGCAGATTCGCATTCCGGTGAACAATCTGGACAGCTTTATCGAAAAAGTAGGCGAACAGACCAATATCACCAATAAAGAAGAGCAGGTAGAGGACGTTACTTTAAGATATGTGGATTTGGAAAGTCATAAGAAAACACTAGTTACTGAACAAGAGAGACTTTTAGACTTACTTGAAGTGGCGGAGACTGTAGAAGACATAATCACGATTGAGCAGCGGCTTTCCGATGTCAGATACCAGCTTGAAAGTATGGAATCCCAGCTTAGAACCCTTGACAACCAGATTGACTACAGCACAATTAATCTGACTATCAAGGAAGTAAAGAGATATACCCTCACGGAGGAAAAGACTGTCTGGGATAAGATAAGGAACGGTTTTTCAAATTCGATTTATAGCATCGGGCAGGGTATTGTGAACTTCTTTATATGGTTCGTAGTCAATATTCCTTATATAATAATCTGGGCGGCAGTGATTTGCGGCGCGTTTATAATAGTAAGATTTGTTATAAGGAAGAGAAAAGCTAAGAAAACCCATAAAGAACAGCTACAGAATGTACAGATGCAGAACATGGGTGCGAACATGCCGACACAGCAGTCGGATATGCCAGCGCAGGAATCAAACAGGCAGAAGTGAACAGTAACAAAGAATATGCACGAGCAGGAATAAGCCGCAAAATGCGCAGAAAGAAGAGGAAAAATGAGCTGATGAACAAGGAGCAGGAACATTATAAGGCAGGCTTTGCCACGCTGATAGGAAGGCCGAACGTAGGCAAATCCACACTTATGAATAACATAATAGGGCAGAAGATTGCAATTACGTCCAATAAGCCGCAGACTACGAGAAACAGGATTCAGACCGTATATACTTCTAATGAAGGGCAGATTGTCTTCTTAGATACGCCCGGAATCCATAAGGCAAAGAATAAGCTCGGCAATTATATGGTGGGCGTTGCCGAGAGGACTTTCTCAGACGTGGACGTGGTATTGTGGCTGGTTGAACCGACTTGTTTTATCGGGGCGGGGGAACGCCATATAATCGAGCAGCTTGCTAAAATAAAAACACCTGTTATTCTTGTGATTAACAAAATCGATACAATAAAAAAAGAAGAAATCCTTGCCGTTATCGATACATACAGGAAACAGCTTGATTTTGCCGAAATCGTGCCGGTATCGGCGCTTAAGAGCAGCGGAGTTGACGAACTTATTTCATGCATCATGGAATATCTGCCGGAAGGAACGCCTTTTTATGATGAGGATACTGTTACAGACCAGCCTGTACGCCAGATAGTATCAGAGCTGGTCCGCGAAAAGGCGCTTAAGTGCTTGGAAGACGAGATACCGCACGGCGTCGCCGTAACGATTGAGTCTATGAAGCATAGGAAAAAGATTATAGACATCGAGGCGACGATAATCTGCGAGAAGGAATCGCATAAAGGTATAATTATCGGCAAACAGGGAAGTATGTTAAAGAAAATCGGTTCAATGGCAAGGCCGGATATAGAAGAATTGGTAGAATCCCATGTTAATCTTAAGTTGTGGGTTAAGGTGAAAAAGGACTGGCGCGACAGTGATTTCCTTCTGAAAAATTTCGGATATAATCCTAAGGATTCAGAATAGAAAATATGAAATATGCGAACCCTAATAGTATGCAGTATGCTTAGGGGGCTTAAGATGAAGGATATAAATTACTGGGACAGATTTCTTATGACCGGAAGCATATACGACTTCCTCTCATATAAAAATGCACAACAGGATGCAGAAAACGGCAAAGCGGAAGGCTTTGACAGTAACAATAAGTCGGGTGAACATTCTCATGCAGGAATATATAGAGATTACGGGAATGGTTTTAAAGGTTGAACCAATAGGCGAATATGACAGAAGAGTAGTTATTTTGACGAAAGAAAGGGGGAAGCTTTCCGCCTTTGCAAAAGGGGCAAGAAAGCAGGGCAGCAGATTGCTTGCTGCCACCAACCCTTTTTCTTTTGGCACTTTTAAGCTTTATGTGGGAAGGTCGTCATATAACCTTGTCGAAGCCAATATAAGCAATTACTTTGAAGGGCTTAGGACGGATTTTGAAGGCGCTTACTACGGAATGTATTTTTTAGAGGTGATGGATTATTATACCAGAGAGAACAATGAAGATAAGGAAATGCTAAAGCTGTTGTATCAGTCGCTGCGGGCGCTTATGCACGAAAAACTCCCTAACGGCATGGTGCGCTACATATTTGAAATTAAAGCAATGGTGCTTGCCGGAGAATTTCCCGGAGTTCCTAAGGATAGAAATTTTGATGAGTCCACGATATATGCCGTAAATTATATTGTGGCATCGTCTGTCGAAAAACTATATACTTTTACGGTAACGGACTCAGTGCTTGCGCAGTTGCAGGCCATTGCCGATGAATACAGAAAGCGTTATGTGGATAAAGCTTTTAAAAGTCTGGAAATACTGGAAGATATAAAGCTTGAATATTCTGAGTAAGTCGGCTATAATGTAGTACAGTCGGAGGGAGGGAAAAAGTTGGAAAAATGGGTGAAAATTCCGATAATCGTATCGGCAATAATCATAGCCGCATATTTATTGACCGGCTGCGGTGATGGAAGTTACGAAGGTTTAGAAGGAGCGGATGCAGTTTCTGTTAAAATGGATACGGTTTCCATTAAAAAAGACGGAAGTATAGAACATAAGATTGTAGACCAATTTGAGATGGACTATTATGATATAAATGAGCTTGCCATGAAGGCGCAGGAGAAAATAGACGGATATACCGAGGAAAAAGATGCTATTGTCCTTCAATCGGCGGAAGATAAAGATGGAAAGATAACTGTTAAAATGATATATAAGTCGGGAGGCTATTATGAGCAGTACAACCATAGGCAGTTTTTCTACGGCACGGTTGCAGAGGCTTCTGAGCAGGGATATTCCGTGAAAAATGTTTATGATGAAGAAGGAAACAAACTTGGCGATGCAAAAGATGTTTGGGATAACCATGTTGTGATAATACAGACCAAAAAAGATGAAAAAATTGACGTCAATGTTTTTGATAAAATTCTATATACAAGCGATAATATTGCAAGAGCGGGCAATAACGACGTAGTCATAGATGCTAAAGATTCAGATATGATTTCGTGTATTGTATTTAAGTGATAAAGTTCATACTTAGGAAGGAGATAGTATAGTAATGGAAAAAACAATGGAGAAAATTGTCGCTTTATCCAAAGCGAGGGGATTTATTTATCCCGGTTCGGAAATATATGGAGGACTCGCCAACACATGGGATTACGGTAATCTCGGAGTGGAATTAAAGAATAACGTAAAGAAGGCTTGGTGGCAGAAATTCGTGATGGAGAACCCCTACAATGTGGGCGTGGACTGCGCAATTTTGATGAATCCGCAGACATGGGTGGCATCGGGGCATCTTGCCGGATTTTCAGACCCGCTTATGGATTGTAAGGAATGTCATGAGCGTTTTCGTGCCGACAATCTGATAGAAGATTATGCGAAAGAAAACAATATTACATTGGAAAGCTCGGTAGACGGCTGGACGCAACAGCAGATGAAGGAGTTTGTGGAAGAAAACAATATTCCGTGTCCAAGCTGCGGCAAGCATAATTTTACCGATATAAGGCAGTTCAATCTGATGTTTAAGACTTTTCAGGGTGTTACCGAGGACGCGAAGAACACGGTATATTTACGGCCTGAGACGGCACAGGGTATATTTGTTAATTTCAAGAATGTGCAAAGGACTTCGCGTAAGAAGATTCCGTTTGGCATAGGTCAGGTAGGAAAGGCGTTCAGAAACGAGATTACGCCGGGCAACTTCACTTTCCGCACCAGGGAATTTGAGCAGATGGAGTTAGAGTTTTTCTGCGAGCCGGGGACAGATATGGAATGGTTTCAGTATTGGCGGGGATTCTGCCGTGATTGGCTGCTTTCTCTTGGCATCAAAGAAGAGGAGATGCGCCTTAGGGATCATTCTCAGGAAGAATTGTGTTTCTATTCTAAAGGAACGACTGATATTGAATTTTTGTTCCCGTTTGGCTGGGGTGAATTATGGGGCATCGCGGACAGGACGGATTATGACCTGACGCAGCATCAGAATACTTCCGGTGAAGATATGTCATACTTCGATGACGTTAAGAATGAAAGATATATACCATATGTTATTGAACCGTCGCTTGGTGCAGACCGTGTCGTTCTTGCCTTTTTATGCGCGGCGTATGATGAAGAAGAAATCGGTGAAGGCGATGTAAGGACGGTGCTGCATTTCCATCCCGCTCTTGCACCTGTTAAGATTGGCGTGCTGCCGCTTTCAAAGAAGTTGAATGAGGGTGCGGAGAAGATTTTTACGGAGCTGTCTAAGAAATATAACTGTGAATTTGACGACAGGGGTAATATAGGCAAGCGTTATAGGAGGCAGGATGAAATCGGTACGCCTTTCTGCGTTACATATGATTTTGATTCAGAGACTGATAGCTGCGTAACCGTCAGATTCAGGGATTCAATGGAGCAGGAACGTGTGGCGATTGACTCACTTAACGCTTACTTTGCAGATAAATTTGATTTCTGATTCTTTACAAAGGGATTATAGAAAGGACAATGACAGATATGAAGCCATATGGTGTGAATGAACTAAGACGTATGTTTCTTGAATTTTTTGAGAGCAAGGAACACTTGAAAATGAAAAGCTTTTCGCTGGTGCCGCATAATGACAACAGCCTGCTGCTGATTAATTCAGGCATGGCGCCGCTTAAGCCTTATTTTACGGGACAGGAGATACCGCCGAGGCGGAGGGTTACGACCTGTCAGAAATGTATCCGTACAGGCGATTTGGAAAATGTAGGAAAGACTGCAAGACACGGTACGTTTTTTGAGATGCTGGGAAACTTTTCTTTCGGGGATTATTTCAAGCATGAGGCGATTGCGTGGTGCTGGGAGTTTCTTACAGACGTAGTAGGTTTGGATGCGGATAGGTTATATCCTTCAATTTATGAAAACGACGACGAAGCGTTTGAAATCTGGAATAAGGAAATCGGAATTGCCCCTGAGAGGATTTACAGATTCGGCAAAGAAGATAATTTCTGGGAGCATGGTTCAGGTCCCTGCGGTCCCTGCTCGGAAGTATATTACGACCGTGGAGAAAAGTACGGCTGCGGTAAGCCCGATTGTACGGTAGGTTGTGACTGCGACAGATACATGGAAATATGGAATAATGTTTTTACGCAGTTTGATAATGACGGCAAGGGAAATTATACAGAGCTTAAACAGAAAAACATAGATACCGGTATGGGGCTTGAGAGGCTGGCTTCCGTAGTTCAGGATGTGGATTCCATTTTTGATGTGGATACGATTCTCGCACTGCGCACCAAGGTATGTGAAATTGCGGGAGTGTCGTATAAGGAGGATTATGACACTGATGTATCCATTCGTATAATTACAGACCATATCCGTTCCGCGACATTTATGATTTCGGACGGAATTATGCCGTCTAATGAGGGCAGGGGTTATGTACTGCGGCGTATTATCAGAAGGGCGGCAAGACAGGGGCGCAAGCTCGGTATTCAGGGAATCTTCCTTGCTAACTTAAGCAATACCGTAATTGAAGGTTCTAAGGACGGCTATCCGGAACTTGATGAGAAAAAAGAATTTATATTCAATGTACTGACGCAGGAAGAAAATAAGTTTAACAAGACTATAGACCAGGGCTTAAGTATTCTTGCCGAGATGGAAGAAGAACTTACAAAGAGCGGGAAGAAGGAGTTATCCGGGGAAGATACGTTCAAGCTTTACGACACCTATGGTTTTCCTATTGATTTGACTAAGGAGATTTTGGGAGAAAAGGGCTTTAGCGTTGACGAGAAGGGTTTTAGTGCGGCGATGCAGGAACAGAAAGACAAGGCTCGTAAGGCGCGCAAGACTACCAATTATATGGGAGCTGATGTGACTGTTTATGAGTCCATAGATCCGGGCATAACTTCCGAGTTTGTGGGATATGACAGGCTTAAAGCTGATTCAAAGATATCAGTTATTACCACGGAAACAGAACTTACAAATGCACTGACCGACGGTGAAATCGGAACGATAATAGTTGATGAGACGCCGTTTTATGCGACTATGGGCGGTCAGGCAGGCGATATCGGCGTTATCAGAAATGCTGCCGGCGAATTTAAGGTAGAGGATACCGTTAAGCTGCTTGGCGGCAAGGTAGGACATATCGGACGCATGACATCGGGAATGTTAAAGCTTGGCGATACTGTTACATTAGAGGTTGATGAAAAGAGAAGGAGCGATACCTGTAAGAACCATAGTGCGACACATCTTTTGCAGAAAGCGCTCAGGATGGTATTAGGAACCCATGTAGAGCAGGCGGGTTCTTACAACGACGACGAAAGACTGCGTTTCGACTTTTCACATTTCTCGGCAATGACGGCGGACGAAATAAAGCAGGTAGAGCAGATTGTAAACGAGAAGATTGCGGAAAATATTCAGGTTGTGACGGAAGTGCTTACCATAGAGGAAGCGAAGAAAACCGGAGCGATGGCGCTTTTTGGTGAAAAATACGGAGAAAAAGTGCGCGTTGTGGAAATGGGAGATTTCTCTAAAGAGTTCTGCGGCGGTACTCATGTCGGCAGCACGGGAATGATTTCTTCTTTCAAGATTATTTCAGAAAGCGGCGTAGCAGCCGGAGTAAGAAGAATTGAGGCGCTTACGGGTAATGGCGTGGCGAAATATTACGCCGAGATGGAAGCAAAAATCGAGGAAGCTTCCAAAATATTAAAGACGACTCCGGTTAATCTGCTGGATAGATGTTCACATTTGATGGTTGAACTTAAAACGCTTCAGAGTGAGAATGAGTCCTTAAAGAGTAAGGCGGCTAAGGATGCTTTAGGAGACGTTATGGACAATGTCCGTGAAATAAAGGGAACGAAGCTTTTGGCGGCTAAGATATCCGGCGTGGATATGAACGGCCTGCGTGATTTGGGCGACCAGCTAAAAGCCAAGATTGGTGAAGGCGTAGTCGTGCTTGCATCTGAAAATGAAGGCAAGGTCAACCTTATAGCCATGGCGACCGATAAAGCTATGTCAATGGGCGCACATGCTGGCAACTTGATTAAAGGGATTGCCGGGCTGGTCGGCGGCGGCGGCGGCGGACGTCCCAATATGGCGCAGGCAGGTGGAAAGAATCCGGCAGGAATCGATGCGGCAATCGAGGAAGCGTCTAAGGTGCTGGAAGGGCAGCTATAGTTAAACGGAGTGATTAAACGCGCAAAAGGCGTAATAAAGTAAAAATTTGGTTGACAAAATAAAGCGCCGTATGTATAATAGGTAAAGTGTGGATAGGAGTCTGCTATGTTCGTGAATTTAACTGATGTGTTAAGCTCCGAGGACGAAAAGCTGTCGTTACAGGTAGAAACTGATATGACGGAGGTTTCGATAGGCGGAGAGATATTTCAGATTACCGGAAAGTCACCGATTCAATTAGACGTGACTAATATCGGCAAGAATAAGGCGATGATTAAAGGGCGGGCGGAGTTTACATTCTCCATGAGCTGCGACAGATGTCTTGAGCCGGTGGAAGAGACAATGACGCTTAACGTCTGCAGGAATGTATGTTCTCCCGATGAGCCGGATGCCCTTACGGATGATACACAGAGCTTTATGGATGGCTATCAGTTGAACGTGGAAGACTTACTGAACAATGAAATATTGATTAACTGGCCAATGAAGATATTATGCAGACCGGATTGCAAGGGGATATGCCCGCAATGCGGAAAGAATCTGAATACAGGGGACTGCGGCTGCGATACGTTCGTTCCCGACCCTCGGATGGCGGCGATAAAAGATATCTTTGATGCAAATAAGGAGGTGTAATGATGTCTATATGTCCTAAGAACAAATCTTCTAAATCAAGAAGAGACAAAAGAAGAGCAAACTGGAAAATGTCTGCTCCTACATTAGTAAAATGTAGCAAATGCGGAGCTTTAATGGTGCCGCACAGAGTATGTAAGAAATGTGGAACTTACAACAAAAAAGAAATCATTGCAGTTGATTAATCCATTTCCCCACCAGATAGGTCTGATGGGGTCTTTTAAAAGTATAGCGATTTGCACATGAGGAAGGAGCAGCGTTATAGACATGAGTGAATATGTAAATGTAGCTGTGGACGCAATGGGTGGTGATAATGCCCCTAAGGAAATCGTCAAAGGAGTGATAGAGGCGATTAACGAAAACAGTAAAGTCAGGGTTTACCTTGTGGGAAAGGAAGATGTGTTAAAGACAGAGCTTGCCGGATACACATATTCCGACGAGCAGCTTATAATCGTTCCTGCGAGTGAAATTATTGAGAACGCGGAGCCGCCGGTTATGGCTATTCGTAAGAAGAAGGATTCTTCGATTGTTAAAGCGTTGTATATGGTGAAAGACGGAACTTGTGACGCGTATGTGTCTGCCGGAAGCACAGGAGCGACTCTGGTAGGCGGACAGATTATAGTCGGGCGTATTAAAGGCGTGGAGAGACCGCCGCTTGCTCCGCTTATCCCTACCGAGAACGGCTGCTCTTTGCTGATAGACTGCGGAGCTAATGTAGACGCCAGACCTTCTCATTTAGTGCAGTTTGCCAAGATGGGTTCGATTTACATGGAAAGCATCATGGGAGTGAAGAATCCTAAAGTGGCGATTGTCAATATAGGTGCAGAAGAGGATAAAGGCAACGCGCTTGTGAAAGAGACATTCCCGCTGCTTAAAAACTGTCCCGATATCAATTTTATCGGCAATATCGAGGCAAGGGACATTCCGGCAGGCATGGCGGACGTAATCGTGTGCGAGGCATTTGTCGGAAATGTAATACTTAAGACATATGAAGGAGTCGGCGCAGTTCTGATTAAGAAGGTAAAAGCAGGAATGATGACGACTCTGCGCAGCAAGATAGGGGCGCTTTTAGTAAAACCCGCCCTGAAGAGTACGCTCAAGGCTTTTGATTTGGAGCAGTATGGAGGCGCACCGATGTTAGGCTTAAACGGGTTGGTTGTTAAGACTCATGGAAGTTCTAAGTCGGTTGAGATTAAAAACTCTATTTTGCAGTGTGTTACTTTTAAGGAACAGAAGATTAACGAGAAGATTAAAGAGAAAATTACCGTACAGGATTAAGGAAGGCTGGTTGAATTATGGAATTTGAAAAACTTAAACAAATTATTGCAGACATTTTAAATGTAGACCCGAAGGAAATTACAGCAGAAACTACATTTACAGAGGATTTGGGTGCGGATTCTTTAGATATATACCAGATTGTAATGGGTATTGAAGAAGAGTTCGATATGGAGATTCCGGAAGATAAGATAGAAAATATTACAACGGTCGGCGAGGCGGTAAACTTAATTAAGAGTGCCGTTGATTCAGCGACGTAATAGCTGTTTGTGCGTTGTGAAAAGGCGCAGGCTGCCTAAGTCTGCGTTTTGTTTTTGTTGTTTTGGAAAGATGGAATTAAATGAGACAGATATCTATTGAAGAATTGGAAAATGAAATCGGCTATTCTTTTAAGGACAAGCTGCTGCTTAAGCAGGCATTGACACACAGCTCCTTTGCCAATGAGCAGAAAATAAATAAATACGGAGACTATGAACGGCTGGAATTTTTAGGAGACGCTGTGTTGGAGCTTGTCACAAGCGAGTTTCTTTTTCATGAGAATCAAACCATGAGCGAGGGCGAACTTACCAAACTGAGGGCGTCCATGGTCTGCGAGTCGGCGCTTTCTTATTGTGCCAGAGTGTTTGGGCTTGAAGAATATATACAGCTTGGCAGAGGCGAAGAAATGACAGGCGGCAGAAATAAAGACTCGATAATCTCTGACGTGATGGAAGCGATTATCGGGGCGGTATATTTGGACGGCGGAATGGATAATGCGGCAAGGTTTATCAATAAGTATATTTTTGCAGACCTTGAGAAGAAACAGTTGTTCTATGACGCTAAAACCACGCTGCAGGAATATGTGCAGCGTGACAATAAAGCTCTGCTTCATTATGAGCTTATAAGCGAGGAAGGTCCCGACCACGATAAAAAGTTCCTTGTAGAAGTCAAAATAGACGAGACAATAATCGGAACAGGTTCCGGAAGAACTAAGAAATCGGCGGAACAAAGAGCGGCGTATGAAGCGCTTAAGCGGCTTAAGAAATAAGTATATATGCGAGGTATATATGTATCTAAAGAGTATTGAAGTACAGGGATTTAAGTCATTTGCAAATAAAATTACTTTTCAGTTCCACAATGGCATCACAGGAATAGTAGGACCGAACGGCAGCGGTAAGAGCAATGTTGCGGACGCTGTAAGATGGGTGCTGGGGGAACAGCGTATTAAGCAGCTTCGCGGGGCATCCATGCAGGACGTAATATTTTCGGGTACGGAGATGCGCAAGGCTTTAGGTTATGCGTATGTGGCTATTACACTGGATAATTCCGACCACCAGCTTGCGATTGATTACGACGAAGTTACGGTTTCAAGGCGGCTGTATCGTTCGGGGGAGAGCGAATATATGATAAATGGCGCACCCTGCCGCTTAAAGGACGTAAACGAGCTTTTCTACGATACGGGTATAGGCAAGGAAGGCTATTCCATTATAGGTCAGGGACAGATTGATAAGATACTTAGCGGCAAGCCGGAAGAGAGGCGTGAGCTGTTCGATGAGGCGGCGGGTATCGTTAAATTCAAACGCAGAAAATATGCCGCGCAGAAAAAGTTAGAGGATGAGAAACAAAACCTAGTGCGTGTGAACGATATTCTTGCAGAACTTGAAAAGCAGATTGAACCATTGGAAAAACAGTCAGAAAAAGCAAGAGTATATCTCCGTAAAAAAGAAGAATTAAAAACACTTGACGTTAATGCTTTTCTGCTTGAAAACGTGAAGGTTAAAAGCCAGCTTGATGCGGTTGAAGAGAAACTGAATATCGCAGGCGGCGATTTGGAAGAGACTACTAAGAAATACGAAAACATAAAAGAAGAGTATGAGCAGATAGAGGCAAGGCTTGAAAGCCTCGATAAGGAAATAGAGGAAGCGCGCGCCACGCTTACTGATACGGGCGTACTGCGCTCTAAATTAGAAGGTGAAATCAACGTATTAAAAGAGCAGATTAATTCTGCGCAGGGGAATGAAGAGCATCTGCTTTCCCGAATCGATAATATCAAATCGTCAATAGACGAGAGAAACAAAGAAAAAGAAGACATTCTTACAGAAAAGGGCGAGATTGACGATAAGCTTGCCGCCCTGACGGCTGCGCGTGAAGAAGCAAGGGCGCTGCTTGAGAATGTGCAGAATAAGATAGATGAAATTAATGCCCGCATTGAAGAAGATAAAAACACGATAATCGAAACATTGAATAACAGGGCGACCATTAAGTCCAAAATGGGGCGTTTCGATACGATGTTAGAGCAGATTCAAATCAGGAAGTCGGAGTTAAATTCCAGAATCCTGCGCGCAAAATCGGACGAAGCCGCACAGACGGAGACGATTAAGAATCTGGAAGAGGAATTTGAAAAAGTAAGCAATGCCATTAAGGAATTGCAGGATAATCAGGAGACATTGGAAGAAAGACTGGCAGGCATGCGTGATGAACTGGCGGATAAAGACCAGAAACTACGCGATACACAGGTGTCTTACCATCAGGAGAAGTCTAAGTTAGAGGCTCTTTCCAATCTGACCGAGAGATATGAAGGCTACGGCGGTTCGGTCAAGGCGGTTATGGAGCAGAAGCATGAGCATAAAGGGATAATAGGCGTAGTGGCGGATATCATTCAGGTTGAGGCGAAATACGAAACCGCTATCGAGACGGCTCTTGGCGGCAATATCCAGAATATTGTGACGGAAGACGAAGAGACAGCCAAGAGCATGATTACCTTTTTAAAGCGTACTAAAGCAGGGCGCGCCACATTTCTGCCGCTTACAAGCATTAAAAATCCGCAGGAATTTAACAACAGGCAGGCGCTTAATGAAAAAGGCGTAATCGGCATGGCGGACGAGCTTGTTAAAATAGACAAAAAGTACCGCGACGTAGCTAAATCGATGCTGGGGCGTATAGTAGTAGTTGACAATATGGACAATGCGGTAAAGATTGCCGCCAAATACCACTACAGCATCCGTATGGTGACGATAGAGGGCGAACTGCTTGTTCCCGGGGGCGCTATAAGCGGCGGTACGTTTAAAAACAACAGCAACCTTTTGGGACGCAGGCGTGAAATAGAAGAACTTGAGAAAAAGGTTAAGCAGTATGTGGTAGAAATAGACAGGCTTTTAGAGGATATAGAAAATACCAAGACAAAGCGAAATAAATTAAGGCTTGAAATAGAGGATATCAAAGGGCAGCTGCAGCGTAAATTCATTGAACAGAATACGGCGCGGCTTAACGTGATTCAGGCAAATGAACGCAAGGACGAAGTGGAGGAAGGCTTCGGCGAGTTGAAGGCGGAAGAGACCGATATGGAAAATCAACTGCTGGAAATTCAGAATAACAAGAAAGATATTATTAAAGAGCTTGAAGATTCAGAACAGTTAGAGAAGGATATGGAAGCGCGGATAGGCGACTATCAGGGCAGACTCGAGGAACAAAGGGAAGAAGAGTCTAATCAAAGCGCCAAAGTCTCGGAGTGGGACGTAGAAGTAGAGAAGATGCGGCAAAAGGCTGAATTTCATAAGCAGAACGTCGATCGTATCATGGGAGAGATTGAACGGTACGAATTGGAACTTAAGGAAGTCCAGGATGGGCTTAAATTAGGCAAAGAAGAGGTAGAGCGCAGAAAACAGAATATCGAAGAATTGGAAAAGACTATTCTTGCCTCACATACCACGCAGTCGGAGACGGAGATAAAGCTAAAAGAGGACATTGCGTCTAAGGAAGAACTTTCGACTAAGCAGAAGAATTTCTTTGCCGAAAGAGAGAAACTCTCGGAGCAGATGAACTCGTTGGATAAGGAAGTGTACCGCCTTAACTCTCAAAAAGAGAAGATGGAAGAGTCCATTGAAACACAGATTAACTATATGTGGGAAGAGTATGAAATCACCCTTTCGGACGCTTCGGCGATGCGCAACGAAGAAATGACAGACCTTTCTGCAATGAAGAAGGATATTTCAAGGTTAAAAGATGAAATCAGGAAATTAGGCGACGTCAATGTAAACGCCATTGAAGATTATAAGAACCTGATGGAGAGATATACCTTCCTAAAGGGGCAGCATGACGACTTGGTAGAGGCGGAGAAAACACTGCTTGGCATTATTGAAGAGCTTGATACCTCCATGCGCAAACAGTTTACAGAGAAGTTTGCCGAAATCAACAAGGAGTTTGACAAGGTGTTCAAAGAGCTGTTCGGCGGCGGACGGGGTACATTGGAGCTTATTGAGGACGAGGACGTGCTGGAGGCGGGAATCCGCATTATTGCGCAGCCGCCCGGCAAGAAACTGGTAAACATGATGCAGATGTCCGGCGGGGAGAAGTCACTTACCGCAATCTGTCTGCTGTTTGCGATACAGAACCTTAAGCCTTCTCCGTTCTGCCTGCTGGATGAGATTGAGGCGGCGCTTGATGAGAACAACGTAGGCAGGTTTGCCAAATATCTGCATAAGCTGACGAAGAACACGCAGTTTATCGTTATCACACACAGGCGCGGCACGATGGAGAAAGCCGACAGGCTGTATGGCATCACGATGCAGGAAAAAGGCGTATCGACGTTAGTAAGCGTAAATTTAATTGATAAGGAATTGGACGATTAATGAGTGAAGAAAAAAAAGGATTTTTTGCCAGATTAAAGAACGGTCTGGCTAAGACAAGGGATAATATTGTACATGGAATCGATTCGGTTTTTAACGGATTCTCATATATTGACGAGGATTTCTATGAAGAGCTGGAAGAAATTCTTATTATGGGCGATATAGGCGTGAATGCGACAGAGGAGATTTTAGAGAAACTGCGCGTTCAGGTAAAGGAAAACCATATTAAAGAACCCGGAGAATGTAAAGAATTTCTGATTCAGAACATTAAAGAGCAGATGCAGGTAGGCGAGACCGCTTATGAATTTGAGCATAAGCAGTCTGTAATACTTGTTATCGGAGTAAACGGCGTAGGCAAGACCACTTCCATAGGCAAACTTGCAGGAAAGTTAAAAGCTGACGGTAGAAAAGTGCTGCTGGCGGCGGCTGATACTTTCCGCGCAGCGGCAGGAGAGCAGCTTGCTGAATGGGCGAACCGCGCCGGAGTCGATATAATAAACGGAAACGAAGGCTCTGATCCGGCAAGCGTAATCTTTGACGCAGTAGCGGCGGCTAAAGCAAGAAATGTCGATGTACTGCTTTGTGATACCGCGGGTCGTCTTCATAATAAGAAAAATTTAATGGAAGAGCTTAAGAAGATTAATCGTATCATAGATAAGGAATTTCCTGACGCCCACAGGGAAAATCTGGTGGTGCTTGACGCATCAACCGGACAGAATGCGCTGCAGCAGGCGCGTGAATTTGGAGAAGTGGCTGAACTTACTGGAATAATACTTACTAAAATGGACGGAACGGCTAAAGGCGGGATTGCGGTAGCGATTCAGTCGGAGCTTAAAATCCCCGTGAAATATATCGGAGTCGGGGAGACGATTGAGGATCTGCAGAAGTTTGACTCGGAGCAGTTTGTGGAGGCGCTTTTTACGAGGGAATAGGGTATTATGGCTAAATACGACATGAACTCATATGATTCCACTTGAGGCACGCTCTCGCTCCGTGGAAAATCACAGCGGTACTAAGCTCGAAAATACCTCGCTAAGTACCGGTGTTTTCCAAGGACCTCAAGAGGAAGCATATGAGTCCATGTCGCCCGAAGATTGTGAATAGTTGTAGTTATGCTAAATAAAAATGGAACTCAAATGTAGAAGTGTTATACGAAGGGAAAGGGATTTAAGGTATGGAATTGTCGTTGGAGAAATTTGAGGAAGCTTGTGAGGTTGTTAAGAGGGTTACACAGGAGACGAAGCTTGTATATAGTGATTATTTTAGCGCGCAGACCGGTAATAAAGTTTATCTTAAGCCGGAGAACATGCAGCTTACAGGCGCATATAAACTAAGGGGCGCATATTATAAAATGAGTACGCTGTCAGACGAAGAAAGGCAGAAGGGAATCATAACGGCTTCAGCGGGAAACCATGCCCAGGGCGTTGCATATGCGGCTAAATGTTATGGGGGCAAGGCGACTATCGTAATGCCTACGACGACTCCGCTTATCAAGGTCAACAGGACGAAGGGATACGGCGCAGAGGTGGTCCTGTACGGCGATGTTTATGACGAGGCGTGCGAGCATGCGTATAAGCTGGCGGAAGAAAAAGGATATACGTTTGTGCATCCTTTTGACGATTTGGACGTGGCGACAGGGCAGGGGACAATTGCGATGGAGATTATCAAGGAACTGCCGCTTGTGGACTATATCCTGGTGCCGATTGGCGGCGGCGGTCTGGCGGCGGGAGTGTCCACGCTTGCCAAGCTGCTCAATCCTAAGATTAAGGTAATCGGAGTGGAGCCTGCGGGAGCTAACTGTATGCAGGAATCGGTTAAAGCAGGGAAAGTGCTGACGCTTGAGAGTGTGAATACGATTGCGGACGGTACTGCGGTTAAGACTCCGGGCAGCATTATTTTCCCCTATGTAAAAAAGAATCTGGACGATATTATTACGGTGGATGATGAAGAGCTTGTAGTGGCGTTTCTGGATATGGTCGAGAGCCACAAAATGGTGGTCGAGAACTCAGGCCTGCTCACGGTAGCGGCGCTCAAGCATCTGGGCGTGAAGAATAAAAAGGTGGTATCGATTTTAAGCGGAGGAAATATGGACGTTATCACAATGTCTTCCGTGGTTCAGCAGGGGCTTGTGATGCGTGACAGAATTTTTACCGTATCCGTGCTGCTTCCGGATAAGCCGGGCGAACTGTCCAGAGTATCGGATATAATCGCTAAGCAGAGCGGGAACGTAATTAAACTTGAACATAACCAGTTCGTATCGATTAACAGGAATGCGGCTGTGGAGCTGAGGATTACTTTGGAGGCGTATGGTACGGAGCATAAGAACCAGATAATAAACGCGCTTGAAGAAAACGGGTATAATCCGGAGCTGGTGCGGGCAAGTGTATAAGAAGTGGTTGTTCGGGGGGAGCGTCAGTGGCACATATGCTTCCCCTTGTAGCACGCTCTCGCTCCGTGAAAAACGCAGCGGTACTAAGTCCAAAAGCTGGAAAGAAGCTTTTGAACTAAGGACCGGCGTTTTTCAAGGACCACAAGAGGAAGCATATGTGCCACTGACGCTTGGGGAACGAAACATTATATTATATATGTATATTATTATTTGGTAGTGAATAATGACAGATGAAAATATAATACTATAGATAATTGCGAATTATTATTTGCTGTCACGAGTTTAGTATAAATGAACAAAAACAGGACTCCAATGCCTGAAAAGCGGATACTAAACTCTGGTTACTGGAATATTGAATGTATAAGTTGAAATAGAGTCTGAGCAAGGAGTATATTCGGATAATGGCTAAGCTGGATACCTTAAAAAAGTATATCATCATTACTGTTATGGCTTTTGTTTATGCGGCTGCTGTCAGTTTGTTTATTGATCCTAACGACATGGCGCCGGGCGGGGTAACAGGCATAGCCATTATAATAAGCAGGTTTCTGCCTATCGAAACCGGTACTCTGATATTTGCATTTAATGTGCCTATTTTATTATTCTCA
This sequence comes from Butyrivibrio sp., assembly GCA_023664865.1. GTDB lineage: Bacteria > Bacillota > Clostridia > Lachnospirales > Lachnospiraceae > UBA3282. Next base: position 69,631 of record JAMPEU010000011.1, on the reverse strand, counting down.
ATATGGAAATTCGGTCTGCGTTTTACGATATCGACTGTGTATTCAATTGCACTTATTTCCTTATTTACCAATATTTTAGCGCCGCTTGGCGCGGCAACAGATGATATACTGTTAGCGGCTCTTGCCGGGGGCGTGTTGTATGCTATATCCATCGGCTTTATGTTTAAAGCGGGGGCAACTACCGGCGGAATGGACATTATAGTGAAATGGCTGCGGATAAAACTGCCATATTTAAAAACAGGAGTGCTTTTTTTCGTGACAGATGTTATAATTATAATGATGTCGGGAATTGTTTTTAAAAATATCGATGCCGCGCTGTATGCGGGGATTACAGTGGCGGTCAATTCGGTTGTGCTGGATATCGTGCTGTACGGCAAGGACGAGGCGAAGCTTATCTATATCATAAGCGACCATTCGGAAGAGATTGCAGGGCGGATGCTTAAGGAGCTGGATGTCGGAGTAACATATATAGAGGGACGCGGAGCATTCAGCGGCAAAGAGAAACAGGTGCTTATGTGCGCAGTTAAGAAACCTGTGTCTCCGAGGGTAGAGGCTATTGTAAGGGAAGAAGATGCAGATGCCTTTATGATAATTTCAAGCGCGACTGAGGTATTTGGCGAGGGATATAAGAGCTATTTTAATGAACGGATATAGAAAACGTGTAACTGTGAAGATAGTGGACAGGCGTAAAGCATAAGATAGGAGCATGTATGCAGGATAATAATTTACAGGCGAAGACTAAGGGCAAGAAACGCAGGAGAAACGAAAACGGAATTTTGTTCGGTTCAATTATTCTGTGCATCGTAACCCTAACCGCCATTACCTTCTGTTTGGTTATGGTATTTAAGTATCGGGCATCGGAGCTTGAAACCAAAGAAGTGATGAACGAGCTTGAGACTTTACAAAACAGATATACCGAAGAAGAGGTACAAGCCCTGTTAAATAGCAGGATAGAAGAAGCAAGGCTGCAGGCGTCGCAGGAGACGGAAACGGAAGTGCTAAGCGAGATAAAGGATATGGTAATTTCCAAGGGCAGCGCGATTAAGATGCTGCGGTATTTTTATCCGGACGATGTGGTGATTTATGACGCCAATAATTATTATTTCTTTCCGGTAATTGATACGCTTAAGCGTAATACATATAAGGCGGAAAACTTTGTAAATACGGACGAAGGTTTGATAGAGTATTATGAGGACGACGCTCTGATATCTCATAAGGGCATAGACGTATCCAGATATCAGGAAACAATCGATTGGGAAAAGGTTGCTAATGACGGCGTGGAATATGCTTTTATAAGGCTTGGAATCAGGGGCTATTCTGAAGGTAAGATTTCAAAAGACGATAGATTTGAGTATAACATAGAAGAAGCGTTGAAAAATAATGTTGACGTGGGAGTATATTTCTTTACGCAGGCAACCAGCGTCGAGGAGGCGGAAGAAGAAGCGCAGTTCGTGATTAATGAAATAGTGGCATATGATGTTACATATCCTGTGGTAATAGATGTGGAGGCACTTTCAAATGAAAATGCAAGGACGGCTGACCTTACGATGGAGGAACGCACAGACTATTGTATCGCCTTTTGCGATAAGATAAAGCAGGCAGGATATACGCCGATGATTTACGGCAATTTAAAGACGTTCATGCTGATGTTAAATATCGAGAAGATAGAAGAATATGATAAATGGTTTGCGCAGTATGACACGGAAGTATATTTTCCGTATGAGTTTAAGGTATGGCAGTATACCGATGAGGGCAGCGTAGACGGAATTGATGTAAATGTAGATATTAATATCAGTTTTGAAAATCTTTCTCAATAAAAAAGTTTTCAATCGTCCAAGAATTTGTTACAATGGTAGTGTGAAATAATTTTTCACATTATTTATAAAGAGGTATAGCGATTGGTGTAAGACACCGGAAGGGAGATGGCAATGAGGTATTTTTTTGAATCCAAGGTTGAAAAACAGGATAAAGGGTATTCGATTGATATCCCGTTTAATGTATGGGAGGTGTGCAAACAGAGGGATGTTATCAAGGGGGATTTAGTTCTTGACAACAAGATAATCGACTGTGAATTGCACCCGAAGGAGAAGGGAAACTATTTTATTTTCGTTGAAGATGAGTCAGCGGTAAGCGTAGAGCCGGGCAGCACTCATAAAATTCTGCTTCACGTGAACGGCTCGTTAATCCGTATGGATCAGAACAGTCCGTACAGTTTCGATAAACCGATTCGTAAAATCGACAGCGTAGAAGTAATCAAACTTCCAGAGGACGGTCTGTGCGGTCAGGCATGCGTGGCTATGTTGGCGGGCGTTACTATTGCAGAAGTAATAAGCGTTATGGACTGTCGTGAGTGGCAGGCTACTATGGGGCGTGTGATTTCCGCGCTGAATTACTACGGCATCGACCACACTGATATCATCAATTATACGGAAGGGCGTGACACGGTTCTGCCTAAATGTGCGATACTTATGGAGAGAATGGGGCGTTTCTGTCATTATCTGGTGCATTTTGACGGCAAATTCTACGATTCACATGCGGGCGTGATGACCGAGTATGATATGAGCAAGCTTTTAGGGTATTTGGAGATTAAATGTTAATACATATCAATTAAAATGAACAGCCGGCGCTGCTATTAATGGTGTCGGCTGAAAAAATAAAAGAAAGAAGGGAAACAATATGAACAGATTTACTTTGAACGAAACATCTTATCATGGAAGCGGAGCGATAAAGGCGATTCCTGATGAGATAAAGGCACGGGGATTTAAGAAGGTATTCGTAGCTTCAGATCCGGATTTATTAAAATTCGGCGTAACCGCTAAAGTGACAGACCTTTTAGATGCGGCAGGAATCGCTTATGCAGTTTACAGCGATATTAAGCCGAATCCGACCATTGAGAATGTACTAAACGGCGTAAAAGCATTTAAAGACGCTGCGGCTGACTGCATCGTAGCAATCGGCGGAGGTTCATCTATGGATACGTCTAAGGCAATCGGCATTATTATCGCCAATCCTGAGTTTGCCGATGTACGTTCATTAGAAGGCGTAGCAGATACTAAGAAACCGTCAGTTCCGATTATCGCCGTACCGACGACGGCAGGAACAGCAGCAGAAGTAACGATTAATTATGTAATTACAGATGTAGAAAAGAAGAGAAAATTTGTATGCGTAGATCCTCATGACATTCCGATTGTCGCGGTAATCGATCCCGATATGACAGAGACGATGCCTAAGGGACTTACGGCTGCTACCGGCATGGATGCCCTGACACATGCGATTGAAGGCTACATTACAAAGGGCGCATGGGCGCTTTCCGATATGTTCCATATTACTGCCATCAAGATGATTTCAGATTCCCTTCGTGGAGCTGTTGCCAATGAAAAGGCAGGACGCGAGGGCATGGCTCTTGGACAGTATGTTGCCGGAATGGGCTTTTCTAATGTAGGGCTTGGCGTTGATCATGCCATGGCACATACTTTATCTGCTTATTATGGCACGCCGCACGGAGTTGCATGCGCGATTCTCCTTCCGACCGCAATGGAATACAATAAAGAATACAGCGGCGAGAAATACCGTGAGATTGCCCGTGTCATGGGAGTGGAAAATGTAGACAAGATGACGCAGGAAGAATACCGTCAGGCTGCTATCGATGCAGTTAAAAAGCTTAGCCAAGACGTAGGCATTCCACAGTCTTTAGAGGGAATTGTAAAAGAAGAGGATATTCCGGCGCTGGCGCAGTCTGCTTATGAAGATGCGTGCCTTCCGGGAAATCCGAGAGATGCAGGCGTAGAGGATATTATTGGACTTTATAAGAGTCTGCTTCCGTAAAATAATGTATTTTATATTAACTGCCAGATTCTTTTGAGGTCTGGCAGTTATTTTTTTATATATTTTAAAATTCTACTTTACAAAATTGCAACAACTATGCTATGATTAACTAAACATATCTGGGAATCTTAAATTCTGGAAAATCTTTTTTCACGTCATGGAATCTGAATCCCTTATATGGCAAATAAAATAAGGGAGGACGACTGATGGGAAGAAAAGACGATTATCAGTTTGATTATCTGGACGACAACACAAGGTTTGCAGACCAGATAAACGGAGCATTATTCAATGGAACACAGGTTGTAAAACCGGAAGAGCTGGAGCCGGAAGACTCTCAGATTGTAAGCACGGGAAGTAGAAACATTAAGACGGTCGTGGACAAGGCGCGCGTTTGGAAAGGCAGGAAACTCCATATACTAGTGGTGGAGAACCAGAACTATGTCGATTACCAGATGGTGCTGAGAAATATGCTTTCAGAGAGCGTTGGATATCGTAAACAGTGGAAACAGAAAAAGCGGTTACATACAGCGAAAAGCGATTTACAGGATAAGGACGAGTACCTTTCAGGAATAAAGAAAGACGAGAAATTTGCGCCCATTATTACGCTTGTGGTATACTTCGGAGACGAGCATAAGTGGAATGGTGCAAGATGCCTGCATGACCTGCTGGATATTGATGATGAACTTAAGGAGTATGTGACAAACTACAAGCTGAACCTGTACGACTGCCAAGAGCATGATACTTTCAACGAATACCGCACTGGTTTAAGACAGGTATTTGAGGCAGTCAGGTATTCAAAGGACAAGGAGATGCTTAAGAAGGTTATGGAAGAGAATAAAGAAGCATACAGCAATATAGACAGTGAAACAAGAGATATGCTCGAGGTAGTGGCAAATGTAAGGATACTGGAGAAGTTTAAAACCGAAGAAAATGGAGAGGAGAGATACGATATGTGCAAAGCGTTTGAAGATATGAGACTTGAGGGATATGAGGCTGGGATAGCAACTGAAATGGCATCTGGCATAGAAAAGTTAGTGAAGACTATCAGAGATATCGGAGCTTCAAAGATGGTGGCGTGCAGTCAGTTAATACAAAAATATTCACTTAATGAAAATGAAGCTAATGAAAAAATAGAATTGTATTGGACAGACTAATCGATAAAATATAAAGCATATAGGTGAAAGCACAGGTTATTTAACTTATGTTTTCACCTATATTTTTGTCTAAATTAATAGGGTTTACTTACGTAAAATGCAAGTCACAGTTGACTTGTAAATATTGATATGCTATAATTTACTTGCATAATCCGTAAGCTTATGCAGCATAAGAGAAAAATATTGAAATTATTATAAAAAAGGATTGACAGAACATGAGTAGCCAAGGCATAATCTTGACAGACAGACAGACAGACAGACAGACAGACAGACAGACAGACAGACAGACAGACAGACAGACAGACAGACAGACAGACAGACAGACAGCGTTAGCAGCCAATTAAGTGGACTGCTGATTTTTAATGCGCTTTTAGCATATTCTAATTTATATATTGCAGTAGACAGAAAACAGGGATATCATACCCGAAATGACGGGCATGGTATTCCTGTTTTTTTTGCGCGTTTTTGCCGGGGGTGACGTCATGTGGTACATAGCGCAGGTACGCCTCGGAGCCGAGGAACAGATTAAGCATAAGTGCATAAAGATTGCAGATAAAAGAATATTGGAACAATGCTTTATCCCACATTACAAAGAGATGAAAAGATATCAGGGCGCATGGCATACACAGGAGAAACTTCTGTTTCCAGGATATGTGTTCATGATAAGCAGTCATGCGGAAGAACTGAATAGGAGCCTTGAAAATGTAATCGGACTGGTAAAGATGCTCGGCACGGGGGATGAGATTGTGCCGCTTAAGGAAAGCGAAGAGGAACTGTTGGAACATATGGGAGTAAGGGAGAACGCGCTGGATATTTCTACAGGCGTTATAAGAAATGGGGTTGTTCATGTCACAAAGGGACCGCTTACGGGACTGGAAAGTTATATCAGGAAGATAGACAGGCATAAGAGGAAGGCGTGGCTGGAGCTTGATTTGTTTGGGCGCATGGTGAAGATGGAGGCTGGGCTAGAGATTACGGAGAAGAGTTGATGGAAACAGGTTGCTGGATGCGTCATGTACTCATATGCTTCCACTTGAGGTACGCTCTCGCTCCGTGGGAAAGCGCAGCGGTACTAGGTTCAAAAGCTAAAAAGCAGCTTTTTCACCAAGGACCGGCGTTTCCCAAGGACCTCAAGAGGAAACATATGAGTACATGACGCAGGAGGCTGTGGATATCGCCAGAGTGTGTTTGATTGTCTTTTACTGGAAACGGTGGCGGATACGGAAATAAAGATTACAGATAATTCAGATAATTGGCAGGGTGGTTTAAGTGGAAACAGGGAAACCGTTAGTGAGCATCATCACAGTGTGCAGAAACAGTGAAAAAACAATAAGGGATACAATCGAGTCCGTGCTGAATCAGACATATGATGAACTGGAATACATTGTGGTCGATGGACAGTCCACGGACAGCACGCTGGAAATTCTGCATAACTATGAGGGGAAATTTGCAGACAGGCATATTACATACAGATATATATCCGAGCCTGACGAGGGCATATATGATGCGATGAATAAAGGAATACGGATGACGTCGGGCGAAATTGTCGGCATAATAAACAGTGACGACTGGTATGAGCCTGATGCGGTCAGGTGCGCCGCGTCACACTATAGCAGGCAGGAATATGATTTATTCTATGCGGACTTAAGGATTATCAGTGAGGGCGGGAGCTTTATTAAAAAATCGAGAAACAGTAAGTGGGTGACATCAAGATACTGGAACCACCCCACAACATTCATACCGAAACGTGTATACGCAAGATATTTATATAGAAATGAAAACATCCACGACGACTGGGATCTGATACTGCGCATACGCAAAGGAATCCCGGACTGCCGTGTATGTGTGGTAAACGAGGTGCTTGCCAACTTCCGCAGGAACGGCGTAAGCCATGAGAAAGGAATCCATAAAGCCGTGGAGCGCGCCCGGATAAAGTACAGGATATACAGGGAGAATGGGTACGGCAGGCTGTATGTGGTGGAGTGTTATGGGATGGAGATTGCGAAGATGGTGGTGTGAAGGATGAAGAAAAGCAGGATTAGGTATATGGCATATGAAGTATTTGTTTATTAATACCGTGGCAGGAAGCGGAAGTACAGGCAAGATTGCCGCAAACCAGTGTCGGGACTTGCAAAAGCAGGGACATCAATGCGTACTGGCATATGGAAGATGGAAAGCCAACTGCGATGATATAGAAACATACCGGATAGGAACGGCGTTAGACTATAGGCTGCATGGAATGTATACGAGGATTTCTGATAGACACGGTTTCGGTTCCAAGGTTGCTACAAGGAAATTTTTAAAATGGGTGGAAAACTATAATCCTGACGTAATATGGCTGCATAACCTCCACGGTTATTATATAAACATAGAAATGCTGTTCGACTATCTAAAGAAAGCAGATAAAAAAGTATTCTGGACTCTGCACGACTGCTGGAGTTTTACAGGACACTGCGCACATTTTACATATGCAAAATGTGATAAATGGAAGATAGGCTGTTACCAGTGCGTTCAGAAAAACTGTTATCCTAAAAGCATCATATGCGATCACAGTAAAGAGAATTATGAGCGAAAACGCAAGACATTCTGCGGCATAAAAAATATGACATTGATTGTGCCTTCGCAATGGCTTGCCGATTTAGTAAAGGAAAGTTTTCTAAAAGATTATCTGGCAGAAATAGTCAGAAATGATATAGACAAAAGTATATTCAAACCAACAATGGGAAGTTTCCGCGCTAAGTATGGATTGGAGAATAAAAAGATATTACTAGGGGTGGCAAGTACATGGGATGAAAGAAAGGGATTAGACGATTATCTGAAGCTTGCAGGAATGTTAAGCAGCGATTATAAAATCGTGCTGGTAGGATTGAATAAAAGACAGATGAAAAACCTGCCTGATAATGTACTTGGTCTGGCGAAAACTGAGAGTGCGGAGCAACTGGCAGAAATCTATACGGCGGCGGATGTATTCGTGAACTTATCGTATGAGGAGAATTATCCCACAGTAAATCTTGAAGCACAGACATGCGGGACTACCGTGGTTGCCTATGATACAGGAGGCATGAAAGAGACTCTTGATGAAAAAAGCAAGGGGAATTTGGTTAGTGTTGGGAATGTTGAAGAAGTGAAAAGAAGGATAGGAATGATTTTAACATAGAGAGGAATGGTAATCTAATATGGAAGCTAATCAACACTATGATAAGGAATATTTTACATGGCAAAAAAAGGTAGGAGAATTTGGGGGCAAAGCAAATTTATTCAAATTTGAATCATATATAGAAAGAAATATGGATGTATTGGATTTTGGCTGCGGGGGGGGATTTCTTTTAAAGCAAATAGAAACTGATGGTAAAAAAATAGGGGTTGAAATAAATCCCAGTGCAAGGGAAGAGGCTGAAGGAAAGGGAATTCTGTGCTATGAACAGATATCAAATATTGATGATAACAGCGTTGATATCGTGGTATCTAACCATGCTTTAGAGCATGTAGAAAATCCATTTTATTATATAACTGAATTTAAAAGGGTTGTTAAAACCGGTGGGAAAATGGTGCTAGTTGTACCGCACGAAATGTCCAGAACGATTAAAGACGAGGACAGGCATAAACATTTATATACATGGACTCCTCAGAATATGTATAATTTGTGCAAATTATGCGGTTGGGAAGTTGAAAGTTGTGAAAGTTTGTGCAATGCGTGGATGCCTTACTATTATAAAATTCAGCGAGTGGTAGGTTGGAAAATTTTCAACTTGCTATGTTACCTGTATGGAAAATTAAGAAGAAGATATCAGACGAGGGTGGTTTGTATAAAAAGGTGAAAGAAAAGATTGTGCATTTGTGTATGACTGTTTTTACTGATTCAATGGCATATCAGGAAAATATCCTAACAAAGTATCATGCTAAAATGGGATATGATGTAACAGTTATTACATCTATGTGGAAATATGATATAGAAGGGAAACTGGCGGAAGATAGAAGAACTGCATATATAAATCCATATGGAGTATGTGTCAGAAGGCTTCCGATAAAAGGTAAAAATAATATTCGCAGGAAGTTTAGAAAATTTAGCGGGGTGTATGATGTACTTTGTGAGGAGAAACCGGATATCTTGTTTATCCATGGAAGTCAATATATTGATATATCGGTTATTGTGAAGTATATCAAGACGCACAAAGTAAGCAGGGTATATGTGGATAACCATGCAGACTTTTCCAACTCTGCAACGAACTGGCTTTCAAAGAATGTTCTCCATAAGATAATTTGGAGACATTATGCGCATATGATTGAGCCATATACTGATAAATTTTACGGAGTCTTGCCCGCCAGGGTTGATTTTTTGACAGATGTATATAAGCTCCCAAAGGAAAAATGTGAATTACTTATAATGGGGGCTGATGGCGAGCTTGTTATAAGCGCAAAGGGGAATAGGGAAGAAACAAGAAAAAAGTATAATATTGGCAAGGCTGATTTCCTGATTGTGACCGGCGGAAAAATTGACTGTTGGAAGACACAGACGATTTTGCTGGAAGAAGCTGTGGAGAGTCTGCAGGAAGTAAATGTGAGGCTGATTATTTTTGGTTCGATTATAAATGAATTGAAAGATAAAGTAATGAGCTTATGTAATGAACATATAGTTTATGTAGGGTGGCTCTCGCGAGAAGAAACTTATGATTTGATTGCCGCATCTGACCTTGCGGTTTATCCTGGAAGACATTCTACATTGTGGGAACAGACAGCAGGACAGGCGGTGCCAATGATTGTAAAGCACTGGGAAGGGACACATCATGTTGATGTGAACGGTAATGTTGAATTTCTTTATGAAGATTCCAGTGAGGAAATACAAGAAAAATTGGAAGAGCTGTTAAAAAATCCGGATAAATATCAGGCAATGAAACAAGCGGCGGATGGGTGTGCAGAACAGTTTCGGTATGGGAATATTGCAAGGAAAAGTATACAAGAAAAATAAAGGGAAAAGTGTAAGAATGGAAAAACTTAAAAAAATTAAGGCATTGAAAAAATATAAATGGTTGAAAAATATAGTAAGCAATGGAATATCTATAGTCTCTCGTATCAGTCCCACGCTTGGAACAAAACTGGTTTATTACATAACGATGGAAAAGAAATTAGATTTAAAGAATCCCAAGACATTGAATGAAAAAATACAGTATTTAAAATTAAACGATTATAAAAATAATGAGCTGATTAGCACTATGGTTGATAAATATAGGGTAAGAGAGTATTTAACAAAATCAGGTGCGGGGGGGGCTCTGGCTAAATTATATGGTGCGTATGATTCCGTGGAAGAATTAGAGCAGGATTTGGACAAGTTACCTAAAAGATTTGTATTAAAATGCAATCATGATAGCGGTTCAATTATAATATGCCATGACAAGGACAACTTTGATTGGAAAAGTACCAAGGAAAAATTAAGAAAAGCGCTAAAGAACGACTATTGGACTAGGCATGTAGAAATTCAATATAAATATATCAATAAAAGAAAAATTATTTGTGAAGAGTATTTAGAAGATGGGTACGAAGGGCTTATTACATATAAGTTTTTTTGTTTTTATGGCGTTCCGCGGTTCTTGTATGCTGCTTTTATAAAAAATGGTGAATCAATTATAAATTGTTATGATATGGAATTTATACCAATTAAAATGAGTAGAAAACACGAAGGACAGGATTATTCCATTAAAAAACCGGATAACTGGAGTGAACTGGTAAATACAGCAAGAAGACTTTCCAAACCGTTGCCTTTTGTGCGTGTTGATTTGTATAGTTGCTATGGAAAAGTATATTTTTCGGAATTTACAGTATGTCCTACGGGTGGTCTGATAAAATATAATGAGGCTGGTGTTGATGAAAAATTAGGGGAGTTATTGGAACTAAAGGAGTTAAGGCATTGAAAGAAATTGGTAGAGTACCAGTTGTTTTCTTACATTGTGGAAGACAAAATTATTTGAAAACTGCAATTTATGTGGCACAGAAAAATAATGATATTTTGTTAATCGGAGATAATAGCAATAGGGATTATTGTGCAAACTGGTTTTGTATTGATGATTACCAAAATATTAAATTTGAAAATTTTAAAAATAACTATAAGCACATGAGCAGTAACAGCGAATCGTTTGAACTCATGTGTTTTCAGCGGTATTTTTACTTATATGAGTTTATGAAAAAGGAACGACTTCAAACTGCAATTATGGTAGATAGCGATGTTCTAGTTTATGGCAATTTACATCAGTATTTTAAACAATATAATTGTGGTTGTGCTTTTTCCATACCATATAAGCAAGAGCCATATATATGGGTTGCAGGTCCACAATGCTGTTATTGGACTCTTAATAGTTTACATAGTTTTATAGAGTATCTAGGAAGTTTTTATGATACATATATCGATATGTTGGAAGAAAAATATAAATATGGGAAATCAAAGAATAAAAAAGGCGGTATATGTGATATGACTGCTTTATATTTATGGGGAAAAGAGCGGAAAGATGTTCTAAATTTAGCAATCATAAAGAATAATATAGTGTTTGACTGTTCTTTGCAAAGCAGCGCAAATTATTTTCCAAACGAATTTTGTTTTGACAAAATTTTAAGAATAAAGAAGTTGTATTATGTAAATGACAGGTTGTATTTTAAGACAGTAAGGGGGGAATTAGTAGAAGCAGTGATTGTTCATTGTCAGGGTTCAAGTAAAGCTATTATGTCTATGATATATAAGAAATCCAATAGGATATTTCTTATAGTGATAAGATACTTGGAATTTGCGAAAAGGATTATAAAACGAGTTCATAAAAAATTGTGTCTAGAGGAAAAGAATATTATATGTCAATAAGGGAATTAAAGCATAATATTGCCAATTTTTTAAGAAAAAATGCTCTCTCAGAAAAATTTTTTTATAAGGTTTTATTATATATAAACAATACTTTATTTCATCAAGGTGAAAGATTGATAAAAAAGGATTACGGTGAGAAGAATAAGGAAATTACATTTTATGTAATCAGATATCACTCAATGGAAACAGGGTTGATATCGATATATTTTAGCATTCTCATAGAAATTGAGTACGCATTAAGACATGGATATGTGCCATTTATTGATTTACAGAATAATACTACGCAGTATACAACAGGAGAACTGATTCAGGGTACTCGTAATGCGTGGGAATATTTTTGGAGCCAACCTTCAAAGTATAGCATTGATGAAATTTATAGCAGTAAGAATGTTATTTTATCTGGAAAGAATATACAGGCAGATAAAGAAAAACATAACGGAGAAATTTATCAGTTGTACAAAAACTACGATTTTAATAATTTTGATGATACGCATAAATTATATGAATTTATAAAAAGGAATATGGATGTAAAACCATATATTTATGAGAGGGTAAAAAGCATATGGAAGGAACACTTTGCTCAGGGAAAAATAATAGGAGTATTTATAAGAGGAACTGATTATACGGCGTTTTGTCCTAAAGGGCATCCGGTTCAGCCAAGCAAAGAGCAGCTTTATGAAAAGGTTATGATGTTACGCAAAAAATATTTGGAGAGTAAAGTATTTCTTGTTACGGAAGATGAAAAGATATATGTTTTTTTAAAAGAAAAATTGCAAGGCGCATTAATTGAAATTGATGATATCAGGTTCTCGCAATATAGAGGTGATGATTATATTTATAAATATTGCAAAGGAAATACATATCAGATTGGATTATGTTATTTGACAAAATTGTTATTACTATCAAAATGTCACTATCTTGTTGCGTCAATAGCGAATGGCTCTAAGTTCGCAAATATAATGAATGATAATCACTATGAGGAGCGAGTTATACTGGACTTGGGAGTTTATAAATGAATGTTTATCTGATAATAATTTTAGTTTTGGTATTATGTGTTGGAAGTACATATGAGATTTTGACATATCGTTCTAATTATTTATTGGCATTTATTTCTTTATGTTTTTTTGTAATATGTATTGCAACAAGAAGTCCTATGCTGTCAGATACAAGGGGATATATTGAAGGGTATAACGAAATCAGTTTTACCAATATGCAGCAAGGGGATATGAATATAGGGTTTATTATTTTAGTATGTATATTTAAAGCTTTACGGATTAATGTACGTTTTTTTTTCGGATTTATTGCAATTTTAAATTATTGCATTGCTTATTATGCTTGTAAGAATTTTCTTAAAGATTGTTCTACAGAAGAAGCTATAATATTATATGGGGTAAAAGTAGAAAAAACGGATATGATATTTCAACCATGTGTGTTTTCGGCACTTTTCATACCATATTTTGGTATATATTATAGTGGAGAGGTACTGAGAGGTGGAATAGCTATATCTTTTATACTGCTTTCTTATTTATATTTATGCCGGCGAAACTATTTTGCGTACATATTGTTTATAGTCATTGCAATGCTGTTCCATTCCAGTGCAATATTGGGGCTGTTGTTAATAATATGTGATATGTTTACAGTACATGAAAAGAAGAAATATTTAATATTATGGGGAATTGTTGTTGCAATATGGATATCAAAAATTGGTTTTAGAGTAATTCAAATTGTACCGATTGTAACCCATAAGCTGTATGAAATAACAAAAATATTTAGCTTTGAACGCTATACAGTATTTTATGCGTCAGCGATTAGATTTGATGCTTTTTGGGGTAAAAAGGAACTCTTTTTTTTAATATGTTGTTTGGTTTTTATATTGATGAAGAGTAGTGGAAGTAATACTAATGATAAAATATTGACGAGTTATTTTCTTGGAGTATTTTTAGCATTTGCTGTTGAATATATTATGAACTCATATCGTATTGTAGATTTTTTTCTTATTTTTTTTGTTACATGTGCTGGAATTTATTTTATGAGAAAAGGCTCTTTGCATCTAAGAGAAAGAAAAAGCATTGAAATTATAGTTATAGTTGTTTTGCAGGTAATGATTGCGTTGCGAAGATTTGTACTATAACCAAATATAAAAGCATAAGGAGTTTGATATGGAAGAAATTACATTAGCGAGTGCAGTGTTTGAAAAAGATTATAAAGTAATACTAAATAATTTATACAGTAAAAAACATTTTGCGGATAATAACAAGTTGTTTGCTGCGCGGATGTTGATTATTAATAATGTAAATAATTCGGATTGCATTGAACATATGCTGCGGGAAATATCTGTAAAACCAATAGACGTATATTATTCCAAAGAAGTAGAACAGGAAATTTTTCCTAGTTGGGGGATAACCCGTGAATCCTTCTACAGAATTGATAAAAATCCAATTAACATGCTTAGGTATGTAAAAAACAAAAGACGCCTTCCGTACGGACTGTGTAAGTATGACGGATATTGGTATTCGATAGCGCCAATGACGGCAATAATGAAATGTAAGACGAAATGGCTCCTATATATTACAGGGGATGCATCATTGGAAAATTATCAGTGGGTTGATAAGGCGCAGGAATTAATGAGTCGCGACAAAAGCATTTTGGCAGCCAATCCCTTATGGATAGAACATTTTTCCCACTTAACATATAAAGGCGGTGGGGAAGAATGGGTTTGGGGGGATAATTTCTCAGATCAATGCTTTCTGGTAAATGTTAATCAAATAAGAAATATAAAAGGATTATTAAATGAAAAAAATGAAAAAACAGAACAGGAGTATCCATATTATGGCGGTAATTGCTTTGAAAGAAGAGTGGGGGCTTATATGAGAAACCATAATTTAAAAAGAATAATCAACACGAAAGAGTTTTATAGTTGTAGGGATTTCTGATTGGCTGTCACGATTAAAAATATTATTCAAAACAAGATATAAGAAAGAGAAAATTTATGCGATTTCAAAAATCGATTAGAAACTTATTGATAAGCTGGATAGGGCAGCTAGCATATATAATTATAAACTTATATGTTAGAAAAGTTTTTGTGGCGCGGCTTGGCTTGGATGTATTGGGAATTAGCGGTCTGTTTTCAAATATAATATCAATGCTGTCATTTGCAGAACTTGGGATTGCATCAGCAATATGCTATAGCTTGTATAAACCATTGGCAGAACAGGATACAGACTGTATACAGTCTGTAATGTATCTCTTTAAATTAGTGTACAGATGTATTGGCATATTAATTTTGATGGCAGGAATAGGTTTGATTCCTTTTTTACATATATTGGTAAAAGAAATAAATAATTATGAAAATATTTATGTTTATTATGGGTTATTCGTGATTAATACTGCAGTTTCATATTTTTATGTGTATAAAGCAACTCTGATTGAAGCTAATCAGGACAGGTATATTAAAATATTAATTCATTATGTGTGCGTTTGCATGTTGGGAATTGTACAAATTGTTTCTTTATTATTTTTCTCAAATTATTTTCTGTTCCTTGTTTTACAGATAAGTTTTACATTGGGCGAAAATATATGTATATCAATGGCAGCAAATAAAATGTTTCCGTACTTAAAGGAAAAGAAAAATAAACTGCCCGAAGAAAAGGTTTTAAAGGAGATTAAACATAATGTTGTTGGCACGGCATTAAATAAGTTATCAATTTTAAATGCGACAGACAACATATTAATTTCACGTTATGTGGGTTTAGAAGTAACTGGTATTTTTTCAAATTATACATATATAACCAGTGGGATAGGTCAGATTTTAGTGCAGGTATATGGCGCTGTGCAGGCTGGTATAGGAAATCTGAATGTTCTTGAAAATTTAGAAAAAGTTAAAAAAACATATAAAGAGCTTATGTTCTGCGGTCATTTTATGTATTCGCTTTGCTTTATAATAATACTTAATTGCATTTCCGATTTTATTTGTTTTTGGTTTGAAGAAAGCACAATGCTCAATATGGTTGTTGTTTATCTACATCTTTTAAATTTTTATATTGCAGGAATCCGAACAGCGAATATCACTTTTCTAAATGCCATGGGATTATATTGGCGGGGAAAATATCGCGGCATTTTAGAAGGAACATTAAATTTGGTTATATCTATTATATTAGCTTCACGGTTAGGGTTATCTGGAATTATAATTGGAACTTTCATCTCGGAAATTTGTGTGGGGTGTGTTATGGAACCATATATATTATGCAAATATGGATTTAGGACAAGTATATTTTTTTCAATATCTACAATGTTGAAAAACGGCATATTACTTTTTACATCTTCCGCATTGATTTTGATAATATGCCAGAAAATAATATTTTCCAACATTCTATTGCAGATGATTATAAAGTGCGTGATAAGTGGGGGATTATGTATAGTTATTACATATGCTGTATATGGAAGGACGTATGAATATAAAAGTTTGATTGGGAGAATACGGCATATAATGAGCAGCGTAAAGCAAAAGGTGGGGGAAATTAATAAGGAATGAAGAAGCATCTGGTAATATATGTTTCGACGTTTGGTAGGTGCTGCATACATACAAGTAATGCGGTTCCTATTGAAGTTGGAGCCAAAAACAGAAAAAATTTTATTTATAAATGTAGAGATGATAATGGAGACAACATATCTGCAGAGAATGAATATTATGGGGAATTAACCGGACTATATTATATCTGGAAGAATGTAAATCCGGATAGTTATGATTATATCGGATTTAGCCATTATAATAAAAAACTGAAAGTTAGTAAGAAACAAATTATCCACTATCTGACTGATAATCAAGGTGGATGGATTGTTGCAAGTAGGCGAAGAATCCCCCCTCATTCTGACATAAATGAGTGGAAAATTTTTTGTGAAGTAATTTGCGAAAAATATCCTGAATATTGTAACAGCCTCTTTAAGATATATTCCGATGATGGTTCGTCAAATTCATGCAATCCGGCAAATATGTTTATTACCTCAAAAGAAGAGTTCACAAAATATTGCAAATTTGTATTTGGTGTATGCGCTGAATTAAGATTAAGGATAGGAAATAATCAGAAACCCAAATATCATAAAAGGTACTGCGCCTTTTTATCTGAACGACTGCTATCAATATATTTAGATACATGGAATAGAAATGCCAGGGAGACAAAAATGCAGTATTCAAGAAGGATGATTGTGGCAAAAATTGTTGCTGAAAAGACAAGAAGATATAAAGGAACGAAAATATATGATATATGTAAAAGAAAACTTTCAAAATATTTATCAATAAGTTCTTACCGGAATTAAGGCAAATAGCAAAAAGAATTACGAGGGATATATAATGGAGATTGGAAATAAAACTATATCACGCCAATCCAATATTGAATTATTGCGCATTATTGCAATGTTTATGGTGGTGGCGCATCATTTCGTTATACATGGAGGATTTGATTTTTCTACAGAAACAGTTTCTGCAAATAGGTTGTGGGTTCAATTCCTTCAAAGTGGAGGGAAATTAGGCGTAGATATATTTGTCCTTATTTCAGGATATTTTCTTATAGAATCTGAATTTAAATTGAGTAAATTACTTAAATTATGGCTGCAGATGTTTACATACTCGATGACATTATATTTAATATTTATAATATGGGGGGAACAATCTCTTAACATTGGAGGGTTGCTTAAATGTCTGTTTCCCATTACGTCTTCGTACTGGTGGTTTGCCAGTACATATTTTATGATGTATCTTCTTTCACCATATATTAATAAATTTTTGCGCACGTTAGAGCAAGAAACCTATCAGCGTCTATTGATACTTTTGACATTTTGCTGGTGCATTATCCCAACATTTTTGAGTGAGGCATGGCAGTGTAATGATCTTTTATGGTTCATTTATTTATATGCTGTTGCAGGGTATTTCAGAATATATGTTCCACAACGAAAAGTAAAGGGCAGAGTGTATCTTATGTCAGCTTTGGCTTTAAGCGTTGCTGCTTTTCTGCTTATTGTTATTTTGGATTTTATCGGAACAAGATTTGCGTTTGTTGGTACGCATGCTTTGTCTTTTACTGATATGCAAAGGCTTCCGGTACCGATAATTGCCTATTTAATGTTTGCAGGATTTGAAAAAATAGACATAGCGCCTAATAGAGCAATTAATGTTATAGCTTCTGCAACGTTTGGCGTATATTTGATTCATGATGATCCTAACGTTAGGCAATATATTTGGAAAACGCTCTTTAAAAACGCTGCGTTTGCAGAAAGTGATTTTTTAATACCATATTCAATAGCAGTAATTGTTCTTGTATATATTGTATGTACGGTAATTGAGTTAATAAGGATATATTTCATTGAGAAATATTACATAAAGGCTGTTGATAAAATTTCTGTTATTGTTATCGGATGGGCTAAAAATATTGCAATTAGAGACAAAGAAATGAAATAATTAATTTAAAGAATAGAAAATAATTTAAATAGACTATAATTAATTAATAGCACACATTTGTATCTGAAAAATTAAAGGAAACATGTTATAGTAAGTGTGTAATTAAAAGGAACAACCGCCCACAAGGTGGGTTGACTAATTTAAGAGTAGAAAATCCACCCCGTCGCTCGGTCAAAGTTAGGGGTGGTTTTTCTATGTATGGTTACTTGCAAAACGTAAAAACGAATGTAAGCAATGCCAAAAGGAAAAGAGCAAATGTCATTATATCCTTAAAATCAAAATAATTTTTCAAGGTCAAATTATGACCTTGGTATCCACTTCCATTTCAGAGGTCTGGCTAATCTCAAAAGGGATGCGATTTTCGCGTAAAACTGCCTTCACAAAAAGGTTGATTGCTGTGGATGTATTTAATCCAACATTGTTACAGAATGTATCAAAGCTGGCTTTGTCTTTTTCATCTACTCTTGCGGTTATAGTCGCTAGTGCCATAGATATGTCTCCTTTCGTGTTCGTTTAGTTTCTATTATATATCTATTGTGTGCTAAAAGCAAGTGATTGTATTACAACAAGGAATAAATTTATATTTTGTGTGTTTCCTTTAATTGCTGGATTTCTGCGCGTAACTGTTCATCTGATTTAAGTCTAACACATTAAGTGTGATATAGCAAAAAAAGCACGAATTGCGTCAATTTTGGCAGTACAATATATTATAGCCGTGTTATATAATAAATATTATTAGGGGGGAGAACGCTATGGATGATAAATATTGGATTAATGATAAAAACTTTATAAAACTGTGTGACATTGTAGCCTTAAATCGAATGGTATGTTTAACTGGCGCTGGAATTTCTGAGGGATTACCATTAAAAAATGGAAAAACATCATCAAATTGGCTAGGGCTATTAACTGCTATAAAGGACTCTATAGGGAATAATCTTTCTAAGGAAGAAACTAAGGATGTAACAGAACTATTATCTGGGAAACCTATAGGCGAACAACTTATAGAGGCGTCAAGTATTTTATACAATGCTAATAAGAAAGAATTTTTACAAGTTCTAAAAGAGAGTGCAGATTTGGCAAACAATACAACCTCTGATGTACATAAAGCATTATTAGAATTAAGCCCAAGGGGAATTTTGACATATAATTATGACGTTGCTCATGAAAATGCTATAAATGAAGCTGATGAGAGGGATAAATGGTCAATTGTTCTTCCTTTTGAAAATGATAAAATTGCTGATATAATTCGTAAGAATTTTACAGAGCAATTCCTATTCAAGGCGCACGGTACGGTGGATGATGAAAATACGATGGTTCTTACAAGGGAATCATATAGGGAACTGTTTAATAATCCGTATTATAAGGCATTTATGCAATATATATTTACGAATTTTCAATTATTAATCATTGGATTTGGATTATCTGATCCGGATTTTGATATGTTGCTTCAAAATATATTCAGTGTATTTGGTTCTCCCATTCAAGAACATATTGTAATAAAGCATAAGGATGAAAAAACTAAGAATGATACGTTATATAGATTGCGCTATGGACTAAATTTTATTTATGTAAATGATTTTGGGGATATACCTGAAATATTGAGAGATTCTACTAAATATCCCGGTGATAAATTGAAAGGAATATTAAACAAATGTATAGACCGTGATATTGATAAAAGGAAGGAAGCACATCAAGAAGTGCGAAGTCTAAGTAATATTGGAATGAAATGCTTGGAAAATATTCTTAAAGAAAAAATAATGAATAAAATATCCAGGGAAAAAGAAATAACATATTCATCTGAGGATAATACTGAAACGAGTGAATATGTATATACTTATGGTGTAATTGCTAATATGGCTCAAAGGGAAGAATATAAAGATTTTCTTATTGAAGAAGTGATAAATAAAAGTCAATATTCTGAGCCTATTGCTCATGCGCTGGTTCATTTGAGGGATATTTTGACGGAAGAAGACATTAAGCTTGTAGAAGAATGGAAAAAGTCTTTTGTAAATAGAAACTATAAAAAAGATATTAATAATACTGATCCGGATAATAGAGTATATGCATATTGTGAAACAGCATATTATTTACTGAAGGCAAAATATAAACCGGAATTGGTTTAGCTGTAGGACAAATGAATAACAAACTGCTAAATAATGAAATTCTTTATTATGAACCGTTTCGGTATTATGAAACATTAAATTTCAGACTATTCGGTAAGACAGAAGAAACTTTTTGTTGAAAATTAAAGGAAACATGTTATAAGTAAGTGTGTAATTAAAAGGAACAACCGCCCACAAGGTGGGTTGACCAATTTAAGAGTAGAAAAACCACCCCGTCGCTCTGTTTAGGGGTGGTTTTTCCATGTATGGTTACTTACAAAACGTAAAAACGAATGTAAGCAATCAAAGTGCAATTGCCAATGACTGTATTTGAGGAAATGTACCATGCTTACTATTTATCCACATAATTGTCTATCTCAATCAGTTCGTGTGGTTTTCGCGTAAAACTGCTTTCGATTCCTCAAGTTCCGCAAGCGCTTTTTGTTTAAGATACTCATCCTATGCCTGACGCGCTCTTTGCTCATCATCCAAGGCTCCTTTCTTTTTTATGCCATTTTTCAATAAAACTCCATTCTTTTTGCCACTCATCCTCATTCACAATTACATCGAATACAGGCTCGAGGAATTTCTGTATTTCATCAATGACTACCGAAAACTCAAGCGCATTATCCTTAATATTCTTCAAAAAGAATTTCCAACGTTTCTGCATATCCACATCCTCGGTAAGTGCGAGAATCCGTTTGAAACTATCTCTAGCATAGGGCGTTCCTCGTTGCTCCAATGTTCTGGATATTGCTGTCTGCAATTTTGCACCATCAAAGTCAAAAGTCCTTGCCAGATAGTATATATCGTAAAAATCTTTCATTCTGCTTGTCAGTTCAAAGCGTTGCAGGATAGCATCAAACTTTTCAGCAATCGTACTTTCGAGAGAGTAGGTCATAATGACAGGAGATTCAAAGCCTGGGAGTTGGGTATTGATTTTGCGTTTCTCGGCTCGTGGAACGATAACATCTCCGACTCCAATATCCACATTAAACGGAACACGGACATTTTTTATCTGAGCGATAATCTGTGTACTGACACCATGATATTTTCTCTGCGGCGAGATTTCCTCAAACCCTTTCGCCCTCATAGAAATATAATCATTTCCCGTGGATGTGTTAAGAATACGAATGATAAGAGCTTTCACATCATTAATCGAATTGGACGCTGACCGCAAGAGAAAATCTACATCAATTGTAGCTCGGCTTTCAAAATTGGTGAGCGTATAAATGAATAATCCACCCTTAAGAATCAGATTATCCTCACAACCGGATTTTGAAAGTTTCCGCAAAAATTCTTCCTGCACAAAAAGCTGTAAGCATTGCTGATAGCTGATACCAGCTGCTTTCGATTTATTCTTAAGTTTTGCCAAAACAGATGCCGCTACATCAGCCGTCATAACCACACTCCAATCAAATCTTTTACTCGTTTTTGCACACGCAATATTTTTGCATATTCCATAAGATTCGATATGTTTTTTTTGGGGTCTTTCACATAACCCTGTATTGCCTTATTAAAAATTTCTTTATCCATTTTATTCATATTTCGCAGTACATCGCAGATAGTGCGGTCACGGTCATAGATACGAACCTTCTGAAAATCAATTTGTCCTTCGGTTTCGCCTAGTGTAACCAGTTCCGATTCAACACGGTATGCTTTTATAAAGGGGTAATCAATTTTGGTCCTCTGCTTAGAAACATTTCTATCAATTGCAAAATTCCATTCTGTAGGATTTCTATCACTATACCCATAATAGAACAGTGCGGTTTCCATACAAAACACTGCATCGGAGAATAAGTGGTTAATCATTACAACTTCGCTTTCTCCACAATCCTCAATCCAGTGATAGTATCCTCTTTTAACTCTTTCAATTAGCCCCGCATCCAAAAGCTGTTTAATGTCCGCATAGTATAACTTTGCTTCCAACAGTTCAGCAGTAGTCATTATATAGTGATGCTGATTGAACAGCTTTTCCACATTTTTCATATCATTTTTATGAAACATTTTGTCGCCTCTACTTAACTAACCTCAAATACAATCATCAAGTGGGTACTTTACTATATTATATCCAATTCCTTGAATGAAGTCAACAATAGTAAAGTGACTATTTTTAAGATGAAAATTCTTATCTAAAACACAGCAAAAGTGCTTAGAGAAAAAAGGTATTGTATTCTGAATAAAAGTATGTTATTCTACGTACAGCATATATTTTCTATATACAAACAGCACGGATGCTGATTTGTATTCTGAACAAATTCTTTAGATTCGGAAAATCCATGCTAAAACCAAACATAACAAAAAGCAGGGGTTTTCAGAATTGGGTACTCCTGCGGATTACAGGAGGAAAAGAATTGAACAAGGACATTGGGTGGAAGGGATACCTTGCGGACAACGACAGGTATGCCGACATTATCAACGGAGTCTGCTGCAAAGGTGTGCAGATGGTGGCAGGCAGCGACCTTAAAGAGCTTGACACGCAGACGGGCTCACGCAGGAAAAATAGGATGCGTGACACATTAAGGAAAGCCGCATTTGGGGTAAACTTTGCAATTATCGGGCTTGAAAACCAGGATAACATCGATTATTCAATGCCGCTTAGGGGCATGTCATATGATACTGGTGAGTATGAGAAACAGGCGGCAAGGATACGCAGAGAACGCAGGAAAAACAGAAAGAAACATAACGGCATAAACACTGACGGAGAATACCTGTATAGTTTCGGGAGAGAAGATAAGCTGCACCCTGTAATAACGCTCATCATATATTCTGGCGAAGATGAGTGGAACGGGGCGGAGTCGCTGCATGAAATAATAGACTTTACGGACATACCGGAAAACTTGGCAGGCATGGTGCAGGACTACAGGGTTAACCTGGTTGAAATAAGGAAGTTGAAGGACACAAGCGTATTTAAGACAGATGTACGGCAGGTATTTGACTTCATACGATGCTCAGGAAATAAGGATGCGCTTAAGAACCTTATTGAAGGGGACGATACATATAAGAGCATGGAAGAAGATGCCTACGATGTGGTGGCGCAGTATACCAACGCGACTGAACTGATAGAGGCGAAAGAAGATTATTATGGAAAGGACGGTAAAGTGGATATGTGTAAAGCGCTTAAAGAGCTGATTGAAGATGGAAGGCTTGAAGGCAGAGAAGAAGGCAGGCTTGAGGGTAGAGAAGAAGGTCTGCGCGCCCTAGTATTCTCTTTGAGCCTGTTGTTGCCAAGCCTTGATGCAGTGCATCAGGCGGTCATAAGGAACGAAGACTACAGGAATGTGTCAAGGGAACAGGTGAAGAAATATTATAAGTAAAGTTTATGCTTTGTTTCATCCTTCCGCAAAATATATTAACTGCCGGATTCTTTCGAGGTTTGGCAGTTATTTCTTATAAGCGTATTTCAAACCAATAGAAAGAATTATAAAAGATATGAAACTTATATATGCAGACATATTAAAACAATGGGCCAACTGCTGGAAAGAAGCAGTTCTTGCCGGTTTTTTGCTTATGGTTGCCGGCAGGCAGATTAGCTACATATTTAACAAACATAAGTCTCCGCGTATTCTGCTTTTTGCTAACGGCGTATTCATTTATTATTTGTTGTATGTGACGCTGCTTATGAGGTCAATCGGCTCGCGGCGGGAAGTTGAGTTTTTGCCATTTAACAGCTATGAGTTATCAAGGGGCGATTTTCATTATCTGATAGAAAATATGCTGTTATTTGTTCCGTTTGGAGTTCTGTTGTATGTGAATCTGTATATATATGGCAGAAAGTGCAACATAAAAACGATTCTGCTTACCGCGCTTTTGGCAAGCGTGTCGATAGAATTTCTGCAGTATGCGTTTTCATGTGGCAAATCGGAGATTGATGATGTGCTGGCAAATGTTCTGGGCGCGTTGATTGGCTATGCCATAAGCCGCCTCATCTTTTGGGTGTTTTTTTCATGTAAAAACTCTCTGTCAAGAAAAAATACTTGACACCCTTTTCCCATTATAGTAAAATAGCAACTTGCAGGGGGCAATTATGGAGAAAATCGTAGAACAGGGTTTGCTATATGATTTTTACGGAGAGTTACTTACAGAACATCAGAAACAGATATATGAAGGAATAGTTTATGAAAATCTTTCTCTGGGAGAGATTGCTGCGGAACAGGGAATCAGCAGACAGGGCGTACATGATATCGTAAAGCGGTGCGATAAGGCGCTGATAGGATATGAAGAGAGGCTTAGGCTTGTCGAGAGATTCATGAAAATGAAGGCGAAAATTAGGGAAATCGACGAGCTGACAGGGCTTTTTGAGAAGGATGAATCAGGGGATAAAATGGCGTATTGCCGTAAGGTAAGGCAGCTATCGTCAAAGATTTTGGAAGAATTATAGAGGGCGTATATGGCATTTGAGAGCTTAACGGACAAACTGCAGAATGTATTTAAGAATTTAAGAGGCAAGGGGCGTCTTACGGAGGATGATGTTAAGTCAGCCTTAAAAGAAGTCAAAATGGCGCTGTTGGAAGCAGACGTAAACTTTAAGGTCGTAAAGCAGTTCGTAAAATCCGTGGAAGAAAGGGCAGTGGGCGTAGATGTTTTAAACGGCTTGAACCCCGGACAGATGGTTATTAAAATCGTCAATGAAGAGATGGTAAACCTCATGGGTTCAGAGACTACCGAGATTCAGATGCAGCCTGGCAAAGCGATTACCGTTATAATGATGTGCGGCCTTCAGGGTGCAGGTAAGACGACCACTACGGCGAAGATAGCCGGTAAGCTTAAATTAAAAGGAAAGAAATCGTTGCTTGTTGCCTGCGATGTATACAGACCGGCAGCAATTAAGCAGCTGCAGATAAATGGTGAGAAACAGCAGGTTGACGTCTTTTCAATGGGGGAGAACCACAAGCCTGCGGACATTGCCAAGGCGGCGTATGAGCATGCGCAGAAGAATGGGCACAATGTCGTGATTCTGGATACTGCAGGGCGTCTCCACATCGATGAAGAGATGATGGAGGAGTTAAGGGAAATCAAGGAAAATGTTGAAGTCCATCAGACCTTGCTCGTGGTGGATGCCATGACCGGTCAGGATGCGGTGAATGTCGCCAAGGATTTTGATGAAAAAGTAGGTGTTGACGGCGTTATCTTATCCAAGATGGACGGCGATTCCAGAGGCGGTGCGGCGTTGTCAGTCAAAGCGGTTACAGGCAAGCCGATTCTGTATGTCGGTATGGGCGAGAAACTTGCGGATTTAGAGCAGTTTTATCCGGACCGTATGGCTAACCGTATTCTGGGAATGGGCGATGTCCTGACGCTTATAGAGAAAGCGCAGCAGAATATAGACATTGACGAAGACAAAGAAAAGCAGATGGCAGAGCGCATGAAGAAGGGTAAGTTCGATTTTGAGGACTATCTGGAGAGCATGAAGCAGATGCGGAATATGGGCGGAATATCGAGTATACTGGGTATGCTCGGTATGGGTAAGCAGTTAGGCGATATAGACTCTATGGTAGATGAGAAACAGCTTGCG
This sequence comes from Butyrivibrio sp., assembly GCA_023664865.1. Lineage (GTDB taxonomy): Bacteria > Bacillota > Clostridia > Lachnospirales > Lachnospiraceae > UBA3282. The sequence goes on along the minus strand of JAMPEU010000011.1, from coordinate 43,743 downwards.
AGGATGGAAGCAATCGTTTTAAGCATGACTCCTAAGGAGCGTCAGAACCCTAAGCTGCTCAACCCAAGCAGAAAGCATCGCATTGCCAAAGGTGCGGGCGTTGATATCAGCGTGGTGAACAGGTTTATCAAGCAATTTGAACAGTCGCAGAAAATGATGAAGCAGATGCCCGGAATGCTCGGCGGCAAACGCGGAAGGGGCATGTTCGGCGGAATGGGCAAATTACCTTTTTAATAAATAGTCAGGTATAGAGAGATATCTGCTTGATATACTTTCTATTCAAATAAAACAATAAAAATATTTTTACAATGGAGGCAGAAAAATGGCAGTAAAAATCAGATTAAGAAGAATGGGAAAGAAGAAAGTTCCTTTTTACAGAATTGTAGTTGCGGATTCAAGATCCCCCAGAGATGGAAAATGTATCGATGAAATCGGCACTTACGATCCTAACACGGATCCAAGCACTTACAAGGTTGATGTAGAAGCAGCTAAGAAGTGGTTGGCAAATGGTGCGCAGCCTACGGAAATTGTTAGCAAGATTTTTAAGAATACCGGAGTAATTGAGAAATAAGGTAAAACTTGTTAATTCATTTTTGGAGGTGGATTATGAAAGAATTAGTTGAAGTAATCGCAAAGGCGCTCGTTGATAATCCGGACGAGGTTGTTGTAACGCAGAAGGAAGACGGAAGAAACATTACTATAGAGCTTCATGTTGCACCGACCGATATGGGGAAGGTCATTGGAAAACAGGGACGTATCGCAAAGGCAATCCGTTCCGTGGTGAAAGCAGCATCTTCCAAAGATAATATGAGAGTTGATGTAGAAATCATCTAAGTACGGCAGCCTCATGATATTATTCGTGGGGCTGTTTTTAAAAAGAAATCCGGTATTGGAGAGGACAATATGACATCTGAATTTCAAATCGGCGTCATTACGCAGACTCACGGCTTGCGCGGGGAAGTGAAAGTTTTCCCGACGACTGACGATGCGGGGCGCTATAAAAAATTAAAAGAAGTTATTCTGGACGATGGGAAGAAAAGGCTGACGATGACAATAGAGAACGTCAGATTCTTTAAGCAGTTTGTTATTCTAAAATTCAAAGGCATTGATTCCATTGACGACATTGAGAAATATAAAAATGCCAAACTCCTTGTGACAAGGGAGAATGCGGTAAAGTTGGAAAAGGACGAGTATTTTATAGCGGACATGCTTGGAATGAAGGTCGAGACGGAAGACGGCAAATCTTTTGGCACATTGAAAGACGTGATTACGAGCGGAGCAAACGACGTATACGTGGTAGAAATGGAAGACGGCAAGGAAGCGCTGCTGCCGGCTATTAAGGAATGTATATTGAATATAGATATGGAAAATGCGGTAATGACTGTTCATATTATGGATGGGTTGCTGGCATAGAAATGGAGCGGCATGAACACATATGTTTCCATAAGCAGCACGCTCTCGCTCCGTGGAAAATCGTAGCGGTACTAAGTTCAAAAGCCATAAAACAGGCTTTTTCACTAAGTACCGACGTTTTCCAAGGGCTGCTCACGGAAACATATGTGTCCATGCCGCTTATAGACTATATGGAGGACATAAATGAATTTTCATGTACTGACTCTATTTCCGGAAATGGTGCTTCAAGGGCTTAATACCAGCATACTTGGCAAGGCGGCTGAACGTGGGCTTATTTCCATAGATGCGGTTAATATCAGAGACTACACTATCGATAAGCATGGGAAGGTAGACGATTATACTTACGGCGGCGGCGCAGGCATGCTTATGCAGGCGCAGCCTGTTTATGATGCGTGTATGGCTGTATTTGACTCGATTAATAAGAAATCAAGTCCAGACATTTCCGGAGATATTGATAACGACAATCAGGGAGGGAAATCAGTCAGCGTCCCCAGAGTAATATATGTTACGCCCCAAGGCAGGACTTTCAATCAGGAAATGGCAAGGGAGTTTGCTAAGGAAAAGGAGTTAATATTCTTATGCGGGCATTATGAGGGCATAGACGAGAGGGTATTGGAAGAGGTGGTAACGGATTATGTATCTATCGGCGACTATGTGCTGACAGGCGGGGAGCTTCCGGCGATGGTGATGATTGATTCAATAGCAAGGCTTGTTCCCGGCGTGCTGCATAATGATGAGTCGGCAACTACCGAGTCTTTTTATAATGGCCTGTTGGAATATCCGCAGTATTCGCGTCCGGAAATCTGGAAGGGGAAGAGCGTTCCTGAAATTCTTCTGTCCGGAGACCATGCAAAGGTGGATAAGTGGCGGCTTGAGCAGTCCATAGAGAGGACTAAGAAACTGCGGCCGGATTTATATGAGAAGTGGAAGAAAAACCATGAAAGTCATATTTAAAAATTAGTGCTTGCAATTATCCCTATAATATGATAAATTATTAATGTTGTGAAAAGATGGTCCTCTGTTACAGATAGTATTAAGAACATCTCATGTTTAAAGGAGGCGGAAGATTAATATGAATGAAATTATTAAAGAAATCGAAGCAGCTCAGGTAAAAGAGGTTGTTCCGGAGTTTAATGTAGGTGATACGGTTAAAGTTTACGGTAAGATTAAAGAAGGAAACCGTGAAAGAATCCAGGTTTTTGAAGGCATTGTCTTAAAGAGGCAGGGCGGAAGCAATAGGGAGACTTTTACCGTAAGAAAGTTATCAAACGGAGTAGGCGTTGAAAAAACATGGCCGCTTCATTCTCCTAACGTAGAGAAGGTTGAAGTGGTAAGAAGAGGCAAGGTAAGGCGTGCAAAACTGAATTACCTGAGAAACCGTGTCGGTAAGAAGGCTAAAGTAAAAGAGTTGTAAAATAGGAGTTAATCATGGCAGTTACCTTAAAGCAATTTGAGGTAGCTGTTTTAGATTATGAGTACGTTGAAGGGGTATAGGTTTGTTCAAGAGACGAAAAGGACTTCAGTTTTATCAGAAGGAAAAGAAATTAAGCCCTAAGCTCATACAGGAAATATTTGAAATGATATTCAGTACGTTTGTCGTTATTTTTATTGCGGCGGCAATTATTTATTTTGTGGGCATGAGGACGAGCGTGATTGGGGAATCAATGGAGCCGACGCTGTATAATGGGCAGGAAATTTTAATAAACCGTTTTATCTATAGTTTTTCTTCCCCGAAACGGGGGGATATTGTTGTGTTTCTTCCTAATGGCAATCAGAAGACGCATTATTATGTGAAAAGAGTGGTTGCGCTGCCGGGTGAAACCGTGCAGATTATTAATGGAAGGGTTTATGTGGACGGCATGATGCTTGATGAAAGCGGGGATTTTGATAAAATAGCCAATCCCGGCATTGCCGAAAATGAAATAACTTTGGGTTCGGATGAATATTTTGTATTAGGGGACAGCCGTAATAACGGTGAGGACAGCCGTTCGGGAAATATAGGGGCTGTTAAAAAAGGTAATATCATCGGGAAGGCATGGTTTAAGTTTAAGAATGATGATAGCGAGATGGGATTTATAGAATAAGTTGGCATAAGGAGGAAGGCGTTATATGAATTATCAATGGTATCCCGGTCATATGATGAAGGCAAAACGTATGATGCAGGAAAATATTAAGCTGGTTGATTTAGTAATAGAATTATTGGATGCCAGAATTCCGATAAGCAGCCGGAATCCTGATATTGATGAGCTTGGAAAAAATAAATCCAGACTTATCCTATTAAATAAATCCGATTTGGCAGACGCAAGATTTAATAAAGAATGGATTGAATTTTTTAAGGAAAAAGGGTACAGTGTACTTGAAGTTAATTCAAAGACCGGGGGCGGCATCAAAGCAATCCAACCTGCGGTAAGAGAGGCGTGCCGTGAGAAAATAGAACGGAACAGGCAAAGGGGCATTATAAACAGGCCGCTGCGGGCGCTTGTTGCCGGTATTCCGAACGTCGGCAAATCCACTTTTATCAATTCCTATGCCGGCAAGGCATGTGCGAAGACCGGAAATAAGCCGGGAGTGACCAAAGGAAAACAGTGGATTCGTCTAAGCAAGGAGTTAGAGCTTTTGGATACGCCGGGCATTTTGTGGCCGAAGTTTGAGAGTCAGGATGTAGGAAAGAAACTTGCGTTCATAGGCTCTATGAATGATGAAATTATACAGATGACTGAACTTGCCATAGACTTACTTGCCTATTTAGTGGTACACTATAGAAAAGCTTTGATTGAACGGTATCAGATTCAGGAAGGAATGGACGTACCGCTTAAGATTCTTGAAGATATCTGCAATAACAGGAAATGCGTTAAAAAGGGCGGAGAAATCGACTATGAGAAAGGAGCGGCGCTTCTTCTCGATGATTTTAGAAACGGTAGAATCGGAAGAATTACCTTGGAGACGCCTGCTGATTTTGGAGGTAATGTATTGCAATGAAGAAGGTTTTGAGTGAAATATTGAGTACAAGTCTGTATCTTTTGGTTGTGCTATGCCTGTCTTATCTGGTAATTCATTTTGTGGGGCAGCGCACGGAAGTTACCGGGAGCTCTATGGAACCGAAACTCAGCGATCAGGATAACCTGATTGTGGATAAAATTACATATAAATTCAAGGAGCCGGAGCGTTACGATATCATTGTTTTTCCCTTCGGGGAGAAGTTTTTAATCAAGCGCATTATAGGTTTGCCCGGCGAGACGATTTATATTGATGAAGAAGGCAACATTTATATTGACGGTGAAGTTCTTGAAGAAGGCTACGGCAAGGAAGTCATTGAAAATCCGGGGCGGGCGTTTGTGCCGATTATTCTGGGTGATGATGAATATTTTGTTATGGGAGATAATAGAAACAACAGTTCCGATAGCCGCGATCCAGTGGTCGGGAATGTAAAAAGAGACATTATTGTCGGCAGGGCATGGCTTAGGATATGGCCGTTTGACAAGTTCGGATTTATAAAGCACAGGTAAATTTTATAGGGGAAGTACAAATGGCGGAAACAATTCAGGAAATCAAGAAGAATTTACAGGCAGCGGATTACATGAAGCTGCCTGAATTATTATCTGTTTATGAGAATGATGAAAGAGGCGGAGTCATACAGGCTGTCAATGCGGCGAGAAAGCGGCTTGAGGCATATAGGCGTGAGCTGGAAAGAACTGAGCAGCTAAAATTTTTTGAGAAGAAATACGATGAGTATTCATATATATGCGGCATCGACGAGGTGGGCAGAGGACCGCTTGCAGGGCCGGTAGTGGCGGGAGCCGTTATTTTGCCAAAAAGTTGTGATATTTTATATATCAATGATTCAAAGAAACTCTCCGAAAAAAAGAGAGAGGAGCTTTATGATGTGATAATGGATAAGGCGGTCGCGGTTGGCATCGGCTATAATACTCCGGAACGGATTGACGAGATAAACATTCTTCAGGCGACGTATGAAGCAATGCGCGAGGCTATATCTAAGCTTAAGGTTAAACCGGATTTACTTCTAAATGACGCCGTTACCATACCGCAGGTGGATATAAAGCAGATAGGCATTATTAAGGGAGACGCTAAGAGCATATCCATCGGCGCGGCAAGCATCGTGGCAAAGGTGACAAGGGACCGTCTGATGGTACAGTACGACAGTGTTTTTCCCGAATACGGCTTTGCGTCCAATAAAGGATATGGTTCAAAAGAGCATATAGAGGTGCTTGAAAAATACGGTCCATGTCCGATTCACAGGAAATCCTTTATAACACATTTTGTTTAATGAATGGAGGTCATTATTTGAATCTCGGAGATGTTTTTAAAGCAATAACCGGTAATATAAGTCAGGCAGACTCAGGGCGGCAGACGGCTGCTGCGGTTTCAGCTGAGGATAAAAACTATAGGGCGATGAATGAGATGCGAAACGTTGCGCCCGGTCAGACCATTCAGGGCGAGGTGGTCGCTAAAGACGGCAATACCGTGCAAATAGCCATCGAGCCGGATGTCGTGCTTACCGCCAGGCTGGAACGGGATTTGAATATCGCGCTTGGACAGAGCATGAGCTTTGAGGTAAAGACCAATAACGGCTCGCTGCTTTCGCTGACGCCGCTTTATGCCAATATGGCAAATGAGGCTACCATTCTTAAGGCGTTGTCGGCGGCAGGACTCTCACAGACGGCGGAGAATATAAAAATGGTGTCGGACATGATGCAGGAGGGGCTGCCGATAGATAGGGATTCCATAGCTTATGTGAACAGGCAGCTTGTGGATTTTCCGAATGCCAATCCGGCGTCTATTATGCAGATGGTCAGGCTGGGGCTGCCCATATCGGAACTTAATATAGAACAGTTTGAATTGTATAAGAATAATGAACATCAGATTTTGCAGAGTACAAATCAGCTTATGCAGGAAATACCACAGGCATATAATGAACTGTTGGCAGAAGGTAAAGAAGCGGATGCTGTCATGTTCTATAGCCAGCTTATTAAGGCGTTTGTCGGCGGGGGAAATGCGGAAGCCTTGAATGTAGATACACAGGCGGCGCAGAATACGATTGTGGAAACACAGGCGGGGGAAAATGCGCAGATAAATGCTGCCGTTAATACTTTGTCTGAAAGTATGCAGTCAGATAATATTAATGCGGATAAAACGCTTTTACAGGGAGCGCTTATTAATGATGCGGCGGGGACGGATAACTCTACCATTTCAGAAGGAAAAGTTGTAATCTCGGAAGAAAAAGGCATTATAGGGCAAGAGAAGACAGAAACGTCCAAACCCATACTTTCACAGGAATCGTGGAAAGAGTTAGAGGGCATGTTAAGGAAGCTTGGTGTAAATGAAGAGACTGCAGAGCAAGTAGGAAAGGGAAATCTTTCACCAAAGGAGACGCTTTCACAGATAAACGAGCTGCTTTCAAATCAGCCCGATATAGTGGGGAGCCGTTTGCATGAGCATGTTAAGGAACTTTTCGGGAGCAGGGCTTTTCAAAATCTTCTCCATACGCAGATGGCGAAGGATTGGACGATAGGAGCAGACGAAACTGATTTGAAAGAGAAAGTGGAGCAGCTCTATGAAAGGATAAGGGAGCAGACGGCAAGAATAAGCGAAGCTTTTCAGATGGCAGGAAAGGCTGACAGCGTTGGGGCGAAAAGTGTGCAAAATCTGCAGAACAACGTGGATTTTATCAATCAGATGAACCATCTTTTCCCCTATGTCCAGCTTCCGCTTATGATGAGTGGAAATCAGGCGCACGGCGATTTATACGTATATACCAATAAGAAAAGTCTGGCGAGAAAAGACGGCAATATAAGCGCCCTTCTGCATCTTGACATGGAAAACTTAGGACCTATGGATGTATATATCACCATGCAGCCAAGCCAGAATAAGGTAAGCACTAATTTTACGCTGAGAGACGAGGACTCCCTTGACCTGATTGCGGAACATATTCATATTTTAAATGAGAGATTGGAGAAAAGGGGTTATTCCATGAGCGCTAACTTTAAACTTAAGGATGAAGAAGAGGAAGAAACCAATATTATGCAGAAAATATTGGAGCAGAATAAGAATATTTCTGTGCTTAGCAAGACGTCGTTCGATATGCGCGCATAGATTAAGAGTCAGAGAGTTATATAAAGAAGGAAGGAATCACTGTGGCGGAAGAAAAGAAAAATAAAATAAAACAGGCAATCGCCTTAGAGTATGATCCTAATGACGAAGCGCCGAGAGTCATAGCTTCCGGCAAAGGCGCTCTGGCGGAGAAAATTATCGAGAAGGCGAAGGAAGCGGATGTTCCCGTGCATAGGGACGATAAGCTTGCCGATACTTTGTCCAGGTTGGATATCGGAGAGACGATTCCCCCGGAACTGTATGAGGTAGTGGCGGAGATTTTGGTGTTTGTTGATGCGATGGATAAGATTAAGGCGAAGATGGGAATGTAAATATGATTTGCTGTCACGAGTTTAGTAAGTATGATTTGCTGTCACGAGTTTAGACAGTTAGTTTTGCTGTCACGAGTTTAGTCTAAATGAATAAAAACGGGGCTCCAATGCCTGAAAAGCGGTAAGTCGCCCCTTATTTTATTCATTTAGACTAAACTCTGGGTATTGGAATAAATAGAGATTGGCAGTTGGCTGGTATTTATAGAAGGTAAGGAATGGAGATTGGCAGTTGTATGGTATTATGAAGGTAAGTAATGAGATTGGTAGTTGGCTGGTGTAAAGAAAGTAGGGGAATGGAAAAGATTTGAATACGAGGGAGATAGGTGCGAGGAAGGAAGAGGTAGCCTGCAGGTATCTGGAACAGAATGGAGTCAGGATAAAGGAGCGGAATTTCAGGTGCAGGAGTGGTGAGATAGATGTTATTGGGTATGATGGAGAGTATCTGGTGTTTTTTGAGGTCAAGTATAGGAAGAGCGGTTCGGATAAAGGCAGTGCGCTTGAAGCGGTAGGATTTTTTAAACAGAAGAAAATATGCAGGGTGGCGGATTATTACAGAATGATACACAGATGTCCTTCGGATATGCCGATTCGCTTCGACGTAGTGGCGATTGACGGAGACAGCATACAGTGGATAAAGAATGCGTTTGAATATGTGTAGTGAATGAAGAGTATGTTTGAATATGTGTAATGAATGAAGAGTATGTTTGAATATATGTGATGGGGGTATATGATTTGGTGAAAATAAAAAGAAAGCCTTCTAAACTGCAAATGAAGCAGAATGTAGACGGCGATATGGAATATCTGACTTTTCCCATTCTTACGGATACAGGAATTGTGAAGCATATGTTTACAACAAGGCTTGGCGGAGTGAGCGAAGGGATATTTTCTTCCATGAATCTAAGCTATACAAGGGGAGATGAAAAGGCGGCAGTCGATGAGAATTATCGAAGGATTGCGAAGGCGCTGGATTGCCAGGTATCTGATATAGTCTGCTCAGACCAGACTCATACTACCAATATCAGGACGGTAAGCCGTAAAGATGGCGGCAAAGGAATTTTATATCCGAAGGATTACACGGATATTGACGGTTTGATTACCGATGAAAAAAATATAGTGCTGGCAACTTTTTATGCGGATTGTGTACCGCTTTTTTTTGTTGATGCAAAGCATAAGGCAATAGGGCTTGCACATTCCGGCTGGCGTGGGACTGTGGCAAGAATGGGGCTTCGCATGGTAGAAGCGATGGCAAGGGAATACGGCACAAAGCCAGAGGATTTGACGGCGGCGATAGGACCGTCCATCTGCCGCGATTGCTATGAGGTGAGTGAGGACGTGGCGGAGGCTTTTGCAAAAGAATTCTGCAAGCCGGGGCAGAGGGAAGAAATCCTCACAGATAAGGGAAATGGCAAGTTTCTGCTGGATTTGTGGCGGGCTAACGAAATTGTGCTTACAGAGGCGGGGATAGCGCCCGATAAGATTCAGGTGACTGATATATGCACATGCTGCAATCCCGAATACCTTTTTTCACATAGGGCGAGTAAGGGGAAACGCGGCAATCTGGGTGCGTTTATGGGTTTAAAATATTAAGAAAACCTTAAAAAAGTTCGTATGAATTTCTTTGCTTTTATATGTTGTAATATCCTTGGGAGGTGGAAGACATGGCTAACATTCTGATATGCGATGATGATAAAGAAATAGTTGATGCAATAGAGATTTATCTGATTCAGGAAGGTTATCAGATATTCAAGGCGTATGACGGGGAACAGGCGATAAAGGTTTTAAAGGAAACGGATATTCATCTTCTGATAATAGACGTGATGATGCCTAAGCTTGACGGTATCCGCGCTACCTTAAAAATCAGGGAATATTCCAGTATACCGATTATCATTATCTCGGCGAAATCAGAAGACAATGATAAGATTCTGGGATTAAATATCGGGGCTGATGATTATGTGACGAAACCTTTTAATCCGTTAGAGCTTGTGGCAAGGGTAAAATCGAACCTAAGGCGGTATACGATGCTTGGCAATCTCAATGTCGATAATAACGCATTATTTCAGGTGGGCGGTTTGTGTATTGACGATGATAAGAAAGAGGTCACTGTGGACGGTGAAATCGTGAAACTGACACCTATAGAGTATAATATTCTGCTTTTGCTTGTGCGAAACTGCGGCAGGGTGTTCTCAATCTCGCAGATATATGAGAGCATCTGGAATGAGGAAGCAGTGGGGGCGGACAATACCGTATCCGTACATATCAGGCATATCAGGGAGAAGATTGAGATTAATCCCAAGGAGCCGCGCTATTTGAAGGTTGTTTGGGGGGTAGGGTACAAAATCGAAAAACAGTAGAAAGGGGATTACAATGAGCGAAAATTCAAATACAGAAGTTGATGAAAAGGTAGAAGTAAATGAAAAGAAAACCAAGAATAAAAATAAACGCGGGCTGCAGGGTTTTTTGCAGTTTTTGCAGCATGTGCTGATTACCGTTGCAGCGGTCACCCTATTAGCCGTGCTTTCCGGTTCAATCATTACTGTGCATGACTTATATGGGAACAGTCGTTATACATATTCACTGTGGAATGTAAGCGATAAAGAAAGCTATGAGGAGTCGGATATTTTTAATTCCGTATATGCAAATGCTATTTCGGATATCATGAGATTTTGTGTTATCAGAAGCCAGATGGAAACAGACGGTGAATTCGACGGTAAGAAGGTCATAGATGTAACCGCGTACAATAACCGTACAAGCGCCATGTCTGAAACTTATCTGACGGCAAGATATTATCTGAAGGATTTATTAAAATGGCAGAATTATGGTCTTGAGTATTCCACCTATCGTTCGGACAGTAAGGAATTGGAGAATTTCTTAAGCCCGATAACCATAGTAACTACGCTAAACCGTGATATTCCCCAGGACTATCCTGCCGATTATTACTATATGAAGGTGCCGGCAGACGCATATAAGATTGATGTATCCGGCAATTCGCTTATATATGGCGGTCCAACAGGTTATGATGGCACGACGTCCTCATATTCAGGTTATGAAAATAATTATGAAATCAGCATAGACACAAGTGGACTGGCGGAACAGAAATCAGATGAAGACGCATCAGCTCAGTATTATGATATTTTATCTAATCGCTATAAGACTATTGAAGGCAGGAATATTGAAGATTTCACGTCTAAATGGGGAAGTTATATACAGCTATGCGATAATGTTGCTATGGCTATGCAGGATCTTAGTTATAATTATGATGAATATTTGAAATTCAGCGAGTATTATGCAGGAAATAATACCAATATTCGCTATTGCCTTGAAAGAACTGTAAACGGATATACGGAATATTTTACTAATATGATAGATGACTCCACAGACGGTACGACGGAAGAAAACCGTATAGATAAAGAGGCATTTTTTAGCGAAGTCTTTGCCGGAAAAATGAATGGAAAGGTGGGCCGGTACATTTATTATGACCCTGACAGAATGTTATACGAGACTAACTCAAATATAGATGAAGAATGGGTTCGGCAGATTTTAAAAAAGTATAGTTATGCCTATCCGGAGGATATCAAGTTATGGATTGGGGTAGATGGTTCTTATGCGGCTAATGACGCTCTTGCAGAAGGATATGACGGATTTCAACATTATGCTCCTAACATATATAAGTGGCTGATAATTGCAGTTTTGGCGATTATCCTGTACCTGATTATCTTCATACGCCTGACTATTACTATAGGGCGGCATGTTGATGAAGGCGGCAATGTAAGCATCCATCTGACAGGCTTTGACAAGATACCGACAGAAGTGGCGCTTGTTATGGGAGTGGTTTCCGGCGTAGTAATAGCAGCGGCGTTTGTTCTGGGCTTGGACGCAGTTTCTTATGATTTCCTGTATACTACATGGTTCAGGATTGGCTTTGGCGTGACAGTATTTGTGTCGGATATAGTGTTATTGTACTTCTATTACAGTCTTGTAAGAAGGATAAAGGCGAAAACATTATGGAAGAACAGCTTTATTAATCGTATTGTAGGAAAATGCGTGAGTGTGGCATCGGAGTTATATTCACACAGCAATATAGCGGTAAGGACGTGCGTGCCTTATCTCTTGTTCCTGATTTTTAATATTTTTATGGCGTTTATGGCAATTGTAGCTTTTCGCTCGATGGGGATGCTTTTGGTAATATTTATAATGCTTGTTGTGGACGTGGTAATCGGAATGATTCTCTACCGTGATGTTAAGGAGAGGCAGGACATTGTAAATATTATTGAAAAAATAGCAGACGGGGATTTCTCGCATCAGGTAGAGCCGGAGAAGGTACACGGATATAATACGGCGTTGGCAAAATCTGTAAACAGTATTGGCAACGGCATCAAAACTGCGGTTGAGAACAGTATGAAAGACGAAAGGACGAAGACTGAGCTGATTACCAACGTATCGCATGATATCAAGACGCCGCTTACATCTATTATCAATTACGTGGATTTGATTAAGCGTGAGGATATAGACAACGAGCGTGTAAACGGATATATTAAGATACTTGATGAGAAGTCGCAGAGGCTGAAACAGCTTACCGACGATTTGGTAGAGGCGAGCAAGATATCTTCGGGCAATATCAGCCTGAGTTTTGAAAGAATCAATTTGACGGAGCTGCTGAATCAGACTGTTGGAGAGTTTTCGGAGAAATTTGAGGAGAAAAACTTAAATATAGTTATGAACATAAGCGCTTCTAATGTAGTAATAGAGGCGGACAGCAGAAGAATCTGGCGCATTATGGAAAATCTGTTTAACAATATCTATAAATATGCGTTAGAAGGTACAAGGGTTTATGTCACGGCAGAAGAGATAAAGAATAAAGACGCTGCAGGAAAAGCCTGGATTGAAATATCCTTAAAGAATATTTCAGCCAGTGAACTTAACTGCAATCCGGAAGAACTGACTGAAAGATTCATAAGGGGTGACGAATCCAGAACGACGGAAGGCAGCGGGCTTGGCCTTTCGATTGCCAAGAATTTAACCGAAGCACTCAACGGCACTTTTGAAATCCGCCTAGACGGTGATTTGTTCAAAGTGATTATAGCCTTCCCGCTTATTTAATTATCCAAAGCGTCTTCTTCACGATTATTGTATCTTGCAAGAATATTATGAATCTTGTCCGTAGGCGTATAAATATTCGACATGGAAGCATCATGATTCATAAAATTAATAATCGATGCAATAAACTTACTCATATCGGCCTCCTGATAATAAGGTTTATCCTTTAACTCAGGGGGCTGATAGCATAAATTGGTAGTGATTATGCGGTCAAAGTAGCATTTTTCATAAGCTTCGTCAAACGCAGACAAACCGTCTGTAAAAAGACCAAAGGTAGCGCAGATAAAGACGCGCTTGGCATTTCTTTTCTTTAACTGCTTGGCTGTGTCAATCATGCTGCCGCCGGAAGAAATCATATCGTCTATAATTATTACGTCTTTGCCGTCGATATTATCTCCTAAAAATTCATGAGCGACTATCGGATTCTTACCGTTTACGATAGTGGAGTAGTCGCGGCGTTTATAGAACATGCCGGTATCCACGCCGAGTACGTTGGCAAAATATACGGCTCTGTCGAGCGCGCCTTCGTCCGGGCTTATTACAATCGTATGTTCTTTATCTATTATTAAATCGCCCTCTGAATGAAGGAGCGCGCGCATGAACTGATAGTGCGGAGTATAGTTGTCAAATCCTTTTAACGGCACGGAGTTCTGCACCCTTGGGTCGTGTGCGTCAAAAGTAATGAAATTGGCAACCCCCATATTCATAAGCTCTTCGATTGCATAAGCGCAGTCAAGGGATTCCCTGCCGCTCCTTTTATGCTGTCTGCCTTCATACAAAAAGGGCATAATTACATTGATTCTGTGCGCCTTTCCGTTGATGGCGGAAATAATCCTCTTTAAATCCTGATAATGGTCGTCGGGAGACATGTGGTTGGTAAAACCGTTCATTTGATAGGTTATGCTGTGGTTGCATACGTCGGTAAGTATAAAAATATCTTTTCCCCTTACCGAAGTATCGAGAACCGCCTTGCCTTCGCCGTTGCCGGAGCGAGGACAGTCTACCTTGATAAGATAGTTGTCTTCCATATATCCGTAAAAGGCAGGATCGTTTTTGAAACTGTTGTTCAGATGCTGCCTGAATTCAACCAGATATCCGTTAATTAAACGTGTAAGCGGGAGCGCGGCGTCCGTAGTCAGAATCTTTATAGGCGCAACAGGCATGGATGTTTCTAATTCTTGTATGTTAGGCATAATTTTCTCCTATCTGTAAAAACACAAGTTGCTAAAAATATATATCACTTATTTTATAACATTTTGACAGGTATGTAGTCAAGATATTTAGTGTACAATTTAGACGGTTGGGCTTGCTTTATATCTGTAAATTGTGCATAATTTTATATAGGGTTTGCTATTTACAGATGCATAAGGCATGAACTCATATGTTTCCCTGAGTGGTACGCTCTCGCTCCGTGGAAAATCGCAGCGGTACTAGGTTCAAAAGCTAAAAAGCAGCTTTTTCACCAAGGACCGGCGTTTTCCAAGGACCACTCACGAAAACATATGAGTTCATGCCTAGAGATTAGCAAAAAGGTGGAAATAGATTTATGAATGTACAGCATATAGTTAAAACCGTATACCCTGATTCGATTGCGCAGGAGATGGGGATAGAAGAAGGAGACGTTATTCTTAAGATTAATAATAATGAAATAAGGGATATTTTTGACTACCAGTATCTGATTCAGGATGAATATATAGAAGTTCTGGTGCGTAAGAAAGGCGGCGAAGAGTGGCTTTTGGAAATTGATAAGGAATATGACGAAGAGCTGGGCGTGGAATTTGAAAACGGTCTTATGGATGAGTACCGCTCGTGCAGGAATAAATGTATATTCTGTTTTATCGACCAGATGCCTAAGGGGATGCGGGATACGCTGTATTTCAAGGATGATGATTCGAGATTATCCTTTTTACAGGGGAATTATGTTACATTGACTAATATGGTCGATGACGATATCGGGAGAATAATAAAGTATCATCTGTCGCCGATAAACATTTCCTTCCATACGACTAACCCTGAGTTAAGGTGCAGGATGCTGAATAACCGTTTCGCGGGAGAGGCGCTTAAGCATGTGAAGAGGCTTTACGAAGCCGGAATCACGATGAATGGGCAGATTGTTTTATGCAAGGGCATAAACGACGGTGCAGAGCTGGAGCGTTCCATTGCCGATTTATATGAATATATGCCGCAGCTTGAGAGCGTGTCGGTAGTGCCTGTGGGGCTTACGGATTATCGGGAAGGGCTGTTTGAATTAGAGCCTTTTACCAAGGAGGACGCCGTCTGTGTGCTGGAGTGCATACATAGGTGGCAGGAAAAAATTTATAAGGAGCATGGCACGCATTTTGTACATGCTTCCGACGAATGGTATATTATGGCGGGAGAAGAACTGCCGGAAGAGGGGCGTTATGACGGTTACTTGCAGCTAGAGAACGGCGTAGGCATGCTGCGGCTTATGCTGAATGAGTTTGACGAGGCTATGGCGGAATTTTCCTGTGGAGCGCAGACGCAGTATGAAGGCGGAGAAGTGTCTATAGCTACAGGGCAGCTTGCCTATCCTTATATAAAGAAGATGGCAGACACGATGATGCAGCGTTTTCCGCAGCTTGATATCCATGTATATGCGATAACCAATAATTTTTTCGGCAGGCTTATTACGGTATCGGGGCTTTTGACAGGACAGGACATTATCAGTCAGCTAAAAGATAAGAAACTTGGGGAAAGGCTTTTGCTGCCGCAGAATGTACTGCGCAGCGGCGAAGATTATTTTCTGGACGATATAACCGTTTCAGAGATGGAAAAAGCTTTACAAGTTAAGGTAGATATTGTAAAATCAAGCGGACATGACTTTGTTGAGTCTATATTACATTATGAGAAGTATGAGTGAGAATGGGGGACGTTATGGGAAAGAAAAAATCCAGACCAATCGTGGCTGTGGTAGGAAGGCCTAATGTAGGTAAATCTACCTTGTTTAACGCATTGGCGAAGGCAAAAATATCTATTGTAAAGGATACGCCGGGCATTACCAGAGACAGGATATATGCAGACATTACATGGCTGGATATGAATTTTACCTTGATTGATACCGGTGGAATTGAGCCGGAAAGCAAGGACATAATCTTGTCGCAGATGCGGGAGCAGGCGCAGATTGCCATTGATACGGCGGACGTTATTATTTTTATGGTGGATGTAAAGCAGGGGCTTGTGGATGCGGATTCCAAAGTCGCAGACATGCTGCGCCGTTCAAAAAAGCCTGTAGTGCTTACCGTCAATAAGGTTGACGATTTTAATAAATACATGGCTGACGTATATGAGTTTTATCAGCTTGGAATCGGCGAGCCTTTTCCGATTTCTTCTGTAAATAAGCTGGGATTTGGGGAACTGCTTGACGAAGTCACCTCGCATTTTGATATGGAGGCGGCGCAGGAAGAAGAAGACGAGCGCATCAGGGTGGCAATCGTCGGCAAGCCAAATGTCGGCAAATCGTCTATCATCAACAGGCTTATCGGCGAGAACAGGCTGATTGTATCAGATATTGCAGGAACGACGAGGGATGCCGTGGATACGGAAATTACCTACAAGGGAAAGGAATATGTCTTTATTGATACGGCGGGTTTAAGGCGCAAGAACAAGATAAAAGAAGAACTTGAGCGGTATATGATTATCCGTACCGTTTCCGCCGTGGAACGCGCTGACATAGTAATCCTGATTATTGACGCTAATGAAGGGGCTACCGAGCAGGACGCTAAGATAGCGGGGATTGCGCATGACAGGGGCAAGGCGACGATTATTGCCGTCAACAAGTGGGATATGATTGAAAAGGACAATAAGACTGTGGATCAATTTACCCAGAAAATCAGACAAGTGCTTTCCTTCATGCCCTATGCCGAGATTACTTTTATTTCAGCGGTGACAGGACAGCGGTTGTTTAAGCTGTACGAGTTGATTGACATCATATATGAGAACCATGCTATGCGTATATCTACAGGAGTCCTCAATGAAATCATGTCGGAGGCAGTGGCATTGCAGCAGCCGCCGTCGGATAAGGGAAGAAGGCTCAGACTGTTTTACATTACTCAGGTTTCGGTCAAGCCGCCGACGTTTGTAATCTTTGTCAATGATAAAAATTTAATGCATTTTTCATATACGAGATATATTGAAAATCAGATAAGGGCAGCTTTCGGATTTAGGGGAACTCCGCTTAAATTTATAATAAGGGAAAGAAAAGGAGAAAAGTAAGGTGGAACGTATTATTTGCTTGGTAATCGGTTATGTGTTCGGCTTGTTCCAGACCGCGTATATTTACGGGAAACTGCATGGAATAGATATAAGGGACTATGGCAGCCATAATGCGGGGACGACAAACACGCTACGCGTGCTTGGCACTAAGGCGGGGCTGATTGTGCTTTTCGGGGATATAATTAAGTGCATACTTGCCGTTGTCCTTACAGGGATTTTATTTGGCAAAAGCCATCCGGACATGATATACCTGCTTAAAATGTATGCCGCGGCGGGAGCGATTCTTGGACATAATTTTCCTTTTTACCTTAACTTTAAGGGCGGAAAAGGAATTGCAGCGACGGCAGGGCTTATTCTTTCATACCACCCATATTTTATTCCGATGGGCGTGATTATTTTCTTCGGCATTTTCTTTACGACGCACTATGTTTCGCTTGGTTCGCTGCTTGTCTATATAGGATTCATAATAGAAGTAGTCGTTATGGGGCAGATGGGGAAGTTTGGCATGAGCCAGGCGCATCTTTATGAACTATATGCCATCGCAGCGGCATTAACTGTTATGGCGTACTATAAACATCGGGAGAATATTGCGCGACTGATTAAAGGGGAAGAGCGTAAGACGTATTTGACGCATAAAAAGGAAGATAACAATGCTTGAAAAGAGGTAAGTCGCCGTTAATTTGTGAAATGAAAGGAGTATGGGTATTAGTATGGCGGATATAGGTATAATTGGGGCAGGGAGCTGGGGGACTGCGTTGGCGGTTTTACTTCACGGTAACGGGCATAGTATAACTGTGTGGTCGATAGTTGAGAAAGAAATCGAAATGCTTAAGACAGAGCATGAGCATAAGGATAAACTTCCCGGCGTGAAGCTGCCGGACGATATGGAGTTTACAACTGATTTGGAAAGCGCGGTAAAGGGAAAAGACGTTCTGGTGCTTGCCGTGCCTTCTCCATATACGAGAAACACTTCAAAGAGCATGGCGCCTTATGTAAAAGAGGGGCAGATAATCGTCAATGTGGCAAAGGGAATTGAGGAAGATACGCTGCTTACCCTGTCGCAGATTATTGAGGAAGAAATTCCGCAGGCGGAAGTAGCGGTATTATCGGGACCTTCGCATGCTGAGGAAGTCGGAAGGGGCATCCCTACTACCATAGTAGTGGGAGCTAAGAGAAAGAAAACCGCGGAATATCTGCAGAATATTTTCATGAATAAAGTGTTCAGAGTCTATATAAGCCCCGACGTGCTGGGTATTGAGCTTGGCGCGGCGCTTAAGAACGTGGTTGCGCTTGCAGCCGGAATAGCGGACGGACTCGGATACGGCGATAATACTAAGGCGGCGCTTATTACAAGAGGAATAGCCGAGATTGCAAGGCTTGGAATGGCGATGGGCGGCAGATTGGAGACTTTTACCGGACTTACCGGCATCGGTGATTTAATCGTGACCTGCGCGTCCATGCACTCAAGGAACAGGCGTGCCGGAATCCTGATAGGCAAAGGCTATACCATGGACGAGGCGATGGCGGAAGTCAAGATGGTAGTGGAAGGCGTGTATTCTGCAAAAGCGGCGATGGGGCTTGCGCAAAAATATGAAGTTCAGCTTCCCATTATCGAGCAGGTGAATGAAGTCCTGTTTAACGGAAAGTCAGCGGCAGAAGCCGTGGGGAGTCTGATGCTGCGTGATAAAAAGATTGAAAATCCGCTGATACCGTGGGAAGAAGAGTAAAGTATTTGGGAAAATGGTGACGAGATGGTTGATTTAACAGGAAACGGATATTTAGGAAAAGTAAATAATAAAAGGCAGTTAGGAATTTTTCATAAAATGCGCGGATTAGGCTTGCTGCTGTGCCTGAGCATGTTGCTTTGCATATGCAGATATGATACCGCATACGCCGACGCTCCTAAAGGCAGCGCATATGAAGAGGCGGAAGAATGTATTATATCGTATTTTGAAGCGCTTTCAGAAGGAAATCCGGAAAAAGCAAGCGATATCTTTGGAGAAAAAAACGATTCCGACAGGAAGTGGCGGGCATATCGAAACCGTGCAGCTAAGTCCTGCGGTTTGGAAAGATATGAACTGGTTGAAGTCTGCGGGTATCCCGTAGGCGATGGTGAAGATAAGTTCTTTTTTGTCGTTACATATGATTTATGGGTAAAAGATATTGATGTGGCTCTGCCCGGATTAGAATGTTTTCTTGCCGGTAAAGAGAATGGAAAATGGAGTTTATGTTGGAATTTAACGGTAGAGGGTGAATTAAAGGAAATCTGGGAAAATGAAAATATCGTGGAGAAAGTAGAAGAGTGTAATGAAAAATACTATCAGATTAAAGAAGATAACGAAAAAGTGGTGAAATGGGAACAGGACGTACAAAACGCAACCACAGAAGAGTATGCGGCAGATACAGGCGATAAAATAAAAGAATCGTCTAAGCAGGATAAGTCTGATGATGAAATAAAGGGAGATTCTAAGAGCGAAAATGATACGGACAATTATGATAGTTATGTAGTGAAAGCAGGGGATAGTCTCTGGACGATAGCGGAGAATAAACTTGGCGACGGCATGAAATGGACTGCGCTTTATAAGGCTAATGAAGATATTATCGGAGACAATCCAGATTTGATTTTGCCGGATATGGAGCTTAGTCTGCTTATTGAAGAAGAAAACCATCAAAATCAAATTAGCGATACTGCTGAAATTACTTTAAAGCCAGTTGCAGATGATGCGGCAGATATAGACGATATAAAACAAATGAGTACAGAATTTTATTATTCTGTGTCCGCTGAATTTAAAGATGGCAAGATAGTTCTTTTTGATGAAGAGGCAGAAAAAGAATTAGCGTCTTTTGATGAAGAATACGACAGCGGCGGTCTGTATTTAAGCATGACGGACGAAAATAACGGAGTTCTTCTATATTGCAGTACCCCTGCAGCCGGACAGATGATGAAGCTAATGTATGTCACGAAAGACAGATGGAAGACATACGACGAAATTGATATCAGCGCTCAAATAGACGGCTATCCCACAAGTTTAACGGCACTGTCAGATAAGCATTTGTATATTGGCGCGCAGATGCGCAGCGATGGATACTTGTTTGAGACAGTTGACGGCGGAGCAAGTTGGAATTCGGTTATTATTGATGGGACAATCGAAAAATGCCGATATGGCTATGCGCCGACATATAATAGTGAAGACGATAATTTTTATCTGCTTTTGGAATGTGTCGATTCTTACGCCTTGTACCGCGCAGACGCTGCGTTGTCAATGTGGAAGCGTGTAGGCGCTTTTACTATGGAGACGGAAATAGAGTCATATTTCATCTGGGACGGCAGTGTGATAATTGAGGATATGGAAGGACAGTCGTATCGGTTGGAATTGGAATAATAATAAATATAAGGCGACTTTGAGGGAGTGATTAAACCATTTCTTTAATTCTTTTGGCGACTCGATTTTGCGATGGAATATGTAGGAAAACCTGCTATAATTAGTCTATAACCTAAGAAAGAATGTATTGAATATGAGTAATAGGGAAAGAATTATTGAACTATTAGACGTTATACCAGATTATAAAATCGGTTATGTATTAGCATATGTTCAGGGTGTAGCAACCGATGCGGAAGCAGATGATATTTTTTGTCAAAGAATGTTAGAAAATTACGAAAATTCTCCCGATGAAGACAAAGAAGGAATACCGCTTGAGGAATGTTTAAAGGAATGGGGGCTGGATTTTCTTTTCCAGTAAAGCCATTGACAAAGATAGAGATACCACTTATAATGACTATATAATCAAAAATAGTCAAACAGGAGCGGTTGGAGTGCCAAAAAGTTTTTCAGAACAGGAACGGGAGTATATCAGACAGCGATTGAAAGAAGAAGCCGTAAAATGTCTTGCGCAGTACGGAGTTCGCCATACAACTGTTGATGAAATCGTGAAGCGTGTTAATATCCCAAAAGGAACATTCTATCTTTTTTATAAATCAAAGGAAATGCTTTTATTTGAGGTTATTCAAGAGCAGCAAAAAAATATCAATCTTGAATTGTATCAAGCCTTTTCTGAAATTGCCGAGACAGAGCTTTCAGCAGAAAAGCTGACGGATATGATTTTTGACTTTTATAAAAAGACAGAAAGAATGTTGGTATTGAAGTTGTCTGACGCGGGTGAAATAGAGTTAATCAAGCGCAAATTACCACAAGAAATCGTATCAGAACATTTGCAGAATGATACAGATACGATTGGAAAAATGCTTGCTTTGCTCCATACAAAAGAAGAAGTGGAAATAAAAGTTATTAGTGCGGCATTTCATGCAATTTATTATGCAACACTACATAAATCAGATATTGGAGAAGAACAGTATGACAAAGCATTGTGGACATTGATTTATGGTATTGTAACACAGATTATTTAATTTTATAAAAGTCCGGCAATCAGCCGGACTTAAAACAAATTTTTCATTGACTATTAAGATTGATTTAGTCATACAGTATATGGAGAGTATATGATACAAAATAACAAGAAAAAGAAAAACATTATTTTATCCGAGAATGAAGAATTGGAATTAACACCAAACGGCGATTTTATAATTAAAAGGGAGTTTGCGGAAAATTATGAAATTATTGATTTTCATTGTCATTCCCACGAAGGGCTTTTTCAATTATTCCCATCTTTTTTACAAAAGAAGAAAACTGATTTTCATAAATCACTAATGGATTTAAGCTGTTTTCCATTTTCTATTGATTTGTTTGATCTGAATAAAATTTATTTTACGGATTGCCCGACAAAGCTGTTTAGTCTTGACGGATTACAAACAAGGATAAAGTTATTTACAGGCGCATTTGTCTTGAATTATGCCACGACAGAAAAGCTGTTAAAAGATATGGATAATAATTGCATTAGTAAAGCAGTTATTCAACAAATAAATCCGCCTAATAAGAACAGTGCGGACATTATGGAAGAAATCGTAACCCAAAATGAACGATTATATACATTTGGGGCAATCCACCCTTTTGATGAAAGCATTGACGATAAAATAAAGCATTATATGAATTTACATATCAAAGGTTGGAAAATAAATCCCCATGTATGCGGCTTTTCCATTGATTGTGAAAAATCATTAGCGCTCATAGAAAAATTGTCCAAGACTGGTTTACCAATTTTATGCTGCAGTGGGTTAGGTTTACCCCAAGATGTACTTTTGACAAATATTCCATCTAAGCAGACAAAGAATGATGTATTAAATCAAAGACTGGATAAGTATGAGCGCGTATTAAATACTTTTCCTGATATTACATTTATTTTGGCGCATAGTGGAGGTTATGAATTTGAAAAAATGATTGATTTATTAAAAAAACATCAAAACGTATATACAGATATTAGTCTCCAACCCGCAGAACATATAAAAAGGCTTATAAACAAAATAGGATATGAAAGAATTTTGTTTGGAACAGATTATCCGTTTGTGACACAAGCGTTTTCTATTCTATCAGTGTTGCGGGCAACTAAAAATGAACGTGAGAGAGCATTTATTTTTTCTGAAAATGCCAAAAAATTATTAAGAGAAAGGGATTTTTCATTATGAAAATCCGCAACTAAAATCAAGCGGTTCCATTTCTAACTTTGTATAATCAAGATAGAATAGTCGAAATGAGGGAAAAAAGATGTGCGAATGGCAAAAGCAGATTCAGATGATCATTGATGAGATAGACGCCTGTATTAAAAAGAATGATAACGAGGCATTGTCGCTTCACCATCTTGCCGGAAGATTGGGATATTCGGAATTTTATTTTTCCAGAAAATTCAGGGAAACATCAGGTATGCAGTTTCGGGATTACCTGCGGTACAGACGGCTGGCTTTTGCCCTGAAAGAACTCAGGGATACGGAAGATGGAATACTGGATATTGCTTTGCGGTACGGGTTTTCTTCCCATGAAGCTTTTACCCGCGCCTTTAAGGAAGCTTATGGTATTTCGCCCAAGGAATACCGTCAGAATCCAAGACCGGTTGTACTTCGTACAATTCTGAAACCTTTTGACTGTTACTTATCAGAAAATGGAGTAAGGGATATGGAGAAAACCGCAAAAGATATCAAGACATATTTTGTGACAATTCCGGCGCACAAGTTTTTGCATATTAGAAATTATGAAAGTATTGGATATTGGGACTTCTGGCAGAAACAAAGTCTCATTCCGGGGCAGGATTGCGAGACGATATGTGGTTTATTGGACAGTATCAAAGATAAATTGGACGACATGGGAGGCAGTGATGCAAATAGCGGTAGCGGTCAGATTATGGCTTATATCAATGAGCCATCAGGCAGAATATGCAGTTGGGGGATTCCGCTGGCGGAATGTTATGGTGTACGGCTTCCGTTAGATTATAACGGTGATGTGCCTTCACAAATGCTTATGATGGATGTACCGGAAGCGGAATATATTGTTTTTGAACACGGTTCCTTTGACTTTGAGAAAGAAAATCAGAGTGTGGAAGAGAAGATAGAAACGGCAATGAAGGTCTTTGATTATGCGGCAGCCGGGTATTGCCTTGATACCACTCCCGGCAGAGTGTTTTACTTTTATCACGATCCGGAACGGTTCTGGAAATATGTCAGACCGGTACGGAAAATGGAATGAACTTAAAAAATCATTAAATAATGGGATAGGTGTAAAAGCTATCCCATTAAAATGTCGAGAAATTTGAATTTGATAATTGGAATGTATCATTCCGCACATCATATCCGCCCCACAATCTCCGTCGTCGTCTTCGGCAAATTCATCGTATAAATATGTATACCATCTACCCCATGCGCCTTTAAATCAAGAATCTGCTTCACGGCATAGTCAATCCCCGCTTTACGCATATCTGTAGGATTATCCCCATAATTGGCGATAATGTCCGAAAGCTCTTTTGGAACCGAAGAACCGGAGAGGGTAACGCTTTTTCCAAGCTGCTTAGCAGAAGTTATCGGCATGATGCCGGCACAAATAGGCACATTTATCCCGACCTTATCAGCCATATCCCTGAAACGATAGAAAATATCGTTGCTGAAAAAGAGCTGTGTTGTAAGGAATGAAGCGCCTGCCTCTACTTTTTCTTTTAAATGCGCAAGGTCGCTGTCAAAGCTTTCCGCCTCATAATGCTTTTCCGGATAACATGCGCCCGCAATCTGTAATGAAGTGTTAGCCTTTAGATATCGTATCATGTCGGACGCATGGAGAAACTCCCTGCTGTTATATTGCTCGTCAGTCATTGCCAGTGGTCTGTCGCCGCGAAGTGCCATAACATGAGTTATACCTTCTTTTTCAAGCAGTTCGCAGTTTTTTTGCAGATCGGCACGCTTGAAACCTACACAAGTCATATGCGCGATTGCGTCAATATGTAATTTATTCTGGATATAAGAAGCAATTTCTATCGTCTTACCTGCTTTATAGCCACCCGCGCCATAGGTACAGCTTATAAAATCAGGTTTCAGTGCCGCCATTGTATCAAGTTTTGCAAATATGGCGTTAAATTCTTCTTCCGTCTTCGGCGGCGAGACCTCAAAAGAAAGGCTTGTTTTGGTTTTGTTTATTAAATCGGTTATCATATGCTTGTCATTCCTTTCTGAACTTAAAATAATTGGGTAATTGTGAAATTCATAATTTCATAGTGTGAGTTGTACAATATATACAAAACATAAGTAGGGTATTATGCCGCCGTCGGTACTTAGCGAGGTATTTTCGAGCTTAGTACTGCTTACCGCAACAGAAAATTTACTTCGTAAATTATCTGGCAACGTAACGAAAGCGTGCCCTACGTTGTTTTGTATATATTGTACAACGTGGCTTATTAAAAATGCCGTTTCGCAATTATTTACTTAAAGTAATAAAATAAGCAGACACTTGCTTTTAAGCTTAAAATATCGTAACATAAATTCAGGTGCATATCAAGAAACGGCATATAAAATTTTTCAATAGAGTTATGAAAATATAAGAAAGGGAAATCAGAACATGAGTGATACGAAAAAAGCATTTACAAACACTTCTCAATATGTGGCGTCAAAGGAACTGCTATCGGGCGTAAACGTCGCCATAGCGTTGCAGAAACCGCTGCTTATTAAAGGAGAGCCGGGAACCGGCAAGACCATGCTTGCGCAGGCGGTAGCGGAATCGCTTGGCAAGAAACTCATCATATGGAATATTAAGTCTACCACAAAAGCGCAGGAAGGACTGTACGTATATGATACGATACAGAGGCTTTACGACGGGCAGTTTGGCGAGGAGGGCGTAGACGATATTGCCAGATACATTAAATTGGGAAAACTGGGGGAGGCTTTTGACTCCGACGAGCAGGTGGTGCTGCTGATTGATGAAATAGACAAGGCGGATTTGGAGTTCCCTAATGACTTGTTGTGGGAGCTTGATAAGATGGAATTTTATATCCACGAGACCAAGCGTACAGTTACAGCGAAGCACAGACCGATTGTAATCATTACTTCCAATGCAGAGAAGGAGCTGCCGGACGCATTCCTTAGAAGATGTATTTTCCATTACATTGATTTTCCAACTCCGGAGCTGATGGAAGAAATCGTCAGAACGCATTATCCTGATGTGGAGGATAAGCTGTTAAAAGACGCGATGGAAGTATTCTACTGGATACGCTCGATTAAGGATATCCGTAAAAAACCGAGCACTTCCGAGCTTATTGACTGGATTAACGCCTTGCAGATAGGCGGCATTCCGACGGACAGATTAAAAGAAGAACTGCCGTTTATCGGCGTGGTTGTTAAAAAAGACGAAGATTTGGAAACTTTACGTCATAGGGCGGATTAAAGGGGAAAAATATGTTTAGTAAATTCTTCTATACTTTAAAGGCAAAAGGGCTGCATGTCACCCTGACTGAGTGGCTGACCTTGCAGGAAGCGTTGAATCAGGGGCTTTGCAATAGCAGCCTGACGGATTTTTATTATACCGCAAGAATGATTTTGGTTAAGTCGGAGACTGAGTTTGACAAGTTCGACATGGCGTTTGACGAAGTATTTAAGGGTATACAGTCCGAAAATGAGATAAGCAAAAACATGATGCGCTGGCTGGATAAGTCGGAGTTTATAGACGAGTTCCATGAAGAGATGCGTAATGTCATGAATGAAGAGCAGATACAGGTGGATAAAGAGGACGTAGAGCAGAAATTCAAAGACCGTCTGCGCGACCAAGACTCTGAACATAACGGCGGAAGCTTCTGGATTGGAACTATGGGAAAAACTTCATTCGGCAATATGGGCGGTAATATGGGCGGCGTCAGGGTAGGCGGCTCGACCGGCTACCAGTCTGCCTTTCAGGTGGTAGGGGCGAGAAAATACCGCGATTTCCGCGACGACAGGATTCTTGATAACAGACAGTTTCAGGTGGCGCTAAGGCGATTGCGCCAGTTTTCAACCAAGCTGGATATCCCCAAGACAGAGCTTGATATCGACGCTACGATTGACAAGACCTGCAATAACGGCGGCTGCCTGCAGATTGTAATGGAAAGACCGAGGAAAAACGCGGTAAAACTGCTGCTTTTGATGGATTCCGGCGGTACGATGATTCCCTATAGCAGCCTGCTTAATGAGCTTTTTCAGTCGGTGCATAAGTCCAATCATTATAAAGACGTAAAAACCTACTATTTCCACAACTGCATTTACTCCAAGCTCTATAAGACGCCGGAGTGTGAAAACGGCGACTGGATTGATACGGAGTGGATGTTTAGGAATTTGGACAGCGATTATAAGGTTATCATTGTCGGAGACGCGGCTATGGCGCCGGAGGAACTTTATTCCACGTCCGGTAACTACAGGGGACCAAACGGCGGGCTTTCCGGCATGGAATGGCTGCAGCTTATGAAGAAGCATTATAAAAAGATTGTCTGGCTGAATCCCAAAATGGCGCCCGGACGCGCGCCGTGGCGTGAGGCGGAGACCGCAATCAAGGAAATATTCCCGATGTATAAGCTGACCGTGAACGGATTGAATCAGGCTATGGTTAAGCTGATGACGAATAAGTGAAATGTAATTTTAGCCATTGGAGAATTATAATCATGGATAATGCTATAGAAAATGTTGAACAAGCTAGAAAGAGTTTTAATCATATCTTGGATAATGAAAAATATGCCGGCATAATAAAAGACGATAAACATCTGGCTTTGTTATTGAGTTTAGCAGACAATGGCGCACCTAATAATATTCTTGACATTGGGACAGGAACAGGTTATTTGGCATTTCCGTTAGCTGAAAGATTTCCAACAGCAAAGGTTTGCGGTATTGATATTGCAGAAACGATTGTTAAGAAAAATAATATAATTGTTAAAGAAAAAGGTATTTCAAATCTTACATTTGAAGTTTTTGATGGTTTAAAATATCCATTTCCTGATGAAAGTTTTGATTTGATAGTTACCAGATATGCGTTTCATCATTTTCCAAATGCAAAAGATGCAATCCGGCAAATGAATAGGATTTTGACTAAAGATGGGCGAGTGCTTATTTCTGATCCCATTAGAGATGAAAAAGATAAAAATAAAGTAATCGACAATTTTATGAAGGTAAAGAAAGATGGGCATATTCAACTTTATTCGATAGATGAACTGAACGAATTATTTACCGATAATGGTTTTATAAAGGAAAGTCAGGTTATTACTGATATGAAATTTCCTTTTGCAAGACAAGATGAATATATTCAGTTATATAATAAAACTGATGATAAGGATAAATCATTGTATGATATAACAAATGACAATGGAACGATATGGATTAAACATATTAATGTGGGAAATTTTGTTTTTGTTAAAATATAATTTATAAGATAAAGGAATTATGTAGAAAACAGACAATCATATGTATTATGAATAATAATGTACGAGGATATAGAATTTTGATTATGAGAAAAATAAATAATAAATTACATGGAGGATTTGAATGCCTAATATTTACACAAATGACGAAGGGGATAAAGTTGTAGAAATAAATACGGTGATTTTTAGTGGAAAAAGAAAAATAGATTGGAATGGTGTAGAAAATTATCTTAAGAAATATATTGGTTATGAATATGTGATAGATGAAACTGAAGATGTTGTTTACATAGGTTTCGATTTTCCAGATGAGTATGCTAATAGTAAATATTCGGCAAAAGCACTTGGTACGATAGGAAAGGCAAAAGCGAATGCTTCGCAGGTGATTCCAGAACTCATTAAATTTGCAACAAATATCTCTTTTCAAAATAATACAGAACCCAAACATGCTAAAAATGCGAAATATGGTTGGTATAGATGTACGGTAAGATTTACTTTACCTATTAGTGACGATAAGGGTAATGTCATTGGGAAGAATTATTTTCAGGGCAGAATGATTATCAGACATGCTTATGACGGAAAAAAATACTTGTATGACATTATAGACATAAAAAAAGAAACGTAGTACCCCGCATGAGCTAAAAGCTGTACGGCACAAAACCACATTTCCTTTTATAGAAATTGTAAGTCGTTCGCCTTGATTTGTCAAGGATATTTTCTGAATAATTGCTTGAATATGCAATGCAGTAAAAATTTCGCTTGACAAATGCCAAAGTTTCAGATACGATACAAACAGTTAAATAATATAGGCGTTGAAAAGAACAAGTAGTAAAAGAGGGAACGGACAGAAAACAGCCGGTTGATGAGAGGCGTAACGGAAAGTCTTTTATGAATACATCTTGGAGCTTCATGACAGAATATAAATACTGCATTATGCAGGGGATTGCATTTTAGCATTTAATTGTAAGCAGGTTTATTAGTAGGTTATGACGTAGGAATGCACGTTACAGCAGGAGAGTATCATCGAAGTTCGCGGTATGCCGCGGTGGGAGATTGTACTTGGTAAGGTAGGCAGTGTGAGCTGTTTATGAAGTTAGGTGGTAACACGAGATTTTAACCTCGTCCTTTCAATAGGGCGGGGTTTTTTTGTGTGTAACGTCTCCGACAGACCGCCTGCAAAGATGTTTGTTTCTTTGAGACTTATAGGCACCTATTGCGTGGGGCAAATATTTCATAGCTTATTATGTGATATTTTGACTTGACACGAATAAGAAAGGAGTATCAATAGTATGAAAATTTATGAAGAACTGCAGGCAAGGGGACTGCTTGCACAGCTTACGGACGCTGAGGAAATCCGGGAACTTATCAATAACGGGAAGGCGACTTTTTACATTGGATTTGATCCGACTGCGGACAGCCTTCATGTGGGGCATTTTATGGCGCTCTGCCTAATGAAAAGATTACAGGAGGCGGGTAATAAGCCGATTGCCCTGATTGGCGGCGGCACAGGAATGATTGGAGATCCTTCGGGGAGAAGCGATTTGCGT
This sequence comes from Butyrivibrio sp., assembly GCA_023664865.1. GTDB lineage: Bacteria > Bacillota > Clostridia > Lachnospirales > Lachnospiraceae > UBA3282. The sequence goes on along the minus strand of JAMPEU010000011.1, from coordinate 14,222 downwards.
ACCATGATGACGAAGGAAACCATCGAGCATAACTGCGAATGTTTTAAGAAACAAATGAGTCGTTTTATTGACTTTTCAGAAGGCAAGGCGCTTATGGTGAACAATGCGGACTGGCTGACAGATTTGAACTACATTGAATTTATCCGCGATATAGGGGTGCATTTCAGCGTCAACCGCATGCTGACCGCCGAGTGCTACAAGCAGCGAATGGAAAAGGGACTTAGTTTTTTGGAATTTAACTACATGATTATGCAGAGCTATGATTTTTTGGAGCTTTTTAAACGCTACGGCTGCAACATGCAGTTTGGCGGCGACGACCAGTGGAGCAATATGTTGGGCGGCACGGAGCTGATTCGCCGTAAGCTTGGCAAAGACGCTTATGCTATGACAATTACGCTGCTTTTAAATTCCGAAGGCAATAAGATGGGAAAGACGCAGAAAGGCGCGGTATGGCTTGATCCTAACAAGACGTCGCCGTTTGAGTTTTATCAATACTGGCGCAACGTGGCTGACGCAGATGTCTTGAAATGCCTAAGAATGTTGACCTTCCTGCCGATTGAGCAGATTGACGAGATGGATAAGTGGGAAGGCAGCCAGCTCAATGAGGCAAAAGAGATTTTAGCTTATGAGCTTACCAATCTCGTACATGGAGCAGAAGAGGCGGATAAGGCGAAAGAGACGGCGAAGGCGCTTTTTGCAGGCGGCGCTAACTCTGAAAATATGCCGACTTCGGTTATTACGGACGATAAATTTATCGACGGCAGGATAGATATCCTCGGTATTCTTACAGCGTCAGGACTGGCGGCGTCGCGTTCTGAGGCACGCAGGGCGGTAGAACAGGGCGGCGTTACCGTAAAAGGCGAGAAGATAAGCGACATAAAGCTGACATATAGTAAAGACGAAATTGCCGCCGAGGAATTTGTTGTTAGAAAAGGCAAGAAGAACTTCAAGAAGATTGTAGTAGAGTAGTTTGTGTAAATGTAACAGGCAATTGTGAAAGGTTTGTTTTGCACAATTTCTGGTTATCAAATAAGCAGTTTTGCAATTGCCTACTGTAAATTAAAAAAGCGAGGAAAAAGATATGGCAGGAAAAACAAGGACATTGATGTCCTACACACCGGAAATCAAAGTATTGGACTGTACACTCAGGGACGGCGGACTGGTAAATGATTTTTATTTTACGGACGAATTTGTAAAAGATTTGTATAAGGCGAACATCAAAGCCGGAGTTGACTATATGGAATTTGGCTATAAGGCGTCTAAAGAGATGTTTGATGAAAGCAAATTCGGCAAATGGAAATTCTGTAACGATAAGGACATCCGCGAGATAGTGGGCGACAATAAAACGGATATGAAAATATCGGTTATGGCTGACGTGGGACGCTGCGATTATAAAAAGGATATTATCAATAAAAAAGACAGTCCGGTTGACCTTGTAAGAATCGCGACATATATCAACACGATTCCGGCAGCTGTGGCAATGATTGAAGACTGCACCAAAAAAGGATATGAAACCACGGTCAACATTATGGCGATTTCCAAATCCAGCGAAGTGGATATCGACGCGGCGTTAGAACTCTTATGCCAGAGCAGCGTAGGCTGCATTTATCTGGTAGACAGCTACGGTTCTTTGTATCCCGAACAAGTAAGCAGGCTTTCGGACAAATATCTGGAAGCGGCGGAAAAGTACGGCAAAAAGGTAGGCATTCATGCGCATAATAATCAACAGCTTGCATTTGCCAACACTATCGAGGCTCTAAGGCGCGGCGTAAGTTATCTGGATGCTACCGTAAGCAGCTTAGGGCGCGGCTGCGGCAACTGTCCGAGCGAACTGCTTTTAGGCTTTTTGAAAAATCCTAAATACACCATCAACCCGCTGCTTAAGTTCATCGAGGAACATATCGTGCCGATGAAAGAGTCCGGCGTAGTATGGGGGTACGATGTGCCTTACCTTTTGACAGGCATCCTGAACCAGCACCCGAAGACCGCGATTCAGTTCACGAAAGAGAACAGAAAAGATTACCATGATTTTTATCTGGAACTGCTGGATAATTTCTAAACGTGGTTTGCGTTTGACATGGCTGCATGAAAGGGGTTTGGATATGTTCCGAAGCCCTTTCCTTTTTAAATCGGTTCTGATAGGTAAGAAACCGTTACTTGTTGCCATGAGCCTATTTGAGAAGGAGTTTTGCATTATCTAATAGACTCTGATAATATGGGGAAGAGTGAAACTTATGATTTATATTGTAGACAACATATTAAATTATTTAATATATCTGTTTATCATATATTGTGGATTTAGGATAAGACCAAGAAAAAACAAATTTTTTATTGGTGTATCTGCATTGTCTGTGCTGTTTGCAGGCGCGGTCAACGCATATTATGACGTCAATTCTCCGATTGTTTATATCATTTGGAGCGTGTTTTCTATCTGCTTGTTTTTCGAGGAGCGTTTAGGGCGTTTGCTTGTACTTAGCGCCGCACTTATGTATTTTACCGGAGTTATTGATACATTCAGCGTCATGTTGATACAGGTCGTGATGATAGGCGGAGGAGTTACAAGTACAGCCCCCGCTTGGTGGATGGAATCCGCTTATCTGATTTCATTCCTGATATACCTTTTGGCATACCTGTGGATTCTAAAAAAACATGAAGTCTATTTGTGTGATATAGAGGTTAAGTACAAGGCTGCGCTTTTGGTGCAGGGCGGCATTTTCCAGATGTTTTACAATTTTGTTTTTGTCTTCTTCAATGAGAATCATACAATGTATGGCTGGGATGCCTATGCGGTATTTTTTATCAGTATAGCGGGAGTTATATATTCCATTTTCCTTACGCTTGGTCTTGCTGTTAAAAATATACTGTCAAACAGGCAGAATAAGGAACTTCAATCCTTTATGTATATGCAAAAACAGCAATACGATTACCAATTACAGCAGTCGGTTGATATGCGGAGCTTTAAGCATGATTTGATAAATCATATTGGCGTATTAAGGGAGTTATTGAATGAAAAAAAGACAGAAGAAGCCAAAGGGTATGTAGATACTATCTGGAATCTTCAAAATACGTTTGATTTAAAAATTCATACGGGAGATAGTTTCCTCGATGTTATCGTCAATTATTATTCGTATCTGGCGGCAAAGGAAAATATAGAGTTTGTTGTTTCAGGAAGGCTTACTGAAAAAATGCCCCTTGAGATGTTCGATATTACAACATTGATGGGAAATATACTGCAGAACGCTATGGAAGCGGTGGTAAAATCGGATACTCCCAAAATACATATGGAACTTGTAGAGCATAAAAAAGAAATTTTTATTGTCGTAATCAACAGCGTTGCTGAGAAAATCAATACAAAAATGAATTTCTTTAGGACGTCTAAAAAAGATAAAGAAAATCACGGTTTTGGCTTGAAAAATATCGTTGCAACCGTCGAAAAGTATCATGGTGAATGTTATATGGAATCCCTAGTGGAAAATGGGGAAGCGTTATTTAAAATCAGCATTGCCATACCTACTGCTAAAGAGTGGCGTTTGCAGCACCGTATATAAGCGGCGCAGACCGGGAAGGGAGCATGGTTAAGGGTATGAAGATAAGCATCATAGAAGATGAAGCAGTATGGAGAGATAAGATACAGACGATTATTGAAAAATATTGCATGGAAAAAAATATTCCATTTCAAATCAATTCCTATGGCAGCGGAAAAGATTTTATGAAAAATGCAGATACAGACCTGTTGTTTTTGGATATCGAGCTTGCGGAGGGTGAAGATGGTTTTGAAATAGCGGAACAGTTGATGAATTTTGGCAATAAATGTAAGGTTTGTTTTTTAACTTCACACACAGAATTAGCCAGAGCAGGCTATAGGGTAAATGTGTTCAGATACATTGATAAAAAACATTTGGACGAAATAGGTGAGGCGATTGATTTTTTCCTTAAAACCAAGATTCAGGATCGGATTGTATCCTGTAATGATGCCGCCGGACTACACATAAATATAAACTTAAACGAACTTTTGCTTATTGAAACATATGGAAGAAAATTAAGATACCTTATGCTTGATGGAAAGGAGCATTTATGTGAAGGACAGATATCAGAAGCTGCGCGAAGTTTATCCCAATTTGGCTTTTTTCAGATACACCGGTCGTATATCGTCAATTTAAAATATATTGAAAAAGTGCAAAGCCACGAAATTACACTTTGTAATGGATTAAGGTTAATCATCGGGAGAGCCCATAATAAAGAGTTTAAGAAGGAATTTTTTAAGTGGAGAATGTGGTTCGATAATTGATTCCCATAAGCAACGAGCCAAATATCTAAATCAATCAGGGGCTGGTTTGTACATTTGACGATTGCCGCGAGTGTCGTTTACGCAAAAATTATGTCGTTTGCGTAGATAGTATTGTATTATTTCCTTTGTTATGATATAAGAAAAGCAATAAAAATTTATATCATAGGGGAGATTGTTATGATGAAAAAAATCTTTTTGCCGGGTTTGATATGCCTTGTTCTGTTATCTGGCTGTTCTACAAATAAGGATACAGGATATACAGATGTTATCCCTACTAAAATTGAGGATACCGACAGCGATATTAATCTGCCCAAAGAAAGCGTTTCTGATATACGACAGATGTCCCCAACTGAAATGGACGAACCAGAGCAATCCGCAGCCGCAGAGGAAATAGCGGAAACGGAGCCTCAGACGGAAACAGCACAGATTTCGGAAATTTATGAAGGAGAGTATACCGGTAATACTATAAGCGATCCTAATTATGACTGTCTGGAGATTCAAAGAAATGAAGATGATGCTAATAGGATACAGATTAAAATTCCGTTTCTAACCAAGTTATATGAATGCACAGGTTATCAGTCAGAAAATAAAATCCTTTTTTCCACATCTGAATGGGGTGCAGACAAAAATGTAGAAGGAAGTATCTCTTTTGATGGTGATTCCGCCACAGTGACATTTACTTCCGGTTGGTATCAGACAGCCACTACGGAAAGCTCCTATCAATACCATAAAACATCTGATACTCCCCGCATGGAAAATTGTCCTTATGTACGCCCCGACTATAGTTCTTTCGTAGGAGAATACTGCGATTCCAACGATGATCCAAGCCTTGAAATCAGGCTTAATGATAATGGTTCTTATCTTATACAGATTAGCATTTTCCGTGAAATAGGATACGATGCGTGTATTGGCAGTCTGTCGGAAGAAAAAATGTCTTTTACATCAGACCAGCGCGGCGGCGTAAGCGGCAGTATAACTCTTGACAATGACCTTGCGGTTGTTAAGTTTGAACAGATTGGTTATTTTGAGAAATCTAACGTAACAACCTATTTGTTTCATAAGATATCCGACAGCCCAAATATTGAGGAACAACTTAACGGACTGGAATATTTAATTGGGGAATATGATTATTCGTCAGATTATGGAACCGGTAAGTTAATTATTAATAAAACAGCTTATGGATATGATATTTCCGATTATGAATCAGAATCTTCTTATCGTTTTTTAGCCAATTCATCTAACATAGACATTATAGAAAATAATAGGATATATATAAAGTATCCTGAGCAGGTATTTTCTGACGACACAGTTATTTTTAGCTATTATATTTTGGAGTATGGTACAGATGGAATAAATGTGTATTACGCAAAAACGGCAGATGAGGAAGGTGAAGTTTTATATCATGCTATAAAAAATGAAGAATGACAATCAACTGCTGGGATTATAGAGGAAAGGAATGTAAGTTGAAATGAAGAAATTATTAGAGTTTGGGTTGTTGTGTCTTATGGCGCTTATGCTGTCGGCATGTGGGAGCAGTGACGGCGCTATTGATGATGGGATTGACTATGTGGGCTGGGAGCCGATTGAAGTGCCGGATTCTGCCAAAAGCAACCAGACGGGCGGGGAGGAGAGCGAAAGAATAGAAGAGGATACAACGCAGCCGCATGCAGATACGGAAAGCAGCGGAAACAGTACGAAGACACTGGCAGACAATTATGTGGGAGAGTACAATGACCGTGATATTCCGGAGCCGAATCTGGAAATATGGAAAAACGCGGACGGAACGTATCAGATTTATATCGGTATTTTCAGGCTGGCTTCTATTGACGACGGAATAGGGACGCTTACGGATGACGGGATTAAGTTTACCTGTACAGCACCGGATGGGAATGTGCAGACGGGCATGATAACTTTGGAAGGAGACGTGGCGACTGTAACTTTTGATCCGGGCTGGACATACTTTGAAGGGCATAACAGTTTTAAGTATGATAGAATATCCGACACGCCGGATATGGAGATGTTTGGCAGCAATACGCGGGAGAGTGTGAATACAACCACGGAAATGACCGCGGACGAGCTATTAGATTCATTTATCAATGGACAGATAAACGCAGTAAACCCTGCAGATCCGACGCAGACATTTTATATCACTGACTTAAATATGGATTCAGGGGAATGGGATTCCTATTCTGTTGGAGAGAAAACCGACCTTGACAATGACGGCGAAAATGAACTGATTATTTGTGGTCCGTATGGAGGAATATACCTTGATGCGCGCGATAATAAGGTATATGAATTTGCACGGGGAGAGGGCACCGGCGCTACACTTTCTTATACTGTATATAAGGGAGATATATGGATTATGTACAGTAACTGTATGAATGTAGGATATAAAGCATATCATATGGAAAAATTTGAAGGGGCGGATAACTTAGTTTTAGAAATGAATTTCGGTGAGGAGCTTGTTGATGCAGATAATCCAGAGTCTGAAATGAAATATACATTAAATGGAACGGAAATATCTTCTGATGAATATTATGAATTAGGCAGCAGGATTTTTGCAGCCGAAGTATATGCAAATTAAAAGAATTTCATTTTGTTGAAATAAAAGCAACAATCCCTCTCATTTCTATTTAAAATGAAGGGGATTTTCCAAGCCAGTACCATCATTTACCATACACCTTTTTAAGATTATCCACCTTCGCCCCCATATTCACAAGCATAGCGTCTAAAATGGCGACTGCCGCCATTGACTCCACGACCACGACGGCACGTGGAACGACGACGGGATCATGCCTGCCCTTAATGGCTATTTCAATGTCTTCGCCCTGCCTGTTTACTGTCTGCTGCTTTTGGAAGATAGAGGGCGTAGGTTTTACATGGGCGCGTAAAATAATCGGCGAGCCGTCGCTTATTCCGCCTAAAATGCCGCCCGCATGGTTGGTTGCTTTCATTACTTCGCCGTCATTCATTATGAATGTGTCATTATTTTCAGAACCTTTATATTTGGAAACCTGTACGCCGTCTCCGATTTCCACGGCTTTTACCGCGCCGATGGACATGACGGCTTTAGCAAGTTCTGCGTCTAATTTATCAAAAACAGGCTCGCCGATTCCGGCGGGAACGCCTTCTATCAGACATTCAATGACTCCACCCGCTGAATCATGCTTTTCCATGCAGTCTGCAAGATAGGCTTCGGCTTTTTGCGACGCTTCATAATCCGGCATACAGGTAGGGGTGGTGAGGATAGCTTGTTTGTCAAATGCGCCGTAATCTATCTCTACAGGACCGATTGAGCGGGTATAAGCCGTAACGGTGATGCCGAGGCTTCCTAATAATTTTGCCGCCACTGCGCCTGCCGCCACGCGCCCGATGGTTTCACGCCCGGAGGAACGTCCGCCGCCGCGGTAGTCCCTGAATCCGTATTTTGCGTCAAAAGTATAGTCGGCGTGACCGGGGCGGTAGTAACCGGCAATCTCGCCGTAATCAGTCGAACGCTGCGAAGTATTATGCACTATTATTGAAATCGGAGTCCCCGTTGTCTTACCTTCAAAAACGCCGGACATTATTTCCGCCTTATCATCTTCTTTTCTGGGGGTGGATATCTTAGTCCTGCCGGGTTTGCGGCGGTCGAGAAAAGCCTGTATGTCTTCTTCACAGAGCGCAAGTCCCGCCGGGCAGCCGTCTATTATGACGCCTAGTGCCTTTCCGTGTGATTCCCCCCATGTAGTAATGCGAAAAATTCTGCCGTAAGATGAGCCTGCCATAATCCAATTCCTTTCTGTATATTATAAATTCCTTTAATTTAAAATTACTTTAAATTTACTTTATTATGAAATTATGTCAGAGTCAGAGTTTAAGCAAAATGAACAAAATAAGGGGCGACTTACCGCTTTTCAGGCATTGGAGCCCCGTTTTTGTTCATTTTGCTTAAACTCGTGAAAGCAAATAATTCCTCTAACAAGCATACCACATTTTCCCCAATAAAAAAAGATATGAAATTTACCGCATTTTTCGTGATTTACATAAAAAGATTTACATAAATTTATAAAAATGATTTACAAATGAAAATTATGTGATATTATATAAAGTAGGTGTTTTATAATTTGAAAGCGGTGCGCGAATAGAATGGAAAAAACTTTTAAAGAAAAAGTAATTCGTAAATTTACAAATATCATGAAAAGCCACAAACTGTTGAGACTGCCGTGTCTGGCTGCGCTGACGGTTATATTGAGCATTTATTATATATGCAGGCATTTTGCCACAAATACAAAAAGATATGTTTGCGCAGCTTTTTCTCTATTCTTTTTTATGTCAAGCTGCAGCTTTTCTTTTGCCGTGTTATCGGGGCAGTCAGGATTTATCAATGTTCAGGAGACTTACAACGCGATTGTGGAAGATTCGGATATAGAGCTGGCAGTGGAGAAAGAGATAACGCCGGATGAAAGCGTGCTGTCTGAAATAGAAGAAGAATTAGATGAGATTGGCGATATAGAGCATAGCGGTGATACAGACTTTTATACTCTTGATGATATTTTGGAAGAAAGTCAGTCTTATGAAATAGAAGGCGGCATAGCCGGAAACGAAGAAGTTTCTTCAGAAGAAAATGTATCTGACGGGCAGGAGCCTGCAGTCGATGAACAGGAACTTGTATTTGACAGCAGCGATTGGCGTCTGGTATTGGTGAATACGCAGCACCCCATCCCCGATGATTACAGTTTCAGTCTGGGTATCGTAACAGGCAATATGAGATGCGACAAGCGGGTTATACCGGATGTAATAGCCATGATGCAGGCGGCGAAGGAGGACGGCATTACGCTTATGATTCAGTCGCCTTACAGGAGTGACGACAGGCAGGTATATCTGTTTAATAATAAAATTAAAATGTATATGAATCAGGGTTATTCCTATATGGAGGCTTATAAGATTACTTCACGGACAAATGCTGTGCCGGGAACCAGTGAGCATCAGATTGGCTTGGCGTTTGATATTACTTCAGACGCATGTGAACCGCTGGAAGCAGACTTTGCCGATACAGAAGCGGGAAAGTGGCTTGCGGAGCATAGCTGTGAATACGGATTTATACTCAGATATCCGGAAGAAAAGGAATATATTACAGGAATTAAATTTGAACCGTGGCATTTCCGCTATGTAGGCAAAGATGCAGCGACAGTTATGAAAGAGGAAGATATTTGTCTGGAAGAGTTCTGGGATAAATATCTATAGGGGATAGAGGTTAATGTTTAGAATTATCAGGCAGGAAGGCAGGGCAAAGCGCGGAGAATTGGAAACCGTGCATGGAACGATACAAACCCCTGTTTTTATGAATGTGGGAACGGCGGCAGCAATCAAGGGGGCTGTTTCTACGCAGGACCTTAATGTGATAGGTACACAGGTAGAGCTGTCTAATACTTATCATTTACACGTAAGACCGGGGGATAAAGTCATAAAGTCACTCGGCGGTCTGCATAAATTTATGCTGTGGGATAAGCCTATTCTGACAGATTCAGGCGGTTTTCAGGTGTTTTCATTGGCAAGCTTACGTAAAATCAAAGAAGAAGGCGTCTATTTCAATTCTCATGTGGATGGAAGAAAGATTTTCATGGGACCGGAAGAAAGTATGCAGATACAGTCTAATCTGGGTTCAACCATTGCGATGGCTTTCGATGAATGTCCGCCAAGCACGGCACAGAGGGATTATGTAGAAGCTTCCGTGGAGCGCACGACCAGATGGCTTAAGCGGTGTAAGCAGGAGCTTGACAGATTGAACGCGTTGGAAGATACGATTAATCCTAATCAGATGTTATTCGGCATCAATCAGGGAGCAGTGTTTGATGATATTAGAATAGAACATGCCAAAAGAATATCCGAACTTGATTTAGACGGTTATGCGCTGGGCGGTCTTGCCGTAGGCGAGACGCATGAACAGATGTATCATATTATTGAAGAAACAGCGCCTTATCTGCCGTGTAATAAGCCGGTTTATCTTATGGGCGTGGGGACTCCGGCGAATATTCTTGAGGCGGTAGAGAGGGGAGTCGATTTCTTTGACTGTGTATATCCGTCAAGAAACGGCAGGCACGGGCATTTATACACTAACCACGGCAAGATTAATCTTTTCAATGCCAAGTATGAGCTGGATGCGCGTCCAATTGAAGAAGGATGCGGCTGTCCGGTATGTTCTAAAGGATATTCAAGGGCATATATCAGGCATCTTCTTAAGGCAGGGGAAATGTTAGGCATGAGGTTCTGCGTTCTGCATAATCTGTATTTTTATAATACGATGATGGCGGAAATCAGGCAGGCGCTTGATACGGAAACATTTGCAGAATATAAGAAAAAGAAACTGGAAGCGTTATAAAATACTTGTTTTATTGTTTGCAGTATGGTAAGCTTTAGATTAATGTAAAAATAAATTTTTCATACATCTATGTATGATAGTAAAGGAGTATAACTGATTATGGGAATATTATTAGCAGCAACAGATGCGGCGGCAGCGACGCCTGAGGCAGCGGCAGGCAGTGGAATTGTAATGATTGGAACGATAGTTCTGTGGATTGCGGTAATGTATTTTATCCTTTTCCGTCCACAGAAGAAGGAGCAGAAAAGAATAGCGGCGATGCTTGCAGAGTTGGCTGTAGGCGATTCGGTTTTGACAAGCAGCGGTTTTTACGGAACGATCATTGACATAACGGATGATACCGTTATTATAGAGTTCGGTAATAATAAAAACTGCCGTATCCCCATGCAGAAATCGGCAATTACACAGATTGAAAAAGCCGATGCTGAATAAACAAAAACAAAAAAGGTGCATTTCGGTGCATCTTCTTTAATATCAGGATTACCGAAAGGAAGAGAACATAATGGAACTTAATATTACATGTATTCCCGGAGACGGAATCGGACCGGAAATAGTGGCGGAAGCCAAAAAAGTATTAGATGCCGTGGCATTAAAATACGGACATACCATGAAATATACGGATGTACTTATGGGGGGAGCTTCGATTGATGCGTATGGAGCGCCGCTTACCGAGGAAACAATTAAGACCGCTAAAGGTGCGGACGCTGTGCTTATGGGTTCTATCGGAGGTAATACTACTACTTCGCCGTGGTATAAACTTCCGCCTGAATTAAGACCTGAAGCGGGATTGCTGGGTATAAGAAAAGCGCTTAATTTATTTGCAAACTTAAGACCGGCGGTTCTCTATGAAGAATTGGCAGGAGCCTGCCCGCTGAAAGAAGAAATTTCCGCAGCCGGATTTGATATGCTGATTATGAGAGAGCTTACCGGAGGACTTTACTTTGGCGAGCGCAAAACAGTGGAAGAGAACGGAGTGTTAAAAGCGATAGATACGCTTGTCTATGACGAAAATGAGATAAGGCGCATCGCGATTAAAGGATTTGACATTGCTATGAAGAGAAGAAAAAAGGTTACAAGCGTCGATAAGGCGAATGTGCTGGATTCTTCCAGATTGTGGCGTAAGATAGTGGAAGAGGTCGCAAAGGACTATCCGGAAGTCACTTTAGAACATATGCTTGTGGACAACTGCGCAATGCAGCTTGTCAAAGATCCTGCGCAGTTCGATGTCATCTTAACTGAGAATATGTTCGGAGATATTCTTTCAGATGAGGCAAGTATGGTTACAGGTTCAATAGGTATGCTTGCGTCAGTTTCGTTAAATGACTCGAAATTTGGTTTATATGAGCCAAGCCACGGTTCTGCGCCTGATATTGCGGGCAAAGATATAGCGAATCCGATAGCAACTATTCTTAGCGCGGCGATGATGTTAAGATACTCGTTTGATTTGGATAATGAGGCTGACGCAATCGAGGCGGCGGTTAAAAAGGCGCTTAAGGAAGGTTTCCGTACAATAGATATCATGCCCAAAGAGGAGAAGGAGCGTGCGGCGGTTAAGCAGGTTGGATGTAAGCAGATGGGCGATTTAATTGTGGAACGCATCTGATTTATGAATAATTAGTCAATAACCCTGCTGAATATAACCGCTTGCTTAATGTCAAGATAATAAAGCCAGAGCAAACGAAAATAGGGGAAATGAATACTAAAATAAAGGAGATATGAATGATGAAGAGCGATAATGTAAAAGAAGGCATACAGCAGGCACCGCACAGGAGTCTGTTTAACGCACTCGGCTTTACGGAAGAAGAAATGAAAAAGCCGATGGTCGGTATAGTAAGTTCATATAATGAAATCGTACCGGGGCATATGAATCTCGATAAGATAGTAAACGCGGTAAAACTCGGCGTAGCGGAAGCCGGCGGAGTTCCCGTGGTATTTCCGGCGATTGCCGTATGCGACGGGATTGCAATGGGACATATCGGCATGAAATATTCCCTTGTGACAAGAGACTTGATTGCGGATTCAACCGAGAGTATGGCGTTAGCGCATCAGTTTGACGCGCTGGTAATGGTTCCTAACTGCGATAAGAACGTACCGGGGCTTTTGATGGCGGCGGCAAGAATTAACGTGCCTACGGTATTTGTATCGGGCGGTCCTATGCTTGCCGGACATGTTAAGGGACAGAAACGCAGCCTTTCTTCAATGTTTGAGGCTGTGGGTTCACATGCGGCAGGCACGATGAGCGAGGAAGAAGTGAGGGAATTTGAAGAAAAAGTCTGCCCTACCTGCGGTTCATGTTCAGGCATGTATACCGCCAACTCCATGAACTGTCTGACAGAGGCGCTCGGCATGGGACTGCGCGGAAACGGCACTATTCCGGCGGTATATTCTGAAAGAATCAAACTTGCCAAACATGCAGGTATGGCGGTTATGGAAATGTATCGTAAAGATATAAAGCCCAGGGACATTATGACAAAAGACGCTATTTTAAATGCGCTTACAGTGGATATGGCATTAGGCTGCTCAACCAATTCCATGCTGCATTTACCGGCGATTGCGCATGAAATAGATTTTGACTTTGATATTTCTTTTGCCAACGAAATCAGCGCGAAGACTCCGAACTTATGCCATCTGGCGCCGGCAGGTCCTACATATATGGAAGACCTGAACGAAGCGGGCGGCGTATATGCGGTTATGAAAGAGCTTGCCGATGCAGGTTTGATAAATACAGGCTGTATGACGGTCACGGGTAAGACTGTCGGAGAAAATATAGCGGACGCCGTAAATAAAAATCCGCAGGTAATCAGGACGCTTGACAACCCTTATTCTAAAACAGGCGGTCTTGCCGTACTGAAAGGAAACCTTGCGCCCGACGGCAGCGTGGTAAAGCGTTCCGCGGTAGTGGAAGAAATGATGGTGCATGAAGGTCCGGCGCGTGTATTTGAATGTGAAGAAGACGCCATTGATGCGATAAAAGGCGGTAAAATTAAAGCCGGCGACGTAGTTGTAATACGTTATGAAGGACCTAAAGGCGGTCCCGGTATGCGTGAGATGTTGAATCCCACTTCGGCGATTGCCGGAATGGGACTTGGTTCAAGCGTAGCGCTTATTACAGACGGACGTTTCTCAGGCGCATCGCGCGGAGCTTCTATAGGGCATGTTTCTCCCGAAGCGGCAGTCGGCGGTCCGATTGCTCTCGTGGAAGAAGGCGATATTATCAGCATCAATATCCCTGAAATGAAGCTGGATATAAAAGTGTCCGATGAAGAACTGGCGGCAAGAAAGGCAAAATGGCAGCCAAGAGAGCCGAAAGTTACGACAGGATATCTGGCAAGATATCGTGAACTCGTAACCAGCGGAAACCGCGGCGCGATTCTGGAAGTGCCGGGCAGACATTAAGTAAAAGACATTTGGTGTTACTATTCATAGTTATCTGGGGCATGAACTCATATGTTTTCATGAGTGGCACGCTCCCGCTCCGTGGAAAATCGCAGCGGTACTAGGTTCAAAAGCTAAAAAACAGCTTTTTCACCAAGGACCGGCGTTTTCCAAGGACCACTCACAAAAACATATGAG
>JAMPEU010000119.1 GCA_023664865.1 Butyrivibrio sp. | reverse complement strand
TTCTTTAATACAAACGAAGCTATCGTTCAGTCGAAATGGACGGAAGATGAGTGGAATGCGTACTATGAGGCGGAGATAGAGCCTGTGGCAATCCAGTTGGGACAAGCTTATTCGGTCAGACTGTTTACCAGACGGGAAAGGTCATGTGGGAATCAGGTAGTATTTGAAGCGAGCAATCTGCAGTGTGCAAGCCTGAGTTCCAAACTTGCGCTGCTTGCAATGGTGGACAGGGGGGCAATGACGCCAAATGAATGGCGTGCGACCCTTAACATGGCGCCCATTCCGGGTGGCGATAAGCCTATAAGGCGGCTGGATACGGAAGTGGTAGGCTTAATTGAAAACATTCTGGGTAAAATGAACAGCGAGAATTGTGACATTATGGCAAAGATGATTATGCAGCTCATTAATGCCGTGGAAAGGAGAGCAGATGAAACACAAAATCAATATCCGGGGCGTGCTGATTCCGAACAATTACAAGTGGTATTATGACTTCTTTGGAGAAGAGTCAACATGTCCGGCTGACGTGCAGAAAGTGTTAGACGCATTTCAGGACGGCGATGAGATAGAAGTCTATATTAATTCGCCGGGCGGAGTCATTGCTACTGGTTCGGAGATTTACTCATTGTTAAAGAGCCGGAAGGACAATGTAAAGATATACATAGTTGGCGAAGCGTGCAGCGCAGCGTCAATAATTGCGATGGCAGGACATTGTGAAATGTCGCCTACCGCGCTTATGATGGTGCATTGCGTGTCTGTTAAAAGTTCCGGGAACCATACGGACATGGAGCATACTGCAGAAATGCTTAGAACCGCCGATTTAGCGTTAAGCACGGCGTATGTCAGTAAATCAGGAATGAATGAGGAAGAAGTTCTTGACATGATGGAACATGAGACGTGGCTTACCGCTGAACAGGCAAAAGAAAAAGGTCTTATAGACGGCATTATGTTTGAGGAAGAACAGGCGGAAGACCTTCAATTTGTAGCAGGCCCATTGTTTGCGCTTCCGGGAGAAGAACAAATGCAGAAAGTTAAAGCACTATTAAAACAGGCTGAGCCGAAAGAAGACTCTTCCTGTTTGACACAAGCAAAATTAAATTTATTGAAGCTGAAAGGAGAAATCAGATGAAAAAGAAACAGTATGAAGCAAAGAGGGCGCAGTTAATGAATGAGGCGCAGCAGTTCCTTGACGAAGGAAAAGTGGCAGAGGCGGAAGCAAAGATGGAAGAAGTGAAGGCGCTGGATGAACAGTGGGAAGCCATTGCACAGGCGGCGGCTAACTTTAATGCACTCAATAATGAGCCGCAGGCAAAAGTAAAGGTTGACGGTGCCTTTGGTGATGGTGATGAAGAAGAGGCAGATGCAGAAAATAAAGTAGTGCGTGCGTTGGCTTCTGATACATACCAGAACGCATGGGCTAAAACGCTTATGAACAAGCCCCTGACGCAGGAAGAGAGTAAATGCTACAATATGGTTAATGAGGCATTCACGCATACCACTGAAAATACCAGCCTTGTAATTCCCAAAACAGTTACAAAAGGCATCTGGGAAATGGCGGGGGAAATGTATCCGTATTTCAACGACATAACCAAAACGTATGTCAATGGAGTCCTTTCCATGATTCAGGAAGACACATCTTCTGATGCAGGGTGGTACGAAGAAGACACTCCGACTGATGACGGCAAGGAAACCTTCAAAGAGTTCCGGCTCAGCGGCTGCGAACTGTCCAGGTCAATTACGGTATCATGGAAGTTGAAAGAGATGTCAATAGAAGATTTTATCCCTTATATCAAGCGGAAAATGGCTAAGAAAATGGGCGCAGCGGCAGGATACGGAGTAACACACGGACGCGGTGCTGAAGGAGTAGCCGGAAAGCCGGAGCCTATGGGAACCGTAACGGCATTACTGCAGCAGGAAGGCATGCCGCAGGTCGTTAAATACAAAAAGGGTTCTATACCAACGTACCAGAATATTTTAGAGGCACGCTCAAAAGTTAAATCCGGATATGGCGCGGGACTTGCCATTTACGCGAATTCCATTACGATATGGACTAAGCTGGCGGCAGTTGTGGATGCAAATAAAAGACCGCTTTTTGTTCCTGACCCGACGAACAGCGGGGTGTTCAGGATACTTGGCATGGTGGTTAAGGAAGACGATTCAATGGGAGACGGTGAAATCCTTATGTCCAACGCGAAAAGCGGTTATCACATGAATGTCAACAAAGAAATGACAATGACGACTGAAGACCACAATAAAAAAAGGGCGACTGACTACTGTGGATATGCCATCATGGACGGCAATATTGTTACAGACAGAGCCCATGCGCTGCTTACGGACAATACAACTGTGGCAGATGGAAATATAGGTTCAGGAAGCAACGGAACAGGTAATGATGGAACTGGCGATGATGGCAGCGGAAGTACCGGTGCGGACAATACCGGCGCGTCTGGTTCATAAGAGGATAAAATATGAAGCTGCTGGAACAGATAAAAAAATCAATGCGCATCTCTCATAATGCGCTTGATGAGATGTTGCGGACAGATATAGAAGCCGGGGCGCTGGACTTATTAAGGGCTGGCGTCCAGCCGTATCAGCCGAGAACAAGTAAAACAATAAAAAAAGACGCGCTTATACATAAGGCGATTGAGCTGTATGCCAAATGGCAGGAAGACTATAACGGCAAGGGCGAAACGTATGAGAAATCATATAAAGGATTGCGGGATTCGCTTGCCCTGTGTGGTGACTACAATGAATAATGAATTAATAACTTTGATTACCGTCCTTGAAGAAAAAAGAAGTAAATCCGGCTTTCTGGAAGGCGAAGAAACCGTGGAAACTGAGATATTCGCCGGGATAAAATCAGTCGGAAGGACGGAATTCTATGAAGCCTTAAGAAATGGAATTAAAGTTGTCATTATGTTTGAGGTGGACCCGGACGATTTTAAGCTGGCGGAGAGAAAGATTGAAGTGGACGGCGCATTTAAGAAGATAAGCGCATCAAAGGTTATTTATGACGATATACTGTATCTGATTCACCGCACATACCTCAATAAAGCAGGTAAATTTGAAGTGACTTGTCGGGAGGTGGAATGATGGCGCATTTTGAAGTGGAGTTTCCAGAAGATTTTCTTTCGGACTTGCTGGATACAGAGTTTGATGAGTTTGCTGAAGAAGCGCTTGAAGAAGTCGTTCCGTTATTAGAAACTGCATTAAAAAAATCTTGTGCAAGTGTTATAGGGCATGAAGGAGATTCAGAAATGGTAAATTCTATTAGATGCTGGAAACCGAAAAAGACAAAAACTGACGCATGGATAGTAGGTGTGAAGTTTTGGGGTGATAGTAGGGCGAAGAAATTTAAAAGGGTTACATTTCATGCAGGGGCAGGTGAGTGGGTAAAGGTCGAGAGAAGATATCCGGTATCTAATGCGTTAAAAGCTATATGGTTGGAGTACGGTATACCCGGAAGGCAGCCACCGAGACCATTCATTGATAGAGCGTGTAATAATATTCGTGGAAAAGTTATAACAGAACTGAAAGATATCTATGAGAGAAAGGTTGGCGCTGATGAATTTGAATGAGAAATTACAGGACATTCTCGGCATGACCGGACTTCCTGTGGAGCAGGACGAATACACTGGACACAGCAATAAGTACATTATCTATGTGTACGAAGATGAAAGACCGGAAGAACATGCCGACAATAAGGTGACGGCTGATACTGCATATATGCAGATACAGCTGGTTACGCCTAAAGAATTTAATTATTTTGCATTAAAAAAAGAAATCCGCACCCTGTTAGAGGGAGCGGATTTTATAGTAACATCTGTCAGAAGCTTTCTGGGAGATGCTTATCAGGGAACTGAAAGAATAAGACAAACCGTATTTGAAGCAACATATACGGAATCAAGAAAAGTGGAGGAATAAGATTATGGCGTATTTTGGATTATCAAAACCGTGGATTGCAAGGCTCAATGTAGCAACAGGAAAGTGTTCAGGTGGTTTTAAATGCGGGAGTGCAGTAGCCACATCTGTTACCCCGGCGTATAATGAAGGTTCACTGTTCGCGGATAACAGGGAACAGGAGAAGGTTTCAGAATTTAAGAATGCAGCCGTGGCGCTGGAAGTTGACAGAATGCCGGTTGTGGCAGCGGAAGTCGTATTCGGTCACGAGGTTAATGCAGCCGGAGAAGAAATATCGGGGGCAGATGATTCAGGCAATTATGTTAGATATGGC
>JAMPEU010000118.1 GCA_023664865.1 Butyrivibrio sp. | reverse complement strand
ATAGACGGAATTGCACAGGGAGAGGTTACAAATGCAGAGATTGTGCGGGTGATAAGCAACAATAGAAATGCTTATGCCTTAGAACGCGCGAGGGCGGCAGGAATCGACGCTGTCTGCGTATCGCCGAAAGACTATGACGACAGGGAGCAGTTTCATCAGCATTTCATGCAGGCGGTTGAAGAGAAAAAACCGGATTTAATCGTACTTGCCGGATTTCTGGTGGTACTTCCTGAAGAAATGATCCGCAAATACAGAAACCGCATCATCAATATCCACCCGTCGCTTATTCCGGCTTTTTGCGGAAAAGGCTATTATGGCTTGAAGGTACACGAGAAAGTGTTGGAGCGCGGAGTTAAGGTGACAGGCGCTACCGTGCATTTTGTAGACGAGGGTACGGACACGGGACCGATTATATTGCAGAAAGCCGTGGAGATAGAAGAAGGAGATACGCCGGAAATCCTGCAAAAAAGAGTGATGGAGCAGGCGGAGTGGCAGATTCTTCCTAAGGCGATAGACTTGATTGCCAGTGGAAAAGTGCAGATAGAAGGCAATATTGTGAAAATATCGGGGTAATTCTGAAAGACACGCGGGGAGAGAGGTAATACTATATGAAAATACTGATTGTTGGAAGCGGCGGCAGGGAACATGCGATAGCCGCAAGCGTGGCAAAAAGTAAAAAAGCGGATAAAATATACTGCGCGCCGGGAAATGCGGGCATTGGACAGATTGCGGAATGTGTCCCGATAGGCGCGATGGAATTTGATAAACTGACGGACTTTGCTAAGGAAAACGCGATAGACCTTACAATTGTAGGAATGGACGATCCATTGGTCGGCGGATTGGTAGATGAGATGGAGGCAGCAGGGCTGCGCGTATTCGGACCTCGGAAAAACGCTGCAATTCTGGAAGGGAGCAAGGCTTTTTCCAAAGATTTAATGAAAAAATATAACATTCCGACGGCGGCGTATGAGACGTTTGATAATCCGGAAAAAGCGATTGAATATCTGAAAACAGCGCCTATGCCTATTGTGTTAAAGGCTGACGGTCTGGCGTTAGGCAAAGGCGTTCTGATATGCAATACCTTGGAAGAGGCATTAGACGGCGTTAAGACAATTATGCAGGATAAGAAATTCGGAGATGCGGGCAGCCGCATGGTTGTTGAAGAATTTATGACAGGCAGGGAGGTTTCGGTCTTATCTTTTGTAGATGGCAGGACGATAAAAATAATGTCTTCTGCGCAGGACCATAAACGCGCACAGGATGGGGACAAGGGACCGAATACCGGCGGCATGGGAACTTTTTCGCCAAGCCCCTTCTATACTGATGAAGTGGATGAGTTCTGTAAAAAATATATTTATCAGGCGACCGTGGACGCTATGGCAGCAGAAGGAAGAGAGTTTAAAGGCGTAATCTTTTTCGGGCTGATGCTGACGGATAAAGGACCGAGGGTATTGGAGTACAATGCGCGCTTTGGGGATCCGGAAGCGCAGGTCGTACTGCCGAGAATGAAAAATGATATTATTGAAGTGATGGAAGCGTGTATCGACGGAAATCTTGATAAGATAGACCTGCAGTTTGACGATAACGCGGCAGTCTGCGTGATTCTTGCATCGGGCGGATATCCGGTCTCTTATGAGAAAGGATTCCCGATTAGCGGATTGGAGAAGTTTGAAGATAAGGAAGGCTATTATTGTTTCCACGCCGGCACCAAGCTTACGGATAAAGGCATGGTGACGAATGGC
The DNA here is from genome assembly GCA_023664865.1 of Butyrivibrio sp. GTDB lineage: Bacteria > Bacillota > Clostridia > Lachnospirales > Lachnospiraceae > UBA3282. Next base: position 2,504 of record JAMPEU010000118.1, on the reverse strand, counting down.
GGAAGGGTGCTTGGAATAACGGCTACAGGCGACACACTTAAAGCAGCGAGGGCTAACGCTTATCAAGCGGCGCAGTGGGTTGATTTTGAAAATAAATATATGAGAAACGATATAGGAAAGGCGATAGATGAAGTGGGAAAATAATGGAAAAATGCGATAAAATGAGTAAAATAAGTATAAAAGGTTTTCAGTAATATAGTTAGGAGTTGATATATGTGAGAGGCATACAGGACTTTACGGATTTAGATGTATACAATCGGCCGGTGAAGTGCCCTAAATGTGGTGGAGACATGGTGTTTAAGGGCTGCGGTGAGTATAGGTGTGAGAAGTGTAAATATGTGGACTACGACGATTATGGTAAAGTGCGCAATTATGTTGAGAAACATACGGGCGTCACAATGGCACAGGCGGCGGACGCTACAGGCGTAAAACAGAAGACGATTCGCACAATGCTTAAGGAATCACGTCTGGAAGTTGCTGACGGTTCCACTGTATATCTTAAATGCGAAATGTGCGGAGCAAGCATCCGTTCAGGAAGGGTATGTCCTAAGTGTGAAGTCGCCTATAGTAAAGTGCTTGAAGAAAGGGCTAGACAGAAACATGAGAAGATGATGTCGGGCTTCGGAATGGGACGCTCTAATGGCGAAGAAGGAGCAAAACGCTTTACGCGTGATCAGCAATAGATAATCTGAAAATATAAAGCAACAAAAGAAAGAGTTGAGGTAAAAAAAATGAAAAAAAATGCGAAGAACAGTATTGGGTTTATTAAGTTATCAGTGGTAATGATTTGTGCCATATTGTTTTTTATGGGACAAAAGACTGTCAGCTTAGCGGATTCAATAGGAACAGTAAAAGAAAGCGCCAGAGTCAGACAGTCAGCCGATGCAACCAGCGAAGTGGTAGGCGGTTTAACGGCTGGAACGGAAGTAACCATTGTCAATGAGGTTACAAATGCGTCGGGAACGTTGTGGTATGAAATTACTTCCGGCAACACAAAAGGTTTCGTGCGCTCGGATCTTATAGATAAGAGCGATTCGACAGCGGCAACCGGAACGGACACACAGACAGAGGCTACGCCGGCAACAACTGCAACGAATACTACGCCGGTTACAGCGGCGGGCGCGGAAGTAGAGCCGGAAACGGTGCTGCCGCAGCAGTATGCGAAGGTTGCGGTAACCAAAGCGATAATTAGAAGCATGCCGTCCAAAAGCAGCGGAAAGGTTGATTCAATTCCGCAGAATACGCCGCTTATAGTAAATGGGCAGACAACCAGCAGCGGCGGAACATGGTATTATGTAGTGTTTACGGGAACGAGCGGGAGTGAAAAGAGCGGCTATATACGTTTCGACCTTATAGAGCTTGGGGAGATGGTTCCGGTAGAAGAACCGCCCGCAGAAGAGAACCCTGTAGAAGAACCGGAAACTCCGGCAGATGTACCAGTGGAAAAGCCTGATTATGAAGTGATTTATGAGGATCTCAATGGTAAGGGATACGGCTGGTATCTGCATGATAATACAGGCGAGACACCTGTTGGACAGAATCTTGAAGAACTGCTTGCAGCATATGATGCACTGAAAAATAACGCTGATATAGACGCGTCGACGATTTCCAAATTGCGTGTAGTTATTGTTATTCTTGTAGCGGTAATTATTATCTTTGCCGTAGTTATGACGTTTATGTTCTTTAAATTAAGAGATGCCTATCTTGGCGAGGATGAAGACGAGGATTATAATTGGAAAGCCGACAGAAGCAGCCGGGATGGCAATAAAGAGGGCAGATCAAGCAAGGAACGCGAGAACAGGGCGAGCAGGGAAGGCAGAGAAAGCAGGGAAGGCAGAAGTGCAAGCTCAAGCCGAAGCAGTTCAGATAGGAACGGCGAGCCGGTAAAGAGAAAGAGCGCATCGCATGACGAGCAGCAGCCTGTCAGGAAAAAAGTACCTGCAAAAGAAGTCTCCTATGAGGAAGATGTAACAGAGCGTCCAAAGCCGGCGCCGAAAAAGAAAGCGAAGAACTTCTTAGCGGACGACGATGATTTTGAATTTGAGTTTCTTAACATGAAGGATAAGGATAAAGAATAGCGTAAGAATTGGAGATAAGGTCAGACATGCAGAAATGGAGGACTTATGATAGTTGAAATAGAAATGGATTTTAACAGTGATGAGGCTTTATATCTGCAATTAAGAAATCAGATTGTAATGGAGATTGCAGCCTCACGGCTAAGAGAGGGCGATACGCTTCCATCGGTAAGGGAACTTGCAGACAGAATCGGAATCAATATGCACACTGTCAATAAAGCCTATTCAATGCTCAGGCAGGAGGGTTTTGTGAAACTTGACAGAAGAAAAGGCTCGGTTATTGCAATAGATATCGATAAAATGAATGCTATAGATGAGGTGCGAAGGGCTATGCAGTTGATTCTTGCAAAGGCACATTGTAAGAATATTTCCCGAGAAGAAGTGCATGCTCTTATAGATGAAATATATGAGGATTATGGAGGAGTATAA
>JAMPEU010000117.1:1959-4258 GCA_023664865.1 Butyrivibrio sp. | reverse complement strand
GTGGCAAGTTCTTCCCTGATACGCGCGAAAATAATTACGTTGGCGTCAACCGCCATACCGATTGAAAGAATGATGCCTGCGATACCCGGAAGGGTAAGCGTTATATCAAATGCGTAAAGCAGAATAATCATCAAAGTAGTATACAGGCAGAGCGCAAGGCTTGCCGCAATACCCGGAACATAATAAACCGCAATCATGAATACGACAACAAGCACAAAACCAACCGCAGCCGCAATCAGACTGCTCTCTATCGCATCGCTGCCAAGCTGCGCCCCTACTACGTTGGAGCGGAGTTCCTCTAATTCCAGTTTCAGACCGCCGATACGAATGGTAGAAGCAAGCTTCTGTGCTTCTTCAAAGCTGTGCTGCCCGGTAATTATGGCATTACCGTCGGTAATAGCCGCCTGCACATTCGGCACAGTTACAAATTCACCGTCATAATAAATCGCTATTGACTCGCCTGATGCAAGCGCCTTAGCCGTCGCGTCCGCGAAAGCTTTAGTTCCCGCCTCTGTAAGCGTAAGCTGTACGACGTACTGTGCATTCTGCATATCGTCACGCTGTGAAGCTGCCGAAGCCTGCGCCACGTCCGTACCCGTTATGACGATAGAACCGTCCGCCTGAAGCTCGTCCAACGTCTTATTAAGCATATATTGTGTGAAAATACTGCCGTTTTCATCTATTCCGTAACCTACCGGACTGTAATTCTCATTGCCTTCACCGTCTGTCTGGGCGATAAAATACAATGAACCCGGTCTGCCAAGTTCCTGTAAGATGGCATTTGCATCGGAAACGCCGGGAATCTCAATATTGATTCTGTCGTCGCCTTCCTGATACACCTGTGCCTCTGTACTGTAGTTTTCAACACGCTGCTGCAGCTTATAAATCGTGTCGCTCATATCCTCTTTATCAGGTTTCTCATCTCCTACCACCTGATATGTGATGCTGACGCCTCCTGCAAGGTCAAGCCCTAATTTAATACTCGAAGCAGAACCCGATTTATCCGCACCTGCGCCAAACACCGCCGTATACGCTGTGGCGGCAAGAACCAGTATAAATATCAACAGACCTATTATTGCTTTGTTCTTTTTCATTTTTAAACCCCTTTCCCATGTATCCTAAACATTACTTTCTATATGCCTTTTCTTTAATTATTACATCACTCCGTACTATCTTCCTGTGCCATAGCCGCTTTTATCATAATTGCACATTCAACGCGCTTTCTCTGCAATTTGCAGCCTATATCATATGCGTCGTTTATATTGCCGTGGAACTGATACGAATTGGCTGCGCAGCCGCCGCTGCAATAAAACTTGGCAAAACAGTCCCTGCACTTTTCTTTTGTGTACACATTGCAGTTTTTAAAGCTGTCACGAATATCAGGACGGGTAATGCCCTCGTCCACGTTCCCCATGAGAAAATCTTCATTCCCCACAAACTGATGGCAGGGATATAAATCCCCCCACGGCGTCACTGCAAGATATTCGTCTCCCGAACCGCAGCCCGAAAGCCTCTTTGCCACACACGGACCGCCTTCTAAATCTATCATAAAATGAAAGAAATTGAAACCTTTTCCCTCTTTTTTCCTCTTTAAATATTCTAAAGCCAGCTTATCATACTCTTCAAGAAGTTTCGGAACATCTTCTTCCCTTAAGGAATAATCGTCTTCCGGCTTAGCCACTACAGGCTCTACGGAAATCTGCTCAAATCCCAAGTCTGCAAGATGTTTGACGTCCTCCGAAAAATCCAGGTTATTCCGCGTATATGTCCCGCGCACATAATAATTCATCTGGTTTCTGCTATCAGCCACATGCTTAAACTTCGGTACGATTTCATCATAGCTTCCCTGTCCGCCCCTGTGCGGCCGCATCATGTCGTTTACTTCTTTACGCCCATCGATGCTCAAGACTATGTTGCCCATTTCCTTATTGGCAAACTCTAAGATTTCGTCATTAAGCAGAATACCGTTAGTCGTCAGCGTAAAGCGGAACTTTTTATTATGCTCCTTTTCAATGCTCCTGCCGTATTCCACCAATTCTTTTACGACGTTCCAGTTAAGCAGCGGCTCGCCGCCAAAGAAATCCACTTCCAGATTCACCCTGTTGCCGGAATTGGCAACCAGAAAATCCAGCGCCTTCTTACCGACTTCAAAACTCATCAACGCGCGCTTGCCGTGGTATTCCCCTTCTTTAGCAAAACAATATTTACAGGTAAGATTACAGTCGTGGGCGATATGCAGGCACAACGCCTTAACTACGGTTTCCCGCTTACCCATATCGGAAATGTACTTCTCATATAT
>JAMPEU010000117.1:0-1859 GCA_023664865.1 Butyrivibrio sp. | reverse complement strand
TTGCCAACCGTGCATGATGTCTTGCAAGCTGACTGGCATGATGTCTGGCACTCGCCGCAGCCGCCTTTTTTCATTGATTCTTTTAAATCTCTCGTGTTTAATGTCTTAATGTGTTTCATAGTAAATGTTCCTTTCTTTGTAAAATACAGAACCATATCATAACTTTAAGTAGTATATCACATATTTTTCAGCATGAAAAGTATTTTTTTATGTCAGCTTAGCATACCGCCCAACATACCGCTGCCGCTGCACATTAAGAATACGGTAAGCAGCCGGCTTATCGGTTCTTCTATACCCCTGTTGACAATAAGGGATACCGCCATAAGGATAAGAAAATATACGCAGCCCATAACAAGCCCCCATATAAATTTCTTCTCTCCCGCCCTTTTTCCCGCAATAAATCCTGCCAAAAAAGTAACTGCTATGTAAATAAGGATTATACAGATGGACACAACCTTCTCCGACAACCCGAAACGATACAGCATGAGCGCTAAGAGCAGCAAAAGCCCTGCTGTCAGGATATAGGCGGCAAGCATACATTTTAAAACAAATATTATTTTTCCGCTGTCAATGGCTTTTTTCTCCATGCAGATTCCCCTCCTTCAATAATAATATATTCTCTACATATGAAAAACTTGACACAATATTCTCCATCATGTATGATATGGGTTACAATACATATACATACATTTATAAGGAGTGTGAATTTTTAAATTGGATACCACAGGTGTCATACAAATTATAGCATTACTGGTTCTTGTTCTATTATCAGCATTCTTTTCTTCCGCCGAGACGGCTTTGACCACGGTAAATGAAGTACGTCTGCGCACACTGGCACAGGAAGGCTCCAAGCGTGCCGTCAGAGCGCTCTCCATTCTAAGTAAATACAGCAAAATGTTAAGCACTATCCTTATAGGAAATAACATAGTGAACTTAAGCGCGTCTTCCGTGGCAACCACTTTTGCCATCAGGACATGGGGAAACTATGCTGTCGGATTCGCTACGGGAATATTGACAATCACCATTCTGATAATCGGTGAAATTCTTCCTAAGACATGGGCTATGAGCAACGCCGAACATATCACTTTAATTTATTCCGGAATTATACAGGCATTAATGACTGTATTCACTCCCGTGATTTTCATAGTCGATAAGGTTGCCGCCGGAATTTCGCATCTATTGCATATAAGTTCTGACGGCAAGGATACAAGCATCTCTGAAAACGAACTTAAGACCTACGTAGACGTCAGCCATGAAGGCGGGGCTATTGAATCCGAGGAACGCGAACTTATCTACAACGTATTTGATTTCGGCGATACCGTTGCCAAAGATATCATGATTCCGCGAATCCACATGACGAGCATACAAGTATCCGCTTCATATGAAGAGGTCTTATCCACCTTCCGCGCCTTTATGTTTACGCGTATACCCGTATATGATGAAGATCCTGACGACATTATAGGAATTATCAATATCAAGGATTTCATTCTGGTAAAAGACAAAGAGAAATTCCAGATTAAGAAGCTGCTCAGAAAAGCATATTATACATATGAGTATAAGAAGATTTCCGACCTGATGATGGAAATGAGGGAAAAATCGCATAATATCACCTTCGTCTTAAGCGAATACGGGGCAACGGTCGGTATGATTACAATGGAAGATATTATTGAAGAAATTGTCGGCGATATACGTGATGAATATGATGAGGATGAAGAAGAACTGATTAAAGAAATAGAACCCGGCAGATTCCTTGTGGAAGCCGGCATGAAACTGGACGATATCAACGACGCGCTTGAAACCGAATTGAACTCTGAGGACTTCGATTCTATCGGCGGTCTGATGATTGAGCAATTAGAAAG
>JAMPEU010000116.1:1856-4267 GCA_023664865.1 Butyrivibrio sp. | reverse complement strand
AAGTCCACTTTTTTCCTGCTGTAAAGATAGGAAAATCCCTGCGCGCCGATTATTGCCGCTAAGAAAATAATTGCCCACACTGCCTGATTCTTAAAACCAAGAGCGTCCGCCGCTGCGTTGCAAAGTGCCGCTTTAAGCCCTTGTGCCGTCGTAATTGCCCCGCTCTCATATCTTGTCCTGATTCTTGTAAGATACACTGTCATTATTCCCGGATATAACGCCAGTTCGGTCAACATACTGACAATCCATACCCAGATTCTGCGTTTATGATTTTCTCTGGCATTAACCAAGAATGAGCTTTTTGATGTCATAGCCAGCCACCTCCGTTTCACTGATAAATATTTCTTCTAAAGATAAGGGCAGTATCTCGAAAAATACCGTGCTTATCGTGGCAAAGAATGCGATAATCTCTTCTTTTGAACCCCTGATTGTAATGGTATGCAGCGAACCCCTGCGCTCGCTCTGCATTATATTTAAGCCCTCAAACGTCATGCGCTCATCTTCTTCTGATGAAAATACGCACTGCACCTTATGGATATTGCACTTCATGTCTTCTAAGTCCTTAGACAAAAGCACGCCGCCCTTATGCAAAAGTCCCACATGGTCGCAGATGTCTTCAAGCTCCCTTAAGTTATGCGAGGCAATCACAGGCGTAAGCGCGTTCTTATCAATCTCTTTGGCAAGAATGCTCTTGACTCCCTGACGCATCACGGGATCAAGACCGTCGAAAGTCTCGTCACATAAAATATACTTCGTATGTGCGCAGATGCCAAGAATCATGGCGAGCAGTTTCTTCATTCCTTTGGAAAAAGTGCTGACTTTCCTGTTTTTATCGAGATTGAAGGTTTCCAGATACTTATAAAATTCCTCTTTATTAAAGTTTTCATAAATTGTGCCGTAATAACGCTCCATCGCAGACGGCGTAGCATTGGCAAAAAAATACGGTTCATCGGCAATGAAGAACAGCTGCTTTTTTGCCTCCACATTGTCATACACAGACATTCCGTCTATCGTCACAGTACCCTCATCCGGCATAAATATTCCCGTAATCATGCGCAGCAGAGTGCTTTTACCCGCTCCGTTGGTTCCAATCAGACCAAAGACCATCTTTTCTTTGATTGTGACGCTGACCGAATCAACCGCCGTGACGGAGTCGAAAGTCTTGGTCACGTTATGTATCTCTATCATATTTTCCCTCCTATTCATTGTCTGAGATTTTAAAATTCAGTATGAAAGTTTACTTTCATAACTTATGCTTTTGTATTGCGTCGATAATTTCTTCGCGGCTGACTCCGTATTCCGCCGCCTCTTCCGCTAAAAGCAGGATTTTCTCAATACAGGACTTCTTCCGCTCTTCTAAAAGCTTTTCCGTCCCCGCTACGAAATTACCCCTGCCTTTTACAGTATAGATATAGCCGTCCCGCTCTAACTGGGCGTATGCCTTCTGTATCGTGTTAGGATTGATGGACAGCTCCATCGAAAGACTCCTGACCGACGGCATCTGCTCATCAGGCTGCATTGCGCCCTTTAAAATCAAGGTCTTAAACTTCTCGACTATCTGTTCATAGATAGGCCTGCTGTCTTTGTAGTCTATTATTATCATTGGGACCTCCTTTCTGGATAAGGTGTTGGTTATATCACGAGTTTAGCTAAAATGAATAAAAACGGGACTCCATGCCTGAAAAGCGGTAAGTCACCCCGCTTTTATTCATTTTAGCTAAACTCTGGTTCTATTTCACTGTTAAATACGTCTCCACATCTTCAAGCAGCTTTTCCCATGCGTCCTCATGTTCCACATAGTACAGCGGGCATTTCTTTCCGCCGCAGTCGTAATGCCGCATAATGTCCGTGTACTCTAAGTCATATTCCTGCACCAGCCACGCCAGCATATGTACTAACGACTCATAGGTTTCTTTCGTAAACTCTCCGTCTTCTTCCAAGTAACAGCACTCTATTGAAATGGAATCATTATTCCTCGTCTTTACCGCATACGCCTGCTCATCAAGCGGAATACACTGTATGACTTCACCCTCGTATCCGATAATGAAATGTGCGCTTGCGGAGCGTTCATGAGTCTGCTCAAGATTGGCAAAATAGCTTCTGTTCTGCGCCGCGCTTGTCTTGGGATTTGCCGTATAATGCACGAAAATATTTTTTACTTCATCTATCTTGGTTCCCGGTCTGGAATATTCATTCACATTAAGCAGCTCAACGAAAATCTCCGGCTTTTCTATCCCTTCTTTATAGTCGTCCTGCGAAATTAAGTTCCGGACTGTTTGGCGCATATGGTCTTTTATTCTCCCGTCATGCACTATGCTGTATATAAATCCTGCCAGCAATATAATTAATACAATCATGGATATCAGAATCATAAACGCCAGCGCCCTGCATAAATATGCGCGCCGCCTTCT
>JAMPEU010000116.1:0-1756 GCA_023664865.1 Butyrivibrio sp. | reverse complement strand
CTGATTGCATATACGGTATTTTCTAAACGCCTTTCGGGTGCGACAGTCTCCCATAACATAATTTCGCCTTTATTCTTATGTATACTCCCTGCCACGATGTATCACACTCTCTTATTGTACTTTTACGCTTATGCTTTGGCGTATTTGTTTTTAATATAATTTGTGTTTGATGTAATTTGTTCTTAGTATAATTTATTCTTAATATAGCTTGAGATTTGTGCGTATATTAAGTGTACTATTTATATTAATACACTTAGTATATGCTTTGATATGGGATATGTCAAGAGGGAAATGATAAAAAAATGGATACCCTGAAAAAGAGTATCCGTGATGTGAATTATCCTAGACAGATATTTTATTCTGCATTTTCATTACAATAATTTATCCGATTCTTTACTTCTGTTATCGACTTAGATTCTACTATACTGAAAATGTATGCTTTTAAATATTTTTTATTAACTTTTTCATAAGTGTGGTCTATCATATTTCTAAATTCTTTTAATACACCAGTATTTATACATGTTAAAGAATTTTGAGTGTCATCTGTCAACATTTTAGATGCTTCGCCTATTTGTGCCATATAAAAAGCACATAAATCAAAAGCCATTTTATCCTGTTCCAAATTATTTTGACTGCAGTTAAATCGCTTTATTGCTTCTTTGATGTCATTTTGTCTTTGCAATATTGACATTAATAATTGTATGTCTTTTTTGTATGATTTGGTCATATCCACCTGACTTCCTGCATGACTGTTTTATATGCAGAATACTTGTTTACCGGCAAGCCATTTTCTACTGCAAACTTATCTAATTCATCATCTTCATTTTTCATCAAATCTACCCATAACACATCTACTGTTATATCAAATAAACTCTTAATATATTCCATGATATCAACTCTCATAGAATCCCCTTCTATGACAATATCTATATCACTAGATGGCTTTTGAGTATTACTTGCATAAGAACCTGCTATTCCCAGCCGTATATTATCATATTTGCTATAAACTTGTTTTAAGATTGCAATAATATCATTTAACTTCATTTTGCTTTGCCCTTTTTGTTTTATTGTACCGCAAGGATTGAATAATTACAACTATTTAAGGGAAACATCTGGTTTTTTCATACTACCATATCCATATTTACGTTTCAGTTTATTTGACATTTTTTTGCGGTTATCAGATAATTTATTTTTCCTACTACTTCTTTTTTCAGCAACAAATACATAATAGCCGTCAATCTCATGCACTTTAACTCCGCCAAATACAGAAGAAAGTTTGTTTTTATACCATGTAAGGCGCTTTGTTACCATAACCATTCGACCACCGGTAACAAGTCTGTTATATCCACCTTCAATAAAATTTTTGGCAATAAAAAAGTCCGTGTGATATGGCGGATTAGATAAGATTAAGGTAAAATCATTGTCCGTAATATTTTTATAGCCATCACTTATCTTAATATCAATGTCCATTACCTGATTAAGCTCTGCATTGACTTTTGAATATTGTACTGCTGTTTCAGATATATCACACATAATAACATTTTTACTGCCTATGATTTTTGCCGCAAGAATACCTACTATTCCATATCCGCAGCCTAAGTCTAATACTTTATCATTCGGTGCAAAATCAATTATGGAAAGCATCGCCAAAGTTCCGGCGTCAACCGCTTTAGGTGCAAATATCGTTTTATCAGTTTTAAAAACCAAAGGTATATTCTTTATAGTTGCTGAAATCATTTTGATTACTTCCCCTTAT
>JAMPEU010000115.1 GCA_023664865.1 Butyrivibrio sp. | reverse complement strand
ATAATAGAAAGTGGGGGGATATGTTCCCGAACTGTATCGACCCCTGCGTTTTCTATGACGACGATGGAAATTTATGGATGGCATACGGATCGTGGTCAGGCGGTATTTTTATGCTTGAGCTGGAAGAAGAAACCGGGCTGCGGGATTACAGCGTGTCTTATGAAACAGATATCCATAGCGACGCTTATTTTGGTAAGAAAATTGCAGGAGGCGCTTATGTATCGGGCGAGGCTTCCTATATCCAGAAAATCGGGGATTATTATTTCCTTTTTATTTCCTATGGAAATCTGGAAGCGGCAGGAGGATATAATGTGAGGGTGTTCCGCTCGGAAAAACCGGATGGCGATTATGTGGATGAACTTGGCAACACGCCGTACTATGATAAATACTTATTCAACTACAATGACGGCGTCGGAATCAGGCTTTTCGGCGGATATAAATGGCGTAACTTTATGACCGGGCAGGTAGCGCAGGGGCATAATTCGGCATTTGTGGATGAAGACGGAAAAGCCTATATTGTATTCCACACAAGAACCACTAAAGGCACTGAAGAGCATTATGTTAAAGTGCATCAGCTTTTTTTAAACAAGGAAGGGTGGATTGTGGCAGCGCCTTATCAGACAAACGGCGAGTCCGTGGACAGCAGCGGGTTTGCTGCTGCGGATGTAGCGGGTGATTATGAAGTAATCATACATGAACTTGATATTGACTATGGAGCTCTGGCGACTAATAAGCCGCAGTTTATTACCTTGGCAGAAGATGGCAGAATAACGGGAGAGCTGGAAGGAAGCTGGAGTTTAGAACCCGGCACGCCATATATTACGCTGCAACTTAACGGCAGGACATACAGCGGGCTTACATTAACCATGAAAATAGAAAATACAAGCATTGAAACTATGGTATTTACCGCACTGGGTCTGGATAACCAGATTACGGTATGGGGAAGTAAGAGCATAGAATAGATTTAAAAACAAGGAAGACACGATATGAAACCGGGGTTTAAGCTGAATTGCCATAGCAGGGAAATAAATCCGCTGTTTGAGGCACATGATCCTTCCATTATGTACGATACGGCAAGCGGTATGTATTATTCATATGCTACGGATACGGCTGTTACGTCTGATTACAGACAGGGAATACCTGTAAGGCGCAGCAGCAATCTGGTAGACTTTGAATTTATAGGATATGCGCTTTCAGATGATGCCATAAAGCAGGGAAGCGATAACGGAAAATATCCGCCTACAAGAGGTTTTTGGGCGCCGTTTGTCGAATATTCGCATGGAGAATACAGGATGTACTATTCTGCAACAAGGGCGTTTGGGAGTTCGGAGTCCAGGATATGGCTTGCCGTATCGGATAATCCGGAAGGCCCTTTTGAGAACCGTGGAGTTGTGGTGGATTCATGGGGAACGGATGATAGTATGCCCAACGCCATCGACCCGCATATTATAGATGACGAGAATGGGAACAAATATCTTGTGTACGGCTCTTTTTTCGGTGGAATTTATTTAAAGGAACTTGAGGCGACGACCGGACTGTCGTTTGACCATAATCCGCATATTCTTGGGGAAAGGATTGCCCACAGACCTGGGAAGTCCTATATTGACGGGCCGGAGGGCGCGTCGATAATCAGGAATCATAAGAATGGCAAATATTATCTGTTTTTGTCTTACGGCTGGCTTGGAGATGATTATGATATCCGCTTCGGCATGAGTGATACTGTCCGTGGACCCTATAGGGATATAGCGGGGGCTTCATTGGATGGGGAATCGCTTGGCATGAAGCTGGCGGGAAGTTATTGGTTCACTGCCTCAAGGCCGTATGCGGAAGAAGGGAACGGCTGGCGTTTCGGCGGATTCAGGGGACCAGGGCATGGCGTGCCTTTTTTCAATGAGCCGGAAGGAGAGTATTACTTTGTCCACCATGCCAGGGACGGTGCAGAGTCGCTGATGAGGAAGCCGGATTGGCAGGGCGGAAGGGTTTCGTATATTATGCACTACATGATGGTAAGGCGGATGTATTTTTTGCATGATATACCGGTACTCTCGCCTGAACCTTTTGCCGGCGAAGAACCGGCACAGACCGGCTGCTTCAGGCTGGATATTGTGGATGGAGTGCCGGACTTTCCTGAAGAGATTGTGCAGGCGACAGAAATTCTGCGCGGAAATTATCGGTGGGAGTGGATAATTTTCAGCAATAATGATAACCGTATGGCCAAGGCAAAGCATAAAGGCGTCTATACGCAGGATGCGCTTGCAGCTGCGGGAATCGGATATGACTATGAAAACAGTGGCGTCTGTATCACAATATGCGGATATACAAAAGACGGCAGAACCATATGGGGAAAGGGTTTTGGAGGTATATATGAATAAGAAGAAGAGCGTAAATACAGGAAGAAGAGAGAAATTTACGAAAATGGATATTATCAAGGACTTTATCTTTTTCCTTATTACGACAGCGTGTTCGATGCTATGGGTAATGACGGTGCTGCTAATCATCAGCTTTGTTACCTTATCTTATCTGCATTTTACGATAGAAGGAATGTTTATCACGGCTATAGTATGTACTGTTGGCGTGGATATATATTATATTGTAAAGACGGTGAAAAAATATAAAAGATGATTCTTAAGTTCTGCGGCAATACGGAAATGAATTTATAATAAGTGTTTTGACATATAAAAAGCCGGAAAACATCAGGCATTGAGATGTTTTTCCGGCTTTTAAAAAATTATTTTTGTGAAAATTGCCGATATTGCATATTGAAAATTATTATGATATTGTATTTTTATCTTAAAAAATCTTTTAATCCGGCGTTTCGCCATGATTCAAACGATGTTGTAAGTAGAGAAAGGGGAAAAGAAAAATGAAAGAAATTATGACAAACGTGTCAGAATATGACGATGCCGGTATGGTTGAGTCAGAAAACAGCAACAATAAGATGATTCCGTATATTTTGGGAGCAATACTGCTTATAGTATGTATATTATGCGTAGTTATACTATGGCAGAAAATATCAGGAAGAAACAAAACGGAGATAAAAACGGAAACCTATACAGGGATTTCAGAAACCGCACTAAGCGGGGCGGCGGATGGCGGCATATCGGAAGTAAGTACGGTAAATGGCGAATACGGAACGGACGAAACAGAGCGTACACAGGAAGAGATAATCAGGCAGCAGTATATGGCAAATATAGGGAAATTGCGGGAAAAAATTGAGAGTTACTTACAGTCCATGCTAAAAACCAAGGAAACGCTTGCGGAAGCGGCAGCCGTACAGCCTGATAATACTGCACTGAAAGAAGAATTGTCTGGAATAACCAATGAGATTACTGCATTGATGATTCAGCTACAGGCTGCGCAGACTCGGATTAATGAGGTTGAAGAGTCGATAAGCGTTATGAATAGTGAAACGGTTACGGTTATACAGGAGAATATAAGCGAGATAGAGCAGCAGATGGGCGATGTGGACAACGACATTTTGGATATATATGCTAAGATTAGTGACTTAAAAACGGCGGATGCCGAGTTGCAGAAGAAAGTAGATGAAATGGAGAGTTCGTTAAAGACGTCTGCCGAACAGAACATGACGGATGTTACTAATCAGTTTAACAGCGTAAACAATAAGATGCAGCAGATTGAAGCAGACCTTTTGCAGCACCTTTATGATGCGGGTTCAGACACCTTGTATTTATACTCGAATTAGCGTTGATATTATAGGTAAAGTGAGTTTCTTTGATTGACAATACAATATCTTTGTGATAGGCTAACACTAATTTCTATTAATAAGAAAGGATGGGACTTTATGGACAAAGGAAAATATTATATTACCACAGCGATTGCGTATACTTCCGGCAAGCCGCATATAGGCAACAGCTACGAGATTGTGTTGGCGGACAGCATTGCCAGATTTAAAAGAAAAGACGGATATGACGTATATTTTCAGACGGGAACTGACGAGCATGGACAGAAAATCGAGCTAAAGGCACAGGAATCCGGGGTCACCCCGAAGGAATTTGTAGATAATGTTGCAGGACAGATTCGCTCAATTTGTGATTCATTAAATACTTCATACGATAAGTTTATCCGTACTACAGATGATTATCATGAGAAACAGGTACAGAAGATTTTCAAGAAAATGTATGAACAGGGGGATATATATAAAGGCGCATATGAAGGAATGTACTGTACGCCCTGCGAATCATTCTGGACAGAGTCACAGTTAGTGGACGGTAAGTGTCCGGACTGCGGAAGAGAGGTCAAACCGGCAAAGGAAGAAGCATACTTCT
>JAMPEU010000114.1 GCA_023664865.1 Butyrivibrio sp. | reverse complement strand
GCAATCGTATCGTAACCTTTTTCCAGACTCATGATAAATTCATGGCAGCCGCTGCACCTTGCCGCATTTTCCACTTCTTCGTCGGTTGCGCCCTTTCTCCCCATACGGATATTTTCGCGGATTGTATCGTCAAATAAGTAATTATCCTGAGAAACATATGCTATCAGCCGATTATATTCTTCTAGCGGGATTTCCCTAATGTCCACGCCGCCCACACATATGCTCCCGCCGTCTACGTCCCATAATGCTGCGATAAGCTTAGCCAGCGTGGATTTGCCGGAACCCGAAGGACCTACAACAGCGTTCACAGTACCTTCCTTGATTTCCATACTTACACCGTGCAGCACTTCTTTTTCATGGTATCCGAAACGGATATCTTCTACTTTGATGTCATAGTTTTGCGGAAGTTTTTCTGCCTTCTTTGGTCTTTGCAGCTCTTCCATGGTCAGAATATCAGTCACTTCGCCGATGATTGAATTCATCTGGCGCAAATCGTCATTATATGCCATACAAGTAATAAGCGGCGCGACCAGCCCTACCGAAATCATGATAACCAGAATAAAATCAGCAGGAGAAAGACTGCCGTTTCTTACAAGCAGTCCGCCGATTGGCAGTACGGAAACCATCGTACTCGGCATAACAAGCATAGCGACCGTAAAAGGTATATTACAACTGCGCATCCAGTCCACAAAGCAGGACGCCCCTTCCTTTGCCGCCACGACGAAACGCTCATAAGAGCTTTTTGCCTTGCCAAACGCCTTAATTACCTCAATGCCGTTTATGTACTCCACAGCCACGTCGTTAAGCGCCTTAGTCTTGACGATGGTATTCTGATAATATTTCTCATAGCCAATCATCATGCCCATATAGCAAAGCATTCCGACCGGTATCGTCACGAGAGTGGCAAGAGCCATGCGCCAGTCGATTATGAACAGATATACCAAAAGCACCGCCGGCGCAAGCAGATTAGAAGTAAACTCCGGCAGTATATGGGCAAGCGTCGTCTCTATGCTGTCCACCCTTTCCACAATAGTATTTTTCAAACTGCCGGACGGCGTATCCAGAACCGTTCCAAGCGGCAGCCGCGCCAGCTTATCAAGAAGACGCTTGCGGATATTCCCCAGCACATAAAATGTCGCTTTATGGGACATGGAAGTAGAAAGTGCATGGAATAACACTTTTCCAGTCCACAAAACCGCCATTAAGAAGCAGTCTGCCATATAAGCTGACATATCTCGGTTTCCTTCCACAAGCCGTCTGATCATATGCCCCATTATAATAAATGGCGCTACGGCGCATAACACTCCTGCCGCCGCTGTTACCACACTCGCAATATACAACGCCTTTCGCTGCGCTGCAAATTCAAATATCCAGCTCCATGCAGAACGTGTCCTTTCTTTTTTCAATTTAACCACTCTCCTATCTTAAAAATTTTTATTTATTATAGGTTAGTTATCGCTAACCTATATTTGAACGCTAACAAAGTTTCCCGCCTGTTCGCTGACAAAAATAAAAGAAGCCTTTCGGCTTCCTTTTATAATCCCATTATTTTCATCCAGCCCGGTGTAAAAAATTGCTTAATAATATCCAGACAGTGCATTGTTTTTTCCTCCGAATAATCATGTATGACAGGCTCTAAAACTGCTGTTACATAAGCGCTTAAGAGGATATGCAGTTCTTCTTCAAGCGGTTCCTGCACAGGATACCCCTGTCCTTTCATATACCGGATTACCTGCGCCATATCCCCCTGCTGTCCTGCCACAAAATCATGGATAAAATTTTCATATTTTGTTCCCTGCGAACAGCAGAAAAGCATTTGAAACTCTTTTTTTCTCGGATATATGACTTCTTTTACCAAATCAATAACAGTCTCGTCGAAAAGCTCCGCTTTGTCCGCCTGCCCATCAAGAAGCTCATATTTACTCCGCTTATGGTTCTCCAGCCACCTGTTAATATCTTCGACTAAAGGCTGTACCATCGCATCAAACATATCATTTTTATTTTTGTAATGCCGATACAAACCAGCAGCCGACATTCCCGCCCGTTCCCCAATACTGCGGATGGACGCTCCTTCAAATCCTTTTTCCAGAAACTCCTCCCGCAACGCCGCCATCACTTTTACATGGCTGGCTGTCTTATCCTTAGGCATATGGCACCTCTTTTGCGAACATTGTTAGCTATCACTGGTATTATATCACTACTTTAAGTTAGTGTCAACTAATTCATTTGAAAAATTCTATCTGCACAGTTGACCGCTCTAAAAAGCATTCAACCTGACCCCCGCATTCACACAAGTAGAAAAAATTGCTCTTTCTACTCTATTGACATTTAAGTTAGTTAGTGCTAACATATCAATGACCGAATTTATCCAAAACGGTCAAACAGAAAGTGAATTTATTAATTTTTATTAATAAAGAATTTATTAGTAAAAATGTATTAGTAAAAAATGTATTAGCGATGGAGGATTATTATTATGAAACAAAAAAAGACATGGAATAATGTATTGATATTTGGCTTTGTGGCGTTATTTCTCTGCGGAATCGGCGACTGGCTGATTGGCTACGACCCACAGGGCGGCCAGGAACTAATCTTTGGAATTACCAATACCAAGATTACTGAAGTTCCTTCATGGTTCTACATAACGTCTATGGCTTTCGGCGTCCTCTCCGGCTTTGCCTGTAAGTCATTCGCCCCGGTCATGATGGAAATTCTGGATTCACTTAATATAAAGCGCGATTCAAAATCATATAAAGGTTTCCGCTTCGGACTTTCATCCGCACCGATGATGTTTGTATCCTTCCATACGGCGTGTTGTATAGCCCTGCTGCTGATACAGGCGGCGTTAAAGGCGGGCGTATCGGAAGATGCCGCTAACAGCGTGTTCCTGCTGCCGACGGCAGTTTCCATCATTCCTTTCACAATCTGGTGCTTTATTGTTGACATTCCGGTGACGGTCTCCTTTATAGCCCTGGTTCTTAAAGGAAAACTCGGACTGCCGAAGTGGATGATTCTCTTAAGCCCGCTGGGAATGAGCATCTGTATGAAAATAATCGGCGTAATTTTAATAGTTTCCGGGCTCGGACAGTTTGCCTTCCTCACATCGTGCGGCGAATCATGGGGTTACGCCTTTATGTGCCTTGCATTTATGGCAATCATCAAAAAGCAGGCGCTTTTAAAATAATCATTTTACCTTTTCATTAATGAAGGAAATCACCTGTTCTTCGCCTTTTCTTCCTTCCGGCGTAAAGGTAAATACAGGATACGCATGGAAAGCATTCGGCTCTATATGCACCTTATAGTCCTTTGTGCCACATCGTTTGAAAGCTTTTTCAAAGTCCGGCGCATCGCCGGACATCGCCTCATCACCGCCAAAACCAAGAAGAACAGGCGGAAATCCCGAATAATCATCCTCGGCTGCACAGCCTGCGATATACTTAGGCAGATGTTCTCCCGGATTATATATGTCCATGAACTGTTCTTTGAGATTTCCGCCCATCACAACATCCTTATAATCGAGCGCTTTCATTCTTTGCAGGCTTTCCTTTGATGCGTACAAGTTGAACACGGAAAATGCAGCTATCGCTCCGGGCATAGGAAGTTCATAATTACAATGCGCGATATGTCTCCCAAGCCCCATTACAAGAACCGCACCCGCTGAATAGCCAAGCCAGATAATCTTTTGGGGCGCATATCTTTCCAGCATCTTTTTATGAAGCTCATAACCGAATTTTACGCCATCATACATATCATGCTCCGGATATACAGGATAAAAAGGAATCCAAAGCTCAGCCCCTGTCTGTTCAATATAATTTATGATGCTCTTTTTGCCCGGCAGCTGATAGCGGATATATCCTCCCCCGGCGTAATATACAATCGCTTTCTCATGGTTATATCCTGCCTTAGAAACTACAATAACTTTACAGCCGGATACTTCCTCAATATGCTGATGAAAACCCTTTATTTCAGGGATAGAATATTTCTGTTTATTCTGAGCCGCACGAGCGCGCGCCATAAAATCCTCTTTAGTCATAGCTGCCTTTTTTGATTTAGCCGCACGAAGTACCGGCTTCAAAATGCTATATATCACACTCATTGTTTTTGTTCACCCCGATTTCCCTGTTTTCTAAAAAGCGTGTAACTGTCCGGTTTCTTCATGGTTACAAAAGCGTACAGATCCACGCCAGCAATAAAGCTACAAAAGGAAAAAGCATAATCCTTACAAGCTGCTCTTTCCGGTTAAATCCGAACTGCCGGTATCCTGCGCACCCTTCCGTTTCAGGATAATAATGCTGGAAAA
>JAMPEU010000113.1 GCA_023664865.1 Butyrivibrio sp. | reverse complement strand
AAAATAATTCGACAGCAAATTCTCTCCGGACATGTCTTAATGTTCTTCACCGAACAGGACTGATAAAGAGGGCGTCATCTTTTACCTCACGAAAGTATAAGGCGTCCATGACGGTTGAAGCCGCGTTTGCCTTGCCGCTATTTATTTTTCTGATAGTCAATCTGATTTATGTGATGAACATTATCGGGGTGCAGAGCAGGCTTAGCGCCGCGCTTCATCAAGTAGGTAACAAAATTGCGTTTTACGGCTACGCCTATGAGAAGTCAATCGGGAATATGCTGCCTAATGAAATAGAAGGAATTGCTTCAATGGCGGTTTCTTGGTTGTATGTCAGAGGGGAAATTGAAAATTATGCGGGAGTAGAGTATTTGAATAAGTCGTGCATAAAAAATGGGGCGGGCGGTATCAGATATGATGGAACAGTAATTGCGGAGAATAACGATATTGTAGAGATATGTTTAAACTATCAGGTGCAGCCGTTAATTGCGCTTCTTGGCTTTGAAAAATTCAATATATGTCAGCGTTATTATGCAAGAATGTGGACAGGTTATGATGTGGAAATGGGAATCAGCGATTTTACAAGCGATGAGCCGATGGTCTATGTGACGGAAACAGGGACGGTGTACCATACCAATCGAAACTGTACGCACCTGAATCTCTCTGTTACTTCCGTCGAGATGGAGAATATAACAGATAAGAGAAATCAATCCGGTGGAAAATATTATCCATGTGAAATGTGCGGCGCTTATCCGCAAGAAACGGTATATATTACCGCTCAGGGCAGCAGTTATCATACAAAGCTTAACTGCTCCGGATTAAAGAGGACTATTTATACTATACCGTTATCGCAGGTAGGAGGAAGGGGGAGATGTGCAAGGTGCAGATAGGAGGCGCGCTTATTAATATAACGGTTCTGCTTGTGCTATGTATATGTTCAGCTATTGACATAAAGAAAAAAGAAGTTCCGCTTATTATACTGCTGATAGGATTTTCGGCGGCGTTAGGAATCAACATATGGCAGATATGCAAAGGAGAGCTGTTTATATTGGAAATGGCAGTATCAGTACTGCCGGGAGTTTTCTTTCTCTTGCTTAGTTTCTGTACAGGAGAAAAGATAGGATATGGCGACGGGCTGCTTATTGTATTCTTAGGACTGTCGCTGGGATTTGGCAGATGTTTTCTTATTATATGTATTGGACTGATTGCCTCATCTGTATTTGCCCTGATTTTAATAGTATTTTGTAAGGCGGGCAGAAACAGCAGGCTGCCATTGGTGCCGTTCTTAGCAATCGGAATGGGGGTGAGTTTTTTTGTTTAAGAAAATAAATAGTATATCTGTAAATGCCTATATGACGTTAGAAGCAAGTTTCATTATGCCGTGGGTTATTTTTATTTTTGTATTTTTAATCTACATATCTTTCTACTCATATGATAAATGCGTCCTATATCAAGACTCGTATGCACTATGCCTGCGCGGGAGTATTCAGAAAGAGGAAGGCGCGGCGGTAAGCTATATTAATTCACATATGGCGGGACAGTTTGGCAGGAAATATTTCGGAGCAGATAGGGTGGAAGCTAGCGCAGGGCAGCATGGAAATGAAGTAAAAGTATATGCAGAATGCAGCGTAAGAGTGCCGTTTAAACATTTTTTTACCATGTTCAACGCAGACGGCTGGCATATTCAGACAGAAGCTAAAGCGTGGGAGATTAATCCGACTAAATTAATCCGTAGTTTTAGAATGGCGGAAAATCTTTTACACTAGGCAGAAAGATGATATTAAGACGACAGATACTAAGCCGACAGAATAAAGTAAAGAGGAGTGAAAGGAACAGAAGCATGTTAGAAGCAAAATATTTTAAGGACTATAAACATAACTATATGATTTTGAAGTGTGACGAGGCTAACGCAGGCGAAAGCTATCGCTATAGTATGCTTGCCTGTAATAAAATAGACGGAATAGTGAAATGTTCTGTTAGGAATGTAAACAGTGAAACTTATCTCTACTATGATATCAGCTCTAAAGTGACGCTTGAAACTTTGTATCAGGGGAAGAAAATGTCTTATGAACAGGTCAGGGATTTTTTCTCCCAGATGGATATGATATATCGCAATCTGGGGCAGTTTTTTATGGAAGAAAGCGGTTTGCTGCTGCGGCAGGATTGTATTTTCTATGATTTTACATCTAAAAAATTTTTCGGACTGTACTATCCTGCTGCAGATACGTCAGGTGATAATCGGTACGAGTCGCTTATGGACTTTCTGCTTAACCATACGGATACGGGTAATCAGAAATTGGCGGACATTATTTATCAGGTCTATGAGATGGCGGAGAGTAAATTTTTTTCTATTACAGATGCGCTTGCGCTTTTCGACGAGCCGCAAGATGTAAGCGCCGTGCCGATGGCGGTTGATACAAAGACATTTGTAGAGAATAATTTTGCAGAGAAAAATATTGAGGAAATAGGCGCTATAAATGAAGAGGCTGCCGTCATAACGGAGACAGACTGTAAAAACAGTCATGCTAAACCTGAAACAAAAGTCAGTACGGAGAATAAGAAAAATACTATATATTATTCGATTTTTGCAGTAGTGTCGATATGCGGAATAGGTGCGGTATGCTGGATTTATAATAATTATGAATTGACGCCGCGGGAGACGTTATTAATTATATGCTGTATGGCAGTCATGGGGCTGTGTCTTGTCTTTTCTGCGCTGCAGGTCATTTTAGCCGGAAGAAAAGGCAAGAAGAAGGAGAACGAAGAACAGCGGCTTCTAAGGGATATTGAAGACGAATTTCGGGAAGAACAGCCGGTTGACTTACAAAATGTCATTGACAAAAATATGAATACATATGTATATGAAAAATATACTTTGGAGAATAAATCTGCTGCAAGTACTGAAACTGTCTTTATGGATTCGGGAATACGGGAGATAGAATATAAGTTATATGCAATGGATAATAAAAATAAAAGACATATAGAGCTTACAAAGTTCCCATTTACAATAGGAAAGATGGCGGGGTGCGTGGACTGTGTGCTGACGGACGCTTCAGTAAGTCGGGTTCATGCGCGGATTGAGAAACAGGACGGCAAAGTATTCCTTACTGATATGAACTCAATGAACGGAACATATAAAAACGGATTGCGCATGGAGCCGAGCGAGACGTTGGAAATTGAACCGGGAGATGAAATTCGTTTTGGAAAACTTAATTATTGCTACCGGTGAAATATTGACTAATCGCGCGGAATTGATATAATTCTTATTGATAGTATTTTTTTATAATTAAAGGAGGTAGCAAAGTGCAGATATTTATCAATGAAAAAAACAAAAAAGGACATATTAATCCCGAAGTATACGGACATTTTTCCGAGCATTTGGGCAGATGTATTTACGAAGGCTTGTACGTTGGAGAAAATTCGGACATTCCCAATGTGAATGGTATGCGAAAAGACGTTGTAGATGCTTTGAAGGAAATGAAAGTACCTGTGCTTCGCTGGCCGGGCGGTTGTTTTGCGGACGAATATCACTGGAAAGACGGCGTAGGACCTAAAGAAAGCAGAAAGAAAATGATAAATACGCACTGGGGCGGCGTATTGGAAGATAACAGTTTTGGTACTAATGAATATTTTGAACTGTGCGAGCAGCTCGGCTGTAAAACTTACGTCAACGGAAACGTAGGAAGCGGCACGGTTCAGGAAATGAGCGAATGGGTAGAATACATAACTTTTGACGGAGTCTCGCCTATGGCTGATATGCGTAAAGCAAACGGGCATGAGAAACCGTGGAAGCTTGATTATTTCGGAGTAGGTAATGAAAGCTGGGGCTGCGGCGGCAATATGACGCCTGATTATTACGGTAATCTTTATAGAAGATATCAGACCTATATCAGACAGTACAGCGGGGAGAAACCAATTACGAAAATCTGCTGTGGTCCGAATGCAGATGATTATTTCTGGACGGAAGGCGTGTTGAAAACCTGTTATTCAAAACCACATGCAGACCATATACACGGATTTATGGACGGCTTATCGCTTCATTATTATACGCTTCCGGAAGATAATTGGGCTAAGAAGGGAAGCGCGACTGACTTTGATGAGAAATCATGGTATAAGACATTATATAAGGCGTTGTACATGGACGAACTGATTACACGCCATAGTGCGATAATGGACCAGTATGATCCTGAGAAAAAGATAGGAATGATGGTTGATGAATGGGGCGGCTGGTATGACGTAGAGCCCGGAACCAATCCCGGCTTCTTATATCAGCAGAATACTATGAGAGACGCGCTAATTGCGGGAAGTACA
>JAMPEU010000112.1 GCA_023664865.1 Butyrivibrio sp. | reverse complement strand
CCAGAACCGAAATTAAGATTCAGCAGGCGTTTGCCACCATGATGAAGGGCAGAACCAGCTTTATCGTAGCGCACAGGCTCTCCACGATAAAAGAGGCGGATGTGATTTTAGTTATGAAGGACGGAAATATTATCGAGCAGGGCAATCATGAGACTTTGCTTAAGATGAACGGATTCTATGCAAATCTGTATCAGAGCCAGTTCGCAAGATAAATAAGTTCAGTCCGAAGGTTGAATTGTTAAAGATAAAAAACAGACAAACCGATTTCCTGCTTGTCTGTAATCTAATCACTGAAAGCAGGGGAAGAGGGATTCGAACCCCCGTGAACGGTTTTGGAGACCGTGATACTGCCACTGTATGATTCCCCTAATTATGCGGTATTTTTAACCACCGAATTGTATTATAGCATAGAGGAGTGTGCTTTAGCAAGTATTTATTTAAAAATGACTGAATTTAAAAATGCCTGAATTTGACTGAATTAAGGAAAAGTTAAGGAAACGTTAAGGAAAAGCGCCGCGATTTTTACTTTACAAAACTGTAAAATAAAAATGCAAGGCGCTTTATTAATTTGGAAGGAAATGTGAAATGGAAAAGAAAATAATTGTTATGAAAAACAAGAAGGAGTTCGATTGTTATGAAAAGAATATTTTCGGTGATTATATTGGCATTATTGCTATCGGCTTTGGCGGGATGTTCCTCCAAGGGCGGAGGACATGATGACGATTCAGCGCCGCAGTCATTTGGATTATCTATTGCCGAGGGATATACGCTTTCGGGTACGTGCAGCGGAATATCGCCATTCGGGGTTACGGCATCCGGGGATTCCGTTATCATTTGTGATATGGAAGACAATTGCTTAAGGGAATTTGACTTTCAGGGAAATGAAATAAGAAAAGTGGGAAAGTTAGGAAATGGAAATGGAGAATTTTGCCGTCCTTCCGGTCTTGCATACCGTAATGAAAAATTCTATGTGGTAGATTCAGGAAATAACCGCATTCAAATTTTAGATATGAATTTGGAGTACCAGAGTGAATATGGCTTGGAAGAATTGGGGCATAGTGATATGGATGCTTTCTATACGGATATTGCCGTGAGTGAAGATGGAATTGTAACCGTATTAACTAACAGTGTCTTGAAAGAAGATGCCAGGGTGTATATTTCTGATGCCAATGGTTCTATACAAAAAAAGGATTTTATTTTGAATGGTTATGCCAATTGTGAAAAAGACAGGGTGTATTATACAAATACATTTGAGTTATTTAAGAATGGTTCTTCTTATGAGGCGGTTATTCAGGAGTCCGGCTTATACGAGCTTGCGGATGATGGGCTGCGTAATGTTTGCAAGTTTCCGTATAAATACGGCGCAACGGATTTTATTGTTGATGGGGAAGATGTCTATGTGCTTTCCTGCGTCTGGGCGCAGCTTGATCATTTCAAAACCGACGGTTCTTATATAGAAACAATCTGGGAATTTGACAGGCTCTACCCGGAATCATGTCTGGCACGTACGCTACAGGGAGGATTTATTGTCACCGACAGGCAAAACAAAGCTGCTTATTTTATAAGCCGTGACAGGGATTAGTATGGAAAAGTTAAAATATACTATATTTGACGCATTAATAAATTTTTACAGGCGGCGCAGGGTTAATTTGATAGTATCGCTTTCTTTTTCTTTAGGGCTGATTCTGCCTATGCTGTGCCTGGGGAATATAAATATATTCGTGGAGAACCTCGCAACGATGAGGTTTAAGGATGATGCAAATGTCTGGGTCGCATATTTTGAGGGTGGATATGCAGCTGCCCGGGAAATGCCTTCTTTGCTGCAGGAAGTCCCATTTGAAGTCAGTGATTATGCCATTTGCGCATATAAAAGCGGTACTGTTGAAATAAGCGGCATGAGGGAGAATGTTTTCATAAATTATTTGACAGAAGGCTGGACGGGATTTGAAAACTGTAAGATTATCGAGGGGTCTTTAGACCTGTTTTCCGGCACAAACATATGTCTGGTTGAACAGTCGTTTGCTGAAAAATACGGCGGGCTGCACACAGGCGATTCCATAACGCTGTCCGGAGTTACATACACAATCAGCGGCATTTTTTCATCATTTGCCTATTATGGGAAAATCCTGCTCCCTCTTAACGCGGGTGGGCAGGAAGAAGAATCGGATATCATGATTTCAAAGCTGTATCTCCGTACAAAAGGGGAGTTAGCGGATGGCGCGCATATTGCGGATATATTAAAAAGCGCCGGCCTGCCTGTATCGGATGTGAAAAGCGGCGGTGAATTATACCACGCCCAGTTGACGGAAGGGCTGTACAAATCAATAGGCATTTTTGGGGTTGGTTTTGCCGCATTTGCTTTTGCTGCTATAAATGTCTGTTTAGTCCTTGCCGGGAAATTCAACCTTGATAAACGGGCGTATGGCATACGCATGGCGCTGGGGGCGTCATACGGCTTTGTCTTTTTGAACGCGGTGATAGAGAATATGCTGTGTTTTTGCATTGCATATCTGCTTGATGTTGTGATGGTGCATATCCTGAAACCCACATATCCGGAAGGATTAACAATGATTCTTAATGCCAGGGTATATGTGGCGGCATACATATTTGGCTTTGTCTTGACGCTTGTTGTGACATGGACTGTATTGCATAAACTGAAAAAACAAAAATTATCAGAATTATTTGAGAGAGTGTCATGAAATATTTAATTTACCGTGCATTTCAAAAGCTGTGGATTAATAAGAAGATATATTTTGCCATTGCGCTTGAATTAGCCATTGGCATTACAGTCGTACTGTGCGGAATATCCTCGGCGTATTCTGCACGGGACAGGCAGGAGCTGTATAAACAGCAGATTGGGGAACAGGGAATAGTTGTTGAATATTCCGGGAATGGGGATTTTACGGATACGGAACTGCCTGTCACAGTGGAAGATTATAAAGCTATCAAAGAAGAGTACAACGGGTTAGACATATCCTATCTGTTGTTTACACGCTCAATCTATCAGACGCGTAAATCACTGGATGTCAAAAATGTAACATTTGTATCCATGGATGCGGATTCTTTCTTTAACTGCTTTGGATTCGCGCCACAGGATGATACGGTATACATCGGCGCACAGGCTGCTGATGATTTTGAGAAGGAAGGATTGTCTTTTTTTGAAAAATGGCTTTCATGGGATGAATCTAATGTCATGGTCGGAGATTTGGTTATTGAAGATGTTGCGAGGCTTGATGCTGCGGGCAAATCCATTTTTGTTACGCTGCTGGTGGATCTGAAAGTCGAATCAATGATTATTTTGCCGGAAAAATGCATGGACACGCTTGAACTCAATGTGGAAGGACAGCTTACCCCTTGCTTGCGCATTATGGCAGATTCTAACGCAGGCGCACAAGATGCGGCATCCGGGATTGTACAAATGCTGCAGGATAAGCATCCGAACTATTCTTACCGTATTTCAGAGCAGTATTTGGAACTCCAAAAATCAATAACTGACCTTACTCAGGAAATACGGATTTTCTCATGGATAGCGTGGTTTGTGCTTATCATTACGATGGTAGGGATTATTGGCATTTTGCTGATTCATATGGAAAAACGCAAGAGGGAATTTGCCATCATTTTGGCATTGGGCGGCACCCATGCGACTGTTTTTAAGGAAATATTCCTTGAGGTATTTTCACTTTGTTTCATCAGTGGCTGCGTTGGAGTGACGGCGGCAATAATAATTGTCCCATATCTTTCGACCAGTGTATTTACAGCGTATTTCCCTTGGATTAATGTGGTGGTGGCGCTTGGGATTGTGTTTATGGTCACAATAATTTCCTGCGCTTGCATGATTGTAGGAATCATGGACATATATCCGGCGAAAATCTTGAAAAAGTGAGGTAAACAGAATGAAACCGTTAGTAGCGTTACGTAATGCCGTCAAAATATATACGCAGTCAGATGTTGAAACGCCGGGAATCGCCAATGTATCATTGGAGGCGGCGCAGGGGGATTTCATAGCGGTTACAGGCCGTTCAGGGTGCGGAAAATCTACTTTGCTAAATATATTGGGAATGATGGACTCTTTAACGGAAGGGCAGTACCTGTTCTGCGGGGAAAATGTTGCGCAGTTTAAGGGAAAGACTGCCGCTTCTTTTAGAAACCGCCAGATTGGCTTTGTATTCCAGTCGTTCAATCTGGTTAATGAAATCAGCATTCTGGAAAACGTCTGTATGCCGCTTGGATATGCCGGAGTCAGGAAAAAGGAGCGCGAGGACAGGGCGGTTCAAATGCTGCAGGCTGTCGGCATGGCGGAAAAAATGCGGAAGAGGCCGGTACATTTATCCGGGGGTGAGCAGCAGCGCGCTGCGATAGCAAGGGCAATTGTAAATAACGCCAAACTATT
>JAMPEU010000111.1 GCA_023664865.1 Butyrivibrio sp. | reverse complement strand
CGGATGCCATGCAGGAAGGCGGGCGTATCCATAGAATGATTCAAAAGCAGATGGGTTTAGAATATCATGCTGAAGTCGGGCTGAAATTCTGCTATCCGACGGACAGATATGATATTGTCATAGACGGCAGGGCAGACGGAATCATCATAGAACCGATAGGCGATATAAGCGCAGTGCCGGAGCTTACGGACACAAATATGCTGCCGGATATGTCGGAATATGTTACCGTGACGATAGATGAAATCAAAGGAACATATCATGATGTGGCTAAGATGAAACAGGCTGTTCCTGTACATCTGGCTCAGGCTAAATGTTACGCCTATATTTATGCTGTGCAGAATAAACTACGTTCTATCCGCGTCAGAATGACTTACTGCCAGATGGAAAAAACACCTGTGCTGGATATTGTCAGCAGTGAGATACGCTATTTTCATTATGAATATAGTTTTTTGGAATTGCAGGAATGGTTTGATGCGGTTATGGAGCAGTACAGAAAGTGGGCGGACTATAGTTTCGACTGGCAGAAGATGCGTAAAGAGTCCATTAAAGCGTTGGAATTTCCCTACGAATACAGGGAAGGACAAAAAGAACTTGCCGCATATGTATACCGCACCATATATCATAAGAGAAAATTATTTATCGAGGCGCCGACCGGAGTAGGCAAGACACTTTCTACTGTATTTCCGGCGGTTAAGGCAGTAGGTGAAGAGCTGGGGGAAAAAATATTTTATCTGACGGCAAAGACGATTACAAGAACCGTGGCAGAGGATACTTTTCAGCTTTTGCGCAGTAAAGGGCTTAAGTTCAAGACGGTAGTGCTGACGGCAAAGGAAAAAATCTGTTTTATGGACGAGACCGAGTGTAATCCTGAGGCGTGCCCTTATGCGAAGGGGCATTATGACAGGGTAAACGACGCGATGTTTGACCTGCTTACGCATGAGGAAAGCTTTGGACGGGAAAAGATAGAAGAATATGCAGGGAAGTATAATGTCTGCCCGTTTGAGATGTGTCTGGATATGAGCCTGTTTTCGGATACGGTTATCTGCGATTATAATTATATATTTGATCCGCATGTTTATCTGCGGCGGTTCTTTGCAGAGGGCAGAAACGGAGAGTATCTGTTTCTGATTGACGAGGCTCATAATCTGGTGGAGCGCGGCAGGGAGATGTATAGCGCCGTTTTATATAAGGAAGATTTTCTCAAACTGAAAAAGACGGTAATGCCTTATTCCGGCAGTCTGGGGAGACAGCTTGAGAAGTGTAATAAGGAACTGCTTAATATAAAGAAGGAATGTCCTGATTACCGTATCGAAGAATCCATATCTCCTTTCATAATTGCGTTAAACAGGTTAAGCAGCACAATGGAAAACTATATGGACGAGCATGAGGACAGCCCCGTGGGAAAGGAAATTCTGGAGTTCTATTTTGAGATTTCACATTTCTTAGGGATTTATGACTTAGTTGATGAGAATTATGTAATATATTCGCAGATGTGTGAAGACGGAAGCTTCATGCTTAAGCTGTTGTGCGTCAACCCCGCTAAAAATCTTAAAGAGTGCATGATGAGGGGCAGAAGTACGATTTTGTTCTCTGCAACTTTACTTCCAATCCGCTATTATAAGACGCTGCTTGGGGCTGACGCAGAAGACTATGAGGTTTATGCAAAGTCTGTGTTTAGACCGGAAAAGAGAGGCATATATATAGGAAGCGATGTCACAAGCAAGTATACCAGACGGAGTATGGCGGAGTATTACAATATTGCTTCCTATATTTATGAGGCTGTGAAGAACAGGCACGGGAATTATATGATTTTTTTCCCTTCACACGCGTTTCTTAAGAATGTATTCGATATCTTTATGGAACATTTTGCAGACGAGCAGATGGAATGTATAGTTCAGGAAGATTATATGAATGAACGTTCCAGAGAGGAATTTTTAAGTCGTTTTACGGGAAATGAGGACTGCGATTTGTCTGAGAATATCCATATCGATATAGAGATTGACGATGAGAAGATATTGCTTGGATTCTGCGTTATGGGCGGCATATTCAGTGAGGGAATCGACTTAAAGAACGACAGCCTGATTGGAGCGATTATTGTCGGAACGGGGCTTCCACAAGTATGTATCGAGCGGGAAATCTTAAAGAAGTATTTTGGCAACTGGGGAGAAAACGGATTTGACTATGCTTACAGATATCCGGGCATGAATAAAGTCTTACAGGCGGCGGGACGGGTTATTAGAACGGCTGATGACGTCGGAATTGTCGTTTTGTTGGACGAACGGTTTCTGCAGCCTTCATATCAAAGGCTGTTTCCGCGTGAATGGAGTAATTACGAGGTGGTCACAACGACACAAATTGCCAAAAGAGTAGAGAAATTTTGGAATGAATGGATTTGAACGGCATAGTCAAATCATTATCTAATGAGTCAATGGAATTAAATAACAGAAGGTAATTTTAATTTGAGAAAATTGAGATATTATGTCTGAAAAAATGTTTTTTCGTAAAATTGTCGGAATACTTTTAAATAACGAAAGTTGTGGAAAGTGGTATGACATTAGTGTCAAATGTGGATAACTTTGTGGAAATGGGGGATTTCTCATGGATTTTTGGACTATTTTATTGCAAATCCGTCATAAAAACTGTGGAAAAGTTCGTACACTTTAATCCGTGCAAAAAAACCAACCAATTGAGTCAATACGAAATATGTCGAAATATCGCTACATTTAATAACAGACAATATTTTAAAACGATAGGAAATGTTGTTGCCGTTTATAGTTGTTATGGCATGAATTTATAAATCGGTTGCACAAAAAAGATGTGAATAGTATAATTGTGGAGAAAGATTACTTTATTGATAATAGAAGAGAGGACATAGTTATGTGGGCATATGAAAGTGTTTTTTATCAAATTTATCCTTTAGGATTCTGTGGAGCGCCGTTTGAAAACGACGGTGTGGAAAAATCAAGGATTTTGAAAGTGAATGATTGGATTCCGCATATGAAGAAGCTCGGAATCAATGCAATATATTTTTCTCCTGTGTTTGAATCGGATACGCATGGATATAATACGAGGGATTACCGTAAAATTGACTGCCGTTTGGGAACAAATGAAGACTTTGCCGCGGTATGCAAAGAACTTCATGATAATGGAATAAAGGTAATATTGGACGGCGTGTTCAATCATGTAGGCAGGGGGTTCTGGGCGTTTCAGGACGTTTTGCAGAAAAGATGGGATTCTCCGTATAAGGATTGGTTCCATATCAACTTTGACGGCAATTCCAATTATAATGACGGACTGTGGTATGAAGGCTGGGAAGGACACTATGATTTAGTAAAGCTGAATTTGAAGAACGAAGCAGTAGTTACATATATTCTTGACAGCATAAAGGGCTGGGTTGAGGAATTTGACATTGACGGACTAAGGCTTGATGTGGCTTACTGCCTTGACCATGATTTCCTGCGCAGGCTGCGTGGATTCTGCGACGGCTTAAAGCCTGATTTCTATCTGTTGGGCGAGACGCTTCACGGCGATTATAACCAGTGGATGAACGACAATATGCTGCACTCTGTTACAAATTACGAGTGTTATAAGGGATTGTATTCCAGCTTTAACAGCATGAATATGTTTGAAATCATTCATTCCCTGCTTAGACAGTTCGGATCGGAGAACTGGACGTTATATAGGGGGAAACACATGCTTTCGTTTGTGGATAACCATGATGTAACAAGGGTGGCAAGCATTCTGACGAATGAAAAGCATCTGCCGCTTATATATGCGCTTTGTTTCGGTATGCCGGGCATTCCGATTGTCTACTATGGCAGCGAATGGGGGGCTAAAGCCAATAAGAGCGAGGGCGATCCGGCGCTGAGGGCATGTTTCGATGAACCTGAGTGGAACGGGTTGTGCGACTTTATAAGCGCGCTGGCGCAGGCGAAGAAAGAGTCAAAGGCGCTTAATTACGGTGAGTTTCGTTCTGTGGCGCTGACTAATAAACAGTGCATATTTGAGAGAAAGGCAGAAGGCGAGAGGGTAATGGTTGCCATTAACGCCGACAGTGAGAGTTACACGGCGCATTTTGACGCGGGCTGCGGCATGGCGGTTGATTTGATAAGCGGAAAGAAGCATGATTTCGGCGGCGGAAGTGAGCTGGAGCCGTATAGTGCGTATTTTTGGAAGATGGAGAAGTAGGTTGAAAAATAGTCTTAAAAAAATATGAAAAACAATACGAAAATATCAATGTTTTGATAAAATTATCGACAGGCATTAGCTGAATTGATACAATATGGTAGATTTACTGTTACAGTAATTGTAAAAAGCAACAGCCGTCACTCGGCAAAGTGACGGCTGTTTAGATAAGCATACAGTTGAAACAATACGCTCTATCTGTCCTTCTGCCTATGATGCGCCTGTTGTATTTCTTGTCTGC
>JAMPEU010000110.1 GCA_023664865.1 Butyrivibrio sp. | reverse complement strand
TGATTAACTTTATCGGTCAGAATAAATGGGTTAAGACCATGGATTAGGAGGGACGAAATGAAAAATAAAGACCAACTATCATCGGGGATAACGTCCTCAAAGGAAAAAACAATTAACATTATCGTCTTTCTCCTGCTTGCGCTTGGCGCAGTAGTTATGGTGTTCCCATTCTTTTATATGGTAATGACCTCATTTATGACGAAGAATCAGTATTTGTCGGGACAGTTAAGAGTTATCCCGGATCCGTGGGTATGGGGAAAATATTCAGAGGTTATGAAAAAAGGCAACTTCATTTCCGGTATTTTAAATACGGTTAAGGTGGAAGTGCCGGTATTATTGATTGGTGGATTTACCTCATCGTTGGCGGCGTTTGCGTTTGCTAAGATGAATTTCAGGGGCAAGGGAGTCATTTTCATGGGACTTCTGGCAACTATCATGATTCCTTTTGCAGTTATTATGATTCCCCAATATGTTATGTTTACCAAATTTGGCTGGACAGATACGCTTCTGCCGCTGATTATACCGCCATGTTTCGGTAATATCAGTATGGTATTTTTCCTGCGTCAAAATCTTTCCAGCATTCCTAATGATTTGATGGATGCTGCTAAGCTTGATGGCTGCGGTTATTTTAGAACCTTTATACAGATTTTCCTTCCGCTGATGAAGGGTGCGGTAGGTACGCAGTTGACATTATGGTTTATGGCAATTTGGAATGATTACCTGGCGCCGACAATTTTCCTTAGAAGCGAAGCAAATTGGACATTGCAAGTAGTTATTCGTTCATTTAATACATATTACTCTATTCAGAGTGATTACGCATTAATTATGGCAGCTTCCGTTATAGCCATGCTGCCGACCATTGCATTGTTCTTCTGCTTCCAGAAAGTTATTATTGAATCAGTGGCAATCAGCGGCATCAAATAAGTTGAAACACATTGGTCTGGGACCAAGAGAAAGGCATGGTTATTAAGATGTCAAATTCGCCTGTTATTGCATTCATAAACAAGTTGACTGATTTAATTCTATTAAATATTCTCTGGATAATATGCTGCCTCCCTGTTATTACAGCGGGGGCAGCTACTGTTGCATTATACTATGTCAATATAACGTCTATTCGTTGTGGAGATGGGTATGTAGTAAGAAGATTTTTTGACGGTTTTAGAAAAAACTTTCGACAGATTACTCCAATATGGATTGCCATTTTGCTATGCACATTGATTTTGGCAGGAGACATGTTTTTCTGGTATCAGATGGATACAGGGTTTGGTAAATTCATGTTTATTGCCAGTGCAGCGGTGGCATTTTTGTTTTTTATATGGACGATGTGGATTTTTCCAGTATTTGCAAAGTTAGATGGGAAAAGCAAGGAGCTGATAAAGAATGCGGCGGCGTTTGCCGTGGGACATTTCCCCTACACATTTATAGTGTTATTAATTACAGTGGTTATTGTATACGCGAATCTGACGTCTCTGGCAGCCAACAGTATCATGCTGTTTGTGGGTTTTGCGCTTTCAGCTTATATAAAATCGTTCTTTTTTTACAAAGTATTTATGAAATATATTGATGAAAAATATGATGACTTTGATACAAACACAGAGATATAGCGTCGTTGGAGATAAAATATGAAAAAAAGAGAAAAGAAAATTGCTAATTCACTTATGGTTGTTTTCGCTGGGGCGATTGTACTCATTATTTTATTGGGTAGTTTGTCATTTAAGATGGCGTCCAGCGCTATAATGCAGAAATATGAAGATGCAGTAGTCAGTGCGGCGTCTTCTATGGCTACTTCGGTGCAGCTTATTTGTGAGTCTATATCCGGTAAGGCTGTGGAATTTTATCTTAGTGATGATTTTAGTACATATTATAATGATATGTTTAGTACAAGTGGTGCGGATGCTACACGTCGCGCCAATGGACTTAATGACGATTTAGTAGCAATAAGGAGCGCGGCTTCATATATGGGAAATTATTATGTGTTTGCGGAAGGCGGTAAGAGCCTTTTGGCGAATGTTAAGGGATTTCCGGAGAACGCATATCAGGATTTCATGGAAACACAGGAAGGACAGTCTCTGGATAGTAAAAAGACGTCTAATACATGGGTGGGAAACCATACATATATTGACAGTGTACTTGGAACAAACAATGAGTCCTATGTATTTTCTTTTATGATGCACTTCGTTTTAAAAAACAATAAGGGATTTTTAGTCATTGATGTAGATAAGAACTATATGGAAAATCTTATTAATGTTATGGAGCTTGGTAATGGAAGTATCCGGGGAATAGTGACGCAAGATGGGCGCGAATTTCTAGTGCAGGAGGAAAAAGACGGGGAAGCAGTCAATATGCAGCATTATCAAGGAGATTCTATTTTTGCGGATAAAGACTTTCTTTCGGAAGCGTCGTCTAAGGAAGTTATATCGGAATATGTACAGATAGATGGAGAGAGTCAGTTGTTTGTCAGCGCGCCTGTTGGTAAAACTGGAATGAAAATCTGTGTGCTGGTTCCTAAGAGTACGATTTTAGCGGAAGTCAGTGGTATACGAAATATTACTGTTATTATTGTAGTTCTGGCTTCTTTATTTGCAGTCATATGCGGCATATGGCTTTCTAAAGGTATTAGCAGCGCCTTGAAATCTATGGGCGGTTCGCTTTACAATATCTCACAGGGAAACTTAATGGAAACTGTACACGTAAAACGAGAGGACGAGTTTGGCACGCTTGCAAAAAGCATTAATAATATGCTTGTCGGTATCAGGAGTCTGGTAGGAAATAATCAGAAATTCGGCGCTCAAGTGAAGGACCTTTCGCAGCAGGCGTTCTCGCTTACAAGTGGAATTGAAGATTCCATGAATCAGGTTTCATCGTCTATGGAATCTGTATCGGGCGGCGTTAAGGAGCAATTTAAGCAGACTGAGATGAGCGTGGAGGAAATGGAGAATTTCTCAGAGAAAATAAATGATGTATATTCAACCTCGGAAGAAATGACGCAAAAAATAGAGGAAGCGCTGCGCTCAGTTGAACAGGGAAAAGATGGTATTAATGAGTTAAGCGTGAAATCAAAAGAAACGGTGGAGATTACAGAA
This sequence comes from Butyrivibrio sp., assembly GCA_023664865.1. Classification (GTDB taxonomy): domain Bacteria; phylum Bacillota; class Clostridia; order Lachnospirales; family Lachnospiraceae; genus UBA3282. The sequence continues at coordinate 1,390 of JAMPEU010000110.1, read as the reverse complement.
AGCTTAATATCAAGTATATCTCAGGTTAATACCCAGTCAGGAAGGATTGTTGATATCATTACAACAATAGAAAATATTGCTTCACAGACTAACTTGCTGTCCCTAAATGCTTCCATAGAAGCAGCACGGGCAGGAGAGAGCGGTAAAGGGTTTTCCGTTGTAGCTATGGAAATTCGTAATCTGGCAGACCAGTCCATGCAGGCAGGAACGGTTGTCAGGGAAATTGTAAAAGATATTCAGGAGAGCAATCTGGCAGCGACGACCGCAGCTAAGACAACAGAAGAATTTCTGCATGGGCAGACAGATATGTTAAATGATACAGTTTCGATGTTTGGAAATATCAATGACAGCGTTACGATGTTAGTAGATGCGCTCGGAGCTATTCGTCAAAAGATGGAAAACATGCAGGAAAATAAAGAAGTAGTAAATAAATCCATAGAAGAAATTTATCAGTTGTCCGGCACGATAGCCTCATCTATAGAAAATATATCTAAAGTGGTAAGTGATAAAATGGAGGAAATAAGCCTGCTTGCCGATACGGTTAGGACGTTAAATACAGAAGCGGAAGAATTACAAGAATCCATGAGTCAGTTTATCCTAGAAGAAGAAACCACCGGTTAAGCCGGTGGTTCTGCTTCAACGATAGGACTGTAATTAATTCGTACATCAATATCCTGATTATAATTTCCGAAGCTTTTTCCAAAAATAGTAAGTCCGCCGACATGTTCAGAGTCATCTTCAACTTCCAGCTTGAATTTAATCGTACTATGATAGTTAAAATTAAAGTCCTTTACAGAGACGTCGGATACTTGAAGACCATCAATGAAGGTTCCCCTTTTATTAATAACGAGGATTTTCAACTGACCATATTGATTCCAATTAGGATACCACCAGTCAGGAGTAAAAATCCCCTTAACATTGCCAAAATCGCCGGGACTGGTCCAGACTGCTATCTTTCGACCGTTAATCTTAAAGGAAATATCGGACGGCCATATATCGTTAATTCCGGGAGCTTCTGAACCAATTTCTAAGGAAATACTGATTTGGTCTATTTTTTGCCCGTATGGAATAAAGTTAGGAATAATATATTCCACATAGCCTTTGGTAAACCAGAGAATATCAGCCGAATATCTTTCCGGGTGGGAAAAGTATCTGGTATCGTCAACTTCACCAATTAATGCTGTATTTGAGGCGATACCGCAGGTGGGATATACATAATAGTCGGTATAATGCCCCACTTTCAGACTTGTCTGGTATATGTTCTTAGAATCTTCCTGCGGATCTATATCAACTAAGATTTTATCAAGATATACAGAACATTTTTTCTGGTTTCCATGTCCCGCGGATTCGCTGGATATAGAAACAATGCCGCAGTCCTCCAATTTCTTAA
>JAMPEU010000010.1 GCA_023664865.1 Butyrivibrio sp. | reverse complement strand
AAACATGCGCCACTGGCGCATAGCGCCCACTTGAGGCACGCTCTCGCTCCGTGTAAAATCGCAGCGGTACTAAGCTCGAAAATACCTCGCTAAGTACCGGCGTTTTACAAGGACCTCAAGAGGAATCATATGAGTCCATGTCGCCAAACAACTGTGAATGGTAATATTGGTGATAGGAGTTTCATGTGGTTGTTAAAATTGATGATATAGCAGTAAATTATATAGACGTGGGTGAAGGCGATGTTATCTTGCTTTTGCATGGCTGGGGCTCTAATATTACATTGTTTGATGGGATAATTAAAGCGCTTTCGCCTGCGCACAGGGTAATAGCTCCGGATATGCCGGGGTTTGGTAAGACGCCTGAACCGCTGCAGGCGTGGTGTGTTGATGATTATGTGGATTTTATCACCAAATTCCTTATCAGTTTGGATATAAAAGAATTTAGCGTATTGGTACATTCTTTTGGCGGCAGGGTATTATTTAAGTTAAATGCCAGAACAGAACAGCCTTTTGTTATTAAGAAGGCGGTTTTGATTGACAGTGCGGGAATTATGCCTAAGAAGACATTCAGACAGAAAGTGAGCCTTAGGATTTATAAGGCTGCGAGCCGCATTATGAGTACGAAAGTTCTGCATTTTCTGTATCCTGATGCTGTGGAAAATATGAGAAAAAAGCGGGGTTCCGCCGATTATAACAATGCGACGCCGATTATGCGGGCGACTTTAGTGAAAGTGGTCAACGAGGATTTGAAACTTCTTATACCTAAGATGAACTGTCCTACGCTTATCATATGGGGAGATGCGGATACTGCAACGCCGATATCTGATGCGAGGCTGATGGAGCAGCTTATTCCGGATTCAGGGCTTGTCGTATGCGAAGGGGCTGGTCATTATTCGTTTTTGGAGCAGCCTGCTAAAGTGCAGGGCGCATTAAAGGCCTTTTTCGGATAATGGAATAATGAACTTCTCTAATGTGAACGAGGAAAGGAACTGGAATTCATTTATGGATATTATTTTGTGGATTATCTGGTTCGGCACTTATATGCTTGGCGCCGTTTGGTATGAAATTTATATAATGCACATGTTTCAGCAGAATTCTTATAAACCTATGGAATACGGCGAATGGCTTAAGCTGACGGGGAATATTGGGAGACTGCTTGGCAAGACTCTTTATGCCTTGATTTCGCTGCCGCTTCTTGCTGTGGGAGGTCGGGGCTGTCTTATCGTGGCGTGCTTTATGAACATAATGACGGTTTTGGTAAATAAGCCTCATCATGCGAAAAAACCGTTAGTGTATACTCCCAGAGTCAAGAGAATGTTGCTTACAACGGGAATATTGTTTTTAATCGGCATAGCGTTTTCTCTTCTTTATCAAAGTGCGCCGACGAGGGCTTGCGCTATGGCTCTCTTGGTAATGTTTATCATTATTCCGTTATTGGTTCTGCTTGTGAACCTGATTAACCACCCAATTGAACTTGCCATAGACAGATATTACATTAATGATGCGGCAAGAATATTAAAAGATATGCCGAACCTGACTATTATAGGAGTTACCGGAAGCTATGGCAAGACCAGCGTTAAATATTTTTTAAGCAAGCTGCTGTCAGTGCAGTTTGACGTATTGCATACGCCCGGCAATTATAATACTACCTTGGGCGTTGTCAGAACCATAAGGGAACAAATGAAATCATATCATGAGGTTTTTATCTGTGAAATGGGTGCAAGAGAGGTTGGCGATATCAAAGAAATCTGTGATTTGGTACACCCTAAGTATGGAATTATTACCTCTATCGGACCGCAGCATCTGCAAAGTTTCCACAGTATTGAGAATATTATAAGCACTAAGTTTGAGCTTGCTGACGCAATCCCAGCAGGCGGCAAGGTATTCTTAAATTATGATAATGACTATATATGCGGGAGAAAAACTGCTGCACAGGTTATAAGCTATGGAACGGCAGGAGACAATATCACATATAGGGCGTATGATATTTCTGTATCCATAGAAGGCTCATTCTTCAAAATGAAAGATAAAGAAGGGAAGGAATATGAGTTCCATACAAGACTGGTGGGAACGCATAACGTACAGAATATTGCAGGAGCGGTTGCGGTGGCAAATACGTTGGGGATTTCTATGGAGAAGCTTATTTATCCCGTGTCGCAGCTTGAAAGCGTTCCACATAGATTACAGCTGATAAATCAAGGGAATCGCACCGTGTTAGACGACAGCTATAATTCCAATAAAAACGGTTTTAAGGCGGCGCTTGATACGCTGGCAATGTTTGACGAGCTGCGGATTCTGATGACTCCGGGAATGGTGGAATTAGGAGAGAGGCAGTATGACGAAAATAAAGAAGTGGGCGTCTACGCATATGGAAAATGCGATTATGCGGTTTTAGTCGGAAAGGAACAGACAAAGCCGATACAGGACGGCTTGATAGAAGCTGGCTTCTCTAAGGGCAAAATGATTGTTGTAGATACATTACAGGAGGCTTTTCAGATGGTAAACGCCATACCGGACGAGAGGCGGAAAGTGATTCTTATTGAAAATGACCTTCCTGATAATTATAATTAGGAGAGGTTAAATATATTGGACAAATGAATAATTTGTGCTTACGCCCAAACTTGCAGGTCGAGAAAGGAGCAGGGTTATTATGAAGATTAAAGTAGGCGTCTTCTTCGGTGGAAAAAGCGTAGAACATGAGGTTTCGGTTATTTCAGGCATTCAGGCGTTGAGGGCTTTTGATAAAGATAAGTATGATGCGATTCCGATTTATATTACTAAAGAAAATGAAATGTATACGGGAGAAACGGTTGGAGATATTAAAAATTATCGTAATATACCGGAACTGCTTAAAAATAGCGTCCGTATATTCTTAATGTGTGAAAACAACATGCAGGGCAGTAAAGGCAGACTGAATCTGGTGCAGTATCCGATGAAGAAATTTGGAAGTTCAGTAGTCGATTATATTGACGTAGCTTTTCCGGTCGTACATGGAGCCAACGTAGAGGACGGTTCGCTGCAGGGTTTCTTAAGCCACTATAATATACCGTTTGCGGGCTGTGATGTAATGGCTTCCGCAGTAACTATGGATAAATATGTGATGAAGGCGGTACTTAAAGATAACGATATACCGGTACTGGACTGCGTGACTTTGAATATAAAGGAATATCAGGCGGATATAGAGACAGCATACCGCAAGGTAGAAGATAAGATAGCATATCCTGTTATAGTGAAACCCGTTAATCTGGGGTCAAGCGTGGGGATTAAGGTGGCAAAAGACAGGGACGGTTTAAAAGAGGCGTTGGAATATGCCTACGAATTCAGCCAGAAAGTTCTGGTTGAACACGCGATTATGAATCTGCGTGAGATTAACTGTGCGGTGCTTGGCGATTATGAGAGCGCACAGGCATCAGAATGTGAAGAACCGATATCCAGCGATGAGATTTTGAGTTATGAAGACAAGTATGTCGCAGGTGGCAAGAGCGGATCAGAAGGAATGAGGACGGCAAGAAGGGAACTGCCGGCAAAGCTTACTCCTGAACTTAGGGAAGAAATCCGCACACTGGCAGTAAAGACCTTTAAGGCGCTTAACTGTAACGGTGTGTCACGGATTGACTTTATGATTGATAAAGACTTGGATAAAGTATATGTAAATGAAATCAATCCGATTCCGGGTTCGCTTGCATTTTATCTGTGGGAAGCAATGGGAAAGCCATATGCTGAACTTCTCGATGATATGGTAAGGTTAGCGCTTAAACGTGAACGAGAGGAAGGCAGTCTTATGACATCTTTTCAGACAAATATCCTGCAGAATGCGAATTTGTCAGGCACAAAAGGGATAAAAAAGTAGCCATGGCAAGCAATAGAAGTAAGCTAAGAAAGCAATAAAAAGTAATAATAGTAATAAAGGGGAATGATTGATATATGATTTTTGATGCCCATTCGGATATTTGGTCGGACATTACTGTGAGAAACCTTAGGGGCGAGACGGATATATTTAGGAAATATCATTATGAAAGGCTGAAAAAGGGCGGAATAGAAGGCTCTATTTTTGTAATGTGGATAGATCCGCCTTATACCAAGGATCCGGCGGCGAGGCTTAAACAGATTATGGACGCGGTAAATAAAGAAACCAAGAACTGCCACGATATTCTCAGGATCGTACACAATTATGAGGAAATGCAAAAAGCAAAAGACGACGGTATTTTCTATGTATTTATCGGCTGCGAAGGGCTGTCCGAAATCGGAGAAGACATTGGACAGATAGATATGCTGTATGACTTTGGAGCAAGGCATGCCTCGCTTACATGGAATGAACAAAATCCTCTTGCAACAGGTATTCGCGGAGATGCGGACAGAGGCTTGACCGGGTTTGGCATTAAGGCGCTTAATAAAATACAAGAACTTAATATGCTTTTTGACGTGTCACATCTGAATGATAAATCATTCTGGGATGTCATGCGTCATGCGAAGGGAGCGGTTGTGGCAACACATTCCAGCAGCCGTAAACTGTGTCCTGCGCCAAGAAACCTTACTGATGAAATGATAAAGGAACTTGTGGCTACCGGCGGTATGGTTGGCATAAATTCGTATCCTGAATTTATTGCGGAGAAAAAGGAAGATAGGACAGTAGATATGCTTGCAAGGCATATAGAGCATATTGCTGATATAGCGGGTATTGATAAAATTGGATTTGGCTTTGATTTCTGCGAGTTTCTGGAAGGCGAGGCATCGTCATCGTGCAGCCTTGAGGAAGAGGAGAATGAACAGATTAAGTCAACTGTTAGCAAGCGGATTAGTATGGATAATGATGAAAGCGCATCTACGCTTAGAGGGTTGCGCGATGCGTCAGAAGTACCGGCTTTAATTGGTGCTTTGCGTAAGATGGGTTTTACTGATGAAGATATCCGAAAAGTTTCTTATAAGAATTGGCATAAGGTGATGGAAACAATAGGGAAATAAGCAATTTGTTGTAAATAAATGGCAACTGTGATATACTGTTGCAGAGGCGGATACAAGATGAAAAGAACGATAAATACGGCATTACTATATAGACGAATATTTTTGATTATTTACGATGTATTTGCGGTGGCAGTGTCTTCTCTGCTGGCGCTTTTAATCCGATATGAGTTTGTATTTTCCAATATAGATGGCAGGTTTTTGGAATCTATATATTCATTTATGCCATGCACTATTTTAATTACGATTGCGGTATTTACCCTGCTGCGGCTTTATAGCAGCCTGTGGGCGTTTGCCGGTGTGATGGAAATGCAGAATATTGTAATAGCCTGCGGAATGATTACTATAATCAATGGCTTGGGGCTTGCGATAACCGGTAAGCCGGTTCCGCGAAGCTTCTATTTTCTTTTTATATTTCTAATGCTAAGTTTTACTTTTGTAAGCAGATTCAGCTATCGGTTCTTGAGAATACTAAGGCAGAAGGGAAGAAAGACCGAAAAAGGGACAAACATTATGATTATTGGCGCAGGAGAAGCCGCCAATATGATTATTAAAGAGATTATCAGCAGTAGATATACGCATATGCGTATCTGCTGTATTATTGATGATGATGCGAATAAGCATGGAAAATATATACAGGGGATTAAAGTCGTCGGCGGAAGGGAAAAGATACAGGAAGCGGTCGATGCTTTCGCCATTGACGAAATCTTCATCGCCATGCCGTCTGTGCCAAGGTCGGTAATCAGCAATATTATTAATATCTGTAAAGATACTAACTGCAAGCTGCAGACCCTTCCCGGCATGTATCAGCTTGTGAACGGAGACGTCAATGTCAGCCAGCTTAAAGACGTTGATGTGGAGGATTTGCTGGGCAGAGACCCTATTGTAGTAGATTTAGAATCCATACTTGGGTATGTGCAAGGCAGATGCGTTCTTGTAACCGGAGGAGGCGGCTCCATCGGCAGCGAACTCTGCAGACAGATAGCCGGACATAATCCTTCGCGGCTGATTATTATAGATATTTATGAGAATAACGCCTATGATATCCAGCAAGAGTTGCTGCAGCGTTTCCCTAATCTTGATTTAATAGTTCTTATTGCTTCTGTCAGAAATGCCGGACGTATAAACAGTATTTTTGAGAAGTACAAGCCCGATATCGTATACCATGCAGCAGCACATAAACACGTGCCGCTTATGGAAGACAGCCCGAACGAGGCAGTTAAGAACAATGTCATGGGTACTTGGAAAACAGCACAGGCAGCAGCGATGTGCGGCGCTAAGAAATTTGTCCTGATATCGACGGACAAGGCTGTAAATCCTACTAACATCATGGGCGCGTCCAAACGGATATGTGAAATGATTATCCAGACATTTAATAAGCATTACGATACGGAATTTGTCGCGGTTCGCTTCGGTAATGTATTAGGAAGCAATGGAAGCGTCATTCCGCTTTTTAAACGGCAGATTGAAATGGGCGGTCCCGTGACAGTGACGCATCCTGATATTATACGATATTTCATGACGATTCCGGAGGCGGTTTCCCTGGTGCTTCAAGCCGGCGCCTACGCAAAGGGCGGGGAGATTTTTGTTTTAGATATGGGCGAGCCGGTAAAGATACTGGATTTAGCAAAAAATCTGATTCGTCTTTCAGGATATAAAGTGGATGAGGACATTAAGATAAAAATTACCGGATTAAGACCGGGTGAAAAGTTGTTTGAAGAACTGTTAATGGACGAAGAAGGTTTGCAGGATACAAAGAACAAATTGATTCATATAGGGCGGCCTATTGAAATAGAGGAAGATGTTTTCTTTAAGCAGCTTAAGCAGCTTAAGGAAGTCTCAAAAAGTGAGGGTGAGGATGTTAGAAAAGTTATAAAAGAAATAGTTCCGACTTACACATATTGTGATAAAGATAGGTTTTCTGATTAAGGACAAGCATATGAAAGGAGTAAAGCCATGAGTAATAAACGAATTTATTTATCGTGTCCTACAATGCATGGTGAAGAACAAGAATTTATTAATGAGGCATTTGCGACGAACTGGGTAGCGCCTTTAGGTCCAAATGTAAACGAATTTGAAAAGGAAATGGCAGAGTATGTGGGAATAGCTCATGCGTCAGCGCTCAGCGCAGGAACTGCCGCTATCCACCTCGCGCTCCGTATTCTGGGGATTGGGGAAGGAGACATAGTATTTGCGCCGTCTCTTACCTTTAGTGCGACATGCAATCCGGTTGTGTATGAGAAGGCAGTTCCGGTATTTATCGATTCAGAAAAGGAAACATGGAATATGAGTCCAGAGGCTCTGGAAAGAGCTTTTGAGAAATACCCAAATCCCAAAGCGGTAATCGTGGTGCATTTATACGGAACGCCGGCAAAGCTGGACGAGCTTATGGAAATCTGTAGTGCGCATAACGTGCCGCTTGTTGAAGATGCGGCGGAATCATTAAGCAGCACTTACAAAGGGAAACACACAGGCACTTATGGAAAAATAGGGATTTATTCATTTAACGGAAATAAGATTATTACGACATCGGGTGGTGGAATGCTTGTATCACAAGACGAGGCTATTACTAAGCAGGCGACGTTTCTTGCCACACAGGCGAGAGACCCGGCAAGGCATTATCAGCATTCACAAATTGGATATAATTATAGGATGAGCAATATCACGGCGGGAATCGGAAGAGGGCAGCTGCTGCATATAGAAGAGCACAAGGCATTAAAAAAAGCTATTTATAACAAGTATAAGCAGGCTTTTTCCGACATCCTCGAAATCTGTATGAACCCGCTGAATAAGGATGGCGATGCCAATAACTGGCTTTCATGTATGACTATTTCTAGCGAGTGCAAAGTAACTCCGGATATGGTTATGGATGCACTGGATGCAGAAAATATCGAGACGCGCCCTATATGGAAACCGATGCACTTACAGCCTGTATTTTCAGAATATGACTTTTTTAACCATAATGGTAATGGAATTAGCGTCAGCGAAGATGTTTTTAACAGGGGTTTGTGTTTGCCTAGCGATATTAAGAATACTGATGAAGACATGGCAAAGATTATAGGAATTGTCAGAGGCGTGTTTGGGAGATAATAGGACTGGAGAGCGGTATGTATAAGAAATATATAAAACGATTGTTGGATATCGTCATATCTTTTACAGCACTTGTCTTGTTAAGCCCTGTATTGCTTGTAGTTGCAGCATTGGTACGTATGAAGCTGGGAACTCCGGTTATTTTTCATCAGGAAAGGCCGGGAAAAGATGAGAAGATATTTACGCTGTATAAATTCCGAACCATGACAGATAAACGTGATAAAGACGGGAATCTGCTGCCGGATAGCGAAAGGCTTACCAAATTTGGCGGTATGCTTCGTTCAACAAGCTTGGATGAACTTCCTGAATTATGGAATGTGTTAAAGGGTGATATGGCGCTGGTCGGACCCAGACCGCTTCTGGTTAGCTATCTTCCTCTATATAGCGCGGTTGAAAGGCGCAGGCATGAGGTCAGGCCGGGAATTACGGGTTATGCGCAGGTTAAAGGACGGAACAGCATATCATGGGAAAAAAAGTTTGAATTTGATGTGCATTATGTAGATAATATATCTTTCCGGCTGGACTGTAAAATTATTTTAATGACATTTTTTGCAGTTATAAAAAGAGACGGAATCCATAGCGATACATCTGTTACAATAGAACCTTTTACCGGAGATGGCAAAGTCTGAATTATATGCAGATTAAGGAAGGAGAAAGGCTGTCAAGATGAAGGACATTATAATATTCGGAGCCGGAGGATTGGGGAGAGAGGTAACATGGCTTATTGAACGGATTAATCAAAGGCAGGAGGAAAAGTGGAGGATTCTTGGGTTCTTAGATGATGGAGTGGAAAAAGGAACTGTGGTTCAGGGATTTCAAGTGCTTGGAGGTATTGACTATTTAAAAGGCGTGAGCCGGTCGATTGCCGTCGTATGCGCCGTAGGGAATGCTGGCATCAGATATAATATAATTGAAAAAATCCGTGAAAACAAGTTTTTGAATTTTCCTAATTTGTTTGATCCTGATGTTGTATATTCAGACAGCATTAATATTGGGCAGGGAAATATAATTTGTGCGGGAGCGATTTTATCCGTTAATGTAGAAATAGGAGATTTTTGTCTTATTGACTGGAATTGTACCGTGGGACATGAAACGAAAATCAATTCTTTTGTTACATTGTATCCAAGCGTAAATGTCTCGGGCAGTGTTGTGATAAATGAGATAACCGAGGTTGGAACGGGGACTCATATTATACAGGGGAAAGCAATTGGCAGCCGTTCTATAATCGGAGCCGGTTCTGTTGTGATTAGAAATATTCCGGATTGTTGTACAGCGGTGGGAAATCCGGCAGTGCCTATAAAGTTTATTGCGGCTGCTGATAAAGCTAAGGGAGTTATATAGGAATGCGCACTATACTGGTATTAGCGAACTTCTCAGCAGGATTATATGATTTTCGTAATGAAATGCTGGAAAGATTATTGGAAGAGTACGATGTATTCGTCAGCGTGCCTGATGAGGTGAAGACCGCGGAATTGGAAAATGAAGGCTGCCGGATTATTAATATCCCGCTGGACAGAAGGGGGATGAATGTCAAGGAAGACCTTAATCTGCTTTTTTCCTATATTAAACTGCTAAAAAATGTAAAGCCCGATTTGGTGATGACATACACGGTAAAGCCTAATATATATGGCGGCATTGCCTGCAGAATACAAGGGATTCCCTATATTGCAACCATAACGGGGCTGGGCAGCACGTTTCAAAAAGAAGGCATGTTGAAACGCTTGGTTATTCATATGTATCGCGTAGGATTGAAGAAGGCTAAGCGCGTTTTTTTTCAAAATAAAGAGAATCATGAAATTTTCACTAATTATAAGATTACAAACTCGCAGGCAAGATTGGTGAATGGTTCAGGAGTGAATCTGAGCAAGCATCGATTTGAAGAGTATCCGAAGGAGAAAGCAGTCCGGCTGTTATTTATAGGCAGGATTATGAAAGAAAAGGGAATAGAAGAATTTTTGGAAGCGGCAAATGCGCTGCATGATGAAAATATTATATTTGAAACCGTAGGGTTTTGTGAAGAAAACTATCAAGAAAAGCTTAATGATTATGAGAACAGTGGAATTATTAAGCAATATGGATTTCAGACGATGGTGCATGAATATATAAAAGCTGCCTCAGCCGTGGTATTACCCACGTACCACGAAGGCATGTCCAATGTCCTTATGGAAGCCTCGGCAACGGGCAGGCCGGTCATTGCCTCGAATATCAGCGGATGCAAGGAAATATTTGAAGAGGGGGTTACGGGATTTGGCTGTGAGCCACAAAGCAGTTCGGATTTAATTCGGGCTATAAAGGAGTTCTTAAGCCTAAGCGTTGAAGAACGCGAAAGAATGGGGAAAAATGCAAGAGCGAAAATGGAACGTGAATTTGACAGAAATAAGGTTGTTGGTGTATATATAAAAGAGATAAATAAGGTTTTAGAAAATTACAAGGGAGAGTAGTGCGAAAAATGAGTTTATATGAAAGACTGATAAGCGGAGAAGAAAAACTGTCACTCGTAGGGCTTGGATATGTAGGCATGCCGATTGCGGTAGCGTTTGCCAAGAAAATCAAGGTGATTGGTTTTGATTTGAACAAAGAGAAAATTAATCTTTATAAGAATGGCATAGATCCGACCAAAGAAGTCGGAAATGAGGTTATCAGCGGAACCGCAGTAGAATTTACAGCCGATGCTTCAAGGCTGAAAGAAGCAAAGTTCCATATAGTGGCAGTGCCTACGCCTGTAAATGACGACCATACCCCGGATTTGACGCCGGTAGAGGGTGCAAGCAGGATTTTAGGGCAAAATCTGACAAAAGGCTCTATTGTCGTATTTGAATCCACAGTATACCCGGGAGTGACAGAGGATATCTGCGTGCCGATTCTGGAGAAAGAATCAGGACTAAAATGCGGCGTTGATTTTAAAATCGGTTATTCGCCGGAGCGCATCAATCCCGGCGATAAGGTTCACCGTTTGGAGACTATCACAAAGATTGTATCAGGTATGGATGCGGAGACGCTTGAAGAGATTGCCCATGTGTATGAGCTAGTAGTCGAGGCAGGCGTGTACAGGGCGGAATCCATTAAGGTTGCGGAGGCGGCAAAAGTAATTGAGAACAGCCAGAGGGATATCAATATTGCGTTCATGAACGAACTCTCTATTATATTTAATAAAATGGGTATTGATACGAAATCGGTCTTAGAGGCGGCAGGAACTAAGTGGAATTTCCTGAAATTCCAGCCGGGGCTTGTCGGGGGGCATTGTATCGGCGTTGATCCATATTATCTTACTTATAAGGCTGAGCAGCTTGGATATCATTCACAGATAATCCTCTCAGGACGCAGGATTAATGATGATATGGGTAAATATGTGGCTGAAAGCCTGGTAAAGAATCTGATTAAATCAGATATCGCGGTTAAAAATGCCAGAGTTGCCATCTTGGGATTTACATTCAAAGAGAATTGCCCTGATACCAGAAATACAAAGGTAATAGATATTTATAAGGAATTAAATGAGTATGGCATTACTCCGTTAGTGGTAGATCCGGCGGCGGATGCAGATGAGGCGAAACGCCTTTATGGAATTACATTCGGGGAAATGGGTGATGTGAAGGATATGGATGCTGTGATAATTGCAGTTGCACACGACGCTTTCCTGAAACTGAGCAAGGAAGATATCGCAGCATTTTACAGCGGTGCGAATAAATGCAAGGTGCTTTTGGATATCAAGGGATTGTTAAAACGTGAAGACTATATGACGGAAGAATATAGTTATTGGAGACTTTAATATATGGATAAAATTGCAGTGTTGGTTCCATGCTATAATGAAGCGCAGACAATTAAAAAAGTGGTTGAGGACGCCAAGCGGGTTCTGCCGGAAGCGATTGTTTATGTCTATGATAATAATTCTACTGACGGAACGGCGCAGATTGCGTCTGATGCAGGCGCAGTCGTCCGCTACGAACGGCTGCAGGGTAAAGGCAACGTTATCAGGAGAATGTTCCGCGACATAGACGCGCACTGCTATATTATGGTGGACGGCGATGATACTTATCCTATGGAGAACGCGCGTGAAATGGCGGATGCCGTTTTAGTAAGAAACGTTGACATGGTGATAGGAGACCGCTTGTCGTCAACATATTATATGGAGAATAAGAGACCGTTTCATAATATGGGAAACGCTATGGTAAAAGGCGCCATCAACGGGCTGTTCGACTGCGATATACAGGATATTATGACAGGGTATAGGGCTTTTAGCTATAGTTTTGTAAAAACTTTTCCCGTATTGTCAAAGGGCTTTGAAATTGAAACAGAAATGACGATTCATGCGGTATATAACAATATGCACTTGGAAAATGTCATAGTGGATTACAGGGATCGCCCGGCGGGAAGCGTCTCCAAGCTGAATACTTATACTGACGGAATGAGAGTAATTAAAACAATTATTAAGTTATACAAAAACTATCGGCCGTTTGGATTCTTTCTTTTATTGGCGTTTATTTTAAGCGCTATAGCCATAGGGACATTCATTCCCGTGGCTTTAGATTTTCTGCATACCGGGCTGGTAGAGAGATTCCCAACCTTGATCGTATGCGGTTTCGTGGAGCTGGCGGCTGTGCAGGCATTCTTTGCAGGTATGATTTTATCGGATATGGCGCAGAAAAACAGGAGAGACTTTGAGATTAAGCTCATGCAGGTGGCGCAGCAGGAGCGGAACAGCGAAGATGATTAATATTTTTCTAGTTGGAAAGGAATTATTTGCATGGGATATAAAAATATAAAATTTGAATCAGGCAGTATTTTTTTAGTAACGGGCGGAGCCGGATTTATCGGTTCAAATCTATGCGAAGCCATAATAGATATGGGCTATACGGTCAGATGCCTTGATAACCTGTCAACAGGAAGTTATGACAATATTGCGCATTTAGAAAGCAACGAGAGATTTACATTTATAAAAGGCGATATTCGGGAACTTGACACATGTATGGAGGCTTGCAGCGGAGCGGATTATGTACTGAATCAGGCGGCGTGGGGCAGTGTTCCGAGAAGTATTGAGATGCCCCTTCTATACGAAGAAATTAATATCCGCGGTACTCTTAATATGATGGAAGCTGCGAGGCAGAGCGGTGTGAAAAAGTTTGTGTATGCCTCAAGTTCGGCTGTGTACGGCGACCATCCCGTACTTCCCAAAAAAGAGGGCGCAGAGGGAAAACTGCTTTCACCATACGCGCTGACGAAAAGAGCTGATGAGGAATATGGGAGATTATATAAGAAATTATATGATCTGGATACATACGGACTCCGTTACTTTAACGTATTTGGGAGAAGGCAGAATCCGGAAGGAATGTATGCGGCGGTTATTCCCAAATTTATTAAGCAGCTGCTGAGCGGCGAGTCTCCCACCATAAACGGTGACGGAAGACAGTCAAGGGATTTTACCTATATTGACAACGTTATTGAGGCTAATTTAAAAGCATGCCTGGCTTCCGGTAAGGCGGCAGGCGAGGCTTTTAATATCGGAGCCGGCGGCAGGGAGTTTCTGATTGATATATATTATGATTTATGCAGGGCGCTGGGAAAGGATATTGAGCCGAAATTTGGTCCGGAGCGTCCCGGCGACATAAGGGATTCAAATGCCGATATCAGTAAGGCAAGGGAGCTTCTTGGATATAATCCGGAATATGATTTTAAGACAGGAATAGGGCTGGCGATAGACTGGTATAGGGAGAACCTGTAAAATGCAGATTGCAATTCGTATGGATGATATAACGCCCGACATGGATTGGGAAAGGTTTCGAAGATTTAAGGAAATACTGGATAAGCTGAATGTAAAGCCGCTTATAGGGATAGTTCCTGATAATAAAGATGATAATCTTCATAAGACTGAAGCTAATAATGATTTCTGGGGGTATGTTAAAGAATTGCAGGAAAGCGGCTGGTGCATTGCCCTGCACGGATATCAGCATATATATACCACTAAGAAGGGCGGATTGTTCCCGCTTAACCTTTTTTCTGAGTTTGCCGGTATTTCATTATCAGAACAAAGGAACATGATTCAAAAAGGAACCGAGATATTAAAACAGCATGGAATAAGTACAGATATATTTATGGCGCCGGCACATTCCTATGACAGGAATACGCTGCAGGCATTGAAGGAATTAGGATATAATAAAATAACGGACGGATTTGGCAAAGCGCCTTACAGATGGCAGGGCATGACGTTTTATCCGATTTCTTTCTTGATGAGCAGAAGCTTTAAGAAGAAAAACGGCACGACTACAATGGTGGTGCATGTTAATGGGATAGATGATTTGGCAATGAAGAATCTTGAGGAACTAATGTACAGACATAAGGACAGTCTTATATCTTATGAGACTTTTCTGGCGGCAAATAGCATTGATAGAGGTTTTTGCGGACACGCGGCAGAATATCTGCTGGCGGTAATGAAGAGAATACTGGTTAGAGTAAAAAGCGGAAGGCAAGGTAATTAAATGGAAGAACCTATCAGGATACTTCATGTTCTCGGCAGGGTAGCCCTTGGCGGTGCTGAGAGCCGTATTATGGATTTATACCGTAATATTGACAGAGATAAAATTCAGTTTGACTTTTTGGTACATTCATCACAAAAAGAATATTTTGACGAAGAAATAGAAGCTTTAGGGGGGCGGGTTTATCGCGTTCCCCGTTTTAAAGTATATAATATACACAGTTATAAAAAGGCTATGAAGAGTTTCTTCGCCGCGCATCATGAATTTAGGGCGGTACATGGGCATATGACCAGTACGGCGTCAATTTATCTGCCAATAGCCAAAAAGGCAGGAATACCTATTACAATCGGACATGCCAGAAGCGCCGGAGATGCGCCCGGATTCAAGGGTTTGATTACGAAACTGATTCGCTATCCCTTAAAATATAAGGCGGATTATTGCCTTGCCTGTTCTAAGAAGGCAGGGGAGACGGTATATGGCAAGCGTTGGGTAAGGAAAGGAAAGGTTGAGGTAATTCCTAATGCTATAGACGCTAAAAAATATATATATGACGAAAAGGTTAGAACGGAACTTAGGGATAAAATGGGACTGACAGATAAGTTTGTCATAGGGCATGTAGGAAGCTTTAGAGAGGCGAAGAACCATACATTTTTAATACAGATATTTGAGCAGATTTATAAAAAGAGGAATGACGCCATACTGCTTTTGCTTGGCGAGGGTTCGTTAATGGAGAAAATAAAGCGGCAGGTTTTAGAAGCGGGACTTTCAGATGTCGTATGGTTTCTTGGTAATAAGCCGGATGTTGATTCTTATTATCAGATAATGGATTATCTTGTCTTTCCTTCTTTATATGAAGGGCTGCCGGGCAGCATTGTGGAAGCGCAGACAGCCGGACTGCGCTGTCTTGTCTCCGATACTGTCACAAATGAAGTAGGAATCACGGAACTAGTGGAATTTTACAGTCTTGATAAAACTGCCAAGGAATGGGCAGCGCGTGTACTTGAGACTGCCGACTATATCAGAGGGGACAGACTGGATAGTATAAAAAGAGCAGGTTTTGATATAGGAGCGCAGGCGGTAAGGTATAGTGAGATATATAGGAAATAGATAATCCGGAATTGTGGAAGAGCATGAAAGGGGCAGGAAATTAATATGCAGTTTTCCTCATACATTTTTATATTACTTTTTTTGCCACTGTGCTTAAGCGGCTATTTCCTGCTGGGAAAAGCAGCTAAATATGAGGCGGCTAAGATATGGCTGCTTGTAATGTCATTTTGGTTTTATGGGTATATGAACTGGGCGTGTCTTATATTTCTTGCAGGAAGTATTTTAGTAAATTATGGGCTTGTTTATTTGATGAAAAACCAGAAAACACAACAGTATGGCAAACAGATTTTGATTTTGGCGCTTACGTTTGATTTGGGTCTTTTATTTGTATTTAAATACTATAACTTTTTTATTGATAATGTAAATCATCTGGCAGGGGCGGGACTGCCGATGCTTAATATCATTCTTCCGATAGGCTTGAGCTTTATTACATTCCAGCAGATTTCATTTGTGGTTGACAGTTATAAGGATAGTGCCATCGGATATAGCTTTATCGACTATGCGCTTTATGTTGCCTTCTTTCCGAAAATCAGCTCCGGACCGATTACTCCTTTTCCTGAATTGACAACGCAACTGCAATCGGAAGAAAGAAAGAAGATAGATTATGATAATCTGGCAAGAGGATTATACCAATTTGCAATGGGGCTTGCCAAAAAAGTCTTGATAGCTGATACCCTTGCACAATTTGTAAGCATTGGTTTTTCTGATATAAATAATCTTCATACTATCAGCGCGCTGGCAGTGATGCTTTGTTACTCTTTGCAGCTGTACTATGACTTTAGCGGTTACAGCGATATGGCTATTGGTATAGCGCGTATGCTTAATATTGAGCTGCCTGTTAATTTTAATTCGCCATATAAGGCTAAGTCTATTAGTGATTTTTGGAAAAGATGGCATATTACATTGACGGGATTTTTGACAAAATATGTGTATATTCCGCTGGGAGGCAGCCGTAAAGGATTGCGGAGAACCTGTATAAATATCATGATTGTTTTTCTCATAAGCGGATTGTGGCATGGGGCAAACTGGACATTCATCGTATGGGGGTTCATGCATGGCATACTGATGGTTGTAGAAAGGATAACAGAAAAAAAGATAGAGAGAATACCGGTACTTGGCAGGGTATTTACATTTATTTTTGTAAATGCCGCATGGGTTATTTTTAGGGCGGATACGATTTCTGAAGCTTTTATTTTTTGGGGAAGGATATTCCAGCCGGGCATGGGCGAGATGGAAAACAACTTGATACAGGCTGTGAATGAAATTGTGGAAATTAGAATATTGTGTAGGTTTGGATTTCAAGGGGTTGTGGATAAGTTTTCATATTTGCCGACAGTTTTGCTGGGTGCAATAATTCTTTTGATAACATTTATGGCAAAGAATGCACAGGAGAAAACAGAACGCTTCTGCTTTTCAAAAAAGCAGGCGGCTATTACGGTATTATTGATGTTTTGGAGTATTATTTCGCTATCCGGCGTGAGTGTATTTTTATATTCTAATTTTTAATTTCAGAAATTAGAGAGAGCAATTTCCTTTAAGAAGGAGAACGGTTTAGAGATGAAAGAAAGAAAATGGTTTTATAGGACAATCATATATTTGGTGTTCGCTTTAGTGATGTTTGCACTTATAGTTGTTATAGTTGACCCTTATTTTCATTTTCATGCACCTATCAAGGGAACTTCATATCGATTATATGAGGAGCGTTACATCAATGATGGAATAGCAAGACATTTTGATTATGATGCCATTATTACCGGAACATCAATGACGCAGAATTTTAAGACGTCTGAATTTGATGAGTTATTTGGAACCTCAAGCATTAAGCTTCCATTTTCTGGAGGAGGACCACAGGAAATATCGCAGAGTCTGCAGAGAGCATTTGACTATAATAATCATATAGAGAAGGTGCTTTGGGGGCTGGATGGGGTAATGCTTATTAAAGAATATGATTATAAGCGATATGAAGAGTATCCGACATATTTATATGATGATTTGGTTTTGAATGATGTAAATTATGTTTTGAATAAATCAATTTTTTACCATGGCGTCCTTAATAATATGCTGATGACGCTTAGAGGGGATAAACCAACAACGTTTGACGAATATTCCGCATGGGAGAGAGAGACGGGATATGATGTGGTAAAGGCAGGACATGAGCATAGAGGCGTTATAGCTGATGACCGTGGATTGAGCGATGAAGAAAGAAAACTGGTAGAAGATAATATTAGAATAAATGTATGTTCTGTGATAGAGCAAAACCCAGACACTACATTTTATATCTTTTTCCCACCCTATAGTATTTTGTTTTGGGATTATTGGGATATATCCGGAAAGGTATCTGAACAGATTGAGGCGGAAAGTATTGCGACAGAATTGATACTTCAATATCCGAATGTTGAATTATTTTGTTTTAACGAAAATGTAGATTTAATCAGTAATTTTGATAACTACAGTGATGAGCTTCATTATAGAGCCGAAATCAATTCGCTTATATTGAAGTGGATAAATGACGGAGAGTACAGACTGACTTTAGACAACTATCATGCGCATGAGGATAAGGAGAAAGAGATTTTCTTGAATTATGTATATTAGTTTAGTATTATAAAGGAGAACAGAGGAGACGGCCCATGGGTGAGCAAGCATTAGTATCGATTATTGTACCGGTATACAATGTAGAAAAGTATTTGCGGGAATGTTTGAATAGCATATGCGGTCAAAAAAACATTAAATTCGAAATAATATTGGTGGATGATGGTTCTACTGATGCATCAGGAGCTATTTGCGATGAATTTGCTCAAAAATATACTAATATCAAAGTAATTCATCAAGAGAATGCAGGTCCAGGCGCCGCAAGAAATGCAGGTTTGGATGTAATTACCGGCGAGTATCTGGGATTTGTGGATTCTGATGACTATATAGCAGATGATATGTATGAAACTTTACTGCAAGCTATTAAGCAGACGGATAGCGACATTGCCTGCTGTGGCCGTATGCGGGTAATTGATGGAAAAGTGACGGCGGCAGAGAAGCCTATAACGGACGTTGTTATTTTGCAGGGGAAGGAAATCATACAGAATCTTTTGCTGGATAAGGAAATGACCTATTCCCAATGTGATAAATTGTTTAAGGCGCAGCTTTTTAAGAATGTTAGATTTCCAAAAGAAAACCTGCAGTCAGAGGATCTTCCATGTCTGTATAGTATATTAAAAAATACCGGAAAAGTGGTATATATCGGAGAGGCGAAATACTATTACAGATTAGTAATGACCAGTAGATCAAGAAAGACATTTCAGCGCCAAGATATGTATAGGCTTATCTATACTCAGGAAATTTGCAATGATGTCATAAGAACTGCGCCTGAATTGAAGGATGAGGCTTATTTTTTTATGATACAATGTGCGGTTTCCATATATGCGCGTATAAAGGAAGATGGCAAAGAAAAGGAATGTAAAGAGGAAAGAGTGTATATAGAAAAGCTGATATGGAAAAATCGAGAGAACATTTTGAAAAACTTATATTTGTCTAGAAATGCTAAGCTGGTGGCACTATCCATTCCGATACAATGTAATGGAGTGTTAATGAAATTAAGGCAAAAACTCAAGGAGAAATAAAACGAATGAAAAATGAATTGATTTCTATAGTTGTGCCTGTATATAATGTTGAGAAATATTTGGACAAGTGTATAGAATCTCTTGAGAATCAGACATATGGGAATTTGGAAATTATTCTCGTGGATGATGGGGCTACAGATAATAGCGGCGGTATCTGCGATTTGCACGCCCAAGCTGATAAGAGAATTCACGTCTTACATCAAAAGAATGGCGGGCGTGCTGCTGCAAGAAATGTGGGAATGGATAGAGCTGCCGGAGAATATCTGATGTTTGTTGACGGCGACGACTGGATTGATACTGATTGTATTGAAGAGGCATATAAGTTTATTGAGACCGATACGGAGATGGTTGTATTTCGTGAACGCAGCATATATACGGACAGGGTTGAGGGTAACGGTACTGACAGACATGCTAAGTTTGTGGGGAGTGAACCATTGGAGTTTTATATTAATGGTTATAGAGACTTTCAGACGGTAACAGCAGTATGGGGCAAACTATATAGAAGAAACCTTTTACAAGGTATCCGTTTTGAGGAAGGAAGATACTATGAAGATATAATGTTTATCACGAAGGTTTATGCAGCGTGCCATAACTGTATATACTTGGATAAAGCTTATTACAATTACAATGTTGCTACTGATAACAGCATTACTGCTAAGGGAGCAATTGAGGTTACTTTCCGTGATGAAATACCTCTTTTCCATGAGAAAGAGGTATTTCTGAATAATATGGGACGTGAAGATTTGTCCATTAGATTTAGCTACTTAAAACACCAAAGACTGATTCGTTATTATACAGAGTGTGTACAGGCAAAGAAACACGAGTATGTAAAGCGGCTGATTAAGATAATTAGAGAAGATGAAGAACTAATCAGAAAAATGATAAAAATGGAGTATG
The DNA here is from genome assembly GCA_023664865.1 of Butyrivibrio sp. GTDB lineage: Bacteria > Bacillota > Clostridia > Lachnospirales > Lachnospiraceae > UBA3282. The sequence goes on along the minus strand of JAMPEU010000010.1, from coordinate 93,962 downwards.
TATCCAGATATTACAGAACTTATCTGCGCATTTTTTTGGTGAGCCCGAAAATGGCATACATTTTCGGTAATTTATTTGAAGAGTTTGTTAAGTTAAGGGATATCGTACGCAGTCTGGGTAAATCAGGAGGACAGTAAATTGGAACTGATTCGTAAGTTAATGTTTTTTTTAAATAAACGCCAGAAAATCGGAGTATTGCTTCTGACTTTCATGATATTTATCGGCGCGCTGTTGGAAACGCTTGGCGTATCTGCCATTATACCAGTGGTAGAGCAGATGGCGGATTCCGGCGGGGAAAATAATTTATATACGGAAATAATTGCAAAAATATTTCACATTACTGACACTGACAGAATTTTTATCTGTATGCTCCTTATAATGATAATAATCTATGTTGTCAAAGGAATTTATTTGCTTTTCTTGACATATGTGCAGGCAAAATTTATTAATTCAAATATGTCGGTAACCATGGGAAATTTGCTGGAATGGTATTTAAACCGCCCATATGAATTTTTCTTATATGCGGATGTGCCGGAAATATTGAGGATTATCAGAAGCGATATTGGTAATGTCTTTGCGATTTTATCAGATTCGATGCAGTTAATGTCCGAATTGATGGTTACATTGTGCCTGGGGATTTTTCTGTTAATAACTGATTGGAAGATGATGATATTTTTAATGATTTTGGTCGTGGGCATTACTTTTATCGTTATCAAACAATTAAAAAACCGGGTGGGAAATTTGGGAAGGGCGGATCAGGTGCATGCTGCGGAACTGACAAAATGGATACTGCAGTCCATGAATGGAATAAAGATAACGAAAGTATTGCATCGTGAAATATACTTCAACAGACATTATAGAGATGAAGCCGACAGGCAGGCAAAAACCAAAATTAAGTATACGGTGTATGGCGCGGCACCCCGGATTTGCTTGGAAACGGTATTTGTATCAGGGATATTGATTTATCTTATCCTTAATATACTAAACGGCAGTGCGCGGACACAGATGGTAAGCGTTCTTGCAGCATTTGCAGTAGCCGCATTCAGGCTACTGCCCAGTGTGAGCAGGATTAACACATATCTGGCGAATATTGCGTATTATGAGCCGTCCCTTACCACGATTTACGAACTGGTTAAAAAGGAAGGGTATGATAAAATTTTTAACAGCAATAAAGGTGAAGATGTTAAACTTAATGAAGATGTAGAGTTTGTATTAAAAGATAGTATTGTATTAAAAGGAATTACATTCGCTTATCCTAGTACGGATAAGAAAATTTTGGATAAGGCGGATATGGAACTGCCTTTAGGAAGTTCCATCGGAATTAAAGGACCGTCAGGCGCTGGAAAAACAACTGTGGTAGACGTTCTGCTGGGGCTTTTACAGATTCAGGAAGGAACGATATCATGCAGCGGACAGGATGTACTGCAGCATAAACAAAAGTGGTTGTCACATATCGGATATATTCCGCAGAATGCTTATCTTACAGATGCAACCATTAAAATGAATATAGCGTTCGGTGTGGAAGAGGAAGATATTGACGAAGAGAGAGTCTGGGAAGTGCTGAGAGAATCGCAGATGGAAAAATTTGTGAATGAGCTGCCGGATAAACTGGAAACCGAAGTCGGTGAACAGGGTATCCGCATTTCAGGCGGACAGAAACAGCGTCTTGGCATAGCGCGAGCATTGTATCATGATCCGGAGCTGCTTATTTTTGATGAAGCTACTTCAGCGTTGGATAATAATACGGAAACTGCCATTATGGAAGCCATAGAACAGTTTAAAGGAAGGAAGACTATGATAATTATTGCACACAGACTAAGAACTATTGAGCAGTGTGATATAATCTATAATGTGAGCGACGGAAAAATCGTCAGGGAGAGATGATGGCAAAGATACGAGAAAAACTACGAAAGCCTGGAATTGCGGCATTTTATGCAGCGTTTATTCTTATAATGTTTGTGGATTATGTCAGCGCGACAAGTATCCATGTTATATATTCCGGAAGAATGTTTCAGCTTGCAATAATACTGCTGATGTGTAAGGCGTTTGTCACAGAATATACAAAAAAAGAGTACATGATGCTCATATTTTCACTTATTATTGGCGCTGTGAGTTTTTTACATGTGCATAATTATTTTGCCTGCCTGATATTCTTGCTCATTTTTGCGGGTAAGGATATTCCCTTTAAAAAAGCGATAGCAGCGTACTTGATATTTGTAGGAATATGTATAGCGGTGACGGTCAGCGCCGCCTGTCTGGGGATTTATGGAGAAATGTCCATGATACAGGACTTTCGGGATATGGGAGTAGTTGAGGCAAGATATTGTTTCGGATTTAAACATCCTAATGCCTGCCATATAGTGTTATTGCAGTTTGCATTGGGGCTAATTTGGTATTTTTGGGAACAGATAAAGTGGTTTCATATTTTGACAGTTATACTGTTAAATGGTATACTGTTTATATTTACGGATTCCAGGACAAATATGTTGTTAGGTGCAGTTTTATTGGCAGTTATGCTATTGGGGAAAATATGGACTAAGATACAAAGTCTGAAACTGACATATGGTCTTGGAATAATAGCGTTAGCGTCTTCTCTGCTGCTTTCTTTGGCAACGGTAATGCAGCATGATCCGAATAATATGTCGATGCTGATGAGATTTATAGATAAAATATGGAGTGGAAGGATTTATTGGGGGAGCTACTGGGCAAACTTTTGCACGGATTATACGGATGCTAATGGGGCAATTATAGTACCCAGAGAGAAAATATCATTATTTTCTCATATAAATAGTCAGATTTCAATAGACATGGGTTTCATAAAGCTATATTATAATTATGGTATTATAATATTTATCATGGTTATTGCCTTGATACTGATAAAGCTGTATCGGAATGTCCGCAGCAAAGATTTTGCAGAACTTATGATTATAGTAAGCGGAATTGTATGGATGTTGGGCGAGGCATTTTCTTTTGGAGAGTTCATAACCAGAAATATTTTATTTGTATTCATGCTTGATTTGTTGCAAAGACAGGAAACTCAAAGAGAAAACGTTGATGGAAATATAAGCACACAAGTCGTAGAGGGACCTTAGGCAGAGGAAACTTAAAATGAAACAGACTAACCAGAAAAACAGAATACTGGAGACTTATTGTCTGCTGCTTATTGACCTGATAGCGTTATTTATATCATATCTGCTTGCAGGTCTGGTTCGTTTCGGCTCTGTGCGGTTAATAATATCAAGTGAAATGCACCTTAGCACCTGCCTTTTCTTTATGCTGATTTCTGTCTCTTACAGCCTGCTGTTAGACTGGAATAAATCAGTGGTTCAGCGTGGATATATGATAGAGCTGGTTTCAGTGTTTAAATATAATCTTACGATGGTAATCATTGTCGCATGTTTCTTGTTTGTTACCAGTACGGCGGCGGATTTCTCAAGGCTTATCTGGGGATATGTGTTTCTGTTTAACATGGCGCTTACCTATGTGGGACATGCAGTTGCTAAATATTGTCTGAGGGAATATTATAGAAGCAGCCACAGGCAGGTAAGCGTTCTGGTAGTAACCGATACGGAAGAACCCGCGAAAATGATAGAAATGCTTGAACAGTCGATGCCTATGAATTATGCCATAGGAGCAATAGCGTATGTCGGCAGGGATGAAGAGATAAAGCATAAGTATACGGACTTTCAGAATTTTGTTGAAGGTGAAGATTTAATTGAACAGGTTAAGCAAATGCCATTTGATGAAGTTTTCTTACATGCAAAGCATATGTCGGGAGACGAGGTCAGCCGATTGATTCATACATTTGAGCTGATGGGGGTTATCTGCCATTATAGCCTGGACATCACGGCTCGAGAAGGAAATGTCGAAAAGTTCGGAGATTATGTGGTTGTCTCCTACGCGTTGTCTCAAATTGATTATCGAAGAGGTCTGATTAAGAGATTCATAGATATTATAGGCGGAATAATAGGACTGTGTATAACGGGAGTGTTATATCCGTTTGTTGCGGCAGCGATTAAGATAACCTCAAAAGGTCCGGTATTATTTTCACAGGTTAGGGTAGGAAAGAACGGACGAAGATTTAAAATATATAAGTTCCGCTCTATGTATGTGGACGCGGAGGAAAAGAAAGAAAATCTGATAGGGCAGAACGAAATGTCAGGGCTTATGTTTAAAATTAAGAACGATCCGCGCATTACCCCGGTAGGCAGATTTCTGCGGAAAACAAGTATAGATGAGTTTCCACAGTTTTATAATGTGCTTAAAGGCGATATGAGCCTTATAGGGACCAGGCCGCCTACGGAAGATGAATTTGAAAAATACAGTCCCTATTATAGAAGAAGGCTGTGCATGACGCCCGGTTTGACAGGAATGTGGCAGGTAAACGGCAGAAGCGAAATTAAAGACTTTGACGAGGTAGTGAAGCTTGATTTAGAGTATATAGATAACTGGTCTCTGACGCTTGATTTTAAGATACTGCTTAAAACGATATGGGTAGTGATTATCGGAAAAGGTTCGGACTGATTATGAAGATAGCAATGATTGGGCATAAGCGTATCCCTTCAAGGGAGGGCGGCGTGGAAAGGGTTGTAGAAGAACTGTCTGTGCGGATGGTGAAAGAAGGACAAGAGGTCTATGCCTATAATAGAAAAGGCCATCATGTATCAGGAGCGCAAAATGATGCACAGACTGTAAAAGAATATAAAGGCGTGCATATTATCACAGTGCCAACATTGCAGAAGAAAAGCCTGAATGCGATAGTGTATGCTTTTTTCGCTACGGTTCACGCGTTATTTTCTCATTATGACGTTATACATTATCATGCCGAAGGACCATGCGCATTTATATGGCTGCCTAAACTATTTAGAATCAGGACGGCTGCCACTATTCACGGATTGGATTGGCAGAGGGCTAAATGGGGCGGTTTTGCTACGAGATTTTTGAAATATGCGGAGAGAACGGCGGCGAAATACGCTGATGAAATAATAGTCTTGTCGCCGGAGGTAAAGGAGTATTTTAAGAAGAACTATAATAGGGAAACCATATATATACCAAACGGCATAGACAGACCTGATAGAAAAAATCCTGATATTATCAGCAGAAAATATGGACTCAATGGAAAAGACTACCTGCTTTTCCTTGCCAGAATCGTACCGGAGAAAGGACTGCATTATTTGATAGAAGCTTACGAAAAATCAAACAGTCCGTATAAGCTGGTGATTGTCGGCGGCAGCAGCCATAGCGATGAATATTATGATAAGATTAAAAAGATGTGTGATAAAAACGGTAATATCATCATGACGGGATTTGTCCAAGGCAGGGAATTGGAAGAACTGTTCAGCAACTGCTATCTGTATATCCTTCCCAGCGACTTAGAGGGTATGCCGATAAGCCTTTTGGAAGCCATGAGTTATGGGGCGCAGTGCTTAGTCAGTGATATTGCCGAGAATATTGGCGTAGCGGGGGAATATGCGCGGGCTTTTAATAAATCTGATGTGGAGAGTTTAAAGCAGAGGCTTGACGAACTCACGGCAAAGGATTATGTCTTTAAGCATACGTCCGATGAAATCACAGATTATATTACAGGAAAATATAAATGGTCCGAGATTGTAGATAAGACGCTTGAACTCTATAAAGGATGTGCGGATTAATGAAAATTTTGATGGTAAATAAATTCCTGTACCCGAACGGCGGTTCCGAGACCTATATTTTTGAATTGGGAAAAGAACTTGTGCGGCAGGGGCATGAGGTAGAGTATTTTGGCATGGAGCATGAAAACCGCATCGTAGGCAATCACGCGGAGAGCTATACGTCAAATATGGATTTCCATACAGGTAAGCTGCAGAAACTTTTGTACCCGTTTAAAATCATATATTCATCGGACGCCCGCAAAAAGATACGAGCCGTGCTTGAAGATTTTAAGCCCGATATCGTACACCTGAATAATTTTAATTATCAGCTCACTCCGTCAATTATATATGAGATTAAAGCGCATAAGATTCCGATAGTGTTTACGGCGCATGATTTGCAGTTGGTGTGTCCAAATCATCTGATGACTTATGGCTTGACAGGAGAGTTGTGCCTGCGTTGTCTGACTAAAGGAAGCATTTCATGCTTTCAAGGCAGATGTATTCACGGTTCAAGGGTGAAAAGCTTATTAGGCGCATTGGAGAATTGGTTATACAAAAGACTTAAGCCATATAAACGCATCGATGTAATAATATGTCCCAGCTGTTTTGTACAAGAAAAGCTGGAAATGAATCCGCAGCTTGCGGGGCGCACCATAGTTTTACGGAACTTTATTTCAAATGTTGAAAACACAGGTAATACTATAGAAAAGAAAGAATATGCGGTATATTTTGGAAGGTATTCCACAGAAAAGGGAGTAGAAACTTTAGCTGCTGCATGCAGGGAACTGTCGGAGATACCATTTATTTTTGCAGGAAAAGGCGAATTGACGAAAATTGTGGATAGTGTAGGAAATATTCAAAATAAGGGATTTCTTTCCGGAGAAGAACTGCATCGTCTTATAGCAGAAGCAAGATTCAGTATATCAGTCTCAGAATGTCCTGAGAACTGTCCGTTTTCGGTGATGGAGTCTTTGAAACTCGGTACGCCGGTAATCGGGGCTAAAATAGGCGGAATTCCTGAACTGATTAAAGATGGTGAGACAGGGCTGCTTGTAGAAAGCGGAAACAAGGAAGAACTTAAGGCTGCAATACGCCGCTTATGGGAGAATAGAGACGAGAACAGCCGATATATACAGAATTGTAAAAATATAGCATTTGATAATTGTGAGGAATATTGTCTGAAACTTGTAAAAATATATGAGGACATTACAACTTGAGAAGGGATAGGGCTGTGAATATGGGGAAGAGAAAACTGCATGGTTCAATTATAATAACATATAGGTGCAATGCGCACTGTAATATGTGCGATTGCTTTAAAGATCCGACCAGACCGGAAGAAGAGATAGATTTAGTAACACTGGAGAAACTTCCTGAGATGGCGTTCACTAATATTACGGGCGGCGAAACCTTTATCAGACAGGACATCCATGACATTGTGGAGTTGTTGTATAAAAAGACTAATCGCATCGTTATTTCCACTAACGGATATTTTACCGACAGAATCATCAAGCTCTGCGAGGAATTCCCCGAAGTCGGAATACGCATCAGCATAGAAGGGCTTGAAGAGACCAATAACGCCATACGCGGTCTTCCCGACGGATTTAACCGAGGATACGGAACGTTAAAGAAACTCGTAGAAATGGGGCATAAAGACGTGGGATTCGGAATGACGGTTCAGGATATGAACTGTCAGGACTTGGTGCCGTTATATAATCTTTCGGATGAGTTGAATATGGAGTTTGCCACGGCGACTCTTCATAATTCATTCTACTTTAGAAAGACTGATAATAAAATTGATGATAAAAGAAAAGTTGCCGAGGCGTTTGAAGAGCTGATTAACGCCTTATTGCAGTCAAAGTCTCCGAAGAAATGGGCGAGAGCTTACTTTAATCATGGACTTATAAACTATATTTACGGACAGAAGCGTCTTCTGCCCTGCGAGATGGGGACGAACGGTTTCTTTCTCGATCCATACGGAAATGTACTTCCCTGTAATGGAAGTACGGAAAAAATGTCGATGGGGAATCTGCATGACAATACATGGGAAGAAATCTGGAATTCAGAACAGGCGCAGAAAGTCAGGGAACAGGTGAAATGCTGCGATAAAAACTGCTGGATGATAGGCAGCGCTTCTCCGGCAATGAAACAGAGAATATGGGTGCCGGGCTGGTGGATTGTGAAACATAAATTGATGGGAAATAAGTATCGGTTGAGTGAGAATAAGTTTATAGAATCATAGTAATTTCGTATGTCCAGGCATATACTAATCTTTCCGATATATTACATTGCAACTGCTTATCGTTTTTATCAGGGAGATGCAATGTTGGTGGATGATTGGAATAGGAACCTGATTAGTGTGAAACATAGGCGCAACATATACAACGTTCAGAAATGAGGTCAATAAGTACGGCATTTTTTGAACCCTTTCGTCTTGTGCATAATGGGCTTCTTTAAGAGGCAAATTTCATTCCCCCTTACAAATATACAATTCTTTCCCACCAAGTCTTGCTGAAAAACTGGAAAAAGAACTTAAATAACTTCCTAATACATATTTACATTTGGAAAGGCATAAACAATCAATAATTCCCGATTCCATCTCTTTGCGCTCATCTCTCCCCCATTTTTTATTAGGTTGGATAATAATATGTTTTCTAAATTTCTCCTTTATTTTCTGCTCTACCAGGAAATCATCTGTCGCCAAAAAAAACATCGTAGAACTATCCTCTTCTAAAATCTCTTCCATTTTTTTGTAAAAACTTTCAATGGGGCTGTTTTGGATTGCAGCTATATGGTCTGTTCTTCTAATATGCACACCTACTATATTATGATGATGGCATATAATTTTATCTGCCAAGGAATCAAAACATTCTTTAAAATGAATATTTTCTGCGAATGTAGGGAGCTGCCCTTCTCCCATTATTAATCTCGAATATGCCCGGACATATGTCTCTTCCGCTGATTCTAATAGCCTATTCAATTTTTCCCAACACATAATATTCCAATTGTTATATTCCTCGCCTGACCAACCAACTTCTTTTGGAGGTTCATAATCAATAAAGTGTAATTGTTTTCTCATCCTTGCATTTAACCCCTTGATTTTATTCCTCGCAAATATTCCATGGACTGCTCTTAACCAATGTATTCCTTTTATAGCAGCACGAATACTAAAACCTACGTCTTCAACCTCAATCACTTTTATCCTAATATCACTAAATTGTTGTTTGGAAAACACCTCATAATATCCAATATTACAACAAAGTTCCCGTGGCCAAACAACGGTTAGGCTAGGATTCTTTTCATATTTTTTCACCAAATAATAGGCATCTGCCAAACTCATACAACGACTTGTCAAACCACTATATACCCATAGAAACATAATTTATTTTACCTCTCTCCGCTTATTTTTATTTTCACAATTTGAGCGAATTAATTATATCAGTTTTTTATGATATTGACAACTTCTGAAAGGATTTGCGTTTACCGTGCAGTTCCAATACTCTTGAATAATAAATGATTTTATGGTAATATGACTTAGATATGTAAGGCGATATAACTAATATTTCGGGGGAAATGTTTTGTTACTAGGGAGCGTCAGAGTAAACAGGATACGAATTGTCAGGACTTGGTGCCGTTATATAATCTTTCGGATGAGTTGAATATGGAGTTTGCCACGGCGACTCTTCATAATTCATTCTACTTTAGAAAGACTGATAATAAAATCGATGATAAAAGAAAGGTTGCAGAAACCTCTTCTGCCCTACGAAATGAGAACGAACGGTTTTTTCTTGGATTCATATGGAAATGTGCTTCCATGCAATGGAAGCACGGAAAAAATGTCGATGGGGAATCTGCATGATAACACATGGAAAGAAATCTGGAATTCAGAACAGGCGCAGAAAGTCAGGGAACAGATGAAATGCTGTGATAAAAACTGCTGGATGATAGGCAGCGCTTCCCCCGCCATGAAACAGAGAATATGGGTGTCGGGCTGGTGGATTGTGAAACATAAACTGATGGGAAATAAGTATCGGTTGAGTGAGAATAAGTTTATTAATTGAGAGAGAAGTATAGGTATGGAGGGATACAATAATGTTGAAGAATGAAAAAACACAGAAATATTTTACTATAATATTTATTTCAATATTAACCATTATTCCGCTGTCATTGTGCTTTAGTAAAAGCATATGGGTGGATGAAGGATTTAGTTTGCGGTGGAGTACTTTGCCGTTTCCGGCTTTTCTAGAAAGAATGAAGCTGGATTCATGCCCTTTGTATCTTTGGGCATTGAGAATTGTACTCGCAATTACAAATAATAGTTTATTGGCAGCGAAACTTTTTTCTGTTTTGGCTGTTTTTCTGCTATTTATTATAGGAGCATCTTTTGTTAAGAGAGAATTTGGTTATAAAACAATGATTTTTTACTGTTTGTTTGTGTTGTTTACACCCCTGATGTTGAGAAAATCTGTGGAGGTGCGCACATATACATGGACGTTATTTCTTGTATCATGCAGTTGTATACAAATGTATCACCTTTTAAGCCCATCTGCTACTAGAAAAGATTGGATATTATTCACTCTTTTAAGTCTGGCAGCAGCCTATACTCATTATTTTGCGGTGCTTACTTTGGTGGTAATATATTCAGGCTTGCTTTTGTTTTACTTGTTCAAACGTGATTTTAAACAGGTGAAGGCATGGTTAATCTGTGCAGCCTGCACTATTGCAGTATATTTGCCATGGGTGCCGATAATTTTGCGTCAGACAAAATCAGAAGCTACCAGTTGGATTCCGGCGGCTACATCACGCTTGGGAATCATGCGGGATATGTTTAGAACAGATATACCCAAATTTGAAAATGTATATATACTGTTGCTGGTTATATTCTTTTTGATTGGATTTGTTCTTTGGTGTAAGTTAAAGACAGTGGAACTGTACTGGTCGTTGGTATGTATGTCGGCAGTTTGGATTATCCTGATATTTGGGTTGGTGTTTCAGCAGCTTATGAGGCCGATTTTGGTGGGCAAGTATTTGATGATCCCTTTGTATGCAACTATTTTAGGAATGTGTTGCGTATGTAAATATATACCCAAATATTTGTTGTGTATACCTATGCTGATTTTCATTATTACGGGATTACGAGTGTATCCAAAAACGTACGCGTTGGAATATGATAATATGGCGGAGGAAACATTACAGTTTGCAGATGAGCACTTTCGTGAAGGCGATATGATTCTTTATGATCATGGTGATTTATGCAGTGTTATACCATACTATTTTCCAGATACCGTTCAAGCATATCTTGATGGATACGATGTATATTCTGCTGATTTTGATTATATGTGGTATTTTGCGGCAGAGATTGAAACAACAAATATATTGGACATGGAGGAACTGCAGGAACATAATATTAAGTATATTGATTATGGAGTCTACGGATTTGATCTCGACTTTACAATTTATTACTTATACCATGGGTAAGAGTAGTGGAATTTGGTTGATTGCCTACTGCGAGAAGGGAAGTCTAATTTTATGAAAAGAGACGAATCGATTGATACCCTGAGGGGGATCGGCAGTTTTTGCGTAATGATGGAGCATACAGGCGTAGATGGAATCCACAGATTGATATATTCCCCGGTAATGCTGCCTATTTTCTTTTTTACGTCGGGGTATCTGCTTAGACCGGAAATGAAGGTAAAAGATTTTATAAATAAAAGAATATTAAAATTATTGATACCATGGATAATAATTTCGTATGTCCAGGCATATACTAATATTTCCGATATAAGACGAATGTTAAAAGATGCAAATGCAATAAAGGAAATAGGAATAGACTGTACTATTAATATTTTAAAAGGAACGGCGGTTTGGTTTGTTCCAGCGTTAATGGTTTCTACGATTATGGCATATGCGATTATGAGGTTATGCAAAGACCAAAAGCTTGTTATAACTGTCAGTTTTATAGTTTCTGTTTTTGCATATTTTGTGCTAAGAAAAATAGAAATTCTGAATATATGGAATATAAATTGTGCTTTGATAAATCAGATATTTATTATTGTAGGATACTATGTCAGGCACTATCTGGATAATAAGCCGCTGGATGTATGCACCATGAGAAAATTAGCATGGGCAACGCCGCTCTTTTATATCGCAGAAATAGCAGTATCCATAAAAATTTTCAGCTACCGTGGTTTTAATGTGAAAATGAATGATATACAAAATATAATAATGTACTTCATATTATGTTTCAGCGGAGTATTTGCGGTTTTCGCACTGACAAAAAAGTGGAGTCATATTCCGCTGATAACCTTTATGGGTAGTCATAGTCTGCTATATTTTGCATTTGGATCGCATGGATACATATTCGGTAGGAAACTGCTGGAATTGCTTCCGTTTGATATAAGCGGAAGCGCATATGCTTTAATTATCTGCATTATTGCTTGTATAGCCTGGATTATACCGGCGCTTATTATTGACAGAGTATGTCCGATACTGAATGGTGGATGGAGTTGGGATTATTATGCAAAGAGAAATAAATAGGAAAAAAACAGCAGGTGTATTTATAATTGTTTTAATAGTTACGACTTTTGTTTTTGTCCTAAAATGCCTGATTACCACAATAGGCACTACGGACGAGTTATATTACATTACAACCGCTTATCGTTTTTACCAAGGTGATGCTATGTTGGCGGATGATTGGAATACAGCGCAGATGAGCGGTTTTTTACTTCTTCCATTTGTTTCTCTATATATGGCAATAATGAAAACAACAGAGGGAATTGTTTTGTATTTCCGTTTTCTGTATCTTATATATAAGATGTTTGTAGCGTTTTTTTGTTTGAAAAGGTTAAAGCCGTATGGTTTGTTTGGCATGATGGGTGTCGCAGTATTCTATTTTTTTACTCCATATAATTTGGATTCGTTGTCTTATAATACAATACCGATAGGAATGGTAATGATGATAGGGGCTGTTTATCTTACTGAGAAAAGGAAGAAACTGGACTATTATTTATGTGGTATTTTTTTGGCAATGTCAATATTGGCGCAGCCATTCTTCATATTGATTTATTTTGCGGGAGCAGCTTTTGCCGCATGGAAAGCATATACGCGAAACTCTGGCGGTAAATGGCATCCGCTAAAGAAATATGTGCTTGTCAGCGCCGGCGCTGTTACTGTTTTGCTGATTTTTTTGCTTTTTATTTTCTCAAGAGCTTCCCTGCATGAAATTTCTGAGAATTTACAATTTATTCTGAATGACAAAAACCATAGCGTTTCAGGCACGGGGGGGGCAAAAGCCTTCTGCTTAAGCCTCTTAAAACAGGATATCACATTTTAAAGAATTATACGGCATTGACAATTATCAATATGGTATATTTTTTCATTGTGGTGGCTGTTAATCATTATAAAAAAGGATATGCTGATTATCTTATATATGGGTCATTAGTATGTTTAATATTTTCGTGCATGACAGTTATGACATCAGGAAGACCATATGTGGAAAATGAATTTTTTATTCCGTTCATCTGGTTTTCGATGGAGATATCTGTTTTTATCCGTAGAGAGAAAGAAAAATATAATTGCCTCTGGGCGTTGGCAGCTCTGTCAGCGTTAGGTTTCTGTTTGGCAACAGATACCGGTATTATTACGACTTCGGCAGGATTATGTCTCATGGCAGTTTTTACTATTATTATGTTGCCGAATCTGTTAGCGAATGAAAATCTTAAACATACGGTTTTGACAGAAAAGAGTCTGTCAGTATTATGCATAGGAGTTTTGACCTGTGTGTTCTCTATGAGAATAGTGTTTACATGGACGGATTCTTTGTTAACCGGGAATTATTCGTATTATATAGAGAAAGGACCCTTAAAAGGCACATATACTGATGAAACCGCATATCAGATATTTAATAACATTATGTCGGATTTGGATAAGGTATCATATAAAGAGGATGATATTTTGTTTTGCGGAAGAAATACGCCGCTGGCGTATTTATATAGCAATATGGAGTGCGGGACTATGAGTACATATTTATTGGAAACAGATTACGAAAGACTGGAACAGTATTATGCGCTGCATCCTGATAAGTTCCCGACAATAGTGTATTATTATCCGCTGGGTAGTTACCCTGTAACGGAGCAGGACATTGAGAGTGATTTTATGCAATATATAAAATATAATTATGAAGTGTTTGAAATAGACGGTCGTATTTTAGCAAAAATAAACGCTTTGAACAAATAAGAAAAATTTGTGCTTGATGCGGACAATGGAGAGGCAGAACATGATAAATAGAGAAAAGGAAACTGAGAAAAGAAAATATGTCTGGGTTGATACATTAAAAGGAATCGCAATATGCGGTGTTGTAATGTGTCATTGTAATAATTCGGATTTGCCACAGTATTTGTCGAATATAGTTTTTTACGGAAAAAACTGTGTTCAGCTTTTTTTTGTGCTTTCTGCATTTTTGCTTTTTATATCTTATGAAAAGCATTCGGCAACAGAAAAAGATGGTCACTGGATTGCTAAGAAAATTATACGATTAGTACCCACATATTATATTGCGCTTGCAGTATCTGGTATACTTGGTGGGGGTATGCCATATTGGCTAGGGAGTGAAACGCAAATTACAACAGCTAATGTGTTGGCACATATACTGTTTTTACATGGTCTTTTTCCCCATTATATTAATAGTATAATAGGAGTGGAATGGTATTTGGGCGCTTTGGTGATTTTTTATGTGGCAGTGCCTTTTTTGTATAAAAAAGTAAACTCTATTGAAAAATCCGTTATTTGTTTTATTGGAACTGGTATTGGTTGCTGCCTGATAAATTTCTTGTTAAGAAAATTTGTACCAGATGTTATAGATTCATATATTTATTCAGATTATTTGAATATATGGTTTTTGGCACAATTACCTGTGATGATATTGGGAATTTTATTATTTCATTGCTGTAAATCACAAATGCTAAGTAAAATAAGGCATAGGACGCTATTGTCTATGACACTCTTTTTGTTTTCACTGTGTATGCTAAGTGGTATGATATTGGATAAAAATAAATTATTGGGATTGAGTGAAGTTACTCTGTTTGGCATGTGGTTCTTTTTGATAGCGCTTAGCCAATATATTAAACCAATTCCATTTGTAAATAATATTATATTTTGCAAGTTGGGAGAATATTCTTATCCAATTTACCTGCTGCATTTTCAAATTATTTCTTTGTACACAAAATATATACCCGGTTTAGTTGGTAATGGAGTAGTTGGCTGGTTAGTGAAATATGTAGTCGTTATTGCAACATCATTTATAATTGCTTTGCCATTGCATAGATGGATAGAAATTCCTATAGAAAGATTAATGTATACCGGCTTTGGTTTTGTAATTGACCGAAACAGAGATTCTTCAAAACAATGAAAAACTATCTGCCTTTAAAAGGATTTATGCCCGCAGTACATTCCAGCCGGAAGGATAGTATTCTTTATTCCAGTGCATATATTCAGGCGCGATTACAATTTTGTCAGAGTTAGTATTTAAATAAGCTGCCCACCATGAGAACGTGCTGTTGGCGATAATCTGATGCCTGCATTTCGTCATAAGCCAGAATTCTTCCATGTCTGACAGGGAAAAATCGCCTGTGACAAAGGTTGCATTAGCGAGATATCCATAATGCTCATTTATATAGGGGATATCTTCGCAGAAAATATAGTAGTGGGGATTTTTAAGTTTATCACTCATTAAATTAAACGCATTGTGATAATAATCGTCGTTCAGCAGCCATGAAGCTTCATAGTCGCCGCGCCTGATATGTACTGCCACACTGTCTTCCGACTGGCTTTGCTTTATCAAACGACGACACTGCTCAGAAATAAATTCTTCCTTTAACTGAAATTCTTTGCACAATAAATCCCGATAATTGTCAAAATAGCGGTAATGTTGCCAGAAACCTTCCAAATAAAGGCTTGCCTTATGTGAAAAGTCATAGTTGGCAAACTGGTTTCGTGTGTCATAGCGTTCTTTAATCCATTTGCAACATCCATAACGGTTAGTAGCAAGAATTCTAAGTGCGCGCGCTGCCATACGGGACAATTTGGTATCTTTTTTAGGCGGAAAAAGTGAAACAACCTTTTCGGAAATCGTCATTTGATCTAAAACAAAAGGTCTCTGTGAAAACTTATAAGGGGAAATATCAATAGTTAAGTTATCCCCGTATTGTTTTGCCAATGCGAAGCCGATCGCATAGTTATAAAGTTGATTGCCGAATCCGCCTGTGGTCTGTGAATAAATCATCTTAAAAGTCCTTTCTACTAATTAATTATCTTTAAGGTTTTACATTAAAGCGATACCAACTTTCTGCCTGAAGAACGTACCATATCTGCAGAGCGTTTGAGTGATTTATATTAAAATTTTTCCACATTCTGTGTAATATCTTTTTATTGAAATAGCCATCATCAGCGAGGCGGCTGTGTAGTATCAGTTCACCCGTCCATTCGTGAAGCTCTCCCATGGAAAGCCATTCAGGAAGCGGAACCTCGAATCCGTGCTTGGGACGATTGAGCATTTCTTTTGGAACATACTCGTAGAGCAATTCTTTTAATATCTTTTTATTGGAACCGCCAGAACATTTATAATTAATAGGCAGAGTCCATGAAAATTCAATAATGTCTTTATCAAGCAAAGGTATTCGGTTTTCAAGGGATACATACATTCCAGCGTGGTCAACTTTAGGAAGAACAGTATCGGGAAGAAATCCGGTCTGGTCACGGTAAAGCATTGAAGACTTGATATCCGGAAACTCCAAAAACATATCACGTCTGAACTGCTCTATATCGGGGAGTAACTCTTTATCTTCGTCAAGCCATGAGCCTGATAAATAATCATGAGGATTTGTGATGTCACAGACGGCATTGTGAGCGTCATAATTATGCTCATTCCTAAATAATTCATGAAGCCTGTTATAATCAGTAAGCTGTGCATATTCTCCGATATTGTATAATTTATTATTATACTTTAAAGGTGAATGTTGCAATAAAACGCCCATGGGTTTTCTTATACTATAAGGAACTTTATTAAATTTATTCCACAGGTCTTCCAGCCGGACATAAAGCTCATAGCCGCAGAACAACTCGTCACCGCCGTCACCGCTTAACGTCACAGTTACCTCTGATTTAGCAAGTTTGCTGATAAGATAGGCGGGCAGGCATGCAGGATCTGCAAGCGGCTCCGAATAAATAGAAGGCAGCAGGGGAATGACATTCTTTAAGTCCTGTTCTGAAATATACAGTTCAGTGTGGTTTGTTCCCAGATGTCTGGAGATATCTTTGGCGTATTCCGCTTCATTATATTTGGGTTCTTCAAAGCCTATGGTAAATGTTTTGACGCTTTCATTACAAAGGCTCTGCATAATAGAGACAACAAGCGGACTGTCAATACCGCCTGAAAGGAAAGCTCCAATGGGTACATCAGAAATCATCTGACCGCGTACTGCTTCTACAAGTAGAGATTTAAGTTCCGCTTTGGCATCTGCTTCCGTACCTTTAAAGGGATGTTCAAAACCGTACAGGGCAGTATCTTTTACCGACCAGTAAGTAGAGAATGTCGGAGTTGTAAACGGCGCGTTTATGGATAAAATCTGTCCGGGCAGCAGCTTGTAAATATGTTTATATATAGTAAGAGGCTGCGGAATGGACTTATAGCGTATAAAAGCTGAAAGCGCAGTTCGGTTAATCTCTGTGTTAAAGCCTTCTAATACAGTCAGGCAGGACAAATCGGAAGCAAAAGCAAATTTACCGCTGACCATGCCATAATATAACGGTTTTTCACCCATACGGTCACGCATAAGGTGTAAAGTTTTTTCTTTTCTGTCATACAAGGCGATAGCAAACATGCCTTTCATGTCTTTTACAGCGTCAAGTCCGTAGGCTTCAAATGCTTCCAGAATAACTTCCGTATCGGAAGCACTTCTGAAATGGTTTATAAAGCCGTCGTTTATCAGCTTGCTGCGAATTATTTTGAAGTTATAAATCTCTCCGTTGTAACTTATAATAAACCGCCCGCTTGAAGAACACATGGGTTGAGAGCCGTTTGACGATAAATCCAGAATAGAAAGCCGCCTGTGTCCTAATGTAATTGCACCTTCGGAATCAAGCCAGTACCCCTCGGCGTTAGGACCGCGGTATATCATTTTATCGCACATGCGTTTAATCTGCATTTGATTGTCAGAAGTTTGTCCGCAAAAGCCGGCTATTCCACACATATCAGCAACCGTGCTCCTTTCTTGGTTTAATTAACGTCTTGATTTTTGCCTGATAATTTGTAAAAGAGTATTTTTCATTTACCAGCAGGTAACTGTAAGCGCCCATTTGCAGAATATTTTTTCTGCTTGAGATTATTTTAGTAATTTTTTCTTTTAAATCTTTTTCATTTTTATCCTTAAACAAATATCCGTTTTTATCTTCTTCAATGTAACATGCAGTTCCATTAGTGTTGCTGACAATTACGGGGAGGGAGTGTGACATTGCTTCCAGTTGTGAAACGGAGGCAAATTCACCTGTACTTGGTAATACAAAAAGGTCTGCACTGCGGTAGAAAGTAGACATTTTATCAGGAGGACAGTTGATGTGACAGTCAACCAAGTCTTCCATGTGATTTACGGTAATATAATCCTGGACTTTTTGGTAATAATTTTTGTGATATTGTGTGGAAACTTCACCGACTAAGGTCAGATGAAGAGGATAATCCGTAAATAGCTGCCGGACGATTTCCAGCAGCATCAGGTGATGCTTGCGCTCTTCAAATTTCCCAACGCACAAAATATTTATTCGTTGATTGCGAAAGTATTTTTTCTGTTCCGGGCTTTGCTGAGGTTCAATGACAAAAGGGATATAAACGGCATGCTTGTCCAAATAACCGGTATCAGGATTGCCCAGCACCGGAGTCATGCGGACAGAAGGTGTCAGCATTTTCACAATACGATGCGCCAAATCGTTACGCGGGGGTTCGTTATCCCAAAGAGGAGTCTGGTTATATAAAACACAGTCTGTCCGCTGTAACCGGCATATGATATAAGCGCATATCGAATATACGGAACGTTCTCTGAGGATTACAATATCAGGATTTAATTTTTTCATATATTTAAAAAATTTGAATATGGGCGGAAAACCGCATTTATCCCTAAAAGCCTCCGGATATGCGCTAAGATGCTTACGAGGATTGTTGAACAAATTGTATATGGACAAAAAAAATTTAAATAAGACAGAATACCCCATACCATACGGAACGCAGTATTTATGATTTTCTGTTTTACCTGTGTATTGACATATAAAAGAAACCTGATGTCCATGTTCCAGCCAGCCTTTTACAATAGGAACCTGATTAGTGTGGAACATAGGCGCAACATATACAACATTCATAAATGACCTCATTTCTAATAATAATTTATTATAGTATTATTGGAAAGTGAAGTCAATAAGTACGGCGATTCCAAGCCTCTTGAATAATGATACATTTTAAGGTAATATGATTTAGATGTGTAAAGCGGTATAAATAATAGTTCGGGGGAAATATTTTATGACTAAAGAACGTCAGAGTAATTTTGAACTTTTAAGAATAGTTGCTATGATTTTGATTGTTGTAAGCCATTATGCAGGATATATTCAGCCGGAGTTTCCAACCGGAGCGGTTACATTTAACCGTGTATTAATTCAAACTTTATGTTTTGGCGGCGGAGCAGGAAATATAATGTTTTTTGCAATATCCGGTTATTTCTGGAAAGATTACACAGACAATCGGAAACGTATATTCAAACTGTGGCTTGAAATGTTATTTTATTCTGTAGTATGTATGGTGATTGCAGCCATTGCGCGGGGGGGGGCTGGGTACACGCTCATTTATAGCGGCAATGCTTCCGTTTAGTCATGGTGAATATTGGTTTATGACTGCGTATATAGTGTTGATGCTGCTGATGCCGTATATTAATATTATAATTAGAAATCTGGATAAAAAATCTCATCAGAAATTACTTATCATTTTATTTATCATTACCAGCCTGATTCCCACTATGCCGGGAGGACCTGCATCTATTATTTCTGATGTTGGATTTTACCTTTTTATTTATTTGGTTGGCATATATCTAAGACGATATCCTGACAATAAATTTAATGATATAAAATTAAACTTCATAGCAGCGGTTGTATTATTAATTGCGCTTACAGGAACAGTTATTGTCTTTGATATATTGGGGACCAAACACAGTTTTTTTGCCGGCAATACCGGATATTTTCTGAGAATGAGCAGCCCGTTGGTAATTTTTTGGGTACTGTCTGTTTTTGGCATATTTAGAAATATTAAAATGAAAAGTAATAAGCTGATAAACTATATAAGCGGCTCTGTGCTGGGAGTATATTTGATTCATAATAATAAAAACATACGTTACACAATGTGGGAAATTATATTTAAAGATGTGCGGATTGAGTCGCCATATTTGAGTGTGCATATGTTATTGGCGGTTATCGGTATTTTTGTTATATGCGTATTAATAGATATTTTAAGAAGGAAGATAATTGAGGAGCCGCTATTTAGATTTTGTGACAAGCGATTTGATTTATAGCGAAATTTCTATAATGCCGCCGTAATGCAGAATGAGAAAATAAGTTGAAAGAACATAGTATTTTTAGTATAATTAATATTCGATAAGGAGAATTGTACAATATGGTTTTTTCATCAACAATTTTTTTGTTTCTGTTTCTGCCGTTTGTTTTATTAGTATATTATAATCCGTTCTTCAAGAGCGGAAATTTTAAAAATATAATTCTGATGTGCGTAAGTATCGGCTTTTACGCGTGGGGAGAGCCGATATTTGTATTTGTAATGATATTTTCAATAATCTTCAACTGGTTTCTGGCGTTGAAAATTGCCGGAACTGGCGGAAAAGTTAAAAAATTATTTTTGGTAATATCAATTACGTATAATATTGGTCTGCTTTTTATATTTGAGTATTTATCTTTTGTGGCGAAAAATGTTTCATTGCTGTTTCATAAGGATAACTGGAGTCTGAAAATTGCCCTTCCAATTGGTATTTCTTTTTTTACATTTCAGATATTGTCTTATGTATTAGATGTGTATAATGGAAAAGTAAAAGTGCAGAAAAACATATTTAAAGCAGCCTTATATGTATCATTGTTTCCGCAGCTGATTGCCGGTCCTATTGTGAGATATTTCTTTAAGCAGTTGGTTTAAAGATTATGTATACATTCCCCTTGGAGGAAACCACGTCAGCAAAAGCAGATGGATTTTTAATTTATTTATTGTCTGGCTTTTGACCGAAATATGGCACGTGCAAACTGGACTTTCATAGTGTGGGGATTATTATATTTTGCCGTGCGATTATTAGAGACATATATTCCGGCAATTAAAAAAATGGGAGTATTTTCACACATATATACGATGGTTATAGTTATTATTGCGTGGGTAATCTTTCGTTCGGAATCATTATTGCAGGCGGTAAAATATATAGGACAGATGTTTGGCATTGGCAACGCAGGGATGATTGATTCGGTAGCCGTGGACTATATGAAAAATGTTTGGCTGTTATTGAGCCTGGGTATTATTTTTAGTACCCCTGTATATCTGACAGTCATAAAAAAGATAAATAATACAGATATAAGACAGTCCTGCGAGTGCGCGGTCATTCTTTTTCTGTTTCTATTATCAGTATTGGCGTGTATAAAATCAACCTATAATCCGTTTATTTATTTTAATTTCTGAAAGGGCGAGCGGGGTATTGATTATGGCGAGAAAAATAAAACATTTTACTGCGGGAATAATTCTTGCGATTATTGGGTTTTTTTTCATGAGTATCATGGCGCGGTTTGTTTCCAAGAATCTGTTGTTTGAAGCCTTGGATATGAATAATAGCCTGGTACAGGCAATTTGGTGGGATTATTCAGCCGGACTTATTGCTGGGCGGCTAAATCAGGAGAATGGATTTAATATTAATCTTGACATATATGATGAAGAATATTCATGGGGGGATAATGCGCTTATGACGGTCACTAATTTAAATGACGAGAGCGGAAAAAGCGTATTGCTGATTCAGGATTCCTATGGTGATGTTGTTGCCCCGTTTATGGCATTGGGAGTTAGTAAACTGTATGACTTGGACATAAGAACATTTTCAGGAAACAGTTGACTATAGTACGCATACCTCAGCGTTTGATTTTAGGTAAGCCGAGTGATTGGAGCAGGAAATGAAAACTTTAGACAGATTTTTACTGCATGATTTAAGCAAATTGTTTAAGAAGTGTGAAATAGGCTTTGTTATTGACGACATACAGGCATATAATAAAGAAATGCCTAGTGTGCGCATAAGATGTTATGATATAATGACGGCGATGGAGAAAATCGGGATAAACGTGGAACTCTATAAACCGTATAAGAAGTATGATGCGGTTATTTTCACTAAAACGCGGACGGATGCTGCCGTAAAAAGAGCGCAAAAGCTGGCGGATACGGATACGCTGGTTATTTCGGACAATTTTTGTGAATATTTAACGGATGAAAGCAGGGCGGATGACTGGGAAAGAAGAAATATTTTGAAGATTCTTAAGTGTTCCGATATTGCATTTGCATATTCGAAAGAACAGTATAAGCAATTTAAGCAGTATCATAAAAATGTATATTTTATCAATGAAGGAGTAAATGAGACTTATTTTGAAGTTCATAAAAAGCATGAACAAAAAGAACAGGTTACATTAATTTACAGCGGATACAGGAGCAATGCGCTTCATACCGAATTGATAAAAAATGCCATATCGCAGCTGCAGAAGGAGTTTAATTGTAAAGTCACCTTTATTTGTGAAGATGATCCGGGAATCAAAAGTTTTGCTTATGAATATATACCATATGAGCAGAAAAGTATTCTTACATGCTTATTGCAAGGTGATATTATGATTGCCCCACGTCCTATGAAGGATATAGAAAAAGCACAGCATACTTTGACGAAAATCGCGTGTCCTATGGCAATCGGACTGCCGGTAGCAGCCAGCCCCGTGCCCTCATATATTGATACGCCTGCCCTATTATGCTATAATGAGAGAGAATGGTATAAAACTCTTAGAAAACTTATTATAAGCGTCGATGAAAGGCGCGCAATTGGAGAAGCATCAAGAGAATATGTCAAAAAGAACCTTTCAACAGATGTAATTGCAAAGGAATACGAGTCAATTATTAAATCATATAAAAGGGATAAATAATAATGCAGATTGTTTTTGTGACTGCCTGCATGGCAGGCGGCGGAAGCGAACGTGTGATAGCAGCGTTATCTGAACGGTTTGTACAGATGGGACATGCTGTGACGATACTTATGACTGCCGGGGAAGAAATAGCATACCAACTGAATAATAAAGTAGAAGTATTTTGCATCGGAACAGACACAGGGCATCGTCTGAGTAAAAGAATCGAACGGATAATGACTCTGCGTAAATATTTTAAGAAGCACAGAAGCGGTCTGATTATTTCATTTGGTACGGAGACGAATTTATTCTCTATTCTGGCAGCGTTTGGTCTGCGGTCAAGGCTCATATTATCTGAAAGAAATGATCCGCGAAAGTGTAGTTTCGCTAAACTTAGGGACTGTATATATTTTTTCGGGAAGGCATTTGCATTTCAGACGGAGGATGCCTTAAACTGTTTCCCGGAGAGGATACGAAAAAGAAGCGCAGTGATTCCTAATCCTGTGATGAAGCTTCCCGAACCGTTTGAAGGTGAGCGCAAAAAGAGTATAGTCGCGGTCGGGAGACTTACGGCACAGAAAAACCATGCGCTATTGCTGTCTTCATTTGCGATGTTTTGCAGGGAAATTTCCGGATATAAACTGATTATCTACGGAAAAGGGGAACTTGAGGAAGAACTTAAAAGTCTGGCGCGTAATCTCGGAATTTATGATAAAATAGTATTTGCGGGATTTAAAGAAAATGTAATTGATGAAATAAAGAACTGCGGCATGTATGTTTTATCTTCGGACTATGAGGGAATACCTAATTCCCTGATGGAGGCAATGGCAATGGGACTGCCTGTAGTAGCCACAGACTGTCCCGCAGGAGGTTCCAGGTTATGTATAGAAAATGAAGTAAACGGACTTCTTGTGCCTATGCAAAATAAGGAGGAGCTGTACCGGGCAATGAAAAGAATTGTTACGGAGCCGGAGTTTGCAGCAACGATTTCACATAATGCGGTTTTGATAAGAGAAAAGTTTTCCGTAAATAAAATAGCGAAAATGTGGCTGGATTTTGGAGAAACAATATGAAGGAGATTATAAGGGAGCTAAGAATAATATTTAACAGAAAGCAGAAGCTTCAACTTGTGGTCTTGTGTATTCTGATGTTTGGCGGAGCGCTGTGGGAGCTGCTGGGCGTTTCGGCAGTTATACCGTTTGTTACGGCAATAATAAACCCCGCGTCCCTTTTGGCGAATCCCTTAGTCAGCTCTGTTTATAATTTCTTAAAGCTTGAATCATCGCAGCAGCTTATTATTCTTATGGCAGTTTTTCTCATATTGGTTTATGTAGTGAAAAATGTATATCTGTGCATTATGGCATACTTTCAATATTCGTTTACCTTTAAAAATCAATATCGATTATCGCAGCAGCTGCTGGCAAATTATATTAACAGGCCATACTCGTTTCACCTAAATAACAGCAGTGCTGAACTTATGAGGAATATAAAGGACGATACTGACGGCTGCTATTCTTTTGTACTCTGCGTTATGCAGCTGATATCGGAGACAGCTGTGTGCGCCGCATTAACAGTATTTCTATTTATCAAGGATAAAAGCATAACCATAGGAATTACAATTCTTCTGACTATGTATGTTTTGCTTTATCTGCTTGTAATGAAGAAACAGATGCGCAGGCTGGGTGTCAGAGAGCGTGAACAGCTGCGGCTTATGAATAAGTGGATTATGGAGGCGCTGGGAGGAATAAAGGAAACAAAAATCCTGATGAGGGAAAAATACTTTCAGGATAAATATAACGCTAACACAGACCGCCTTGCACATACCAAGACAAGCTATAGCATTATTACTTATATTGCCAAGCCGACGGTAGAGACTGTATGTATAGGAGGTCTCTTGTCAGTGGTGGCAATGAAGATATACAGTGGAGTAGACGCTTCATATTTTATACCAATAGTATCGGTATTTGCCGTGGCTGCGTTTAGATTACTGCCGTCTTTAAACCGCATTACGACATACCTTAGTATGATTATGCTGAGAAAACCTTCTGTGGACGCGCTGTACAAGGATATAAATGATATAAGGAAGAACAATGAATATACGAATGTCAAGGAAGATTCACAGGCTAGCGAACTTATCTTTGAGCATCAGATTGAAATGAAAGATATTTCATTCCGGTATGAAGGAACAGAGAAAGATGTGTTGTCGGATGTTGAAATAGTGATTCCTAAAAATAAATCCGTAGCGTTCATAGGACCTTCAGGCGGGGGTAAGACTACTTTGGCGGATATTCTTCTGGGTATTTTGGAACCTGACAAAGGCCAGATTGTTATAGACGGTAAGGACATAAAAGAAAATAAGAAAGCATGGTACGGTAAGCTGGGCTATATTCCACAGACAATTTTCCTTTTGGATGATACAATAAAAAACAATATTGTATTTGGAGTGCCGGAGGAAGAAATAGATAATGACAGGTTGATAGCGGCAATGAAGGAAGCACAGATATACGAGTTTGTGATGGAGCAGCCGGAGGGCTGGGACACTGCCGTGGGAGAAAGGGGCGTGAGATTATCCGGCGGACAGAGACAGAGAATAGGAATCGCAAGAGCGTTGTATCATAATCCGGAGATATTGATTCTTGACGAGGCTACTTCCGCTTTGGATAATGATACGGAAAGCGCCATAATGGATGCGATTGAGCGTTTGGGTAAAACTAAGACGTTGGTTATTATCGCACACAGACTTTCGACTATTAAGAACTGCGATATTGTGTATAAGGTTGATAAACAAAAGGTAATCAGGGATGGCAGGGATAAATAGAATGTGGGAAAAAATTAAAAATAGAGATTGGGTTTTCAATATTATCCTTATAGCGGTATGTATATTGTTTTTTGCTTTTCCTTTCGGTTTGACGCCGCTTCTTCTTCCAGATAGTCAGGCATATTTGGCGGGACATCTGGCACAGGGCATTGTTCCGATATATCCTCTTTTCATATGTCTTAACAGACTCATATTTCCACAAGGGATATATCTGCAGATAATTGTACTTGAACAAATAGCAATTGCCACAGTCTGCATGGTATGCTTTATTCTGTTTATAAAGAGAAATATGAAGTTAAATTGGCCTGAGGCATATTTATGTCTGGCATTTTCCATGCTTCCATATACTGTATTTATGCCGGATGGGATAACCAGCAGACATATTATAACCGAGGCGTTAGCGTACCCGTTGTTTTATATATTGATGATGTTTATACTGAAAGGAATATGGAGTAAAAAGTATGCTTATATTGTAATAGCGGATGTGATAGCGATTGTTATGGCGCTTACAAGGACTCAATTACAGTTGGCATTGTTAATCCCGGCAGGAGCGCTATTTTTAATTTGGATGTATGGCGCTGTTGGTAAAAAGAGCGTTAAGCTTAAGAGATTTGTATCAGGAATATTTATTTTCTGCGGAGTTTTTGTAGTTTCATATGTCGTATGCCGGCAGGGTAATCTTGTTCTGCAAAAAGCTTTACTTTTAAGCGCAGAAGCAGTTGGCGCTAAGGAGGGAACTAATGAGGGTGGAGTTGAAACAGATGTACAGGAGATAAGCGGCGAGGAATTAAATAATACTACCGCCGTTTATGTAGTTGAGAATGGGGATAATTATGATTCACAGTTTTCTACGGTTATATTTACCAAAATAATGATAGTAGCCGATAAAGATGACGTATACCTTTTTGAAGATTCTGAGATGAGGCAGCTATATGCATATATATATGATCGGCTTGAACAGGACGGATTGATTTTAAACGCTATGGAAAACAACCTGCTTATCGGAGACTACGTGCAGATTGGACTTGCAAGCATTCCGATGGCATGTAGTGGTTATATAATTGATTATTATGCAGAGAATCCGAACTTAACCGTTATAGACGTAAATAATATCGTATGGACATTATTGAAAGCGCACCCGCTTAAATGGATACTCAGCGGAATGCTGCAGCTGCCGTCAGGATTAATATCCACAGTTTTTATTCATAGAAGAAATATGTACTGGCTTAGTTATTTGGCGACTATAATAATTTATGCGTTGGCTGTGGGAATGTGCATAATAAGAAGGAAAGACACAAAGCGCATGGAGCTAATGCTGTGCGGGATATTAGTGAATATGTTGTTTGTTGCGGCAACAAGTATGGTATTTGTATCGTTTAAAAGATATGTTAATTATGGGACAGGTTTATTTTACATTGGTCTATATTGTATAGCAAAAGAGTTTGCAAGTCCGTATATTAAAAAAATATTTTGCCAAGAGTCGGGAAGGGTGAGAATAGGAAGAGACGGAGGAGTGACATGATACTTTTTCTGGTATATGATTCAAAATATCTTTTCTTTCCCTATATAGAAAGGAAAGATATTGCTGTAAAGGACATGTGGAAACGAGGAATGCAATATTGCTTTTTGTCAAAACTGTGCAGAAAGTTAAAGCTGCCTGTTGAATTGTGGGGGCGTTTTCTTTTGGAGGACTGGATAGGAAATCTGAAAGAATATGACCGGGTCATTATTTTTGATGCCGTATATGAACCTATAATTGGAAGTTTTCTTAAAAGAAAAGGTATCAATGCATATATTTATATGTGGGACGGAAAGAATAGGGAGCGGCTGTCGCAAAAGCAGATATATCCGGTACTGTCATTTAATCCAAAGGATACAAAAAATGGCATGAAGTTTCAGACAAGCTTTTATTGCAGGGAGATACTGAAAAACATTCAGTGTACGGACATGTATGATATTTTTTACTGCGGAAGGGCAAAGCGGCGCAGCGAAGCTATTAAGAAATATTATTTGTTTTTTAAAAACTGTGGATTAAACGTAAATTTTCATATTGTCACGGATAGTAAAGAGGACTGGGGCTATGGTATAGAATTATATACAGATGAGTTAAGCTACTATGAGAATCTTGTAGAAGCAGGACAGGCTAAAGCAATACTTAATATTGTGGATTGCGATGAGTTTGGTGCGATAACTCCGCGGTGTTTGGAGGCACTGTATTTAGGTAAAAAACTAATTACCAATGATACTGAGATATGCAAATCTGATTTATATAATGAAAACAATGTTTATATTCTGGGAGATAATCCCGCAGGAGAGGAAGAAAAAAGAAAGATTAAAAATTTTCTTGCATTAGAATATGTAACGCCTTCACAGGAGCTATTGCTAAAATATGACATTAATTACACAGTATTTGGGGAAGATTTCTGATATACCGGTAGAATATTGTAAAAGGAGCAGCATATATGTGCGGTATATGTGGTTTCATCAGTAAAAAAACAATCACAAGACAGCAGCTTGAACAAATGAATGATACTATGTATCACAGAGGCCCAAATGACCATGGGGAAGAGATATATCCGGCATCTGGCGGGTATGCTGTAGGGCTGGCGCAGCGCAGATTATCCATTCTGGACTTGTCGGCATTAGGGCATCAGCCAATGCACTCTAAGGACAAAAGGATTTCGGTTGTTTTTAATGGTGAGATATATAATTTTAACGAAATAAAAGAGGAATTGAAGGACTATTCGTTTGGTTCCTCATGCGATACGGAAGTAATCATAGCCGCATATTTAAAGTGGGGTATTTCCTGCGTAGATAAATTTAACGGAATGTTTGCGATTGCGCTTTTTGACAGGGAGACGCAGAATCTTTATCTGATAAGGGACAGGATAGGTAAAAAACCATTGTATTATTGGCTAAAGGATGGAAATCTGGTTTTCGCCTCGGAACTTAAGCCCATTATGGAATGCCCGGAAATTGGGAAAAAAATCAGAACAGATATAATTGCGCGATATCTTTATCATCAGTACATCAATGCTCCGGACACTGTATTTGAAGATATTTATAAGTTGGAACCCGGCATGATATTGCAATTCCATGAGGGAGACATAAATACATGGAAGTATTGGGATATCAAGAGAGTTTATCATGAACAGAGGCATAATGAGGTAACGGATTATGCGCAGGCCAAATCGGAACTTAAAGAACTGCTTAACCGCTCTGTGAAAATGCGTATGATTGCCGATGTGCCGCTGGGAACATTTTTAAGCGGCGGATATGATTCTTCGCTAATAACTGCGATTGCCCAGAGCCAGTCCAAGCAGCCGGTAAAAACATATTCCATCGGATTTAATGAAGAGAAATATAATGAAGCTAAATATGCTAAAGAAGTAGCCAGACATTTGGAAACCAATCATACGGAAATGTATATTGATGAGAAAGAGATGTTTGATTTGGTCGGCAGCATTGCCAAGTATTATGACGAGCCATTTGCAGACAGCTCACAGATTCCGTCTATGCTGGTATCCGCCCTGGCAAAGCAGGATGTTACGGTAGTACTGTCTGGCGATGGGGGAGATGAATTCTTCTGTGGATATAATGTGTATGAAATGGTGAAAAAAGCGCAAGAGCTGGATATGTTGGGGGGAATTGCTTATCAACTGTGCAGCCTTCCGGGAATTAGAAAGCTAAACATCCTGCATAAAATGCCGTTTAAGGTAAGAACTATTGCGTCTAACAGAAATAAGGAAACGAAGACTCAGTTTGGCACAAGCAATTATATTGAAACTGCATATAACATGGTTAAGGGAGATAAAGTTCCAATTCTGTATCAGATAGAGAGCGTATATCAGGAAAAGAACTGGCAGGAACGGAGAATGCTCTTAGATATGGACACATACCTCCCGGGAGATATTCTGTGTAAAGTGGACAGGGCTTCAATGAAATATTCACTGGAGGCACGCTGCCCGATTCTTGATAAAGACGTTATGGAGTATTCCTATAGGCTTCCGCATTCATTTAAATACGACAGGGGCATTAAGAAGA
The DNA here is from genome assembly GCA_023664865.1 of Butyrivibrio sp. Lineage (GTDB taxonomy): Bacteria > Bacillota > Clostridia > Lachnospirales > Lachnospiraceae > UBA3282. The sequence continues at coordinate 64,253 of JAMPEU010000010.1, read as the reverse complement.
GAATCCTTAAGGATATAGCATATGATTACATTCCGAGGGAGCTTTTGGACAGGCCTAAGGTAGGTTTTGGAGTGCCGTTGGACAAATGGTTAAGGGGTCCTTTAAAGGAACAGCTTATAGATATGTCTTCGCATGATTTTCTGGTAAAGCAGGGAATTTTTGATGCAGATTTTGTAAATAAAATGCTTAAGACATATATGGAGAATGGCGATGCCGGTCCGGCAACCGGAGCTAACTATTCAAAATTGATGTGGTCATATTTTGTGTTCCAGCAGTGGTATATTGCATATTGGAGTGATAAGCATGTGTGATAATAATACGGAAACACAATCAAATAATGTATCCAATCCCCGCCTTGACAACATGGAACTGCTTAGAATCGTTTCCATGCTGCTTGTTGTGGCGCTGCATTTTTTGTGGAAAGGCGGCTGTCTTGTTGCGTTAGAGCAGCCGGAAATTCCGGCATATGGTTATCTTGCATGGGGGATTGAAGCGCTTGCGTCCGTGGCTGTTAATATTTATATGCTGCTTAGCGGATATTTTTTGGTAGAGAGCTGTTTTAAAGTGAAGCGTTTGATTACACTTATTTTGCAAATATGGTTTTACAGTATAGGAGTAGGCATTGTGGCAGCAGTATTCGGCTATATACCTGAAGGCGGATTTTCCATGTACTATCTGGCACAGTTATTCCTGCCAATTTCTACGAACCATTACTGGTTTATGACGGCATATGTATTTATGTATTTATTTTCCCCTATATTGGCGCAAGGGATTAAGAGACTGACGAAACGGCAGTTTCAAACCGTGCTGGTGATTATGATTTGTGCGTTCTCGCTTATTAAATCAGTGGCTCCTGTAAGGCTTGCAGCGGACATGGGCGGATATGACTGCATATGGTATCTGTGCATTTTCCTAATTGCCGCGTATATAAGAATATATGGCATTCCGTTTTTCAAAAATGCAGCACGTTCACTGCTTGTTTATTTAGCGTCGGCAGTATGTATTTTGGGAATTACTTTGTTGTTGCGATTTGTATATATGAATACAGGTAAACTGGAGCAAATACTGGATATTTGTTATGATTACAATCATATTCTGGTATTATTAGCTTCGGTTGCATTATTCTATTGTTTCTATTACATAAAAATAAAAAGCTACACACTCAGCCGCATTATATGCCGGATTGCGCCATATACCCTCGGTGTTTACCTGTGGCATGAACATATGGCAATAAGATATGAATGGACAGGCTGGCTTTATAATATCACAGGCGCACCGCATGGCATTGTTTCTTTAATTGCAACATTAATACTTGCGATAGTATCGGTATTTGTAATAGGTATTATTCTGGACATGTTGAGGAGCTTGCTGTTTGGCGTAATACATTCGGCGCTTATGAATATTAACATTTACAGGCGCTTTGTTAAATGGCTGAACGGACTTAATATTGACTATAAAAAGGACGAAATACATGGATAAATTAAAGAATATGGATATCCTAAAGAACTCTAAGATTTATAGAGCGTGCCTATATATATTTCCGCTTATTTTGCTGCTATATCCTCTGCGCCATATAAATATGGGGCTGGATTTGGCGGATACAGGCTATAACTATGCTAATTTCAGATATTCTGGGCTTGAACACATGGATTCCATGTGGTTTTTTTCTACATATCTGGCAAATGTAACAGGACATATTCTGACGCTTTTGCCGGGCGGCCATACGCTCATTTTCATGAATTTATATACAGCTCTTTTGGTAAGCGCATTGGCGCTTATTTCTTATAGATTTCTGGCAAAACGTTTGGAAATACCGGAGTTAATAGTATTCACAGGCGAGCTGATGGCGATAAGCCTATGTTGGTCTCCTACGGCGGTCTTATATAATTACATGACATATTTGTTTTTCCTTGTGGGCATACTGCTTGTATATGAAGGACTTACGCAGGAAAAAGAAATATATCTGATAATCGCGGGAGCAGCGCTTGGCACGAATATATTCGTCCGTTTCTCCAATCTGCCGGAGGCAGGCCTGATTGTGGCGGTATGGGCATATGGGGGCATATGCCATAAGAAAATCAAAAAAGTCATGCAGGAGACAGGTTTCTGCCTTCTCGGATATGTCGGCGCCGTTATATTATGGCTGGGATATATATCACTACGGTATGGATTTATGAGCTATGTGGAGGGCATAAGAAGGCTGTTTGCCATGACGGAAAACGCTGCGGATTATAAAGCGTCTTCCATGTTATATGGAGTATTTAGTGACTATATACAGAATTTATATTGGCTTAACAGGATTCTGATATTTATGGTTCCCAGCGTAATAGCGTGTTTTCTTTTCCCTAAGTCTTGGAAATGGATAAAACGATTAATATGTATATTTTTTTCAGCAGCGGCAATAGTATGGCTTTATAGTAAAAATTGCTTTAACTTTCAATTTAACAGTGATGGTGCAATATATAGGCTGGGCATAGTATTTTTAATGCTGACTATATTTGTGTGCATACTGCGTATTTTCTCAAAGAAAACGGAAAAGAATGAGAAACTGCTTGCAGTCATGATAATATTGGCATTATTTATAAGCGCGCTTGGAAGTAATAACAGGCTGCTTACAAGCATTAACAATTTATTTCTTGCCCTGCCTTATGTATTGTGGAATGTATACAGGCTGTGCAGAAAAAATGATATGCGGTTATTTGCGGTTAAGGCGATGGGAGCTGCGTTTTTATGCCTATTCTGTGTTCAGAGCGTCGGTTTCGGAATAGGATATGTTTTCGTGGAATCTGAAAGAGATAAGGCGATGGATTCCAAAGTTGAAAACAATGCCGTGCTTAAGGGCATATATACGAGCAGCGACAGGGCAGAACAAATGAAAGAACTTTCGGCATATGTCTCGGACAAAAATCTTGCCGGAAGAGAGGTTATTCTATATGGCGAGATTCCTGCGCTGAGCTTTTATCTTGAAATGCCGTCATGTTTTAATCCGTGGAGTGATTTGGCGTCATATAGTGAAGAGACCATGGCTGCGGCGTTTGATGCACTTAAGAGGGAAATTTCAGAAGGGAAAGAGCTGCCTGTTGTAATTTTAAGCCATGATACGGATGTTTATGCCGCGGAAGATGCCATGAAAGCTACAAAACTTTCATTGATTTTAGACTACATGGAAGAATATGGATATGCTGAGACTTTTTCTAACCAAAAATTTATTTTGTATGAGGCGGAAAAGATGAATATTTCAGGGCGGGTTGATTAGGCGGACTGATAATGCCGTTGACAGAAAAATTATTAATTCAGGTATAAACTCCCACCATTTACAGATAATAGTAGCAGACTTATAAAATACTATTAGAATAAATGGAGGGTTATATTATATGAAAGCGACAGGAATTGTTAGAAGAATAGATGACCTTGGACGTATCGTTATTCCTAAGGAGATAAGGAGGACTCTTAGGATTAGGGAAGCTGACCCGCTGGAAATTTATACGGATAGGGAAGGTGAGATTATTTTAAAAAAGTATTCTCCAATCGGTGAAATGGGGACATTCGCTAAGCAGTACGCAGAAAGTATGGCGCAGGTATCAGGGCATATTGCGATGATATCCGACAGAGACCAGTTTATTGCCGTTTCGGGCGGTATGAAGAATGTTCTCGGCAAATCCATAAGTAAGGATTTGGAGGAGAAAATTAATAATAGGGAGAGCGTTGTAGCCGCTAAGGGCGACAGGAATTTTATTTCCATCTGCCATGAGTCGGACGACGAATACCAGCATGAGGCAATCAGTCCGATTATATGCGAGGGCGACGTTATAGGCGCCGTAATTTTACTGGAAATGGATAATAAGTCTAAGATGGGGGAAGTAGAACAGAAACTTATACAATCTGCGGCAGGTTTCTTAGGCAGGCAGATGGAGCAGTAATAAATGGGGCTGTGTAAGCATATAGCAATATAATGCAAAATTCCAAGACAGAGCATAACTGTCTTGGAATTTTTGTCTACGCATTATTAAAGGAATTAAGAAAAATAATGAGCATATTTGCCATCATCGGCATCAAAGAAACAGAACCCTACTATTCCGCGTCCCGTGTGTGCGCCGATTGCACAGCCTACAACGGCAACGAGAATTGATTTGGGATGAAATTCTTCTTCGATAAGTGATTTCATCATGGCAAGAGAATCAGGATCTTCACCGTGGCAGACTGCTATTTCCTGATTTTCCAAATGATAGCCGTATTCTTTGGCGTAATCCATCAGGCTGCGGATGGATTTCTTGCGTCCGCGCACTGTTTTGATAACCGCTAACGCCCCATTCTTATCCACTTCCAGTACCGGTTTCATGTCCAGGGTTTCCGCAATCACGCCTTTAAATTTGGTGAGGCGGCCGCCCTTAATCAGATAAGCGAGAGTCTGCACTGTGAACACATGCCTTATATGGGAAATAAAATAGTCGGCAGCCTCTATGATTTCTTCTTTGGAGGCTCCCTTTTCCAACATGGTAACCAGCTTGGATACCAATAATCCGAATCCGATAGACGCAGACTTGGAATCAATAATAGTCAAATCAAAATCAGGATATTCCTCTAATACATTATTCTTGGCAATATTGGCGGCATTATAGGTTCCGGCGATTCCGGTCGAAAAGCAGAGATAAATAATGCTGTCACCCGCCTGCGCATATGGTGTAAAGGCTTTAGTAAACATATCAGGATTGATATGATATGTTTTGACGTCGCGCTTAATATCGTCCAAAATCGTATAAAATTCGCCGGTCTGAATTGTTGCACCGTCAAAATAGTCTACGTCGTCTATAACCACAGGCGTAGGAATGACGTGGAGTTTATGCTCTTCAATGTAACTTTTGGGTAAATCGGTTGCAGAATCAGTAATTATACGCAGCATATTGTTTTCCTTTTCATATAATTATATTTTATATTTATTTTACACCCAGTTGGAGAAATATAAAAGTGTTTTATTTTAAGTTAAATAAAAAAATAGATACATCTAAAATGGAAAATACTTACATTGTGTATAAAAACTAAAAAAATAGTTGCAATCCGTATAAAGGTGTATTAAAATATCTTCATCATCAAAAGCTATAATAATTATATAGGAGGAGAAGTAAAATGAATTTAAAAAGAATGAAAAAAATCATGGCAGCAACCGTTGCAACAACAATGCTTATGTCAGCTACATTAATGGTGTGTGCCGTATCTGACAATGATGTGTCTGGTAATAGTACAAGTACAACATCAAGCTCTGTAACTAGTGAGTCGCCTGCAATGTTGCATATTGCAAGTGTAACTAAAGGAGCGAATGCTAGTATAAATGTAGCTGGCACATCAGTAAAAACATCTGTTTCAGGAATATATGATGTTGCGACAGTGCAGGGTGCGGCAGTTACGACATCTGCTGAAGAGATAACGGCATCTCTTGGCTTAACTGAAGGCCAGAAACCTACAATCTTTGTTTATGATGTAGATACGAAGAAGAGCGTAAACGCAATGGCAAGCATTAATGCGGCGGCAGAAGCTTTGGAAACTGACGTTGTTGCATGTATTCAGGTTGAACTTGGAGCTAAAGAGAGCGGCAAATGGGTTGAATTGGAAAATGGAAGTGTTGCACTTATGACAGGACTTCCTAAAAATGCTGACCCGTCGCTGACATACTATGTAATCTGTGTTCAGGAAGGTGGCGTAATAACGGTTCTTGAAGATTTGGATACTAATCCGGATACAGTTACGTTTGCAGTTAATGTAGGACTTGGAGCTTATGCAATCGTTGCTAAGTAATTGCTTGGCATACAATCAAATTGAGGTTGTTTGATTTAGAAAAAATTAATTTATATAATTAAGCGACTATGGGGAATGCCTTTGGCATTCCCTTAGTTTGTTAAAATTTCATAACAGGAGAAAGAATAGATGAGAAAATTATTAACTATGTCCGTAGTAGGAATAATTATGCTGCTTATCATGCAGTTTCCGGTATGTGCTGCGAATTTGGATGAGATAAAATCAAATATGATATTCGAAACAAATGCGCCGGCAGATTTGCATGAAGAAGCGTCAGAGGAATCTGATATAGTGACAGCCCTAGAGGCGGGAACGGTAGTATTTACAACAGAAAATGCGGAAAATAATTGGTGCAGGATTTCTGCCGGAGAGCATACGGGTTATATTCAGATTGGCTATCTGAAAACTCTGGGAGACCAGGATTTAATTAATCAGGAATTTGAACAGAGTATGAACGATAATCATAGGATTTATGATGAAGTGCAGCAGGCAGAAGAGCAAAGGAACAAGTCTGAAATATGGGAAATATTGATTCCGATACTGATTATAGCTGTATGTGTGGCTGCTATTAATTTATTAAAGGGCAAAAATAAGGAATAATCCGCCTTGACAATCCTATTTTCATAATATTACAATATGGTATAATATGCGAAGAGCAAAGATGTTGAAGAAGACAGTATCTGGTTTGGCAATATTCGTAGGTTGAGCAGGAATGGAGGATTATTATGTATCAAAAAGTTGACGCCAGCTTAAATTTTGTAGACAGGGAAAAAGAAGTTTGTCAGTTTTGGAAAGAGAACGATATCTTTCAGAAGAGCATCGACTCCCGTAAAGAAGGAGAAACTTATACTTTTTATGACGGACCGCCGACGGCGAACGGACAGCCGCATATAGGGCATGTGCTTACCCGTGTAATAAAAGATATGATTCCAAGATACCGCACTATGAAGGGCTATATGGTGCCTAGAAAGGCAGGCTGGGATACGCATGGACTCCCGGTAGAATTGGAAGTTGAGAAACTGCTGGGACTGGACGGAAAAGAGCAGATAGAAGAATATGGACTGGATCCATTTATCAGTAAATGTAAGGAATCGGTCTGGAAATATAAGGGCATGTGGGAAGACTTCTCCGGAACGGTTGGTTTCTGGGCTGACATGGACGACCCATATGTCACTTACCATGACGATTTTATAGAATCCGAATGGTGGGCGTTAAAAGAGATTTGGAATAAGGGCTTATTATATAAAGGATTTAAAATAGTGCCGTATTGTCCGCGCTGCGGGACTCCGCTTTCATCGCATGAGGTGGCTCAGGGCTATAAGGCGGTAAAAGAACGCTCCGCCGTGGTACGCTTTAAGGCGGTAGGGGAAGACGCATATTTCCTCGCATGGACCACGACACCGTGGACGCTGCCTTCTAACGTAGCGTTGTGCGTGAATCCGAATGAGACATATGTAAAAGTAAAAGCGGCTGACGGCTATACTTATTATATGGCGCAGGCTCTTCTTGATAACGTGCTTGGCAAGCTGGCGGAGGAAGGAAAGCCGGCGTATGAAATACTGGAAACTTATGTGGGAACGGATTTGGAATATAAAGAATACGAGCCTTTGTTTGCCTGTGCAGGAGAAGCGGCGGCAAAACAGCATAAGAAGGGGCATTTTATAACCTGCGACACCTATGTTACCATGACGGACGGTACAGGCATCGTCCATATAGCGCCTGCATTCGGTGAAGACGATGCGCAGGTAGGGCGCAAATACGACCTGCCTTTTGTGCAGTTTGTAAACGGCAAAGGTGAAATGACGCAGGAGACTGCTTATGCCGGAATGTTTGTAAAGAAAGCCGATCCCGAAATTCTGAAGGATTTGGATAAAGAAGGAAAATTGTTTGACGCGCCCAAATTTGAGCATGATTATCCATTCTGCTGGAGATGCGATACCCCGCTTATTTATTATGCGAGAGAGTCGTGGTTTATTAAAATGACCGCGGTGCGTGATGATTTAGTGCGCAATAATAAGACTGTCAACTGGATTCCGGAGCCCATCGGCGAGGGACGTTTCGGAAACTGGCTGGAAAATATTCAGGATTGGGGCATTTCCCGCAACCGTTATTGGGGAACGCCGCTTAATGTCTGGGAGTGCGAGTCATGCGGACATATGGAGTCAATCGGTTCACGCGAAGAGCTTGAGAAGATGAGCGGCAATCCAGCGGCTAAGACGGTGGAACTGCATAGACCTTATATAGATGAGATTACGATTAAATGCCCTGACTGCGGCAAGACTATGAAACGTGTGCCGGAGGTTATAGACTGCTGGTTTGATTCGGGAGCGATGCCTTTTGCACAGCATCATTATCCGTTTGAAAATAAGGATTTATTTGAAAAGCAGTTCCCAGCGCAGTTTATCTCGGAAGCTGTGGACCAGACGCGCGGATGGTTCTATTCCCTGATGGCGGAATCAACCCTGCTGTTTAATAAGGCTCCCTTTGAAAATGTAATTGTGCTTGGACATGTACAGGACGAAAACGGTCAGAAGATGTCCAAGTCCAAAGGCAACGCCGTAGATCCGTTTGAGGCTCTTGAGACTTACGGCGCAGACGCAATCCGCTGGTATTTCTATATCAATTCCGCACCGTGGCTGCCGAACAGGTTCCACGGCAAGGCGGTGCAGGAAGGACAGCGCAAGTTCTTAGGCACATTATGGAATACCTATGCCTTTTTCATATTGTATGCGAATATTGATAATTTTGACGCGACGAAGTATTCGCTGGACTATGATAAACTCCCCGTCATGGATAAGTGGCTTTTATCCAAGCTGAATACGGCGGTCAAGGAAGTAGACGCCAATCTGAACGAATATAAGATTCCGGAGGCGGCACGCGTGCTGGATAATTTCGTCGATGAAATGAGCAACTGGTATGTCAGGAGAAGCCGCGAGCGTTTCTGGGCTAAGGGCATGGAGCAGGATAAGATTAACGCTTATATGACTTTATATACGGCGCTTGTTAATATATGCAAAGCTGCTGCGCCCATGGTTCCTTTTATGACAGAGGAAATATATCAGAATTTGGTAAGAAGCATTGACAAAGATGCTCCGGAGAGTATTCATTTGTGTGATTTCCCTGCTGCGGATGAGAAGATGATTGACGCAAAGCTGGAAGAAGATATGGAAGAGGTCTTGAAGATTGTCGTGATGGGGCGCGCAGCGCGTAACGCCGCTAATATTAAGAACCGCCAGCCAATCGGCACCATGCTTGTCAAAGCGCAGAATACATTAAGCGAATTTTATCAGGATATCATAAAAGACGAATTGAACGTGAAGCAGATTGTCTTTACCGACGATGTGCGGGAATTTACAAGCTATAGTTTCAAGCCGCAGCTTCGCACGGTAGGGCCTAAATACGGCAAGCAGCTTGGCGGCATCCAGAAACATTTAAGCAGTGTGGACGGCAATTTGGCGATGGATGAGCTGAATGATAAAGGCGCGCTTAAGTTTGAAGTGGATGGAGTGGAGATTTCCCTGGCTAAAGAAGATTTGCTCATTGAGATGGCGCAGAAAGAAGGCTATGTATCGGAGGCTGACAACACTGTTACTGTCGTACTGGATACTAAACTGACTGACGAGCTTATTGAGGAAGGCTTTGTATATGAGGTGATAAGCAAAATCCAGACCATGCGTAAGGATGCGGACTTTGAGGTAATGGATCACATTAAGGTATCAATCTGCGGTAATGAGAAGATATCCAAGATAGTGCATAAAAATGAAACCGTAATATCAAGCAAGGTTCTGGCACAGGGCATTACGGACAATGAGCAGCTTGCGGTATCCAAAGAATGGAACGTCAATGGAGAAAAGGTTATTATCGGGATTGAAAAACAATAAACAGAGTAATATAATAATAACTATAAAAAGTCAGCATGAGGAGGTAGCTAAATGCAGAAGAAACCAGTAACATTTGACACAGAGCTTTTTAAAAGAAGTGTTTTATATAATGTAAAGACGCTTTATCGTAAGACTCTTGAGGAAGCAACAGACCAGCAGATTTTTCAGGCGGTATCATACGCGGTCAAGGATGCGATTGTGGATCAGTGGCTTGCAAGCCAGCAGGAATATGAGAAACAGGATCCCAAGATGGTATATTACCTGTCAATGGAATTTTTGATGGGACGTGCGCTTGGCAATAATATGATTAACTTGCAGGCGTATGAAGTATTCAAAGATGCGCTGAATGAATTAGGCATTGACATCAACGTAGTGGAAGACCAGGAACCGGACGCTGCGCTTGGCAACGGCGGTCTGGGAAGGCTTGCGGCATGTTTTCTGGATTCCCTTGCTACTCTGGGATATGCGGCGTATGGCTGTGGTATAAGATATCGTTACGGTATGTTCAAGCAGGAAATCAGGGACGGTTATCAGGTAGAGGTGCCGGACAACTGGTTAAAAGACGGCAATCCGTTTGAACTTCGCAGGCCTGAATATGCTAAAGAAGTTAAATTCGGCGGATATGTCAATGTCTATGTGGATGAAAACGGCAGAAATAACTTTAAGCAGGAAGGTTATCAGTCGGTACGTGCGATTCCTTATGATATCCCGATTGTAGGATACGGAAACGGAATAGTTAATACGCTGCGTATCTGGGATGCCGAGCCGGTAGAGTGTTTCCAGCTTGATTCCTTCGATAAGGGCGATTACCATAAAGCAGTAGAGCAGGAGAACCTTGCAAGGAATATCGTAGAGGTGCTTTATCCTAACGATAACCATTACGCAGGAAAAGAGCTGCGTTTAAAACAGCAGTATTTCTTTATCTCTGCTTCTGTTCAGGAAGCTGTGGAGAAATATATGCGTAAGCATGATGATATAAGGAAGTTCCATGAGAAGGTTACGTTCCAGTTGAACGATACGCACCCTACGGTAGCGGTAGCGGAATTGATGCGCATCCTGATGGACGATTATTATCTTACATGGGATGAGGCGTGGGAAGTTACGACTAAGACCTGCGCATATACCAACCATACCATTATGTCGGAAGCTTTGGAAAAATGGCCGATTGAACTTTTCTCCAGACTCCTTCCGCGCGTATATCAGATTATCGAGGAAATCAACCGCAGATTTATTGCGCGTATAGAACAGCGTTATCCGGGCAATCAGGAGAAAGTCCGCAAGATGGCGATTATCTATGACGGACAGGTTAAGATGGCGCATCTTGCCATTGCAGCCGGTTATTCGGTCAACGGCGTGGCGAGATTACATACGGAAATCCTTAAAAATCAGGAACTGAGGGACTTCTATGAGATGATGCCCGAGAAATTCAATAATAAGACCAACGGCATTACCCAGAGGCGTTTCCTTCTTCATGCCAACCCGCTGCTTGCAAACTGGGTAACGGACCATATAGGAAATGACTGGATTACCGATTTATCCAAAATCAGCAAGTTAAAGGTATATGCCGACGATGAAAAAGCGCAGCAGGAATTTATGAATATCAAGTATCAGAATAAGGTGCGTCTGGCAAAATATATCTTAGAGAATAACGGTATTGAAGTAGACCCGCGCTCCATCTTCGATGTTCAGGTTAAGAGGCTGCATGAATACAAACGCCAGCTTCTTAACATACTGCATGTTATGTATCTGTATAATGAGTTAAAAGAGCATCCGGATATGGATTTCTATCCGAGGACCTTTATCTTCGGCGCGAAAGCGGCAGCAGGCTACCGCAACGCCAAGCTGACTATCAAGCTTATCAACTCGGTTGCCGACGTGATAAATAACGACGCGGCAATCAACGGCAAGATAAAAGTTGTATTTATTGAGAATTACAGGGTGTCCAATGCTGAGATTATATTTGCGGCAGCAGACGTATCCGAGCAGATATCTACGGCAAGCAAGGAAGCGTCGGGAACCGGCAACATGAAGTTTATGCTTAACGGTGCGCTTACAATTGGAACCATGGACGGCGCAAATGTGGAGATTGTTGAAGAAGTTGGAGAAGAAAACGCCTTTATCTTCGGATTGAGTTCTGATGAAGTAATTAATTATGAGAACAACGGCGGATATAATCCGATGGAAATTTTCAACAACGACCCGGACGTAAGGAAAGTGCTGATGCAGCTTATTAACGGCACTTACTCACCGAATGACCCTGAACTGTTCAGGACTCTGTATAATTCTTTATTGAATACGCAGAGTACTTCAAAGGCGGATATGTACTTTATTCTGAAAGACTTCAAGGCATATGCCGAGGCGCAAAGGAAAGTGGAAGCAGCGTATAAGGACGAGAAAGCATGGGCGAAGAGCGCCATATTGAATACGGCGTGCTGTGGCAAGTTTACGTCCGACAGAACTATTCAGGAGTATGTAGACGAAATTTGGAAGCTTGACAAGGTGGTAATACCGAAGAAGAGTGGAAAGTAGGTAAAAATGATAAGTTTTAACGTACCCCCCTATACGGGTAACGAACTTAAGTACATGAAGGAAGCCATTGAGAACCAGAAGATATGCGGTGACGGTCCATTTACAAGAAAGTGTAGTGAATGGATAGAGGAGAAAACCGGAACCACTAAATGTCTTCTGACGACTTCCTGTACCCATGCGACGGAATTGGCGGCGCTGCTTGCTGATATCAAAGAGGGCGATGAGGTAATCATGCCTTCATATACTTTTGTCTCCACAGCGGACGCTTTCGTACTGCGCGGAGCGAAAGCTGTATTCGTGGATGTCAGACCGGATACCATGAATATCGATGAGAACCTGATTGAAGATGCTGTTACTGAGCATACGAAAGCTATAGTGCCTGTACATTACGCAGGAGTAGGCTGCGAGATGGATACCATTATGGATATTGCCCGCAGACATAATCTGATGGTAGTAGAAGACGCTGCACAGGGCATTATGGCGTCATATAAAGGCAAAGCGCTTGGAACATTTGGAGATTTCGGCTGTTTCAGTTTTCATGAGACGAAGAACTTCAGTATGGGCGAGGGCGGAGCTTTACTGATCCGTGATGAAAAAAATATTGAGAATGCTGAGATATTCAGGGAGAAAGGCACAGACCGCAGTAAATATTTCAGGGGGCAGGTGGATAAGTACCGTTGGCAGAACTATGGCTCTTCATATCTGCCAAGCGATATGAATGCCGCTTATCTGTATGCTCAGTTGGAAATCGCCGACGAAATCACCAAGGCGCGTATGGACAGATGGAATCAGTATAAGGAACTGCTTACTCCGCTTGCGGACAGCGGCAGGATAGAACTTCCATACATTCCTGAACATTGCAGCCATAATGCGCATATGTTTTACATTAAAACGAAAGACTTGGAGGAAAGAAGCCGATTGAGCGCTTTCCTTAAGGAAAAGGATATAATGGCAGTATTTCATTATGTTCCGCTTCATACGGCGCCGGCAGGCGTTAAATTCGGAAGATTTCACGGGGAAGATAGATATACAACCGCAGAAAGCGACAGGCTGCTGCGTCTGCCTATGTTCTATAAGCTGACGGCGGACGAGGTTGAATATATTACAGAGCAGATTAAGCTGTTCTATGCTTAATTAGGCGGGGATATCAGGAAGGTATATACTTCATGAAGATTCAAAAAGCTTGGGCGAAATATGAGAACTGTATAATTGCCTGCTTGACTGTAATAGTCAATATAATTCTGCTGAGTCTGCTCTTTGATTTTTATTATGATATGAACGATGATGTTATGATGAAAGACATTATGTCAGGGGCTTATTCGGGAACCCCTGACGGTCATAACATGCAGACGCTGTATATTTTGGGAGTATTTATAAGTTTACTTTACAGACTGTGCGGGAATATTCCATGGTATGGTCTGTTTTTGTTTATCTGCCAGATGGGCTGTGTCTATCTGGTAGGCTTGCGATTGCTGCAGATGTGTAAGCAGCGATATGCTAAGGCGGGGTGTATGGCGTTGGTTACTGCGTTTGTGTGGGGGATAACGTTGCCACATATTATCGCCATACAGTATACATTGACTTGCGCCATGATGGCGGCTGCGGCAATATTTCTTTTTATGACTACTAAGAGCGAATTGTCGATAAAGGAGTTTGTATTTAAGAATATCCCTGCAATAACGCTTGTTATTTTCGCTTATCAGCTTCGCACCGAGATGCTTTTGCTGTTATTTCCCTTCATATGTATTGCCGGTTTATTCAGATGGGCTGAGGAAAAGAAGTTTTTTCAAAAAGAGAACTTTTTGAAATATGGAATCATAATATGTGTTATTTTATGCGGAATGCTTGTTAGCAGGTTGATTGATTTTGCTGCCTATGGAAGTGAGGACTGGAAGTCTTTTGTTTCTTTCTTTAACAGCAGAACAGAAGTCTACGATTTCCATTATGATATACTTACAAGCGGTGAACATGGGGAATATCTTGCATCGATTGGATTAAACGATTCGCACCAGGAACTCCTTGCCAATTATAATTTTGGATTATCTGAGGATATTGATGGCGAAACCATGGAGCGGATTGCAGACTATGCTGCAACAACAGGCGATAACGCATCCTTGGCAGGACGTTTAATGCAGCAGACAAAACTCTGTATTTATCGCCTTTTCCATGCAGAAGACGCACCATATAATATGCTGGTGCTTTTAGGATATATATGTGTTTTCATATTGGGGATTCTGAATATGCGCACAGAAGAGACAATGGGCAGAAGGCTTTCATTCCTCTGGCAGCTTGCCATGCTTGTAATATTCAGAATGGTATTGTGGCTGTATATTCTGATGCAGGGCAGATACCCTGAAAGAATCACCCACTCCCTGTATCTGGCGGAATTTATGGTGCTTATGGGACTGTTGTGCATGAGGATGAAGAGTATAAGACTGCCGGAAGTGGGACTGATATGTTGGAAAAACATTAGGGAGTTGCCGGAAATATTGATGCTGCCGACGCCAGCGCTTATAATATTAATGTGCATAATTTTTGTTCCTAAGAGTTTTCAGACAGTGAGTCTGGATATGCAAAGCAGAGAAGAAGCTAACAGGGGCGGACAGGCTATCGCAGAGTATTGCAGGGCGCATCCTGAAAATTATTACTTTGAGGACGTATACTCAACTGTGGGTTTTTCTCAGAAAATATTTAAAGATGTGGATAATTCATTTGCCAATTATGATATAATGGGCGGTTGGATGTGTAAAAGCCCGCTTTATAAAGAAAAGCTAAAAAAAGCCGGCATTACGACTATGGAGGACGGGCTTTTATATAACCCATTTGTATATTTCATAGTCGATATGGAAGAACAGACCGGCAATACCGGCTGGCTTGAGGAATATTACGCGCAAAAAGGCGTTACGGCTCATGTCAGGCAGATAGATTTAATTGAAGAAAGGTTTGCAGTCTGTCAGGTAGTGGCGGAATAAGCATAATGGGAGATAAGGACAGTGAATCACATGGAAGAAAAAATATGTGGGAAATCAGGGCTGATTTATCTGCGCCTGATGGAAGCGTCTGACACTGAAAAAATTGTAGAATGGCGTAATAATCCAAGAGTGCGGAACAACTTTATATATCAGAAACCGTTTACCGTGGAAGGGCATCTTAACTGGATAGAAACGCAGGTAAAGCCCGGTTATGTCGTTCAGTTTATTATATGTGAAAATGAAAGCGGACGCGCCGTAGGAAGCGTATACTTTAGGGATATAGACAAAGATAACGCTACGGCAGAGTACGGTATATTTATCGGGGAAGACGACGCCGTAGGCAAAGGATACGGAACCTTAGCGGCGCAACTTGCGCTTGAGTACGCATTTAAAGAGCTTAAGCTTAAATCAGTATTTTTAAGGGCGTTTGCGGACAATATCAGCGCTATAAGGAGTTATGATAAGGCAGGTTTTAAATTGTTGAAAGACAGGCAGGACATGGTTATGATAAATGGTATAGAAAGAAAAGTCATCTTTATGGAGGCAAATAAATGAGCAAGTTGGTTAGCTTTGTAATTCCATGCTATAATTCGTCGCGCACAATTGGTAAAGTGGTAGAAGAAATTAATGCGGCAATGGAAACAATGAAAGAGTATGAGTATGAAATTGTGCTGGTAAATGACAGTTCGCCTGATGATACTTTTGAAGAAATAAAACGCATCTGTAAAGAGAAAAATAATGTCTGCGGGGTAAATCTTGCCAGAAATTTCGGACAGCACGCGGCGTTGATGGCGGGATTCCACTATGTACACGGCGATATTGTAGTATGCCTTGATGATGATGGCCAGACGCCCGCCGATGAAGTCGGGAAACTGCTCGAGAAATTGGAAGAAGGATATGACGCAGTATATGCCAGATATAAACATAAACAACATTCGGCATTCCGCAATTTTGGAAGTAAAGTCAATGAATTAATGGCCAGAGTGATGCTGGGAAAGGCGAAAGACCTGTATGTATCCAGTTATTTTGCAGTAAGAAGATTTATAATTGATGAAATGGTGCGTTATACCAATCCATATCCCTATGTAATCGGGCTGGTTCTCCGTACAACCAAAAAAATAGCAAATGTAGACGTTAATCACAGGGAGCGTGAAATCGGCTCTTCCGGATATACTCTGGGCAAACTGCTTGCGCTGTGGTTTAACGGCTTTACGGCGTTTAGCATCAAACCGCTCAGGATTGCCACTTTTATTGGTGCATTGGCAGCGTGTATGGGATTTATATACGGAATCTATACAATTATAAGGAAACTAATAGATCCCAATGTGGTAATCGGTTTCAGTTCGCTTATGGCGGCAATTATGTTCATCGGCGGCATGATGATGCTTATGCTCGGCATAATAGGGGAATACATCGGGAGGATTTATATATCGCTTAATAACTCGCCGCAATATGTGGTAAGGGAGTGCATTGATGAACGAGGGTAAATGTAAAATAAATCTGAAAATTATTTCCGTTGTAATTGCCACAGTAGGAGTTTTTTGCTTCCCGCAGATATTAAATTTAGAAGACGGTAATTTAGGATTTACGAATAGCATATTCGCGGTATTTGCATGGATTTTATGTATATATGTGTTAAATTCTTCGCTTAACGGCATTGACATACATGAAACAAGGGGCTGGATAATCGCCGGAATTTTATCATTTCTATTTTCTGTGGCAATGCTTTTTGGAGTACGCTTAGATACGGAGGGGAGCGTCAATTTTAAAGAATTGGAATTGTGGATTGCAATTCCCATATTAACATGCTTTTTCGCCATTCCCATACGAAAGCTCTGGAAAGTTATAGGGGATATAGAGGGAAGAGCGTCAAATCATGCGCAGTCTGTAAAAGTGCCGCAGTTTATTGATTTTATTAAAAAACATGAAAACTTAATGATATATCTGTGCTTGTTTATATGCTGGATTCCCGTGCTGCTTGCAGTGTATCCGGGGTTTTTCGTATATGATGCGCAGACGGAATATCTGCAGGTAGCGTTAAGGACATTTTCCACTCATCACCCGCTTGTGCATGTATTGATGCTTGGCGGCATAATCTGCGCAGTGCATAAAGTAACGGGTTCTTATAACCTTGGCATCGCCTGTTATATGATTGTGCAGATGCTTATCGTAGCGGGAACATTTACGTATCTGTTAAACTTTCTCAAAAAAAGGAAGGTGTCAGGGCGGCTTAGGCTTGCCTCTGTAATATATTATGCACTGTTCCCCGTGATTGTAATGTATGCCATGTGTTCAACTAAGGATACGATTTTTACGGCGGCTTTGTTAATCGTAGTGATAAGTATGCTGGAGATGGGCATTGAGCCTGAGGGCTTTTTTACATCAAAAATAAAAATGCTTATTTTTGTTTTCAGTACGCTTGTTATGCTATTGTTTAGAAGAAACGCCCTGTATGCTTTTATTATCATGACACCAGTTATTTTAATATTTTTTAAAAAGTATTTTCGCAAAATTGCCCTGATGATAGCCGTTATTTTTGTTTCCTTTTTTCTGATAGACGAAACGCTGACATTTGTACTCCATGCCGATGATTCAGAAAATCAGGAAATATTGACAGTGCCGATACAGCAGCTTACAAGGGCATATAAATATAATAAGGATGCGTTTGAAGACGCCGACATTGCCACGCTGCACGAAATACTGCCGGAAGAGGCGCTTGAACTTTATAATCCCAAGCTGTCGGATGAAGTCAAATATCAATTTCAAAATGCCGCTTATGAGGCGGACAAACTTAAGTATATGAAACTGTGGGCAAAAATCGGCTTAAAGAAACCCTTGACTTATATTAATGCGTGGCTGGTAAATACCTATGGCTTATGGTATCCTGATACAGTTATTGATGTATATAGAGGTCATAATAAGTTTACATTTGTGTATCAGGATAGTTCTTATTTTGAGTATGAAACGGAGCAGCCCGGCGTAAGGGAAAGCAAGCTTCCGTGGTTGGATGAAGTATATAGAAAAATGTCACTGGAAATTGCCAAGGAGAAAATACCGCTTGTCTCCATGCTGTTTTCTCCGGGGTTTATGTTTTGGTGTTATTCTTTTGCTTTTAGTTACGCCGTTTATAGGAGAAAGTATTATGTCCTGCCGCCGTATCTGATGATGTTTTTGGTCTGGCTGACGATGCTCCTTGGACCGACGTATCTGGTCAGATACGCACTGATTCTGTGGTTTGCATTGCCTCTTTTTGTGGCTGTGACATTGGAGGGAAAGAAATTTGAAAGCAAGACTGCATAAAGATAACATGCGTTACCATATTCTGTTTGGAGTTATTACGGCTGTGGGTACGCTCATGTATATATTATTGATGAGGGGGCGGTATATCTGGGCTGATGAGGCATACACGCTTTCCCTTATAAAACATGGCTATGCGCAGATTTGTAAAATTACGGCGGCAGACGTCCATCCTCCGCTCTATTATATTTTACTAAAATTCTGTATACAGCCTTTTCGCTATTCTATTATTGCCGCGAAAATCTTTTCAATAGCGCCGTTTGTTCTGATTTTAGTAATTGGGGGGGGAAGGTTAAAAAAGATATTTAATGAAAAAGTCTCGCTTATATTTATGATCTTGTTTCTGCTTTATCCTTTCCTGCTTGCATATGCCATTGAGATACGCATGTATTCCCTTGCAGCTCTTTTTGTTTTTATCAATGGAATCTATGCGTATGAGTATTATGAGGAAAACACTAAAAAGAGTTACTGGATTTGGATTATTTCCGGAGTATGCGCCAGCTATACCCATTATTTCGCGATGGTATCCGTAGGAATCATATACTGTATTCTGCTGGCAGCGGCGTTTTTAAAGAAAAAAAGAATATTAAAGCAGTGGTCTGCGGCCGTGCTTATAACAGCGGTGTTGTATCTGCCGTGGATAGGCAGTTTTATCAGTCAGCTTGTCTATAAGGTAAATAATGATTATTGGATTTCTGAAATAACGCGCTGGACGATAAAGGAATATGTAATAACAATGTTTTCGGCAGCAGGGTTGGAACATTTTGAAATACTTGCCGTGTGTTCGTATATAATTGTATTTGCATTTGTCATTTTGTCCGGCAGTAAAAAGGCGATAGCGGTTTCTGCCTGTGCCTTGTCCGTTCCGGCAGGCACAATAATAATCGGCGTAGCGGCATCGCTCTTGGTCCGGCCTGTGTTTGTAATCCGCTATGTGATACCCGCAGCCCCATTTCTTATTGTTTTTATGGCAGTCGGACTCTGCCATATTAAGTTTAAGGCATTGGCAGCGGTTATAATGGTAGTCGCGCTTTGCGGCGGAGCCGTCAATTATAAGGAAAATTTTCAGGAGGAAGGTTTGATTGTGGAAAATCCAATAGACAAATCTTTTGCCGACGAAAACGCATCCTGTGACTCTTATGTCATTCAGACTTCCCTGCCGCAGGCTATTTATGGCGTTTTATCGTATTATGCGCCGGATAAGCCGGTATATGTGGACCAGATTGTTACTGCCGCGGAACCATATGATAATTTGGCTAATATAGGGGAATTTGATTTAGCGGCCAACCAAGAGATTATACTATTACTGGATTCAGGCAGTGATATACCTGAGAAATATTCGGATTTCTATGACTGGCGGTTTCTTAAGGAAGTATTTGAAAGCGGCACCTTGGTGGATGTATACCTTCTCACATTAAAGTAAAAGAGTGGAGTTTCGCTTTTTGAGATACGCTAAATCA
The DNA here is from genome assembly GCA_023664865.1 of Butyrivibrio sp. GTDB lineage: Bacteria > Bacillota > Clostridia > Lachnospirales > Lachnospiraceae > UBA3282. The sequence continues at coordinate 44,324 of JAMPEU010000010.1, read as the reverse complement.
ATTTTCAAGAAGAAGAAAATGTGATATTATGTAGATGTTGTGAATAGTGAAAAAGAAAGGAAGTTATGGTGTTTTATTCCTATAAATATCATACAAGAAGTATATGTACAGTTTAAATGACAAAAAAATGAAAATCAGATATCGTATACTCCAGATGTTGGCAGTATTTTTTATTGCAGCAGGGTCATTTGCATTTACCATGAAACAGATGCAGCTGCCGGAATCGGACATATATTGGCATTCACAGCAGGCATGTACAATAAATGGCATTAAATCAATGTTTAATACTATTTCATATCCGCTCTATCATGTTATTGTAAATTTTTTGTATAAAATTATGGGAATATCGCTGAATTACTGTGCTGGCATTGTTGTTATAGCATGTAATCTATTGACTTATTGTATAATATTTTTCTATTTGGACTTTATATGCAGGGAGAAGGATATACGTATAAGAGAGTATGGCATAGGCTTTACCCTGATTCTAATGTTGGTACAGGCAATTTATATGCCATGGTTTAATAAAAATGTATACTTGGGGCAAGGCTCTATTAATATATATCATAATCCGACTTATCTTATTGTAAAACCCATAGGCATAATTATTTTTTTGCTGATATGCTATATTTATATCAAGAATGAAAAACATATAGCTTTTAAAAAAGAATGGTGGTTTTTGGCAGGGCTGAGTGTGCTTGCTAATCTGGCTAAACCGAGTTTCTTTTATGTATTTATTCCGGGGTTGGGATTATATATGTTGATGGATATGTGCATATCAGGATATAAGAAATTTAGCCTTCATTTTCAGGTTGCCTGTGCCTTTATTCCTGCGGCGTTAGTAGCGTTATTTCAGGCTATGGCAAGTTTGACGACGGGAATAGAGATTGAGTGGATGGGTGTGTGGAAGATTTTTTCACCTAATCCATATATATCCATATTGTTATTTATTGCATTTCCTCTTTATGTTCTTCTATTGAGTATAAGGATATGGGATGTTGGAACAAAAATTTCATTAAGCGTTTTCTTTGCAGGCTTTCTGGAGGCTGCGATTTTAGCGGAAAAAGGAGAGAGAAGATGGCACGGTAATTTTTTCTGGGGCTATTATTTAGGAGGGGCGCTATTGTGGCTTGAGGCTGTAAAGATTTTTATACTGTGGCATGCAGAAAGAAATAAGAGTAGAGGAAATAATATAAGGCTGATAGTTGGCTGGATACTGTTAATTTTGCATGTTTGTTCAGGAATACGTTATTTATATACGAATGGCGCTTTTAATCCTGCTATTTCCGGTTTATATTATTTATATAAATTAATATTCTAAGTACATATAGCTGGATTTATATCTGCCATAAATGGCAGATTTGAACCGAAAAGAAGAGGTGGTGATAAAGTATGGCGGGGGCAAAAAAAATAGATTATAAATTTATTTTGTCAGTATTGGGTTTCTCATTAACGCCAATATTGTCTTGTTTGCTGTTGTGTCTAAGAACATGCCATACCCTTGATCTAACCAATATTTTTATTGCAAATTCTACTTGGAATGATGAGATTTTTTATTATAAAATGATTGAAGGTATGGCAAAGTATAATATGCCATTGGGTTACTTCGGATACAATGGCAGTACAGCCAATATTGGAACGCTGGGGCCGTGGAACTTTGTTATAATGTTGATGCACGTTGTGTATGCCAAAATTTTTGGCTGGTCTCTGCTGTCACCCATATACTGCAATATTCTGCTTATGACAATTTCGATGGTCATATTTGCAATACTTGTACGTCCATCATTGAGTCAAGCATTATTTATCTGTCTGTTATATTGCTCTCATACATTTATGACGCGATATGTTTTGTCAGGAATGATGGAAACGCCTGTATATGCTTTGACAATAATTTTTCTTGGAATTTCTATTAAGATGTATAGGAATCTGTATGATGTTAAGATTCGTTATGTGGTTATAATGAATGTCATACTATTCCTATTATTCCAGATGAGGCCATATTTTTTGATTCTGATGGTATTGCCGGGGTACTTTTTGTATAAAAAGCATCATAAGAAATCGGTTGTTCTTCTTGAGATTGCATGGGTATTGTTCAGTTGTGGAATGGCTGTTTTTATTAGCCGAAATTTTTGTTCGGCATATACTGAAAGCATGATTAAGCTTAGCTGGTTAAAGATATTATTTGATAGCCCGATATATGGGGTATATAATATTATAATAATATTTGTTTCAGCTATACAACAAATATGGGAAAGCTTTTGGGAAACCAATATATATGGACTTCCTATGGGGGGGATATATTTTATATATTTTATAGCAATAGCTTATTTTCTCTGTGTGATTCTGTTAAACAAAGATAATAAAGAGAGAAGGAGATGGCTAAGCTGGTGGTTGTTCTATTTTTGCGTAATGCTTTTAGCCATTATTTATCTGGCGAACATTGGTAATGGGGTTCGGTATTCGGCAGCCTTTATTTTAATATTTATATTTATTTTTTCTCTTGAGGTAAAATCCGTGAAGGGATATATATTAGCATTAGCTGCTTTTGTATGGGCTTTTGGCATAAAAGAGGCTGATTCGTGTATATATTCTTTGCCAATGTATACATACGAAAAAGAGGCTATGTTGGAAAAAGGCAGAAATGACATGATGAAGGTGGATTTCTGTGATTTGGCTGCCGATACGCCTTGGGATAATACGATTATATGGCCGATTACAGTAGACTATACATATCTGTATGCAATACCCGAAGGCGCTGGCATAGAACTGTACACCAAAGAAATTAATATGGAGGATTTTGCAGGACTACAATCCAAATATATTCTGACAAGCATAGGCTCAGAGATTGATTTGCTTTGCGAACAGGGAGGGAAAGAGATGATAACGGAATATGGAAATGCCCATATCTGGAAACTCAGAGAATGAAAGCAGCGTATAATTTTATTATAAGAGACATTAATGTGGTATTAAAAAATATAGGAAAGAGTTTATATAAGAATGGATAAAATTATTAATAAGCATCAGGCGCTCTGCGGGGTGGCCTGGATTGTGATTTGTTGTATTTTAATATTGCGGCCGACGCGTTTCGTAACCGAAAATCCTGTCGTAGTAAGCAATCAGGAGATTTCTGCATACTCAGAAGCCATAAAAGGCGATAATCTGGCGGCGCAGAGGTTTGTTGCGACGTACAGCCATATAGCGGATATCAAAATCTACCTGTTGAACGAAAATGCGGGCGGAGAATTCAGGTTTATTCTGTTTGACGCAGATTATAACCCCATTATGGACAAGAACGTCATTGTCGAAAATGCGGAAGGACTGCCCGGATTATATGCGATAGAGCTTGATCAGGACGTGGAAGCCGGTAAGGAATACTGCTATATGATACAGGGGGTTTCGGAAGAGTTCTATGTGGCGTATGAGGATACGGCGACATCAGGAACGACCTATAACAAACAGTTATTTTATGGCGGTACGGAAGTCAGGGGCAGGAATATTATAACGGAATATGACTATGAGCTGCCGTTTGGAAAAGGCAAATCGTTTGCGTGTTATGCCGCTATTGTGCTATTAGGCATGCTTATTACTTTCTTATCAAAGAAACACTATGAGAAACATCCTGAGAAGAATTATCTGCTTACGGTGGAGACAGTGTGGAAACGGATAGCAGGTCCGATAATTGTAGTTGCCGCTGCCATATGTATGATTGCAATATGGCCGTGCAATCTATTTAAAAATACCGCGGCCCTTAATAGCTATGTTATTTATGATGGTTTGGATATAATTTTCTTTGAGACAGGTATTTTGATTGTGGCATCAATTCTGCTGTATGGTGTGTACCATAAGAGAGAGCATAAGAGCAATGATATGGGTTTGTCGATTTTGCGTGACAGATGGACGGACTATCTTCAGGCAGCTTTTTTGGCTTTGGCATTTCAGGCGACGGTTCATTATATGAATGCACTTTATGAGGATCAGCATACAATCGCATATCTGGAGATGTTGTTCTATTTGGGGCTGTCACTTATAGTAACATATAAGCGCAAGGAAATTTTTAACCGTATTAACCTGTTATACATTATAATAGCTGCCGCCGCCGGATATTTATATTACAACGCACATGTGGCGAATGTTGCAACAGAAGATGGAATGCAGATTCTGCGGCTTACTATATACGCGGCTGTGATTGCGGGAATTGTCATTATTAATACGGTTGCTATTTTGCTTCGTAAGCAGGTCAAAGGAATCTCAAAGTACGGAATAATTGTGGCGGTATTCCTTGCGCTGCTGATTATATTCCGCAATACCAGAGGCTGGACTATATATTTGGCATGCGTTTTTGCGCTTTATTATTTGCGCATTGCGGCATGGGACAAAAAAGAACGGCTGTTATGTAATATTTGCAATGGGATATTGCTCCATTTTGCTGTAATGACATGTTATTGTCTGATGCACAGGCCTTATGTTATCTTCCAGCAGTCAAGATACCCGTTTATTTTCCATACAGTAACAGTTACCGCTGAGTATCTGTTATTGATAGCGTGTGCGGCATTTGTCAAACTCATACATTTATATCGCAATAACCCTAAACTTTCTTATATCTGGAAAGAATTGTCGCTGTTTGGAATTTCTGTGGTATATCTTATTTTGACATTAACCCGGACAGGCTACCTTGCAATTGTTTTAATGTTCATTGTGGCTTTCCCAATTGTATGCTTGAGCAATCATTTTAAGAAAAAGGCATTATCTGTGGCAGCGCTGTTAATTGCAGCAGTTATTGCATGCTTTCCGGCAGTTTTTACTCTGCAGCGTATTGTGCCCTCCGTTGTCGCCCAGCCGGAAAAATTTGATATTGAATGGTTGCCAGCCGATATTATAGATGTAAGAAAAATGGATGGTCAGTATTATATGACTATTCGTGGATTTATACGATTATTTGAGATGAAGGTGCTAGGAATCCCGGAAGAGGACTGCATTGAATCGATTATAACTTCAAAAAACGATAATGATGTTGACAAAATGCTGCTGGCATCAGTAAATTCCATCGGCGCCATGCTGCCTTCTGAAACTGAGGAGGAGACACAGGAAGAAAAACTGCAAACATATTCCAACGGCAGGCTGGACTTATTTAAGCTATATATATCGCATCTGAATATGGCAGGGCATGACGACATGGAGCTTAGGAGCGAGGACGGCAGCGTTGGCAATGTTCATGCACACAACATATATATTCAAGTGGCATACGACCATGGGATTCCTGTAGGAATTATATTTATTTTGTTTATACTGTATACGTTTATACAGTCGGCGGTTTATTATAATAAAAGGAAGGAAGACAGAATGTGCAGTCTGCTTCCGCTTACTGTGGTAATCGTATTTGCCGTCGCCGGACTTACGGAATGGGTTTTCCATCCGTGCAATCCGCTTACGCTTGGACTGATGCTTGCATTGACGCCGCTTATTTGCGATGTGCGCGGCAAATCCGCCGATACTGCCGGCAGGGTGTGAGACTCTATTCTTGACTGTTCAGGAAACGTACAAACTGGGCAAGACTTTTTCTCTTTTCATCATCAAACTGCTGGATGTTATATATAAAGTCATGCAGAGAGAGTCCGTCGAAATACTCTTGTGACAGATTGATGTTTCCGGCGTATGGATTTTTGATTCCCAGCAAATAGTCTGTGCTTACCTGATAAAGGTGTGATAGCCTGACGATATGATGTAGAGGAACTTCACGAGTCCCTAATTCATAGTTTGAATATGTCTGCTGCGTGATTCCTAAGTATTTGGCAATATACTCCTGAGTATAGCCATGTTGCTCCCTTAATGCACGCATAAACTCATGTATTTGTTTCATACTTGCGACCTTGCTTCTTTCTTAAATATATGTTCATACACAATTCAACTTGTTGTAAAACTAAGATAACACACAACAAATTGAAAACAAGGTTTTACAACGTATTGATGTTGACAAAAAGAAAAAACAAACATACGAATGTATGTTAATCGGACTCTTGATGCAGGAATTTGATATATTTCACAAGATTCTTTCGGTCTGCATCGTTCAGTGACTGCAAATCATAGACAATATCGTGCATTGTGATATTATCAATATAAGTTGCCTTCATATCCAGATTTCCCATATATGCGGTATCTGAACGCAAAAGATAATCAGTGCTTACCTTATATAATGCGGACAACTTTTTGACAGCTTCAATGGGGATTTCGCGCCTTCCATTTTCATAGTTAGAGTACGTCTGCTGTGACACGCCCAGATATTTGGCAACAGTTTCCTGCTTATAATCATTATCTTCTCTTAAATCTCTTAAAATGGTGTTTAATGTTTTCATAACCTTATTTTCTGATTTTAATGCGAAAAATACACATAAATTATTGCGTTTGTTGTTACAGATATTATCACACAACAAGTTGTTGTTTGATGAAATACTATAAAGTGTAATAAAATGAAAATAACTACCATACTATGTTGTAAATAGAAAATAAACATAGTTAATGATGTAAAATAAAATAAATAGAAAGACTGTAAGAGGGCGGAGAGTATGTATTACACAGGCGAAGAATTATTATGGATTGCAATTTGCGATGATGAAAGGAAGAGCGCACGAGAGATAAGGGACATTCTGCTTGAGGGCGAACTAAAACAGGGAGACTTTAAGATATCCATGTTTAACAATGGCGAGGATTTGCTCAAGGCAAGCGTGAGCAGATATAATCTGGTTATAATGGATATTATGCTGCCGGGTAAAAGCGGAAGGGAAATTGCCAAGGAGTATAGGAAGTTAAATAAAGATGGGCTGTTGGTATTTTGTACGGATAAAACTTTACCGAAGACATCAGACTTTAAATGTACGCCTTATCGGTATGTGCGTAAAGAGCAGAAACGAGAACTGAGAAAAAGCCTGCTGGAAACGGTGCAGGAGATGTACAGACGCTGTGAGAAAAATCGGATTATGGTTACCAGAGGCAAAACTATGATGCCCATTGACGTGGACAAGATTCTTTATATAGAAATTGCCAAGAATGGAAGCAATATCCACTATTATGATGTGCCTGATGAAGTGTCGGTTATCAATGTCAAAGAAAAGACTAAAGAACTGTATGAGCAGTTATGCGTGTTTGGCTTTGCCTTTCCACATAACAGTTATCTGGTAAACTGCCATTACTTGAAACAATGGGATACCCATGAACTTGAGTTGAAAAACGGCACGCGCTTAAGCATAAGCAGGTCGAAGGAGAAATCATTCAGGGCAGCCTGCGTAAGATACATTTTATAATCACTGACGGGAAGAGATACAGCATGAAAACGGTTCTTATCGTAGAAGATAACATTAGAAGCAGGGATATGCTTGTCAAGATAATAGAGAATGTTAGAAATGATGTGGAAATAAAAACAGCTTCTAACGAGGAAGAGGCGACGCTTCTGGCAGTTAAAAACAATATTGACTTGTTTATGCTGGATATTGTCTTAGACACTGCCAATCCCAGCGACGTATCAGGAATGAGTTTTGCCAAATACCTTCGTACATTCCAGAAATATAAGTATACGCCTATAATATTTACTACTGCGTTAGAAGACCCTGAATTATATGCCTACAGTGACCTTCATTGTTATTATTATGTTGAGAAACCGTATGACGTGCAGAAGGTATCCGAGGTGATTGCTGAGGCGCTCGACTTTCCGGTAAATGATAATACGTCTCAGAGCATCTTCTTCCGCAAGGATGGGATTCTGTATAAGAAGGAAATCTCTGATATTATCTACATAGAGAACAGCAGGGCGGGACAGATTGTTCACTGTACTAATGGGAATCTTAGCCTGCCTTATAAAGCCAATAAGAAAATATTGCAGGAACTGGGTTCTGACAGGTTCGTACAATGCAGCAGGTATCATATAATAAACGTGGATTACATAGATAAGGTTGATGTTGTCAACAGGTATGTGCAACTTAGGGATGTAAAAGAACTGATTGAATTTGGCAATACATTTAAGCAGAAGTTGCTGAAACATATGATGATTAGCGGCTGAGGTGGAAGTAAGGTTATTGTAGCATTTCAGATGTTGGGAGCGTGGCATATATATTTAGGTTGTTGGGAGCGTGGCATATATATTTAGGTTGTTGGGAACGTGGCATATATATTTAGGTTGTTGGGAGCGTGGCACATATATTTAGGCTGTTGGGAGCATGGACGCATATGTTTCCACTTGAGGTACGCTCTCGCTCCGTGGAAAATCGCAGCGGTACTAAGTTCAAAAGCCGCTTTGCGTCTTTTTCACTAAGTGCCGGCGTTTTCCAAGGACCTCAAGAGGAAGCATATGCGTCCATGCTCTTGACGGTTGAAATAAGTATTTGAGGAACGAAAGAAATGATTAGGAATATTAAAAATCTTATAGAGCTATTTGCATATTTATATTGTCTGGCTGAATTGTTTGGGAAGAAGCTGAAAATTAGTATTCACGCTGTTGTGTTGGTCATAGCTGTATTATTTTTGATAGTTGGTATTGATAACTATGGATTTCCTAGGTACTTGGGTTCATTAATTTACATTGGAATGTTTTTGTATGGATTAATATATTATGCTGAAAGTGTAAAACTTACGTTGGTAAATTGTTCTCTTGCTTATATAACGGTTGCGATTTTTCAATTACTAGTATTTTTGCCGTTGTATTGCATATTTTATAGGAACTATAAACAAGGTTACATAAATGAACTGCTAATTAATATGGGTTGCTTTATAATTATTATTTTACTCAGTTATAAAGTGAATCTAAAGAGATTATCTGACTTTTTCATCAAAAGAGACAAGATAATTGCAGGAGTTACAATTCTTGTATTTTTTGGATTAGGTATGAATTTTTATAAAATGAAAGGGGAAGGCGCAATATTAAAAGAATTATATATTCAAATGGTATATTTCATATTAATATTTTTATTTATCATATATGAGTGGCAGAAATCCAGAGTCGAAGCAGAAAAAAGAAAAGCGCAGCTGGAAATGAATAATCTATATTATGGCGCGTATGATAATTTGATTATGCTTGTCAGGGAGCGTCAGCATGATATGAAGAATCATATTAATGCTATCTTAAGTATGATATACACTACGGATAATTATGAAGAACTGGCAGAGAAACAGCAGGAATATTGCGGATATGTAATTGAACAAAATGAAAAGACAAAACTGGTGCTTGCATCAGGGAATCCACTGATTGCAGGCTTTATGTACAGTAAGATACAAGAAGCGGAAGGCAAAAGAATTGAAGTAGAGTATGAAATTGAGATTAAGAAAGAATCCTTAACTATACCGGAATATGAACTGGTAGAAATGTTGGGTATTTTGACTGACAACGCCATAGAGGCGCTGAATAACTTTGATACAGAAGACGGTGGCATTATCAGAAAAATATTTTTCTCCATAAAAGATGTGGAAGAATATATAGAACTGGTTGTGGCAAATGCTAGCGCATATTATGAGGAAGATATGACGGAGCGTTTCTTTGAGAATGGATACAGCAGCAAAGGAAAAGGGCGAGGAATCGGTCTGTCTAAATTGAAACGGTTGGTGCATGAGAAAAATGGAAATATAATCGTAAGCAATGAAAAGCGCGGTGGCGAGAATTATCTTGCCTTTACGGTATTAATACCTAAAATAAAGAGACAGAAACCATAAAGAAGATTCCTGTCTCTTTGGGAGGTCTGTTTAGTCCTCAACTGGGAAATCTGGCTCCCCAAAAAGAACAAAACTGTATGAACTAATACGATACCATACTGTATATCCAAGACAAAGACTACAAATAGTAGGCATATTCCTCTTAAGCCAATTCTTCATGATGTTTCACCTCCTTTAATAATTTTGCTATAGACAATTGAACCGTATGCAATACGACAGTCCAAAAACTAACAATAAGATAAGGAACATCAGGAAAGATAAAAAACAGTATTGCGACAATGAAAATTACTTGAAAGCTTTGTATCTTTGCTTTCTTAATAAAATCTTCCGCCGGAGCAGGTCTTTTGCTCAATGTGTTGGGACCGAGCATATAATCCATAACTGCACATATTAATAAGATTAAATACACCACCAGAGGATGTACTGTTATTAATGTAGGCAGTGCATATATAACTGCAAAGAAATAGATAAGCGAGAACATGAAACACGACCAGTATTTCTTTAAATGTATTCCGCCTGTCTTGGTGCGCAACAGTATAAGCGGCACTGCGGCAAAGATAAATTCCATGAACTTGCCGACAGCGGAGAAATAAATCAGAAATATTAATGTTTTACTCAAATCATAAAAGATTCCAGTGATGGAAAACTTTATCAACTTAATCTCATAGTCAGAATATCCATATTCTTTTTGCACCTTATTCAAAATAGCATCCATATGAGCGCCCCCTTCCTTATGTTTTTTTAATTCTAATACAAAAATACCCAACAATCGTTTTTTGAGCTTTAAATGACAAATTTCGCTCTCAAGTGGAAAAAATTTCCAAAAAACTGACTAAAATTGCTAATTTTTACATTTAGCGACACGTTCGGTATAAAAAATATACGGTTCGGGCGGATATCCCCAATAACCCTAAATTTTGCGGCAATATAGAACCAAATACATATTATGTAATTGCGAAAATCGTATACAAGAATGAAGGGAATGCCGCGAAATGCTTAAGTTATTGACAGCTCTATTGGAGACAGGGTTTCTGTACATATGGTTAAAAGGCTTTGTGAACAATCGCCAACTGAACAATAAAATAATATCTGCCGTTATTTTATTCGTTTCTATTGTCAGGTGCTTTTTAAACGGAATGGAAAACACAACGCTTTCCATGTTATTGGGCATTGCATGCAGCCTTATTGTTTCGATGATTCTTTTCAATGGACACCGTGGAATGCTGTTTTTCTATGCCATTGCTAATCATGCCATCTGCTTGTCGGTGGAATGTCTGTCGGGACATTTCGCAATTGACGTGCTGGAGCTTTTGGTGGAAAGCGTTCTGTTGATTGCTATATTATATCTGGTAAAGTCACTGTCAGCTTCAAAGAAAAATTCTACCATAAATATGAATTATTCAAGGGAACACGACCTGATATTTGGGCTTATTTCGGCAGCCATATGCGGATTTGCTGTCTGTCTTTATATTTTGGAGGACATACTCGATAAGAGTATCGGGATGGGCATCGCTTTTGTTATAGCGGAGATTGTGCTTATAATATCTGTCTTGGCGATGGTTTGTTTGGACTGGATATTTGGGGCGGCGATTATGAAAGCTCGTGAAATTGAAAATATAAACATTCATTTTGAAAAGACTGCTGAGTATTATCAGAATATGGAAGAACTGCATGAAAAGTATGACACATTTATACATGATATGAGGCATCAAATGAGGGCAGTGGCGGCGTTGGCGGAAGAAGGGGATTGCGAAAACATAGGCAGCATTATTGCTCAAATGAGAATTGGCATTGGCAATATAGAGAAGGGGATAATATGCAGTAATAAGGTGTTGAATGCACTGTTGCTGGAAAGAAAGGGATATGCTGACGATAATTGCGTCCCTCTGGATATAGAGGTTATTGAACCCTTGCGCTTTCGGAATATGGAAGACCTTGACCTTGTAGCCCTTATAGGCAATTTACTGGATAATGCCATAGACGCGCAGAAACGCGCCGGCAAACAGGATGGGATTCTTCTTAGTATGAAAACGGCGAGAGAAGGCGGGCATATTGTCATACATCTTGAAAATGACTATGACAGTAGGCGGGGCATGGGGAAGACTATAGAAAAAAGCATGGAACAGATAGGCAATAAGCATGGCATTGGGTTAAACAGCGTGCAAGGCATTGTAAGAAAATATGGCGGAATTATTGAGAATAATAAAAGCAGCGGCAGATATGTCGTTGATGTGATTTTGCCGGCTGAGGACGAATATGAAGGCTCTGAACATCAGGCGGATTCTGTTTCTGCATACTTGCATTTGCTGCCAAAATAATATGGCGGGTGCAATTGCTCATTGCATATTGATATAAAATAAGGTAAAATTCTTATAGGAATTTTATCTTATTTTTATATTGCATAATAATATTCACAGGTTGAGAAGGGAGTATAATGATTAAATGAAGATAACGGTAGCAGGCACAGGATATGTCGGCTTGGTTTCGGGAGTATGTCTGGCGGAAAAAGGACACGATGTAACCTGCGTCGATGTTGATGAGAAGAAAGTAAAATTGATGGAGTCGGGCGTGACTCCGATATATGAAGAAGGTCTTCAGGAACTCATGAAGAAGAACATAGCAGCGGGCAGACTCAGCTTTACGACTGATTATCAGGATGCCTATAGGGATGCCGATGCGATTTTTATCGGCGTAGGCACGCCTGAGCAAAGCGACGGTTCTGCCAATTTAAGCTATATAGCGACTGTGTCCAGACAGATTGCGGAATCCGTGGAGAAGGACTGTCTGGTGGTCGTAAAGTCTACGGTTCCAGTGGGTACAAACGATAAGGTGGAGCAATTTATACACGACTTTTTAGTAAGGGACGTAAAGGTAGAGGTCGCTTCCAATCCTGAATTTTTGGCGCAGGGTTCTGCGGTACACGATACATTGTACGCGGCAAGAATTATAATAGGGACAGAGAGTAAGGAAGCTGAAAGCACATTGAAGAAAATCTATGAACCTTTTAATATTCCGATTGTATCAGTAAACAGACGCTCGGCGGAAATGATTAAATACGCATGTAACGATTTTCTGGCCCTGAAGATTTCATATATGAACGATATAGCTAATCTGTGCGAACTGGTAGGCGCAGATATTGATGCGGTAGCGGAAGGAATGAGCTATGACGCCCGTATAGGCTCCAAATTCCTGAATGCCGGAATCGGATATGGCGGCAGCTGTTTCCCTAAGGATACCAAGGCGTTAAAGTATCTGGCGCATCAGCACGGATATACGCTGCGCACCGTAGAGGCGGCAGTGGATGTAAATGCGGAGCAGAAAACCAGGCTTTATAAGAAGGCAAGCGACCGCATGATTACTTTCCAGAATCTGCGGACAGCGGTTTTGGGACTTGCCTTTAAACCGGGAACTGATGATTTGAGGGAAGCGCCGTCCTTGGATAATGTGAGGCTGCTGTTAGAAAACGGCGCGGATATATATGCTTATGATCCTGTTGCAGCTAAGAACTTTCAGGCGCGTTATCCTGAGGGCGGCAATTTGAAAGGCTCTATACACTATGTAGATTCTCCGCAGGAGGCATTGAAAGCTGCCAACATATGCTTTGTTTTTACCGAATGGGACGAAATAAAAGCGCTCAAAGCTGCAGAATTTAAAGAACTGATGAGAACTCCGCTCGTGTATGACGGAAGAAATGTGTTCGGCGTTAAGGAAATGAAGGACGCAGGAGTCGAGTATTACAGTATTGGTCGTTGACCGGTCAGGAGCATATATGAATTCGTTGGATATAAATAAGAAATATTTCATTACCGGCGGTGCCGGATTTATCGGTTTTCATCTGTCTAAAAGGCTGTTGGAGCAGGGCGCGTCAGTCATTGGGCTGGATAATATGAATGATTATTATGACGTTAAGCTGAAGGAAGACAGATTGGAAATCCTGCAGCAGTATGACAAATATACGTTCATTAAGGGCGATTTGGCGGACAAGCAGGAAATGATGCGGATTTTCAAGGAGCATCAGCCTCAGATAGCAGTGAATCTGGGGGCGCAGGCAGGCGTGCGCTACAGTATTGATAATCCTGATGCCTATATACAGTCAAATATGGTCGGATTTTTTAACATACTGGAAAGCTGTCGTTATTTTCCGGTAGAGCATCTCGTATATGCCTCGTCCAGTTCCGTCTACGGCGGCAACGACAAGGTTCCTTTTTCTACGGAAGATAAGGTGGACGAGCCTGTGAGTCTGTACGCGGCAACGAAGAAATCCAATGAACTGATGGCTTATGCCTATAGCAAGCTGTATAAGATTCCTGTTACGGGGCTTCGCTTTTTTACCGTTTACGGTCCTTTTGGAAGACCTGATATGGCATATTTTAAATTTACCAAGAAGATATTGGCGGGCGAACCCATTCAAATATATAATCAGGGCGATATGTACCGCGATTTTACCTATATTGACGATATTGTCAAGGGGATTGAGAATATTCTGTGCAATCCGCCTGAGACTGACGCTAAAGGAGCGAGCAGCAGGCTGTACAATATCGGCAATAATAAGCCTGAGAAGCTGATGGATTTTATTGAGACGTTGGAGAAGTGTCTTGGAAGAACGGCGGTCAAAGAATTTCTTCCGATGCAGCCGGGCGATGTGTATCAGACATATGCCGATGTAAGCGGCTTGATGAATGATTATGACTTTAAACCGGATACTACTATAGAGGACGGGCTTAGCGGTTTCGTCTCATGGTATAGGGAGTATTATAAGGTGAATTGATAATGGGTAAATTGAAACAGTTATATGAAAAAAATAAGACTTTTATAATGGAAGTGATTCATTTCTGCATAGTCGGCGTTATCAATACGTTGATGGGGCTTATAATAATAGAGATATTATATAACCTTATCCATTTCAATTATTGGGCATCAAGCGGAATATCCTACTTCATAGGCGGCGTATTTTCATATTTTGCCAATGCTAAAGTTACTTTTAAGGTAGAAGAAAAAGACCGCGACAAATGGCTGCCGGTCAGGTTTGCGGTTAATATCGTCGTATGTTATTTGATTGCGTATGGCGTGGCGAAACCGTTGGTAAGATATGTCTTGTCATCACAGCCTGTAGTGGTTGTGGAGAATATTGCAATAATAGTCGGCATGGTATTGTTTACCGCGATGAACTTTTTCGGGCAAAAGTTTTTTGTATTTAAAAAAGTGGGAAAAGAAGGTGCAATTTAGCTTTATGGCACATATAATCGGCATTATTTTCTGGCTTTTAGTCATTCCGTTTTGCATCGGTATGGCGCCGGTTAATTTCATATCGGATAAAAAAAATAACCCGGGAGTGATTTTGCTTGCGGGCTATCTGCTTATGTGGGCGTCATTTGAAGTGATTACCATTCCCGCTGTGATTTGGATTCAAGATGCTAATTTTACATTTGTGGTAAGATGGTTTACTGTGATTTCCATTCTCTTTGCCGCGCTGGGCGTCGGCATGCGGTTTCTTGACATAAGAAAAAATAATACCGGCTTTAAGCTTAAGCTTAAATTCTCCGATATCCCTTCGTTTTTAAAGCATGATATAGAAACTAAAGTCGAGTGGCTGCTGTTTCTTGCGCTGGTAGGATTTCAGCTTTATATGGCTGTGACAAGGGTTTCGTTTGATGGCGACGATGCCTATTATGTGGTACACTCGCTGATTTCACAGCAGACCGGAACCATGTATAAATATCTGCCGTATACGGGCTGGACGACTTCATTGGACGCCAGACATGCGCTGGCGGTATTTCCCATGTGGGTTGCTTTCGTGGCTGTCAGGTCGGATATTCATGCGACCATAGTATCTCATGTGGTTATGCCGCTTATACTGATACCGCTTAGTTATATTATCTATTATGAGATTGCAAAAGTTCTCTTTGCTGACCGGAAAGAGAACATTCCTGTTTTTATGATTATCATGGGAATGTTTCAGATGTTCGGCAATGTTTCGATTTATACTAATGAAACTTTTTTCCTGACGCGCACATGGCAGGGCAAGGCAGTGGTATGCAGCGTTATAATTCCGATGATGTTTCTATTGCTGTTATGGATATTTAGTAGGAAAACGGATAAAGGGGGACATAGTGAGGGCTTGTGGATAATGTTAGTCTGCCTTAATATGGCGACCGGGATATGCAGTTCGCTTGCCGTCTTTATTTTAGCAATTCTGCTTGCCGTAGCGGCGCTATGTTTTGCGATAGTGGAGCGCAATGCGAAGATATTGCTTAAACTGGGGCTTACCTGTATTCCCAGCGCGGTTTATGTCGTTATTTACCTTGCGTTAATATAGATTGATTAGGAGCGGTTCACATGTGGGATATATTCTTGGAAAGCGTTAATATATTTAAGAATTATGTCGGATACGGACAGAATAAGTATCTGTTTGGCATCTATTTGTTTTTCCTGCTTTATCTGTGGAAAGCAGAAAAAAATAAATTGTTCCGCACTCTTTTTGTATATGTTCCGACAGTGCTGCTTGTATGTTTTTTCTGTCCGCCGTTCCGCATGTTATTTACTTTGCTGCTCAATGAAGAGGAAACATACTACCGGCTGCTGTGGCTGCTGCAGATGAGCTTGATAAGCGCATATGGCGCGATGAAACTGTGTGGAAAATACAGAAAGCTTATGCTGGCGGTTATGTGCGTGGCAATAATCTCATGCGGGAGCTTTGTTTACAACAGTGTGAATATTACTAAGGCGGAAAATCTCTATCATATACCGAATGAAGTTGTCGAGGCGGCGGAATTGATGGATCCCGGCGAGGGAGGGCGCATAATGGCGGTGGTTCCGGCGGAAATGATTCATTTTATCAGACAATATACGGATAGAATCGCCCTGCCGTATGGCAGGGAGATGCTGATTGCAAGATGGAATTTCCAAAGCGATTTATATAAGGTTATGGAGCAGTCTGAAGTTATAGAAACTCCCTCATTTGTAGAACTGACAAGGGACAGCTATTGTCTGTATGTGGTCCTGCGCAAGGACAGGCAGCTTAGCGAGCCGCTTACCGATTATGGATTTGAACTGTTCGCACAGACTGCCAATTATATGATTTATAAGGACTTGGACGTCTTTAAATAGAATGGTTATTTTTCATCATCCCCGTCATTACCGAAAATACAGTCTTTAAAGCGTTGGGCAATCAACTCCCGCCCTTTATCGTTCAGATGGATATTATCAATTAGATATTCTGAATAATTCGCCTCACTGATGGAGCCATAGTAGTTATCTATTATGGAAGCTCCGTGAGATTGCGAAACATCTATTTCTTTCAAAAAATAATGGTATACCGTACCGTTGCCTAAATTAGCGACGCGGCCGCTTTCACCGTCTTCGGTAAGACAGAATGGGTGCGACATAATGACAATCCTTATAAAGGGATATGTCTCCCGAATGTTGGAAAGGGCAAAGTTTAAAGCTCCGGTATATGCGACTATGGAATAAGGGTTATTCGGGTCGTCGCAGCCCCTTTGCTTAAGATAGTCGCTGGCGTCGTACATTATACATATAATGTCAACGGAATCCATGTCAAGGTTTTCAAACATTTCTATCGTAGGAACAAAGTCAGCTTCGCCGCTATGGAGTTCGGCTATGCTTTTTAGTGTGGAAAAATCACCGTTACATATTGCCTGTGACAAATACGGCATGCTAAAAGCGTCAAGCCATTCTTCATCGCTATAGGTAGTGCTTGAAGCGGCGATGCACGAACCGCCAAAAGAACCGTTGTAGACTGTCGCGCCGGTCTTGGCGGCAATTAATTCCGCAAGCCCGTTCTTTTCGCCTTTATTCTGGAAAAACGTGTCATTTCCCAGACAGAGGATAGTGGTAACGCCATCGTCCTCATGCCCCTCTAAATTGTCGGGATCCATCGGAATGATAATGTCTAACGGCTCAAGCTCTATGACCTCTATATCAGCGTTGGGATCGTAACTGGACTGGACTCCTTTATTCCACTTATAAAGCCTAAAAACGATAATAGCAAAAATAAGGACAATTACGGATATGAATATGACATGTGCATTTATCCGAAAGGCGGGCTTTTTGGCCTCAATATCTTCATCGGCATCTATATTTTGCTCCGGCATACTTGTCTCTTGAATATTTTGCTCCTTAGTATTTTCTTTTTTGTTACGGCTCATATAATAACCATACTCCTTTCTCACAGCGTGGAAATATTTACACTGTTCTTTCCGGTATTTTAAACATTTACTCATATAGGATTATTTCCAAATATATTTGTATTTTACTATGAATATCCATAAAAATCCATGTATTCGCAAAAATTTAAGAAAAAAGTAAGAAAGAGTGTTGCCAGTGTAAAATTTTACTGGCAGCACTCCTTCCTGCGCTGTTTTGCTAAACAGCAGATGCCGCGTTGTCCATCTTTGTTTCGCCCGTAATTGCGTATGTGATAATTGCATTCCCCGAAAGCTGATTGTGAAGCTCTTTGTACCATTTGCTGTATTTATACATACGGTAGGTGGTACTTAACCCTTTGAGCTGTGCATCGTCCTCAAGACGGGCAAGGAAAAGCTCCCTTTCTTCCCTGTTCATGGCTATGTATTCCATGTAAGGAATCTTAAGCTCGGTAATGCTTTCACTACAGTTAGGGCAGGAACGCTTGTGTCCATTGAGCATATGGACACGGTGGCAACGCTTACAATAGTGCATGTACATCATGAAAAATTCCCCTTTTCTCAGTTGATAATGTTGAAATTGTAATGTTGCACTTATATTGTGTCAGTTTTAGAAGGTAAAGTCAAGGGTATTCAGGCAGAAAATGGTAAAAAAGGGGTGTTAAGTATCGCGCATTAATCGCAGTATCGCGTATTAAGTCCTTGTCTATAATTTTATAATGTGGTACAATGTCAAAGAATATATTTTTCAGATTCTACAGAGGGGCTATATTGAGTGATGAAAAGAACAGATAAAAATAATCAGCATAACCTTGAAGATACATTAGAGTTTTTGAGCTTGGACGATGAAACTATCGAATCCTATGGACGAAACACCCATGTTTCCAAGCCGAAGAGAAGTCTGCGAAGCCGTTATAAGGACGAAACGGAGTACGAAGACGAGGACTATGAAGAGGACGAAACGGAGTACGAAGACGAGGACTATGAAGAGGACGAAGCGGAGTACGAAGATGAGGACTATGAAGAGGACGAAGCAGAGTACGAGGATGAGGACTATGAGGACGACGAAGCGGAGTACGAAGACGAGGACTATGAGGACGACGAAGCGGAGTACGAAGACGAGGACTATGATGACGACGAGGCAGAGTACGAGGATGAGAACGATGACGACGAGACAGACTATGAAGATGAAGACGAGGATGAAGAGGAAGAATATGAGCATAGTGAGGAATATACAGGGAATGTACTTGACCGCGTAGTTTACTTCTTTAAGCAGCTTACACCCTTGGATTATGTTGTAGGAGTATTTGGCTGCTTTATATTGATAGCCGCCATTATAGTAGGAAACATATATTTGTCGGCAAGGGCTGAGGATAAACAGGTAGAAGCTTTTGCAGAGATTGGAACAGAAGTAGAGGGTATAGAGGTCATTGGAGAAAGCGGGCTTATAGCCGTTGCAGATGCAGAATCTGCAAGGCTGTCACAGATGTTGACGGCAGGAGACAGTGTAGAAGAACAGGGCGGCGGTGAACAGGAAGAAAATCAAGTCGTTAATGTTATAGAAGTCGGTATAAATATTACAACCATTAAATCTGATATTAAGATTAAGTTTGATAATAAGAAAACGAACAAACTGATTGGCGGCGTGCCTTTTGAAGTAGAGGTTGTAGGAGTCGATAAGACGTACAACCTTAAAGATGATGATAAGGACGGAATCATATATCAGGCGGGAATTGCAGCCGGTACATACACTGTAAGAGCAGTAGCCCTGACAGACGAGGCTTATAGCAAGTACTCACTGCCTTCAGAGGGACAAAGCATAAAGGTCATAGATACGATAGAGTATAAGAAGGTAGATGTAGAGGACGAAATCAAGACAGAGGCGGAGATTAACGTTGCAGTAGAAGATACGGCGCAGCAGAATACGGAAATAGAATCAGTCTTGACTGATACCGTAGAGTGGATACCTTCCACTAAAACCGAGCTTAACTCTGACAGTAATTATACCCAGATTAACGCATCTGATATTCCAGACCCGGCGACTATCGCAAGAGCGGCAGGGTTTATGAAGTTTACGAATACGGACGAATCTAATGTGACTCCGGGAAGTAAAACAGAGGAGGAAACTGGTGAAAATGGCGGAGGGGCTGAAGAAAATAAACCGGAATCAGGTGAGACAGGCGAAAGTGAATCAGACAAAGAAAATGAATTAAATCCTCCTAGCGGCGGTGACGCGCAAAACCCTGGTTTAGAGAATCCACCGAAAGATTCAAATCAGACTGACCCAAATAATCCATCGACTGACCAGCAGTCCAAGGAATATACAGCAGTCATAATAGATGAAGGCGGCAGTATCAGTATAGTTAAAGGCAACAAACAAAAACTTAATGCAACGACGACTCCAGAAGGTGGTCCTGTTACATGGTCTAGTGATAATGGCAATGTTACGGTAGATGGCAGCGGTGAAATAACGGGCGTTACTGCTGGAACGGCTACAATTACAGCTAAATGCAGTTATATAAATAGTAATAATGAGAATAAGGAAGTAATTGCAACCATTACCGTTACCGTTACCGAACCCATAATTAAGTACGAATCTGTAACCATATCCGGTGACAGCACTGTCAGCGTAGGCAAGACCGGGAAAGTTACTGCGACGACTAAACCGGAGGGTGGACAAGTTGCATGGACGAGCAGTAACAGCGATATTGCGAAGATAGATGCCGACGGAACAATAACAGGCGTTAAGGCAGGAGAGGCAACTATTACCGGAACTTGTGGAGATGCCAAGGCGGAGTGGAAAGTGAAAGTCGTTAATGATGCCGCAGGCGATTATACTTCGAAACTGAAAAACAAAAACGGCGTGCAAGTCTATATTAAAAAAGCTGACGGCAGTTATGTAGAGGCAGTATATGCAGATTATTATACTAATTCCACATTTTACTTAAAGAACGCTAACGCTGCATATTTATATACAGGCTGGCAGACGATAGACGGTTATACGTATTTCTACGATAAGAACGGCAACTATGTTACAGGGGAACAGGTCATTCAGGGTGCAAAATATTCATTTGACGCTACCGGGCGACTTTCTTCCGGTTCGGGCGTGCTGGGAATAGATGTGTCCAAGTGGAATGGCAATATTGATTGGAATGCCGTTAAAAGTTCCGGCATCTCATATGCTATAATAAGATGCGGATACCGTGGTTCTACTACGGGCGCCTTGATTGAAGACCCGAAATTCCGCGCCAACATACAGGGAGCGCAGAATGCCGGAATCAAAGTCGGGGTATATTTCTTTACTCAGGCGGTAAATGACGTGGAAGCGGTAGAAGAGGCATCTATGGTATTAAGCTTAATTAAGGGATATAACCTGTCTCTGCCCGTATTTTTGGATGTTGAGCCAAGTAACGGGCGTGGGGATGCAATCAGTGCGGATTCCAGAACGGCTGTATGTCAGGCGTTCTGCCAGACGATACAGAATTCCGGATATAAGGCGGGCATATATGCAAATAAGACATGGTTTGAAAGCTTTATAAATGCGCCTGCGCTTACAAGTTATAGGATATGGCTTGCACAGTATGCGGCAGCGCCTACTTATACAAGGACCAGAATTGATATGTGGCAGTATTCCAGCAAAGGAACTATCAGCGGAATAAATGGAAATGTTGACATGAACATCAATTATATGAATTAGCTTGGCCATATGGCGATATAAAATATTATGTTGTAAAAAGGAGATTATATAATAAGATGAGAACTTATCTTGTAACAGGGGGAGCAGGATTTATCGGCTCTAACTATATCCACTATATGTTTAAGAAATATGGTGATGAAATAAGGATTATTAATGTGGATGCCCTGACTTATGCGGGTAATTTAGAGAACCTAAAGAGCGTTGAAAACAGAGAAAATTATTCTTTTATCAAGGCTGATATCTGCGATAAAGAGGCAATAAGGAAGATTTTTGCCGAAAATGATATTGACAGGGTAGTGCATTTTGCAGCAGAGAGCCATGTGGACAGAAGCATTAAAAATCCTGAAGTATTTATCAGAACCAATGTGCTTGGCACGGCGGTTATGCTTAACTGTGCCAAGGAAGCATGGGAACTGCCTGACGGCACATATAAGGCGGATAAAAAATTCCTTCATGTTTCCACTGATGAAGTTTACGGTTCTCTTGAAGAGGATGGCGGATATTTCTATGAAACGACTCCATATGCGCCGCACAGTCCGTATTCCGCAAGCAAGGCAGGCTCTGATATGCTGGTAAAATCTTATATGGATACTTACCATTTTCCGGCAAATATTACGAACTGCTCCAATAATTATGGACCTTATCAGTTTCCGGAGAAATTTATACCGTTGGTTATCAATAACGCCCTTCAAGGCAAAAAACTGCCGGTATATGGCGATGGCAAAAATGTCCGTGACTGGCTGTATGTAGAGGATCATGCGAAGGCGATCGACATGGTTCAGGAAAAGGGAAGGCTGTTTGAGACTTACAATATAGGCGGACACAATGAGAAACAGAATATAGAGATACTGCATATTATTCTGGACACTCTTCAGGAAATGTTAGGTTACGATGATCCAAGAAAGAAACTTGCCACAGAAGAGTTGATTACTTATGTTGAAGACAGAAAGGGGCATGACAGGCGTTATGCCATTGCTCCGGACAAGATTAAGGCTGAAATCGGCTGGGAACCTGAGACGATGTTCAAAGAAGGAATCCGTCGTACAATTCAGTGGTATTTTGAAAACGAAGACTGGATGAAAAACGCGACAAGCGGAGATTACCAGAAGTATTATAATGATATGTATAATTCAAAGGGCAATTAATTGAATGTATAGAATTAAATGACAGAAAGGTGAGTATCTGCGATATGAAGGGAATTATTCTGGCGGGCGGTTCGGGAACGCGCCTGTATCCGTTGACAAAAGCTATATCCAAACAAATCATGCCGGTGTATGATAAACCGATGATTTATTATCCACTATCAATACTGATGCTGGCGGGAATCAGGGATATCCTTATTATATCCACTCCGAGGGATTTGCCGACATTTAAAGAATTGTTCGGAACAGGAGAACAGCTTGGTTTAAGAATGGAATATGCCGTGCAGGAGACTCCTAGGGGGCTTGCCGACGCATTTATTATCGGGGCGGAATTTATTGGTAACGATAGCGTGGCGCTGATACTCGGAGATAATATTTTTTATGGACAGAGTTTTTCCAAAGTGCTTAAGGAAGCAGCATCAAGACAGTTAGGCGCGACTATCTTCGGATATTATGTCAGGGATCCTAGAGAATACGGTGTCGTAGAATTTGATGAAAAAGGACTTGCCATCTCTATTGAAGAGAAGCCTGAAAATCCGAAGAGCAATTATGCTGTGCCGGGTTTGTATTTTTATGATAATGATGTAGTGGAAATTGCCGCTAATGTTAAACCTTCCGCACGCGGCGAGATTGAAATTACAAGTATAAATAACGAATATCTGCGCAGGGGGACGCTCCATGTCGAGACGTTGGGAAGAGGCTTTGCGTGGCTCGATACGGGAAACCACGATTCGCTCTTAGATGCGGCGGATTTTGTCGCGGCATTTCAGAAACGTCAGGGGCTTTACATCTCCTGTATAGAGGAAATTGCATATAAGAGAGGCTTTATTGATAAAGAGCAGCTTATGAAACTGGCGGAACCGCTAACGAAGACCAATTATGGAAAATATTTGATAGAGGTTGCAGATGGACTCTAAGAAATTGCGAAAAACTTTATTTGCGATGGTGCTGATGTTTATTGCGATAACAGGCGTTATTGTAGTAACAAATAGGGATTTGCTGCAAAAAAAGTTTGGCATGCAGGAAAATATGCAAAATAGCAGCGTACAAAATGAAAACGCAGGGCAGGATGAAATTATAACAAATGAAGACAGCAAGCAGGTTGGCAATGACCTTTATGCTTTTATGCAGGACGAAACATTCTTTGATCCTGATGTCCATTATAAAAGCATAGAGACTTATTCAGGACGAAATGTTTTCATGGTTATGAGCAGCGTTGCCAAGGATTTGCGCATAATGATAGTGAACAGCGCGGGCAGGCTTGTGACAGGAACGCCTTTTTCAGTAACGATACAGGGATTGGGCGAGTATGTGGATAATAATGAGGACGGAATTATATATATAGATAAGCTGCGCGCCGGAGAATACAGCGTTTATATGAATGAAGCCGAGGGCTTTAGGATTCCCAATACGGTAACCACTATTAAGGTAAAGCAGGATATTGATTACCGGGTGCTTGAAGGCGTGGAATATATGATGCTGACGGAAGATGATGTAGACGCATCAAAAGAGGATACCGAAGTAAAAGGTGCAGAGGAAGAAGCTGACGGTACGGAGAATACTGCGTTTACGGTTTCAGGGCAAGATGCCCGCAAGGGAATAGATGTCTCCAAGTGGAATCAGCATATTGACTGGGAAGCGGTAAAAGCGGATGGAGTGGAATTTGCAATTATACGGTGCGGTTACAGGGGTTCATCTACGGGATATCTGATTATCGATCCGCTTTATGAAGAAAACATAACGGGTGCAATTAATGCAGGGATTCCTGTCGGAGTCTATTTTTTCACACAGGCGATAAACGAAGTAGAAGCTGTGGAAGAGGCAAGTATGGTAATCAATCTTATAGCAAAGTATGATGTGGATTATCCGGTATTTTTGGACAGTGAGAGCGCGGGCGGAAACGGAAGGGCGGACGCTCTTACGACAGAGCAGCGCACAAGAAACCATAAGGCATTTATGCAGACGGTTGCTTCTGCCGGTTATGCTACAGGAGTATATGGTTCTACTAACTGGCTGAATGGCAGAGTGGATATGACTGAATTATCGAATTATAATACGTGGCTGGCGCAGTACGCCGATGTGCCGACATATGAGGGTTATTACCATATGTGGCAGTATACTTCAAAAGGCAGGATAGAGGGAATCACGACAAACGTGGATTTAAACTTGTCTTACATGAATATAGATACATCCATCGATCATTCGGCATATTCTATGGGCTACACAGGAATTGTGAATGGTGATATCGGCAATGTGCCGACTGATTAGATAACAAAATAGGAAAGAGAAATTAGAAATCAAGGAAAGGATTTTAATTGAAATGGGAAAGATAACCGTAGAGACATGCGAGATAGAAGGTCTTAAGATTATTACGCCGCAGGTGCATGGCGATGCAAGAGGATATTTCATGGAAACCTATCAATATGAAGATTTTAAGGCGGCGGGCATCGATCAGGTATTTGTTCAGGACAACCAGTCGGCGTCTGTTAAGGGAGTCTTAAGGGGGCTTCATTTCCAGATTAATTATCCGCAGGATAAGCTGGTGCGGGTTTTACAGGGAGAGGTCTATGATGTTGTAGTGGATTTGCGTCAAGGCTCTAAGACTTATGGCAAATGGTATGGAGTAAGGCTTTCCGCAGAGAATAAGAAACAGTTTTTTGTGCCGAAGAATTTCGCGCACGGATTCCTTGTGCTGTCGGATTATGCGGAATTTGCGTATAAATGTACCGAACTTTATCATCCTAATGATGAGGGCGGTATTTTGTGGAATGACCCTGATATCGGTATAGAGTGGCCTATTGAAGAAGGAATGAAACTGATTCAGTCAGAGAGGGATACTAAGTGGGGCGGCATTAGGGAGTTTACTAAAGAATACCGTGGATAAAGCGGAAACAAGGCAGAAGATTTCGTAGGAAAAATGAGATTTCATATGAAAAAAAGTGCAAATAATACAATTAAACAATTTGTTATTTCTAAGCCCGCAGCGATTGCTATTTTCTGGGGGCTTGGTTTGATTATGTTCATGGTTATCGTATTGCATCATAATCCATTGGCGGATCAGGATACGGAAATCATGAAAAAAGTCAGCGGGTGTACGCTGACAGTGTTTACTTGTATTATTTTTACTCTTTTTTATGATGGGATTACGACTATCCCGAAAGAACTTTTCCAGAGCCGCAGGCTGATATGGAAACTCGCCAAAAATGATTTTAAGAAACGCTACGCGGGTTCGTATCTGGGGATAATCTGGGCGTTAGCGCAGCCGGTAGTTACCGTGGTTATGTACTGGATAGTGTTTGACCGGGTATTTGATACAAGGAGCCAGTTGGTGGCAGGCGGGATAGAAGTGCCGTATGTGTTATATCTGACGGCGGGGCTTGTGCCATGGTTTTACTTCACGGAGGCGATTACCCAAGGCACTACGGCGCTTTTGGAATATAATTATCTGGTTAAGAAGGTTGTCTTTAATATAAGCATACTGCCTATCATCAAGGTTATTGCTGCAACATTTATCCATGTTTTTTTCACATGTATTCTGCTGATTGTGGCAATCGCATATGGGTATTATCCAAGCATATATACCTTGCAGATACTATATTACACTATATGCCTGTTCCTTCTGGTGCTGGGCATGAGTTACTTTACCTGCGCTCTGGTTGTCTTTTTCAGGGATTTGCAGCCTATTATTAATATAGCGCTGCAGATTGGCATGTGGGCGACGCCGATTCTGTGGGATATTTCCATGCTGAAGACCGATTCGATGAAGGCGTTTTTTAAACTTAATCCGTTGGTATATATCGTCAACGGATATCGCAGTGCAATTTATGAAAAGATTTGGTTTTGGGAGCATTTTTATTCGTCTACCTATTTCTGGATATTTACGGTCAGCCTGTTCTGCTTAGGGACGTTGATTTTTAAGAAGCTGCGGGTGCATTTTGCAGATGTGCTTTAGGGGAGGCAGGGTTTATATGGAAGGTGAAAATATTGCCATTCAGGTAAAAAACTTGGAAAAATCATACAAACTGTATAATAAGTCTTCTGACAGATTAATTGAAACCCTTGGGCTTGGCAGGAAGAAAAGGCACACTGAGCATTACGCCTTAAAGGGAGTGGATTTAACCATCCATCAGGGTGAAACCGTAGGGATAATAGGAACCAATGGCTCGGGTAAATCCACCATTCTAAAGATTATTACAGGAGTATTAAACCCCACGGGCGGAGAGGTTACGGTCAATGGGCGGATTTCCGCGCTCCTAGAGCTTGGCGCGGGTTTTAACATGGAATACAACGGAATTGACAATATATACCTTAACGGCACCATGATAGGCTTTTCCAAAAAGGAAATTGATGAAAGAATGCAGGACATCCTGGATTTTGCCGATATCGGGGAGTATGTCTACCAGCCTGTGAAGACCTATTCCAGCGGTATGTTTGTAAGGCTTGCATTTGCCGTAGCAATTAATATCGATCCGGAAATACTTATTGTTGACGAGGCGCTTTCCGTGGGGGATGTTTTTTTTCAGGCGAAATGTTATCATAAATTTGAAGAATTTAAGCGCATGGGGAAAACCATTGTATTTGTCAGCCATGATTTAAGCAGTATCAGCAAATATTGTGACAGAGTGGTGCTGTTAAACCAGGGCGTTAAGCTGGGCGAGGGCGAACCGAAAGAGATGATAGACGCTTATAAGCAGGTGCTTGTAGGGCAGTATCCGACCGATGAGCATGAAGGCGTACATCTGCTTGATGATGAACAGGTTCGCGCAGCCGCAGCAAAAAAAGCGGGAATTGCAGATGTAAAGGATGCGAACGTCAATCCGGAGCTGTTGGAGTATGGCTCCAAAAAAGCCGTAATTACGGAATACTTTATAACTGACAATAAAGACAAAAAAACTTCGGCGATTATTAAAGGCGATAATTTTAATATTCATATGAAAGTGGAAATGGCGGAGGATATAGCGGCGCCTGTTTTTGCGTTTACAATTAAAGACATCAAAGGCACTGAGATTACAGGGACGAATACGATGTTTGAGAAGGTGTTTCTTGAATCGGTCAAAGCGGGCGAAACCAAAGAAATTATTTTTAAGCAGCAGATGAACCTTCAGGGCGGAGAATATTTGCTTTCTCTTGGAGTGACGGGATATGAGGGGAACGACTTTACGGTTTACCACAGGCTGTATGACGTTTTGAACCTGACGGTTATTTCAGACAAGGATACTGTGGGATTCTATGATATGAATTCTGAGATAGAAATACGATAGGGATACTGTAACTATTTGGCAGGCCTGCACATTTACTAAATATCGTTGAGGTAATCAGGGCATGGAAGATAAAAACAAAGAAATAATTGAAGAGATTGGCAAAATCAAACTGGATTTATCGCAATATCCGGGTGAAGACTATTACTGCGACGGTGAAATTGAGGACGAGCTGCTTAATATTGCCCGAAATTATTCCGAAGTTGAATATTTAAAGATTATAGAAGAAAGAAGGAGCTGGCCCATCCTTTATCATTTGTCGCCTTTTCGCGAAAATATCGTGGAATGGCTGCCGATTGATAAAAGCATGAAAGTATTGGAAATTGGCGCAGGCTGCGGCGCAATTACGGGCGCGCTTTCAAGAAAAGCGAAAGAAGTGACCTGTATTGAGCTGTCTAAAAAAAGAAGCATGATAAATGCCTACAGGCATATGGATTGTGACAATGTGACTATCCATGTAGGCAATTTTCAGGATATAGAATCTACTCTTTCCTGCGATTATGACTATATCTGTCTGATTGGCGTATTTGAATACGGACAGGCATATATCGACTCGGAAAACCCATACGAAGATTTTCTTAATATTATAGCCAGACATAGAAAAGCTGACGGACATATCGTTATCGCCATCGAGAACAAATTAGGCTTAAAGTATTGGGCGGGGTGCAAAGAAGACCATCTGGGAACGTGGTTTGACAGTCTGGAGGATTATTCTAAAGGCAGTCCGGCAAGGACATTTACTAAGGACGGTCTTGTTAAAATTGCGGAAAGCTGCGGCTTTTCTGATATATCCATGTATTATCCGTATCCTGACTATAAATTTATGACACATCTTTATTCGGATGAGCGTCTGCCTAAATCGGGAGAGCTGTCGGCAAATCTGCGTAACTTTGATAGGGACAGGATGCAGTTATTTGATGAAAAACTAGTATTCGATACTCTTATTAAGGAAGGGCAGTTTCCGTTATTTTCCAACTCATATATGATGGTGTTAGGACCGCAGCTTAGCATAAAGTATGCTAAGTATTCCAATGACAGGGCGGATGCCTATAAAATAAAAACACTTGTTACGTATAATATCAAAAAACAAATAGAAAAACATGCGTTATCTAAAGAGGCGCAACAACATATTATACAGATGGAGAAGGCGTATGAAAGGCTTTCAGAACGGTTTGCCGGGGGGAAACTTTTGATAAACAGATGTGGGCTTGTCGAGCCGACGGGAGACATGCTTACGGACACATCTATGAATACAGTCATGGACACGCCAGTGGATTTGTCAAAAAGTGACTGTGACGGCGTATATGCCGTATTTGAATACCTTGAAGGCAGGACGCTGGAAGAACTTCTGGACGAATGTCTGGCGAAAAATGACATGGATAAATTCCATATGTTATTTAATGAGTATCTGGAATGTATTTCTTATAATTCCGAAATGGCGGTTACGGATTATGATTTAGTATTTTCAAATATTCTGGTTGCGCCGGATGGCAAATGGCATGTGATAGATTACGAATGGACTTTCGAGAAGCAGGTAGAAGTAAAAGAAATAGCGTTTCGTGCGGTTTATTGTTATCTGCTTGAAAATGAGAAAAGAAACAAACTGGATTTTGACTTTATTTTGGACAAGCTGAATGTTACTCAGGAAGATGCCGAACAATTCAGGCATAATGAAAAAGAGTTCCAGAAGTATGTCACGGAAAGAAAAAGGTCGATGATTGAAATCCGCGATATAATAGGTCAGCCCGTTTATGATGTTGAAGGGCTGATTGAAGATAAGATTATTGAAAAGCGGAAAAACAAGGTACAGATTTATGAGGATATGGGCGAAGGGTTTTCGGAGCAGAATTCCTTCTTTCCCGACGAACTCCCATTAAAAAAGATACTCGAAGAAGAACTTTATGCGTCTGAAGAGACTGAAAAAGAATATTTTACCGAGAATCCCGATACAAACGGCAGGGATTTCAGGGTAGAGATAAAGACAGGCGTAAAAAGCCTGCGATTGGACCCTTGCAGCGACAGCTGCGTAGTATGGCTTAAGGAAATAAAATGGAACGATACGGCGATTACTTCAAAGAATAAGTGCATATCGACAAACGGATTTAAGATAGGAGACAATCTGTATGCCTTTGATACTTTAGATCCTAACATTACCATACGGGTATCCGAGATGGAGCAGAGGCAGGCGAATTTTCTACAGGTATCCATGCAGGTTACAAGGATGCCAAGTGAGACCGTGGCACATATGAATAAAAAGGAACAGACCGGTTTGGCGGCATTGTTGAACAGATAATAGATGATATAGAAAGGGCGTAGTAGCGTGGCATCCCTGAAACAAGGAATAAAACAGCTTTTGGTTAATAAACAGCATAAGCGGTATCAAAAAGAGGTAGTGGAGAAAAACCTCACCTATTATGATGCTTGGATTAGGGCGCAGGAAGAGAAATTGAACGCCGCTTCGCTTATTGCGCGGATAAGGGAGAAAAAGCAGGAAACTGCGGAAGAACCCTTTACACAACTGGAAATTACAGACAGAAACGGAAAAGGACGGATATATACCATCATTTCAGCCGACGTATTTGAGGAGAATAAAGAGGCTGTCCTTAAAAAGTACATTTCAGACATTATCATATTCAAAATGTACGATGGAAAAATCAACGATATCGCGCTGCCGCTGATAGATGAGAAATTCCGTGAGAACAGCGGCATCGTTTTAGCATATGGGGACGAAGACGCATTGAATGGAGAAGTGCGTGAGAATCCATGGCTTAAGCCGGACTGGTCGCCTGACAATTTTCTCGACATGCTGTACTTTGGCGGGCTTATTGCGGTCAGGACGGAAGAATTGGCGCAGTCGGCTTTGCGAAACGGTGATTATGATTTGTATATGCTGCTTTTTGATATGATTAGGGACAGCGGCGGATTCGATAAATGGAACGCACGCCCTTGTGTTCCGGTCTGTCATATACAACAAGTGTTATTTAATTGCAAAGAAAACGCATTTCAAAAATTACCCGCAGAAGCTGCTGACAAGTTGCATACAACTACGCATACACCCAAGTCAGGTGAAGATGTTGTATCCGTGGTTATCCCATCTAAGGACAATCCCGATACCCTGTTTAAGTGCGTGGAATCTTTGCTTGACAAGACTAAAACCGACTATATCTTTGAGATCATTCTGATAGATAATGGCAGCAGTGAGGAAAATAAAGGTAAAATCGAAGCATGGACAGAACGCCTTAATAATACGGCAAAGAGCATGAACGATGGTTTTTCAGGCTGCCGCTATATTTATAAACCGATGCAGTTTAACTTTTCCCTTATGTGCAATATGGGTGCGGAGGAATCTAAGGGAGAGCTTTTGCTTTTTCTGAATGACGATATGGAGATTATTCAGGCGGACTGGCTGGATATGCTGGCGGGAAAAGCAACGCTGCCATATGCCGGAGCTGTGGGCGCTAAGCTTTTGTACCCCGACTCACATATTATCCAGCATGCGGGGATAACCAATCTGAGAGTGGGACCGGCCCATAAGCTGCAGTTTTTAGACGACGAAGAGATACACTATTTTGGAAAAAACAGGGGAGTCCATAACGTGCTGGCAGTAACGGGGGCATGCCTTATGGTTAGAAAAGAGGTCTTTTGGCAGGCTGGGGGCTTTCCGGAGGAGCTTGCCGTAGCGTTTAACGATGTGGATTTATGCTATTCTATTTATGAAAACGGATATTATAACATAGTGCGAAACGATGTAGTATTGTATCACCATGAGTCGTTAAGCAGGGGGCATGACGGAGAATCCGAGGAAAAGCAGATACGCCTTATGAAGGAAAAAGACGTCCTCTACGAAAGGCATCGCGAATTATACGGAAAAGACCCGTTTTATCATAAATACCTGACTACGGACAGGCTGGATGCCGGCTATACTTTGGACTACCGCTACCATATGCTGGAAGATATGGCGTGGTCGAAGGTGAAGGATGCCGCTAAAAGCGTGGAAAGCGCCAGAGAGGATAAATGTCTGGTTGTCGGCATGGAGTGCGCTATGGACATCTATAAATGGAAGTACGGCGTTTCAAGGCAGAAAGGGAAGATAGCTGCCAAGCCCCAAGACATGGGATATTTCTTTCAGGGGTATTCCTTTGTGATCGGGGCAGATAACGCGTGTTATAGAAAGGAACTGCTGCTGCAGAATAAGCATACCGGCGCAATATGCAGCGTTCCCGTGGAAAACGTATACAGAGAGGATATAAGAAACAATCTGCAAGATCAGTTAAATGTTGGCCTGACGGGATTTTCAGCTAAGATTCCAGAGGGCAGCCTCATCGAGGGAACATATCGTTTCGGTATGCTTGCGCAGGATTTATGTTCAAGGCAGAGGCTGGTGAATTGGAGTAATTGGGTTTTGGAGGTAAAGTGAGAAAGGGGCATGGTTATTGAATGGATTATAGAGAGGCGTATGAGAATGAGCATTTGCGCAACGCTGATTTAGCGGGGCGCGTGGCGGATTTAGAAGCAAAATGCGACGAACTGCAGTTTCAGTTAAACAGGATTAAAACCAATCCGGTATGGAAAGCGTCCGCTCCTTTGCGCCGTTTGATGCATTTTGTCATAAGGCAGGCGCGCAGGCTTAAGAACTGCGGCAGTATAAGGGGAGTCCTTTCTAAGGTTGGATACAAGAAGATTGAGAAGAAGGCGATGTTAGGATATGGCACTCAGAGCTTTCCTGATGCACAAGAGGCAAAGAGGCAGCGGGAGCAGCGTTTTCAAAGAATGGTTAAATTCAGTATTCTGGTACCGCTTTATAATACTCCCGAACCGTTCCTTCGCGAAATGATTGAGTCTGTAACGGCGCAGACTTATGAAAATTGGGAGCTGTGTCTGGCGGATGGCTCGGACTCTGAGCATGATAATGTAAGAAAAATAGTGGAGGAATATCAGGAGAAAGATAAACAGGGCAGGATAGCCTATAAGAAATTGGAAAAGAACGAGGGAATCTCCGGAAATACTAACAGATGCCTGGAAATTGCTACAGGAGAATATATAGGCTTGTTCGACCATGACGATATACTTCACCCCAGCGTCCTTTATGAATATGTCAAGGCAATAAATGAAAAAGATGCAGATTATTTGTACTGTGATGAGACTACATTTAAGAGCGGCGACATCAACCATATGCTGACTATGCACTTTAAGCCCGATTATGCCATAGATAATCTGCGCGCTAATAATTATATCTGTCATTTCAGCGTGTTTTCGAGGAAACTGCTTGACGGTACGGAACTTTTCCGTCCAAGGTTTGACGGAAGCCAGGACCATGATATGATTCTGCGCCTGACAGACAGGGCGAAGAACGTAGTGCATATTCCGAAGCTTATGTATTACTGGCGGAGTCATCCGGGCAGCACGGCGGCGGATATAAATGCGAAGCCGTATGCTATTGAATCGGCGAAGGGAGCCGTGGCGGACCATCTTAGGCGGCATGGGTTTGAACATTTTCAGATTACTTCCACACGCGCATTTGAAACTATTTTTAAGATAAGATATCAGATTATAGGGAGTCCTAAGATATCGATAATTATTGCCAATAAGGACCATGCAGGGGATTTGAAAAGAATAATAACATCGGTTATTGAAAAGTCCACATATGAGAATTTTGAGATTATCGTGGTGGAAAATAATAGTACGGAGGCAGACATTTTCGCTTATTATGAAGAACTTAAGGAAGACGATAGGGTTAAAGTGGTTAAATATGAGGGAGAATTTAATTATTCGGCGGTAAATAATCTGGGAGCTGCCAATGCGTCGGGCGAATACCTTCTTCTTCTTAACAATGACACACAGGTTATTACCGTGAACTGGATAGAGGAAATGCTGATGTATGCACAGCGTGAGGATGTGGGTGCAGTCGGGGCCAAACTCTATTATGCAGATAAGACCATACAGCATGCGGGGGTTGTGCTTGCCTTGGGAGCGCATAGGACAGCAGGACACAGCCACTATGGACAGCATAGGGATAACTTAGGGTATATGGGGCGGCTGTGTTATGCGCAGAACGTCTCGGCGGTCACGGGCGCGTGCCTTTTGGTGAAGAAATCGCTGTTCGATGCAGTAGGCGGCTTGGATGAAAGCTTTGCAGTCTCTTTAAACGATGTGGATTTCTGCCTGAAACTGCGGGAAAAGGGCTATTTGAACGTATTTACGCCGTTTGCGGAGCTTTACCATTATGAGTCCAAATCGAGGGGCTTGGACGATAGTGGTGAGAGAGCGGCAAGGTATAATGAAGAGTCTGAGCGGTTCAGGACGAAGTGGAAGAAAGTCCTTGAAGCAGGGGACCCATATTATAATCCTAATTTTTCTTTAGATAGAAGTGACTTTGCTTTGAAAATTATATGATAGTGTGGTATACTCAGAATAACTATATATTATGGAGGTAGAAGCGATGGGCTACAAAGAGCAATATGAATTCTGGTTGGAAGATTCTTACTTTGATGAGGACACAAAAAAGGAACTTCAGGGAATTAAGGGCGATGAGAAGGAAATAGAAGATCGCTTTTATAAGGAACTGGCATTTGGCACCGGCGGACTCAGGGGCGTTATAGGCGCAGGAACCAATAGGATGAATATCTACACTGTACGTAAGGCGACACAGGGGCTTGCAAATTATATTAAGAAGCAGGGCGCGGAAGCTAAAGGCGTGGCTATTGCTTACGATTCAAGGCGTAAATCTCCTGAATTTGCTGATGAAGCGGCGTTGTGCCTTGCGGCAAACGGCATTAAGGCTTATGTATTTGATTCCTTAAGGCCTACGCCGGAGTTATCGTTTGCGCTGCGCACTTTAGGCTGCGTTTCGGGCATCGTTATTACGGCAAGCCATAATCCGCCTGAATATAACGGATATAAATGTTATTGGGAAGACGGCGCACAGGTAACGGCTCCGAGGGATAAAGAAATTATTACGGAAGTAAATAATGTGACTGATTACCATACCGTTAAGACAATGCCTAAGTCAGAGGCGGTTAAAGCGGGCTTATATCAGGTTATCGGCAAGGAAATCGATGATAAATATATGGTTGAACTTAAGAAACAGATTATTCATCCTGAGATTATCAAAGAAGTTGCCGACGACATTAAGATTGTATATTCACCGTTCAATGGCACGGGAAATCTGCCTGTAAGAAGGATTTTGGACGAAATCGGCTTTAAGAACGTCTACGTAGTGCCTGAACAGGAGATGCCTGATCCCGATTTTACCACGCTCGAATATCCTAATCCGGAAGACCCGAAAGCATTTACATTAGCGCTTGAACTGGCAAAAGAAAAGAATGCGGACATCGTGCTTGCCACAGACCCCGATGCTGACAGGCTCGGTATTTACGCATTGGATACCAAGAGCGGCGAGTATGTGCCGTTTACAGGGAATATGTCGGGAATGCTGATTGCGGAATACATATTAAGGGAGAGGACGGCAACAGGCAAGATGCCTGAGAATCCCGCACTTGTTACGACGATTGTTACTACTAATATGGCAAGGGCGATTAGCGAGGATTACAAAGTCAGGTTTATCGAAGTATTGACCGGATTTAAGTATATAGGCGAGCAGATTAAATTCTTCGAGCAGTCCGGCTCTAACAATTATGTATTCGGTCTGGAAGAAAGTTACGGCTGCCTTGCCGGAACCCACGCAAGGGACAAGGATGCCATCGTTGCGGTAATGTGCTTGTGCGAAATGGCTGCATGGTGTAAGAAAAACGGTCTGACCGTGTGGGATCAGATGATTGCCTTATATGAGAAGTACGGTTATTTTAAAGAAGGCCAGTATTCTATTACGATGAAAGGCATCGACGGAGCTAAACAGATTGAGGAACTCATGGATAAATTAAGAAGCAATCCGCCTAAGAATTTCGGTGATCTGAAAGTGAAAGAATTCAGGGATTATGATACAGGCAAGACTCTGAACCTTGAGACCGGTGAGGAGGGTGAGACGGGGCTGCCACAGTCTAACGTGCTTTATTTCGATTTGACTAATGACTCATGGTGCTGCGCACGGCCTTCGGGAACAGAGCCGAAGATTAAGTTCTACATGGGAGTTAAGGGAACTGACTTAAAAGACGCGGAAGCTAAACTGGGTAAACTTACCGAGGATTTAAAAGCATATTTATAATAATTAAAAGAAGATAGAATCGTCCTGATGCTTTAGGGCGATTCTATACTATCGGGGAAAAATGGGCAATCATCTTTTTAATACGGCAAATATTAGGAAAACCATAAATTATTTACAAAAAAATGGAATCCGACAAGTATATTATGCGGCAAGGGAACGAATAGAGGAAGAAAGAAAATCAGATTATATATATGAAGAGCCTAAAGGAGATGTACTGGCAGCGCAAAAAAGGGGCTGGAAAGAATTTCCATATAGGTTTAGCATTGTAGTGCCCGCATATGAAACTAAGGAAGAATATATGCGTGCGCTAATAGATTCAGTCAGAAAGCAAAGTTATGAAAGATGGGAGCTTATTATTGCCGATGCCAGCGCAAGCGGCTGCGTAGAGGAAATAGTATCAGAATATCAAGAGAAAGGGCATGAGAGACGAATCAGGTATATTCGCCTGATGGAGAACAAGGGAATATCCGAGAACACTAACACAGGCATTGAGGCTGCCGAGGGAGATTATATCGGATTGCTGGATCATGACGATGTTCTCAGCGCGGACGCGCTATATGAAATAGCAAGCGTTATTTATAAGGCGGAAAAGAAAGGGAATAAGCCAGTGCTGGTATATTCTGACGAGGATAAGTTTGATAGCGGCACAAATGTATATAAAGACGTA
Source organism: Butyrivibrio sp. (assembly GCA_023664865.1). GTDB lineage: Bacteria > Bacillota > Clostridia > Lachnospirales > Lachnospiraceae > UBA3282. The sequence goes on along the minus strand of JAMPEU010000010.1, from coordinate 7,550 downwards.
AATAGAAAATATGATTTTAATCTGGACTTGATATTGTCCAATAATTACATCTGTCATTTTATGGTGACAGATGCTGCTATGATGAAAAACTTAAAATTACGGAGCAGATACGACGGCGCTCAAGACTATGATTTGGTATTAAGAATTATAGGCAGATTACTTTCATCAAAAGGAAAGACGGATGCCAATGAGTTGAATAAGAGTGTGCTTCATGTGTCTAAGGTTCTGTACCACTGGCGTTGTCATGAAAATTCTACGGCGGAAAACACCGCAAGCAAGTCATACGCATATGAAGCAGGTAAAGCGGCTTTAGCGGATTTTTGTGAAAAGCAGGGTTGGAAAACTCAGACAAGCCATTCATTGCATCTGGGATTTTACAGAATAGAATATCTGCCCGATATGTTTTCTGCCCGTTTGGATATAGGCATTATAGGCGGAAGGATTTTGAACGGGCAGAATAAAATAATGTCGGGGATATATAATGAAAATGGAGAAAGGCTGTATGTAGGAGTCCATAAGGAATACAGTGGCGGAAGGACTCATAGGGCGGCCCTTATTCAGGACTGTGCGGCGGTGGATATACGCTGTATGCGCGTAAGAAGTGAATTACAGCCTGTATTTGAAGAAATAACGCATGTTACCTATAGAGAAAGCGGAAAGCAAAATCTGGCAGATGTTTCCGGAATTTTGTGTGATGAGGAAGGATACCGTAAACTCAGCCTGAAGCTGGGAGAGGCTGCGGCAAGGTTGGGATATCTGGTCGTGTGGAATCCGCAGATTACGATAAAACTCTAGGGAAAGGGGGCTTATCAATGATCAAAGACAATCAGAAATATTTCAATAGATTACATCTGTTATTAGATGCAATCGTTGTCGCTATTTCTTATATTCTTGCGTGGTATTTGAAGTTTGAAAGCCCATTTTCCGATATGGATCCGGCGATAGGAGTGCTTTCACAGAACACCTATTTTGAGATGCTTTATTTTATCGTGCCGGGTTATGTGATCCTGTGTTACTATTTTAAGCTGTATACGCCCAAACGGGCGACTGCACATAAGTATGAGATTATTAATATTATTCAGGCAAATACGGTCGGGGTTATAATGCTGATGGTCGGAATGTACGCAGTTAAGCAGATGGACTTTTCGCGTAGCATGATGGCGATGTTTTATGTTTTTAATATAGCATTTACGGCTATATACCGCTCCGTAATCAGGATGGCGCTCCAACGCCTTAGAAATAAAGGCTTTAACCTGAAATATATTTTACTGGTTGGTTATTCAAGAGCAGCGGAGGAATATATAAAAAGAATCGACTCCAATCCCCAATGGGGATATGTGATACGCGGAATTTTAGACGATAACGTACCAAGAGGCGCGGTATATAAAGGCGTAAAGGTAATAGGCTCGATTGACAATCTGCTCTATATCCTGCCGGAAAACAAGCTGGATGAAATTGCGATTACATTATCCCTTGGCGACTACGACCGTCTGGAGAAAATAGTGGCGTTGTGTGAGAAATCCGGCGTGCATACTAAGTTCATACCTGATTACCACAGTCTTTTCCCAAGCAAGCCGTATACGGAGGATATGATGGGGCTTTCAGTCGTAAATATACGTTATGTGCCGCTTACGAATACTTTAAACCGTATCATCAAAAGAATAGTGGATATCGTAGTGTCGTTAATTGGAGCCGTGGTATTCTCGCCGGTTATGCTTATTGCGGCGATTGCGATTAAATGCAGTAGCAAAGGACCGGTTATATTTAAACAGGAGAGGATCGGGCTGCATAATAAACCGTTTGAGATGTATAAGTTCAGGACGATGGAAATTCAGAAGTCAAGCACTGAGAAGAGCGGCTGGACTGTAAAAAATGATCCTCGCGTTACCAAGGTGGGAAAACTGCTGCGTAAGACAAGCATGGACGAGTTGCCACAGCTTTTTAACATTTTGAAGGGCGATATGAGCGTGGTAGGACCCAGGCCGGAAAGGCCGCAGTTTGTAGAGAAATTTAAAGAGGAAATACCAAGGTATATGGTAAAGCATCAGGTTAAGCCGGGTCTGACAGGCTGGGCGCAGATTAACGGATATCGTGGCGATACCTCGATTAAACGTCGTATAGAGTACGATATTTTTTATATTGAGAATTGGACGCTTGCCTTTGATATCAAGATTATGTTTTTAACTATCTTCAAAGGCTTCATAAATAAAAACGCATACTAAAGAGATAATAATATAAATGGCATGATATACGTATTTTTCGCGGAAATTTCTTAAGAATTTGTAAAAAACGGCAAATTTATTACAAAGTTGTTGCAATTATTACAATATGTAGTATAATCTTAGAAGGTAGTCGCATTATTTTGTGACGTGTGCAAAAACAGGATGTAAAGGGAGTACATGATATGACAAAAAATAATAAAGATGCGTATGATGATGAAAGAAGAACTACAAAGAAACCTTCTCAAAAGCCGACAGGAAAGAAGCCTGCTAAAAAGCCGGTAAAGAAAGAACTCAGCAAAAAAGAACAGGCGAAGAAGACAAGAAGAAGAATAATATTTTTCACCGCAGAAATCCTTGTTCTTGTAGTTATGGTGATGGTTTTGTGGGAAGTGTTGAAAATTAAGCCTGAAAGGCGTGTGGAGATAAATGAGGAAGATATTGTAATCAACCAACAGGTTAAAGAGGCGGAAGAGACGACTCTGCGCGGATACCGCAATATCGCATTGTTCGGCGTTGATTCTACTGCCGGGGCATTAACGAAGAATACCCGAAGCGACACGATTATGATTGCGTCGATTAATCAGGACACAGGCGATTGCAGACTGGTATCCGTATACCGTGATACTTACCTGAATCTGAGCAATGATACTTATACTAAATGTAATTCCGCTTATAATAGCGGCGGCCCTGAGATGGCAATGAATATGCTTAATATGAATCTGGATTTGAACATTACGGATTTTGTTACGGTAGGTTTTGCAGGCCTGACGGATGCAATTGATGCCCTTGGCGGCGTATACATCGATGTGCAGAGCAATGAGATTATCCACTTAAATAATTATCAGTTGACTATCTCTGAGAATTTGAAACGTAGCTACACAAAGGTAGAGAGTCCGGGATATCAGGTTCTTAACGGGCTTCAGGCGACAGCATACTGTCGTATACGTTATGGCCTCCCGCGAGGCGATTTGGATCGTGCAATGCATCAGAGGCAGGTCTTAATGGCAGTCGCGGATCAGGCAAAGAAAGCGTCGGTATCTTCACTTGAACAAACTGCGACCAGTGTTTTCAATGAAGTGTATACTTCACTCAGCTTAGACGAAATACTTGAACTGTTAAAGGATATTAGCAAATATAATATTGTAGAGACCGCAGGTTTCCCGGCTGACGGGAAGTGGGCTGATATGGCTCATCCGAAGAAAGGCGCCTGCATAGCGCCGATAGATTTGACGGAAAATGTTGCATGGCTGCATGAATTCCTGTTTGGCGTTGAGAACTATGATCCGTCTGATACTGTAAAAGAGTGCAGCAAAGTAATTGCGGAGGATTACGCTAAGTATCCAAAAGTAGACTAACACCTGTTATTAATAGGCAATAGAAAAGCAAAGGGGCTGGTAATTCAGCCCCTTTCATGATATTATATAATATGTATTAATGTGCTGGTTTAAAGTATATATTGGTGTAGGGGGTAAAAATTTGATAGACAGCGTTGACGTCATTATCCCGACGTATAAGCCGGACGGCAAGTTTTTGAAATTAATGGAAATGCTGGAAAATCAGACAGTTTCCATTAATCGCATTATTATTATGAATACGGAACAGAAATATTTTGACAGATTGACTTATGGCACTTCTTTTTCTAAAAAGTACAGGAATGTATTGGTAAGGCATCTCTCAAAGCGGGAGTACGATCATGGACGCACCAGAAATCAGGCGGTCAGCTATTCTGATGCGGAAGTATTCATTATGATGACTCAGGATGCGGTCCCGGCGGATGAATATATGGTTGAGAAGCTGCTTGAGGCGCTAGAGCCGGAGAATGTGGCAATAGCATACGGAAGGCAGCTTGCGGACGACGCTTGTTCGGCAGCGGAGCGCTACACCAGAAATTTTAATTATCCTGAGGGGAAAAGCATAAAAACTAAAGCAGATATTGAAAAGCTGGGAATTAAAACTTTTTTCTGCTCTAATGTGTGTGCGGCATATAAAAGAAAGATTTTTGATTCGTTAGGCGGATTCATAAATCATACTATATTTAATGAAGATATGATTTTTGCTGCCGGGGCTATAAAAAACGACTATGCCATTTCTTATCAGCCGGAGGCAAGGGTGTACCACTCGCATGACTATAGCAACATGGAGCAGTTTAGAAGAAACTTTGATTTAGGAGTATCCCAAGCGGATCATCCTGAGGTTTTTGCAGATATTCCTTCAGAATCAGAAGGTATCAAACTGGTAAATGCGACAATTTCATATTTAAAGGATACAAAACAGAAAAAGCAAATCCCCAACGTCATTATTAAGAGCGGATTTAAGTATATGGGCTATCTTGCCGGTAAAAACTATAAGAAGCTTCCGGCAAAGCTTATTTTGAAATGCTCTGCAAGTAAGGAATATTGGGAGCAGGACAGTCTGATTAAGGCAAATAAAGGAATTGATGCGACCAAGGGATATGGACGCTCGGAAGAAGAGTTGGCAAGGAGAGGAGAAAAATTATAAAATGTGTGGAATAGTGGGATATATCGGAACTAAACAGGCGGCTCCGATTATTTTGGACGGTTTATCACGGCTTGAGTATAGGGGATATGACTCTGCAGGAATGGCTGTGTATGACGGAGAGAAAATAAATATTCAGAAGTCGGTAGGCAGGCTTAAAATACTTGAAAATATGACTCATGGCGGCGAAAGCATGCCTGGTCTATGCGGCATAGGACATACCAGATGGGCAACCCACGGAGCGCCCAGCGATGTGAATGCACATCCGCATTTTAATGAGTCTGAAACTATTGCCGTGGTTCACAACGGAATTATAGAAAATTATATACAGCTTAGAAAGAAATTAACAGGAAAGGGCTATAAATTCCGTTCAGAAACAGATACGGAAGTATTGGCTCATTTATTGGATTACTATTATAAGGGGAATCCTTTAGAAACGGTATCTAAAGTGCTTCACAGAGTAGAAGGTTCATATGCGCTTGGCATTATGTTTGCTGACTGTCCGGATCAGATTTTTGCTGCAAGGAAGGACAGTCCGCTCATAGTAGGCCAGAATGGGGACGGCTGCTTTATCGCCTCTGATGTACCCGCGATTTTGAAATATACCAGAAAAGTATATTATGTGGATAATCAGGAAGTAGTAAGGCTGCGTACCGACCATATGCACTTTTATACCGTGGATGAAGAGGAGATTAAGAAAGAGCCGGTTATGATTGACTGGGACGCGAATGCGGCGGAAAAAGCCGGATATGAGCATTTTATGTTAAAAGAGATGTATGAGCAGCCCAAAACCGTTTCAGATACATTGACTCCCAGAGTCAAAGGAAACGATATCGTAATAGAAGAACTGAATATGTCAGATGATGAGTTAAAGAAAATTAGTAAAATACATATTGTTGCCTGCGGTTCCGCCTATCATGCCGGAATGACAGGCAAGTATGTGCTGGAAGGCATAGCAAGGATTCCCGTGGAAGTGGACTTGGCTTCCGAGTTTCGTTATCGTAACCCGATTTTGGAAGAAGGGGCTATGGTGGTAGTAATCAGCCAGTCAGGAGAGACAGCCGATACGCTGGCAGCGCTTAGGGAATCTAAAGCCAGAGGCTTTAAGGTTCTTGGAATTGTCAATGTGGTTGGAAGTTCCATAGCAAGAGAAGCCGATAATGTCATGTATACATGGGCGGGACCTGAAATAGCGGTAGCGACGACTAAGGCATACAGCGCACAGCTAATTGCATTATATCTGTTAGCGATGAAGCTTGGAAAAGTAAGGGGAAAGATATCTGAGAAAGATTTTGCATCCATGTTGGAAGATTTAAAATGCCTGCCCGACCAGATAGAGCTGTTGTTGAACAATAAGCTTAAAATCCAGAAATTTGCAAACCGCTATGTCGGTGCAAAGGACGTATTCTTTATAGGGCGCGGAATTGACTATGCAATATCTCTTGAGGGTTCGCTTAAATTAAAGGAAATTTCCTATATACATTCGGAGGCATATGCTGCAGGAGAACTTAAGCATGGGACGATTTCCCTGATTGAAGAAGGAACCTTAGTGGCGGCGGTATCCACACAGCCGGATTTATACGCTAAGACAATCAGCAATATGGTAGAAGTGAAAGCAAGAGGTGCGTTCGTACTGGCAGTTACCTGCGAGGCTAATAAGGAAATTGAGAAAGCGGCAGATTATGTAATATATATTCCGGAAACCAATCCGTATTTTGCCAATTCGCTCGCAATTATTCCGCTGCAGTTATTCGGATATTATGTAGCGGTAGGAAAAGGCTGCGACGTTGATAAGCCGAGAAATCTGGCAAAATCGGTTACTGTTGAATAGAAGCTGATAGGATAAAAAACACAAAAAATAAAAATTTTTATCACAATTTATTCACAATTGGAAGCTATACTGTGCTCATAGTCAATGAGAAAGTTGCTTGAAGGGAGTTTTTATTATGTATGAAGAACAAGATTTGAACATTGTTAATAATGGGATGGAAAATAATGTAAACAGTACAGACAATGTAAGTAGCGCCAATACCGTAAATAGTAGTGACAATGTAACCGGCGCAGGCTTAAGGCTTACGGAAGGAAGATTCAGTTCGCAAACTGTAAACGACAATCATTATAGTAATAATCAGCAAAATGATTACAGGTATGCGCAGGGGACGTGGCAGAATCAGAATTACAGGCAAAGCACCGGAAGTAACTCAACAGGCTATCAATATGGAAGTACGCATCAAAACGCAAACACATATCAGACAGGAAATGCGTACCAAAGCGGGAATACTTACCGAAATGGAAGTGCGTATCAGGCCGGAAGCACATATCAAACAGGAAATGCGTATCAGAGCGGGAATGTTTACCAGAGTGGAAACACGAATCAGAGTAGTTACGCAGCAGTAAAGAAGGAAAAAGTAAAAAAAGAGAAAAAGGGAAACGGATATTTTAAGAAAGCGTTAGTGTGTGTTTCACTGGGATTGATATTTGGCATCTGCGCGGGACTTGGCTTTTATGCGATAGAGTCGCTTACCGGTGGGAATGATGCCGTAGAGCAGACGGAAAATACAGCTGTTCATATTCCAGAAGAGGAAGTAACAAATGCCCTTTTAGATGAAACAGATGAAATTATGGACACTGCCGAAGAGGTGGTATCAGGCTCTGTAAAGGAAACAGAGATAGATGTTACAGCAACGGCTTTAGACGTATCGGATATGGTTGCCTCAGTTATGCCTGCTGTAGTATCTATTAATAATACTTATACCGAAAGAATATCCTATTTTGGACAGACATATACGAGCGAAGCGCAGGCGAGCGGCTCCGGCATCATAGTAGGGGAAA
>JAMPEU010000109.1 GCA_023664865.1 Butyrivibrio sp. | reverse complement strand
TGTCGGACTTGAAAGAAAACAGAGGGTTTTGCGTTTAAAGCAAAACCCTCTGTTTTTTACTGCAGTATGGTCAAAAGCTTTTCGATTCTTTGATTCGACTGTGCAATCATGGTCTGCCCGGCTTTAAGCAATACACTCAAATTAGAATACCGTATCATTTCCGTGGCGATGTCGGCGTCGCGGATACCGGATTCCGTATCCTGGACATTCTCCGTTATATTTTCATTGTTATTGATTGTATGCTCCAGGCGGTTCTGCATGGCTCCATAAGTGCTTCTTCTGGCGTTCAGCTTATGAATTGCTTCTTTAATGCGTTCTATTGCCTTGTCGGCATATTTTATCTGGCTTATCGTAAGGGAATTAATACCCAGCGAACAGGAACTGACGCTTATACGCGGCAATTCTATTGTTGAACGCTGCTCAGCGCCGACTTGAAGAATCAATGGCTCTCTGGAATCTCTGCCTTCTTCCTCAAAAAAGATGGTGCTTCTTGCGCTTCCGCTGACATTTGTTATTTTATTTGCGCCATAAATTGTATAGGAGATTTTTACCGCGCCGTTTTCGTCCAATGATGCCCGTAATGGAATCGGATTACCGAAGTCGTCGCCATTTTTAAACTTATCATTTAACCAGTCAAGCAATTCGTCCGCAGTATAATAAGTATTTTCCGGGAACGTATACTGGTAAGGTACATCATTGGAATAGAGGATAAGCACATTTTTGCCTGTCTCAATAGTAATTCCATCCGTTACATTCTTGGTGCCGACAATATAAGATGCCGTCGGCAGTGATGTTGTTTTGTAGAAGACAAAAGGCGTGGCGCTTCCCCGGACGCCGTCCAGAATATATTGTCCATCATCAGGATCCGGCACGTCTGCCCCCTTTCTTGGTGTTATGGTTATCTGTAAAGAAGATTCATCAACATTGTTAGCAGCATTGGTTTTGTAGCCGCCGATTAAAAAATTCAGGTCAAAACTGCCGTCTTCACCAAACAGTCTCTGGATTTCATCATAATAAGCGTCTTTCTGGTCATATTCTTCAATCTGTTTTTTTATGTCGTTGATTAAAGCCTGATTAGGATGTGCATTGTCACCAAAAAGCGCAATTCCATCCCGGTATTCCCCCGGGGGGAGCGTAACCGTCATTTCCAGATGCTTCGCAGAGCCATCTGAACCTGGATAAGTAAAATCAAATGTAATCTTGTCATTAATGTCTTTTTCAATTTTAACAGGTTCTTTTGTCAAATCTGTCCTGCCTATGATACGGGTATCAGGATTATAGTTGTAATAACCGTTTGAAGGAGAGTTTTCATAGCCTTTGCCTTTACATATTATTTCATCATAAAAACTGCCTGACCCGCTAAATAATCCGATGGGCGCGGTAAATTGCAGTTTTGTGCCTGAAGGGTCTACAGAAACTGTAGCGAAGTTAATTGCCGAATTTAATTCATTCGCCAGCCCCTGCCTGGTATAAGTACCCGGATTAACGGTTATTGTCTGGGATGAGATGCTGCCGTCTATATCTAAATTTAAGGTTAATGTATTATTGCTGCCGTCAATCGTAATGCTGTTAGTTGTATCGGCATAGGATATCAATTTTGCCGGCAATGCGTCTATCGAAGTATGTTCGGCGTGTACTTTTTTTGTCCCGAAAACGGCATTCAAAGCAGACCCGCTTAAGTCGATTGACCATGTGTCGCCAATGGCAGGGTTAGACGGCGTATATTCAAGTTCTATTTTACTGTCTGTTCCGGATATGGTTATATTGCCGGCATCTGCGCCAAGGCTGTTCCTTATTTCTGTAGCCAGAGCCGCCGGAGTGTAGGAACCGTTTGGCAAAGTGATTGGTTTACTTTCGGTATTGTAATTATGCGTTAAGCTAATGGTCAACTGGTTGTTATTGTCATTAATCTCTATATTTGACTGACAGGACGATGCCGTAGCTGTTGCAGACTTGATTGTTCCCACGGTTTCACCCTGGGGCGCAGTTGAAGAACCCGGTGATGACGAAAAAGAGCCATTAGGCACTTCTACGTCTCCTGTGAACAGTTGTATATAAGTGGCATTTTTGTCCGTAATCCTTATATTGTCTACATCCGGAGATATGGAAATAATCTGGATGGGATTATTATTAGGGTTAAATTGTATTTTATCTTTTATGTCCATTGTTTGGATGGCATTGTTCAGCGTTGCAATCAAAGCCCCCAGGTTAGCATAAGTCCCCCCGATATTACTTATTGTATATGGATTGCCATTGACGTTAAATGACAAATAAGCATCCGCGGCAAGCGAAATCTGTCCATTCAATACAGGAGCGCCCGTCAACGAAGCAAACCGCCCTTTTTGAATGCTGGGATTACCGCTTGTAGTCCAAAAAAGTGTTTCATATGTATTCTTATAAACCTGATTTTCTCCAAAATAAGATGCAAAATCAAGCGTGCTTTTAGTACCTGTCAATTTGTTCCTTAATGTCAGGTAAGTTGAGCCGCTGGCGGTAACGCCCGCATTAGTTCCCAACTTATCGTTTATTATGGAGGCAATCTCCGAGACGGTATAGTTTCTGGCTGTTCCATCGGAATTTAATGGAAACTCAACAGTATATTCTTTATCGCCGTCTACTTTAAACTTCAGGATATTATTGCCGCTTGATATTACCATTGGATACCGCTGGTAATTACCGGTAATGGATGCCGGATATTTTGTGCTGTTGCTATAAATCGCATTGTCATAAAATACAGAACTATATACAGGGGCATTTGGTGAAGTATTTAATTCATAACGGAACATATTGCCCCTGAAGCCGATAATATTGACAGTATCCCCGCCTGTAATCTGAATAAATTCCCTGCCGTCTACTTCATATGAACTGGCCCTTATATTTGCTGCAATGGGAATTGTCGCTGACACCTCGTCTAACTTTGAGTTGATTTCTTCAATTAATTCGTCACAAGTGTACGCCTTGCTGCCCGGCGTTGTATCAAGGGTTATGGAAATATATGGAGAACCTTCAGCGCTTTCTGCATAAAAACCAAGCGTATCATTTAAATTTTTATAGATAGTAAGTGTACTGGGAGTTCCGTTTTGGTTGAAGCCAAAACCGGTAGTACCCAGCAAAGTAACAGGAGACCCGCCCCTCTCAAAATCATAAATAAGATACGAAAGAGAACCGTCGATAAAGTCAATCATCGTCGGCTTGCCCTCAGCGCTTTCAAAATTCAAATTACAATAACCATCGCTGGTGTACTCAAATACAAATCCCGGATTGGGCGGGGACATTTTATGTAGGGCGTTGTCTATTTCATCTATTAACTCCTGCGTAGTATATGTGCCTGCCGGGACTGTAATCGTGTAGTCTTTTGGCACATAACCGTCAGGCAGATGAATGTTTAGTTCATTTTCCGACTCGGTAATCGTATGGAGCTGGTTGTCATCCCACCGTCTGTTTCCACAGATTTGATAATAGGAAGGCTCATGCTCCTCAAACACTGGCAGCGTGTTAAATGAAGTATTGTTGTTAATACGGTCAATTTCCGTGCGGAGCTGATCAAATTCAGCGTTTAATGCTGCGCGGTCACTTGCGGTACAGAGTCCGTCCGCCGATTTGAGCGATAACTCGTTCATCCGCTGTAACATATCATGGACTTCCGACATAGCCCCGTCGGCAATCTGGACAAAAGCAACGCCGTCTTTTGTATTGTTTGTTCCCTGCATAAGCCCCCTGATTTGCCGCCGCATGGTTTCGGACATGGCTAGTCCCACGGGATTGTCCACTGCAAGGTTCACTTTATAACCGGAAGAAACTTTTTCCGAGGATTTTGCATGCATACTAATATTAGAGTTGACGATTCGGTTCAGATTCATCGCATCCAGATTGCGGGAAATAATCATAACTGCCTCCTTGATCTTGGTTCGCAAGCATTAATTATAGATAATATCATATACTGTATCGGATGCTTCACCTGAAAAGTTTAGGATTCTTCGAGCATAACGCCGTCCCTTCCTGCCTGCTCCAACAGGTATTTATATCTTTTCATAATGGAATTTAATTCATAAATATAGCAGTCTATCAAATCCGGATCGGTCACATAATCGAAACCGCTGTATGCAATTTCCAAAGCACGCCTTGTTTGAAGCAGTTCCTCCATTATAGACGGTTTATGAAGTTCCAGTATGTCTTCTGTATTAATCTGGTCGGATTTTTGATGAAATAAAATCTTCATGTCAAAACCAATGCTCCTTTCACGCCTGCGGATTTGATTAAAATATAATCCTTCTCTTAATAGTATAGTCGCCGTATGGGAAAAATATTCCAGTTATATTGATGCAAGGCTGTGAATATAGATTAGTAAAAAGGCTGACAAGTTTGTGCAGGCAAAAACGGCATTAAATTTGGCGGCGTGGAAGGGCAGGGATACAGCTATGGAGAAAATGGGGAGCATGGCGGCGATTTTGGGGGTGTGCGTTCTGGTGCTGGCAATCGGCGCATTGGGAAGAAAAATAGAGTGGATTATTAACTTTGTCCTGCGCGCCGTGTTGGGGACGATAGGAATTTATTTCCTGAATAATTTTCTGGTTTCAAATAATATTTTAGTG
>JAMPEU010000108.1 GCA_023664865.1 Butyrivibrio sp. | reverse complement strand
TATCAAAAGAGCGGCAGAGATAGCTGACGGAGCGGTTGGACCAGATAAGCCTGCCTGTTACCTGCATTTCAAGATTAATACGGGAATGGTTGTTTAATTTAACATTAATGTCCAGACGAAACTCCTTGTTTTTAATGGATTCTCCTAAGATGATAGGATTTGTGATTTCCACGGATGCGATATCTTCTTCATGAAGATGCAGAAGCGAACAGATAAGTCCTCGTAAAGCCTTGTTGCTGGTCTGAAAAACTGCCCGAAACATGTAGTCGTTCGTCATGCCGTAGGGGATGACTCCGTGAGCGTCTTTCAATAAATCATTTGAACGTAAATCATTTGGATTAGAAATTGAGGTTACATTTTTAAGATTTGTTGTTTTTTGATTCATAGATATGTCTCCTTTGTGATGTAAGATAACAGAAGCGCATAAGCGGCTTTCTGCCGAATGAATTGAACTGGTCGAATGACCGAATATGAATTATTTATATCACATTTAAGAGGAAAAGGCAATTATTTCTTTTATAAAATTTTTCTTATCCGCATGATTAGGATATTTTGCTTTTTTAATCTCGACAAGATATATCTTATTCCCCTCCACCTTACTTCGCACAAAATCCATCCTCAATCCTATCGCCAATCAGCGTACTTCTCTCCAGCATAGGTTTATAACACGTTCCGGGAAACACATGATAACTATTAATTTCTTCTCCTGTTGAAAAATAGATTACATTTCCATTAATCACACAACTATCCATACTCCCCTCATCATAATCTTTCTGCCTGATGTAATAGGGGTCTTTCAATCCCTGCTTCACAAAAACACCGGCGTCCGTAACATATTGGTTCCAATAAGGAGAGACAGCGACAAAGACGCAAAAAGCCAAGCATCCCGTAACGATGCTGTAAAGCCCTCTTTTTTTCTCACTAAGATATTCTCCCATAGCAATCATGATAACCGCAATCAAAAAAGCAAGCGCATACCTGATAAAAGGTGCAATAAAAAACCACATAATGATATTTCCCCATATAGCCATATGAAGTACAATAAATTCTATCCGCAGCCTTTGTTTTTGTAATATCCTGTTAAGTAACATTACAAGCTGCAATATAGAAGAAATTATAACTGCTCCAAGAAACATCTGCTCATACCGAAATTGATTCTCCCACCAGACCGGAAGCCACTGTTTAACCGGCATATCAATTTTATCCACATCATACAGGCAGCGCCCCCAAACTTTAATCTGTCTGGCATCATGCAAAAGATATTCTTTCGGAATTTTCCATACCGTCTGAAAAATATCTATTCCGTCAAAAGGATAAAGCAGCCATCCCGAAATAAAATAGTTTCTAATCAGAAACGGAAATATAACGATGCATCCGCAAAAAATATAAGCAAAGATTTCTCTCCATCTTTTTTCCCTGACGAAACGATATACCGGATAAACTACCAATACAACAAGCAAACATGAAGAAAATTTCAAAGTAACTGTAAACGCTGCCGCAAGAGAAAGCAAAGCATACACCGTGACATCTGAATGACTCTCAAACAGATTTTCACACCATGCGGTAATAATAAACAGTGCAAAATACATCGCTGCATAATCTGTCGCCGGAGACATACTGCGCGTTACATTTATCAGCGTATACAAAAGAATCCCTATTCGCATCATATCTGTAACATAGTTTTTATGCTGTTTAAAATTTTTTAACCCACGAAAAGCATACAGACACATAAACGTCTCCAGAAAACCCGTCGTTGTGTGTAAGGAATATCCGAGCAGCCACCTCAAACTGAATATGGATGCAAATGCAAGATAAGAACTATTATAAGCATAATGAAGCTGTAAATTGCCAATACCTTTAACAAGTCCATACTCTTCATAGATGCGGATTGCCGCCGCATGATAAATATTAGTATCTGTATGAAACTCCCCTCTGGATGTAAAAAATGCTATCCCTAATATAAAACAGGCATAAAAAAATCCCTCCCATGAAAATATGACAGGGCGGTATCTCTTCCAAAGCCATTTCATTCTATTTCGATTTTTATATCCGATTAAAAGCGCTGCCAGCAAAAGAATCACCTGTGCGCAGGCTCCTATGTTCATGAAAATACTAAAAATCTCCACATAAACACTGATAACTATGATGCCCGCCATCAGATACCCGCTTAACGAAAAATTCCTTTTCTCAAACAGATTTAAAACACCAACGCCAATCAACGTACATATCAGAAAAATATATATCCAACTTAATATAGTTGATAACACTTGAGTTGCTCCTTTTTCATATGTGCATTATTTTTTTATTCATTAGTTACTATATATATAGTAACTATATTAATGCGATTCGTCAAGACGTTACTTTTTAGATAGTATATATATAGAGGTGTCCTATCATGAAAAATAATCTGTTTACAATGAATCAATATGGGAAAATTACAATAGACATTAAGACCCATATGGATGAGAAATGTATTAATCGGAATATGTTAGCAAGAGCCATTAATGCCCGTTTTGAGGTAATCGACAAATGGTACAATGGACATGTAGAAAAAATTGATGCGGACATACTTGCCCGCATCTGCTTTGTACTGGAATGTACTCCGGGAGATATTATTCGATACGTTGAAGCTGAATAAATCATATACTGCAAGTATCTTTTTCCCTAAAACACAAAAGTGCAGTTCCCCGGATTTCTCCGCAGTCCTGCACTTTCATCATCTAAAATTCATTTTCTATTCTACTGCCTGTCGGCACTTTTCACAGCATATACGCTGCTGCCTACTTACTCATCCCAATAATCCAATGTATTCTGTGATGTAGTGATTACACCGAACAACTGATATATAAAATCTTCTTTTTCATTAAATATTTCAAGTATCAGAATTAAATCATCCAATATTCTATAAATGAAATAATTATGTTCTACAAAAATCATATAGTAATCACAGTCAAAACCATACTTTTCCCGCAAAGGAACTCCCACTTCCGGAAACTGTTTTAATTCCGTAATGCTTTTAGAAATATCCTTAGAAAACTTGTCCGCTCTTTCCTTACCATATCTCTCTTTTATATCTTTTTTAATTGCCTTACGTTTTGATAAAGCAGCTTTTGAGTAAGCAATTTTCTTTCGTGTCATATTTTATCCAATTCTTCTTCCACTTCTTCTTCTGAATAATATCCATTTTCCTGTACAGATTTTTCTGCAAGACTCATCTTCTCCATAAATGTCTTAAAGGCAGCTTCTTTATCAGAACGCTGATTCAAAGCTATAAGCTGCTCTACAAATTTTTCTACTTTAATATATGATTCCCGTGGAAGCAAATCGATTTTTTTTGTTAATTCTGCTGTGAGCATATTTATCACCCCCATTTTCTTTTTATTTGTTGCACTCCGATTTTCTACGCAAACTCAGTAACATCGATAATCTTCATCATCTCCACGCTTTTCCATCGTTACTTCGTAAAATATCAGGTCGTCCATGTCCGGTATTATCTCGCCACTCGGAGATGGCTGCACTTCGATGCCAAATGTTTCGATAGCCTCAATAATCACATCAATATCTCTCTCGTGAATATGGAACTTCGGACGATGAGCCACTTCTTTATACTCTGCCAGAATGTCCGGATGATATAGCGGTATAATCCGCCCATCAAGCACTGCCTGAAGCACCCGATAAGTCGCTGACTCCCTGTTCCTCGTGAGCAATACCGAAATGATTACATTGGTATCGATTACTGCCAAGACAGACATTATCGACCTGCTTTCCGCTCTGCACGTACTGCCGCAATCTCTGCGTCAATCTCGTCCGGCGTCATCTCTGGGAGCGTTCCCGCATTAATCCTAATATTCTCAAGTGCCTGTAGGCTCCTTGCCCGCAGCAGTTCTTCGTCAGTTCTTGGAAGAGTCGTAGCAAAAGGAAGTCCTTTTTCAATTTTTGTACGAGCAAAGAACATCCGAATGGCGGTCGGTATATCAAGCCCCATTTTTGAGTAAATATCTGCCACTTCATCCCGCAAATCTTTATCTAAACGTACCTGTACGAGTGCCTGTTCTGCCACTGCCATAATCTCCTTTCTCGCAATAGATATGTTACATATTTTCTCATATTATTGTATGTGTTATTCATATTTTTGTCAATAGAAAAACTTAGATAGTATACATATAGAAAAAATTGATGCGGACATACTTGCCCGCATCTGCTTTGTACTGGAATGTACTCCGGAAGATATTATTCGATACGTTGAAATTGAATCAATCATATACTGCAAGTATCTTTTTCCCTAAAATACAAAAAGTGCAGACTATCGGATTTCTCCGCAGTCCTGCACTTTCATCATCATATTTCTTCTAAATTCCTCTTCCACTAATCCTTCTTTTTCAGGAAAATATCTCAGTTAAATTATATCCTCATAATTGTTTTATTCTTTATTTCATTGATAGTATAGTGCATATTATCACTTTCCTTACTGTTATCTATCTTAGCCATATTTTACTCTAAATCGAATTACTATACAATCGAAATTTATAAATCACCGCTTTTGTTAATCATATAATCAGCATTCTTACTTTTATAGATAATTTATAGTTATCCGTCGGATAT
>JAMPEU010000107.1 GCA_023664865.1 Butyrivibrio sp. | reverse complement strand
TTCCCGACGAAGTTAAATCCGAGAGAAGCAATAGGCTGATAAAGTTGGAAAGCCGCATGTCGGGGGAATACAGGCAGGGCTATATAGGTAGGGAGCTGGAAGTGCTGTTTGAAGAAGCCAAGGAGATAGACGGGCGTATTTATCAGATAGGACATACACGCGAGTACGTTAAAGTAGCGTTAGAAACCGCAGAAGATTTAAGCAATCAGATTAGGGCTAAAAAGGTCACGGGGTTTTTGACGAATGACATATTAATTTAGGCGGCATGAGTTCATGCCGCACCCCAATAGTAACAACTGTTATATATTTTTTTGAATGAACGATTGAATTTTATTTCCAGATAGAGTATGATAACAGAAGCAGCACTTATAGATACCGGGTTTGGAGAAAAATGTAACTTAAAAAGGGGAGTGGCAAAAATGCAGGATATGGGAAACACACAATTTTTCAGAGTGGAGACGGAACCGGAGACAGGCGTAAAGATTGTGCTTGCGACAGTATATGAAGCATTAACTGAGAAAGGGTATAATCCTGTCAATCAGATTGTGGGTTATATTATGTCAGGAGATCCTACTTATATTACAAGCCATAAGAACGCAAGAAGCCTTATCATGAAGGTGGAACGTGACGAACTGGTTGAGGAGATGTTAAAGGAGTATATTAAAACATCTTTTATAAAAAAATGATGCGGTTTTAGGTACAGATTATGAGAATAATGGGTTTGGATTACGGCTCCAAGACTGTGGGGGTTGCCATCAGTGACCCACTGTTGGTGACGGCGCAGGGCATTGAAATTATCAGAAGAAAAGAAGAGAATAAATTACGCCGGACACTGGCACGCATTGAGGAACTTGCCGTGCAGTATGAGATAGGCGAGATTGTTCTGGGCTTTCCCAAGAACATGAACGATACGATAGGCGAGAGGGCGGGACTTTCTTTGGAGTTTAAAGAAAAGCTTGAACGCAGGACGGGACTGCCTGTGACGATGTGGGACGAGCGGCTTACGACTGTTGCAGCGGATAAGGCGATGATAGAAGCAGGTATCCGGCGCGAGCGCCGAAAGGACTATGTGGATAAGATAGCCGCAGTTTTGATTTTGCAGGGGTATCTCGACTACCTTGCAGATGGGAAGGGTTGAATGGAAAAAATAGTTTTTAAACCGGAAGGCGGGGAAGCCGAAGAATTTTATGTACTGGAACAGACAAGAATAGGCGGAATGGATTACATTCTGGTGACGGATACTGAGGAAGATGACGGAGAAGCGTTGATTTTACGGGATATGTCACGGCCCGGAGAAACGGAAGCGCTTTATGAAATCGTGACGGATGACGAGGAACTTAAAGCTGTTGCAGGAGTATTCGGAAGTATGCTTGAAGATATCGAATTATCTTAAGGATATATCGGGATACTGTGTACATGCTGAAATTGTGGAGAAATTGCGTGAAAAGAAGTCAAAGAAGAAAGGATGGATATGGAACATTTGAAAAAAATTGAACAGGAAAATGCTTCAAAGTTGAAGATTATCCCATTGGGAGGCTTGGAGCAGATTGGATTAAACATTACTGCCTTTGAATATGAGGACAGTATTGTTGTTGTGGATTGCGGATTGTCGTTTCCGGAGGACGAAATGCTGGGAATAGATTTGGTAATTCCCGACGTTACTTATTTAAAAGATAATATTGATAAAGTAAAAGGATTTATGATTACTCATGGGCATGAAGACCATATCGGGGCGCTGCCTTATGTACTGAAAGATATAAATGTGCCTGTTTATGCGACGAAGCTTACAATGGGCATAATTGAGAACAAATTAAAAGAACACGAACTTATGAATAATACCAAGCGCAAGGTGGTTAAGTTCGGACAGTCGATTAACTTAGGAAAATTCAGGATTGAATTTATAAAGACCAATCACAGTATCGTGGATGCCGCAGCGCTGGCAATTTACTCTCCGGCAGGAGTAGTGGTGCATACAGGGGACTTTAAAGTAGATTATACTCCCGTGTTCGGCGATGCCATTGATTTGCAGCGGTTTGCGGAGATTGGCAAAAAAGGGGTTCTCGCCCTTATGTGCGACAGCACTAACGCAGAACGCCACGGATTTACGCCGTCAGAGAAAACGGTAGGCAAGACGTTTGATACCTTGTTCTCGGAACATAAGGACACAAGGATTATTATTGCCACATTTGCTTCCAACGTAGACAGGGTGCAGCAGATTATCAATTCGGCATATAAATTTGGAAGAAAGGTCGTCGTGGAAGGCCGCAGTATGGTAAACATCATAGAAACGGCGTCAAATCTCGGCTACTTGAATATTCCAGACCAGACTTTAATTGATGTGGAGCAGTTGAAAAATTATCCTAATGAAAGAACCGTAATTATTACTACGGGAAGTCAGGGGGAAAGCATGGCGGCACTAAGCCGTATGGCGGGAAGCATACACAAGAAGATTTCCATTGTTCCCGGGGATACGGTTATATTTTCGTCCAACCCTATACCCGGAAACGAGAAAGCGGTTACTAATGTTATTAACGAACTGCTGATGAAGGGGGCGGACGTTATCTTTCAGGATGTGCATGTTTCGGGACATGCGTGTCAGGAAGAGATTAAGCTTATTTATACGCTTCTGCGTCCTAAGTATGCGATTCCCGTACATGGTGAATATAAACATTTGAAGGCGCAGGCGAAGATAGCGAATGAGCTTGGCATTGAGAAGGAGAATATTTTTATTCTGCATTCGGGAGATGTGCTGGAAATTAACGAAGAGCAGGCGGGAGTTACAGGCAAGGTGCCTGTAGGAGCTATTCTGGTAGACGGTCTGGGAGTAGGAGACGTAGGCAATGTTGTTTTAAGGGACAGGCAGCATCTTGCTGAAGACGGCATTATTATTGTGGTAATGGCGTTGGATTCATGTGAAAGCAGGCTTGTATCGGGACCTGATATCGTATCGAGGGGCTTCGTTTATGTCAGGGAATCGGACGAACTTATTGAAGAGGCAAGGCTGTTAGTTGACAGTGCAGTTGAGGGCTGCCTTAGCAAGGGGCAGACCGACTGGGGCAAATTAAAGTCTACAATTAAAGACGTGCTTAGTGACTTTGTATGGAAGAAAACACAGAGGCGTCCGATGATATTACCGATTATTATGGAGGTCTGAAGATACAAAGGAGAGAAGACAGCATGGGAGACAGTATTGTGGCGGCGGCTGCCGAGAACTTTATTGATGAAATAAGGAAATCGGATGTATACAAGGAATACAATTATCAGAAAAACAGACTTAAAGAACAGCCGGAACTGTTTGAGAAAGTAAAGGAATTCAGACGGCAGAACTTTGCCATCCAGACGGCGGAGGCACAGGGTGACGAGCTGCTCGATAAGCTGGATGCCTTTGAGAAAGAAAATGAGAAATTCAGGGAGAACCCTTTGGTAGACAGCTTTCTGCGTGCGGAACTTGCCTTCTGCCGTATGATGCAGGAAGTGAACGTCTGTATTACGGCGGGGCTTGAGTTTGAGTAAATATTACGCCGCAGGATTAAAGGGAGGTTTTGAATGGACATAAAGCAGATAATAGGTTCAATTTTAGAGACTTGTATCAAAATAGCAGCGGTAATTTTTGTTGTAATGTTTGTATATAATACATCGATAAAAGCTTACGATTATGGATACAGGGTGTTTGCAGAAGAACCGATGACCTTCGGGGAAGGCAGGACAATAAGCATATATGTGAAGAGCGAGGACTCCGTAAAGGATATAGGGGTGAATCTCCAGGAGAAAGGGCTTATAAGGGACGCTAATTTATTCTATGTACAGGAGCTTCTTTCGGAATACCACGGTAAGATCCAGCCGGGGATTTATGACCTTAATACTTCCATGAAGCCGGAAGAAATGATTGCGGTGATGTCGGCAGGTTATGTAGAACCGGGAGAAGAAGATGATGATGGCCAATGAGCGGACGGCGGCGTTTATTAATTCTCTGGAACAGGGTAATACACCGCTTTTAAACGAGATAGAGAAAGAGGCTAAACTTGGCGGTGTACCGGTAATCCGCCCCGAGACACAGAGTTTTATTAAGTTTCTGCTTGCCCTAAAAGAGCCTGTGTCCATATTGGAAGTAGGCTGCGCTATCGGCTTTTCCGCATTATTAATGAGTGAATACGCACCCAAAGGCTGTAAGATAACTACTATTGAAAAATATGAAAAAAGGATTCCCATTGCCAAGGAAAACTTTAAGCGGGCGGGGAAGGAAAACGACATTACCCTGATAGAGGGCGATGCGGCAAAAGTGCTGGAAGAACTGGAAGGCACGTATGATTTTATCTTTATGGACGCCGCTAAGGGGCAGTACATAAATTTTCTGCCGCAAGTGCTGCGCCTGCTGTCTGCGGGCGGCATTCTTTTATCCGATAATGTACTCCAGGATGGGGATATCATTCAATCCAGATATGCGGTCACACGCAGAAACCGGACTATACATGCGAGGATGAGGGAGTATTTGTATGAATTAAAGCATAACCCACAGCTTACAACGGCGGTTTTGCCATTGGGTGACGGCATTACGGTGAGTGTGAAAACCGAGTGATGGCGGAATTACTATTTGCTGTCACGAGTTTAGGCTGAATAACAGAAAATTTACTTCGTAAATTATCTGTACAAAA
>JAMPEU010000106.1 GCA_023664865.1 Butyrivibrio sp. | reverse complement strand
GTTTTCCAAGGGCCTCAAGAGGAAGCATATGAGTTCATGCCGCCTGACAGCTTTGGTACTAAAGTGTATTGTATGGAAGAATATAAGCTTATGTTTTTGAGGGTGGAACTGGGAGTATTTGAGGTACGGAAGAAATGATTAGGAATTTGAAAAATCTTATAGAGTTATTTGCGTATTTATATTGCATGGCTGAGTTGTTTGGAAAGAAACTGAAAATTGATATTTACCTTGTGGCATTTATTATATTTGAGATGTTTCTGGTAACGGGCATTGACCAATATGGATTTCCAGACTACTTATTTTCTTTGACTTATGTTGGTATGTTTCTATATGGAATGCTATGTTATAGAAGGAGCACTAAACTTACATTAGTAAACTGTGTTCTTGCCTATGTAATAGTAGCAATTTTTCAATTACTAGTATTTCTACCATTATATTGTATATTTTATAGGAATTATGGACAGGGCTATATAAATGAACTGTTGATTAATATGGGTTGCTTTATAATTATGACCTTAATCAGTTATAAAGTGAAGTTAAAGAGGGTGTCTGACTTTTTCATCAAAAGAGACAAGATTATTGTAGGAGTTACGATTCTTATATTTTATGGATTGGGCATGAATTTTTATAAAATGAAATGGGAAGGCGCAATATTAAAAGAAATATATGTCCAAATGGTATATTTCATATTAATATTTTTATTTATCATATACGAATGGCAAAAATCCAGATTAGAAGCAGAAAAGAGAAAGGCACAGCTGGAAATGAATAGCTTATACTATGGCGCGTATGATAAGTTGATTATGCTTGTCAGGGAACGTCAGCATGATATGAAGAACCATATTAACGCTATCTTAAGTATGATATATACTACCGATAACTATGAAGAACTAGCGGAGAAGCAGAAAGAATACTGCGGATATGTAATCGAACAGAATGAAAAGACGAAACTGGTACTTACATCAGGGAATCCGCTGGTTGCAGGTTTTATGTATAGTAAAATACAGGAAGCGGAAAGTAAGAATATTGAAGTAGAGTATAAAATTGAGATTGGGAAAGAAACCTTAGCTGTACCGGAATATGAATTGGTGGAAATGATGGGTATTTTGACGGATAATGCCATAGAAGCACTGAATAATTTTAACGTAGATACAGAAGATGGTAACCATATTAAGAAAATATATTTCTCCATAAAAGAGATGGAAGAATATATAGAATTGATTGTGGCAAATACCAGTGCCTATTATGAGGAAGATATGACAGAACATTTCTTTGAGTCTGGATACAGCAGTAAAGGAAAGGGACGCGGAATAGGTCTTTACAAATTAAAACGTCTGGTACATGAGAGAAATGGGAATATAATTGTAAGTAATGAAATGCACAGCGATGAGAATTATCTTACATTTACCATATCAATACCAAAAGAAAAGAGGCAGAAATCATAAGGAAGATTCCTGTCTCTTTGGGAGGTCTGGTTAATCTTCAACCGGAAATTCCGGTTCTCCAAAAAGAACAAAACTAAGTGAACTAATACGGTACCATACTGTATATCCAAGACAGATGTTGCAAATTGTAAACATATTTTTCTTAAGCCAATTCTTCATGATACTTCACCTCCTTCATTAGCTTTATTATAGATAATTGAACCGTATGCAGTACGACAGTCCAAAAACTAACTGTAAGATAAGGCACATTAGGGAAGATAAAAAATAATACTGCGACAATAAATACTACCTGAAAACTTTGTATCTTTGCCTTTTTAATGATATCTTCTGGTGGGATGGGTCTTTTGCCCGAGGTGTTAGGCCCTAGCATATAATCCATAACCGCACATACTAGTAATATTGCATATACAGCCAGCGGGTGTACCGTTATTAACGCGGGCAGTACATATATAACCGCAAGAAAATATGCAAGTGAGAATAAGAAGCACGACCAGTATTTTTTTAAATGTACCCCGCCTGTTCTGGTGCGCAGCAGTATAAGCGGAACTGCGGCAAAGACAAATTCCATGAACTTACCTGCGGCGGAGAAATAAATAAGGAATATTAATGTCTTGCTTAAATCATAAAAGATTCCGGTTAGCGAAAATTTTATCAGTTTAATCTCGTAATCTGAATATCCGTATTCTTTCTGAACCTTGCTCAAAATAGAATCCATGTGAACCGCTCCCTTCTTTTGTTTTTTTTAATTCTAATACAAAAATACCCAACAATCGGTTTTTAGGCTTTAAATAACAAATTTTGACAACAAATGGCAAAAAAAGCAGAAAAATTGACAAAAATTGTCATTTTTTTGCTTTTATCAGCCCGTTCGATATGAAAAATATACGGTTCAGGCAAATATCGTCAATAACCGTCAATTTTGCGGCAATATAAAAGCATGTCAAATATATGTGAAAGGAATGTCGCGAAATGATTAGCGTATTGACAGCATTAGTGGAAACAGTTTTTCTATACATATGGTTAAAGGGATTTGTAAACAGGCGGCAGCTGAATTACAAAATAATAGCAGCTGTTATTCTAATTGCATCCATAGTAAGGTGGTTTATAAACGGAATGGAAAATGCCGCGCTTTCTATGCTTATGGGAATTGCGTGCAGCCTTATTGTTTCGGTAATTCTTTTTAATGTGCGTTACGGAATACTGTTTTTCTATACCATTGTTAATCATGCCATCTGTGTGTCGGCAGGATGCCTGTCGGCTCATTTCTTAACAGGCGTTCCGGCAGTTTTGGCGCTTTTGGCGGAAGCGGTTCTGTTAGCTGCCATATTATGGGCGGCAAGGAAACTGCCGGCATCAAAAGCGGTTTTAAATATGAAGTTAAGTTATACAAGGAATCAGGGGCTGGTATTTGACCTGGTTGCGGTAGCCATATACGGATTTGCTGCCAGCCTTTATATATTGGAAGATATGCTTAATATGGGGATGGGAACGAATATAGGCTTTATTATAGCGGAGATTGTCCTTATAATATCCGTCTTTGCCATGGTTCATCTGCACTGGATATTTGGCGTTGCGCTTGGGAAGGCGCGCGAAGTTGAAAATATAAATATTCATTCGGAAAAGATAGCGGAATATTATAAGAATATAGAGGAAATACATGAAAAATATGACACATTTATACATGACATAAAACACCAACTGAGGGCGGTAGCCGCGTTAGCTGAAGACGGGAATTGCGAAAATATAAGCGGAATTATTTCCCAAATGAGAATTGATATCGGAAATATAGAGAAGGGGCTGATATGCAGTAATAAGGTGCTGAATGCCCTGCTGTTGGAAAGAAAGGGTTATGCCGAAGATAATGGCGTTCCGATGGAAATGGAGATTATTGAGCCGCTTAATTTTCGCAATATACAAGACATTGACCTTATTGCCCTTATGGGAAATCTGCTGGATAATGCCATCTATGCGCAGAAACATGCCGATAAAAGGGATGGGATTTGGCTTAACATGAGAATGGCGGGAGATGGGGAACACAGCATTATCCACATTGAAAATGACTACGATAAGAAACACGGTGTCGGAAAAGTTATAGGAAAAAGTGTGGAGAAGATAGGGTATAAGCATGGCATCGGTTTAAACAGCGTGCATGATATTGTCAGGAAATACGGTGGGATTATTGAAAGTGATAAACGGAATGGCAGATATGTTGTTGATGTCATCCTGCCGATTCAGGACGAGCGTGAAGGCGTTGAACGCCAGCCGGGTTCTTCCCCCGCATATCTGCATCTGCTGTCAAAATAATGCAGCCGTTTTAATTGCTCGTTGCATATTGACATAAAATAAGGTAAAATTCTTATAGGAATTTTACCTTATTTTGCATTACTGAATGGTTAGGAGAGGAAAAATGAAAATAACAGTAGCGGGAACGGGATATGTTGGACTGGTTTCGGGGGTATGCATGGCTGAAAAAGGACACAATGTAACCTGTGTGGATGTAGACGAAAATAAAGTAAAACTTATGGAATCGGGCGTGACTCCAATATATGAAGAGGGTCTTCAGGAGCTTATGAAGAAGAATATAGCAGAGGGCAGGCTTAGTTTTACGACTAATTATAAAGAAGCCTATAAAGACGCTGATGCGATTTTTATCGGCGTAGGGACGCCTGAGCAAAGCGACGGTTCTGCCAATTTAAGCTATATAGCGACAGTGTCCAGACAGATTGCTGAATCTGTTGAAAGTGACTGCCTGGTAGTCGTTAAATCTACTGTTCCCGTGGGTACGAATGATAAGGTGGAACAATTTATACATGACTTTTTGGTAAGGGATGTAAAGATAGAAGTCGCTTCCAATCCTGAATTTCTGGCACAGGGTTCGGCGGTACATGATACGCTGTGCGCGGCAAGGATTATAATCGGGACGGAGAGTAAGGAGGCCGAGCACACATTAAAGAAAATCTATGAGCCTTTTAATATTCCGATTGTATCAGTCAACAGGCGTTCGGCGGAAATGATAAAATACGCATGTAATGACTTTCTTGCCCTGAAAATTTCATATATGAACGATATCGCTAATCTGTGCGAGCTGGTAGGCGCAGATATTGACGCGGTAGCGGAAGGAATGAGCTATGACGCCCGAATCGGTTCTAGGTTTCTGAATGCCGGAATCGGATATGGCGGCAGCTGTTTCCCTAAGGATACCAAGGCG
>JAMPEU010000105.1 GCA_023664865.1 Butyrivibrio sp. | reverse complement strand
GTTTAATTCTTTCATCATCAATAGTAACCGTGTATTCGTCTAAGTTGACGACAAGACCGCCTGTTTTTAAAAGATGCTGTACTTGTACAGATTTACACCGTCTAAGCACAGCTTTCACACGGGAAACCATCTCCATCATGCCAAAAGGCTTCACAAGATAATCGTCCGCACCTAAGTCAAGGCTCTGGATTTTATCATATTCCATGCCCTTCGCAGTTGCCATGATAACCGGTATCATACAGGTATCAGGACTGTCCTTTAAAAATTTAAGCAGCTCCACGCCATCTTCTCCGGGCAGCATAATATCAAGAAGAATCAAATCGGGCTTTTTCTTTAATAAAGCCTCGCGAAATGGCGCTGCGTCTGGAAAACCTTCCGCTTCAAAACCGGTAGAGTTCAACGTATATACCTCAATATCACGGATACTCTCATCATCTTCTACACACCATATTTTCATACTCCTGCTCCTTTATGCACACCTGTTACGGAAAAGGATACCCATTCCGCTATATTCACCGCATGGTCGCCTATGCGCTCAAAATATTTGGCAATCATCAGTAAATCCAGCGCATATCCTCCATCTGCCGTCTTTTCTGCTATCATTTTAATTAGTGATGATTTGACCTGTAAAAATAATTCATCAACCACATCATCACGCTCAATCGCCTCTTTAGCAAGTATCACATCTTGCTTTACAAACGCATCAATGCTTTCTGTAACCATCTGGCTCGCTGCCTTTGCCATGAAGCGAATATGCTCGCATTCTTCTCCGCATCTTCCATCAAGAAACGTAATAATTTCTGCAATATCCGCCGCCTGTGTGCCGATACGCTCCATGTCGGTAATCATTTTTAGAGCGGCGGAAATCTGCCGCAAATCCCTTGCCACCGGCTGCTGCTGTAATAACAGTTTAAGGCAGAGCGTTTCTATTGTACGCTCCATTTGGTTAATTTCCCCATCAAGTGATATGACTTTATCCGCAAGTGCGGCGTCGCCCATAGTCAACGCTTTTGAAGCAATGGCAATCGCCTCTTCGCACATCGCTCCCATCTGTGTAAGCTCATTGTTAAGCGTAGCAAGCTGTTTATCAAAACGACTTCTCATTATCCAAACCTCCCCGTAATATAATCCTCAGTTCTCTTATCTTTTGGCTGCGCAAACATATTTTCCGTATTGCCATATTCAATCAATTCACCGAGAAGGAAGAACGCCGTATTATCTGAAACCCGCACAGCCTGCTGCATATTGTGCGTTACGATGATAATAGTATACTTACTCTTAAGTTCCATTGCAAGCTCCTCGATTTTGGAAGTAGAAATCGGGTCAAGCGCGCTTGTAGGCTCGTCCATTAAAAGCACGTCCGGTTCTACCGCCAACGCTCTGGCAATACAAAGCCGCTGTTGCTGACCGCCCGACAATCCCAACGCAGATTTTTTCAGTCTATCTTTTACTTCTTCCCAGATTGCCGCTCCGCGCAAAGAGCGTTCTACGATATCGTCCAATTTTGCTTTATTTTTGATACCGTGGATTTTAGGTCCATAAGCAATATTGTCATAAATGCTCATCGGGAAAGGATTAGGCTTCTGAAAAACCATGCCGATACTGCGGCGAAGTTCATTGACATCAATACCGGTGTCAAAAATATTGTCGCCTCTGTAATATATTTCTCCCATAACCCGCACGCTTGGAATTAAGTCATTCATTCTGTTAAGCGTTTTTAAAAACGTGGATTTTCCACAACCGGAAGGTCCAATTAACGCCGTAATGCTGTGCTCCTCAATCTCAATATTTATATCTTTTAACGCCTGTGTACTGCCATACCATAGACACAAATCTTTTACCGTCATAACATTGTTCATACATTATCTCCCCTTAGTCCCGGCTTATTGCGAAAGTATCTGCCCACCAGTGCAGCCGCCATATTTATAAGTATGGTTAAAATCATTAAAATTGCAGCAATGGCAAAGGCAATTTCAAATTCACCGTTTTCCTTTGCATATACATACAATGCAACCGTTAGTGTCGCTCCCGCACTGCCAAGCCCCTCAAAAATTCCATTTAAGGCATGGGCGAAACCCGCCGTAAAAAGAAGCGCCGCCGACTCTCCAAGAATACGCCCGATAGAGAGAATGCAGCCTGTTATAACGCCGTCGATACAGCTCGGAAGCACCACGGTATAAATTACCCGCCATTTTCCTGCGCCCAACCCGAATGCGCCTTCTCTATAACTTTGCGGTACTGTTTTCAAACTTTCCTGCGTAGTGCGCATAACCGTAGGCAGATTCATAATTACCAGTGTAAACGCACCCGCCAACAGTGAAGTTTTCATGCCAAAAAACTGACAGAAAAACAACATTCCCACAAGACCGTAAATAATAGATGGGATACCGGATAAGGTTTCGGCGGCATATTCAATCATTTCCACCAGTTTTTTATTCCCCGCATATTCCGTAAGATAAATTGCTGCGCCTACTCCCAGCGGAAGAACTATAAACAAAGTCGCCAACACAATATAAACCGTATTAAGAATGTCCGGCAAAATTCCTATTCGTCCTGATAGATAACTTGGTTTACTGGTAAGCAGCTCCCATGATACATTTGGCACTCCTTTCCACAGCACATATCCGATTAAAAATAATACCAATGCACATGTAACGCTTATGGATATCTCTATCAACACTCGCATAAACGTAATATATGTTTTTCTTTTAACTGTAATTGATTGTTTTTGCATTTTTATATCTCCTGTTATGAAGAATTACTTCGGCAATTCTTCATTTTCTTTTCAAAAAGAAATTTAATACGGCGTTTATCAACATGATAAAAAGAAACAGCACTAATGCAATTGAAAATAATGCCTGTTTTTGTAAACTTCCGTCTGCCGCATAAGACATTTCACTTGCCACTGCAGTTGTAAGGAAGCGGACGCTTTGAAAAATTTCCGGCATATTGGGAGCATTTCCCGCCACCATCATAACAGCCATTGCCTCGCCTATAGCCCTTCCTACGCCCAAGACGACTGCTGCCGCGATGCCGCTTTTTGCCGCCGGAACAGATACTTTGAAATATGTTTCAATCGAAGTTGCGCCAAGCGCAAGCGAAGCGTCTTCATATTCCTTTGGCACAGCTTCTAATGCGGTGAGCGATACCTTGATAATTGAAGGTAATATCATAATGGCAAGCACGATAATAGCTGCAAGCAGGCTTGCTCCGTCCGGAATATTGAAAGAAGTCCTTATCCACGGAACAAGAACCATCATTCCTACCAGCCCATACACTACCGAAGGAATGCCTGCCAACAAACTGACTGCCGCTTCAATAAGCGTTCTCATTTTAGCAGGCGCAATCTTAGCCAGATAAACCGCCGTCATAAAACCAATAGGCACTCCAATCATAATTGCGCCGACAGTTCCATAGATGCTTGTAAGGATAAATGGCAAAATTCCATACTGCGCCTGCGCCGCCGTAGAAGCCCACTTTTTGCCGAAAAGAAATTGTAAAATACCTATCTTACGGATTGCCGGAATGCCTGATATAAGCAAATAAACGCTAATAAGCAGCACGCAGCCGACTGCAATAAGTCCAAGTATCAGGAAAATGCCGTGTATGACATTCTCCATGATACGCTTTTTGTTTTTCATTTAGCTTCACCTCGTTCTATTTAGATGCGCTTAACGTATCGGTACTGCGCCCGCTGCTGAGATAATCTCATTTGCTTCCGCCGAGATAGCATAATCGAAGAACTTCTGCGCTGCCGCTGAAAGTTCCGTATCACTCTTTGTTACCAATACGAAAGGGCGCTGCACCACATAGCTGCCGTATTTGACCGTTTCCTCAGAAGGAACAACACCACCCACTGAAACCGCCTTTACCGTGTCCTTTATAGACGCAAGGGAAGCATAACCGATTGCCGCCGGATTACCCGCTACCGTTGTAATCACATCTCCGGTAGATGTAAGTTCCTGACGATATTGGCAGGCGTCTTTCGTATCCGTAATGGATTCAAAACCATCTCTTGTACCGCTTCCCGCCTCACGTCCAATCAGGACAATTTCTACATCATCTCCGCCAATATCCTGCCAGTTCGTTATCTCACCTGTATAAATTCGAGCAATCGTTTCAAGGTCAATATCGTTTATCGGATTATCAGGATTCACGACGATGGCGATTCCATCAAGGGCAAGTATCGTCTCTGTCAATCCCTGCGCTTTTTCTTCTTCCTTCAAATTGCGGCTAGAAAGCCCAATGTCGCAGCGTCCTTCCGCTACCGCCGTAATACCCGAACCTGAACCGGTAGGATTATATGTAAAGGTTATGCCGGAGTTGTCCGTCTCAAAAGATTCCCCCAATGCTCCGATAACATTCTCCATAGAAGTCGAGCCGTCCGTCGATACCGTTTCATTCGTGTTGTTCTGTATTTTGCCACACCCTGTC
The DNA here is from genome assembly GCA_023664865.1 of Butyrivibrio sp. GTDB lineage: Bacteria > Bacillota > Clostridia > Lachnospirales > Lachnospiraceae > UBA3282. The sequence continues at coordinate 376 of JAMPEU010000105.1, read as the reverse complement.
AATGCTGTAAACGCAAGTGACGCTGCTGCAATAATACTGATACATTGTTTAATTTTTCTCATGATTTTTTCTCCTCGTCTTTTTGATGTATTTTGTACTACGCTTTTTATGATATTAGCTGTATGTAAAATCCAAAATATAACTTTTGTAAAATTCTTGTAAAAAATAACAGCTCCCATTTTAGAGAACTGTTATCCTGTATATAAAACCAGATATTGAATATTTTATAGAAGCGTCAGAGCATGCCTCTAATCTAAAGGCTGCTTCTTCCCCGTCAAATAGTACACGGCAAGCGCAGTACGGTGCGAGAGATTTTCTTTGGCAAGAATTGAAGTAATATAATTTTTCACAGTGCCTTCCGTGATAAAAAGCTTGT
>JAMPEU010000104.1 GCA_023664865.1 Butyrivibrio sp. | reverse complement strand
TTTTTCTTATCTATAAACAAATTGCAAAGACTCATAACTACGGCAAACAGTATGCCGGCAATCGGCCAAACTACCCAAGTATCCCCCCAATCATTCGTCAAAAAGCTCCAGCCAAGATAGATAGCGGTTGTAATTAGCCAGTATGGTTTTCCAACTGCTTCTTTAATATGGCTTTTCTTTATTTCTTCCGGTGCAAATTCACCTTCTTTTAAAAGTTTCTGCATACTTGCCCACTGTACTCCGGAAATGATAAAAAATACCACACCCATTCCCACAATAAGCATTGTAACTGTCAGCATAACCGCCATAAGAAACTCTCTTTCCGCAAAAAGCAAAGAACCGATAAACAGCGGTACAGGAGAAATAATACAAATACATGTACCAATAATATTACATCTTGAATAGATACTTTTATATGCCTTTTGTCTCTCTTTCACCATACCAATAACGCCATATTCAGTTTCAAACGGTTCCTTATCTATGAACTCAAAGGGCGCATTTTGGAAACCGCAGGCGACAAATATAGCTACCGCTCCTGAAATAATAATCGCCAACATAATTAAACCTATACCCGTTGCTAAGTTTTCAGAAACATGTAAAGTTGGTTCTTCTGCCGCCGCACTTAAAAGCAACAGCGGAATCGCTGCAAAAATGCACATAAAAGTGGCAATGGCTATTTTTATAGATGCCCATTTTCTCCATTCAAGAAATTCGTTAGCCTGCTCAAGCGTAATGCGTCTGACAAATGTATGCTCCTCTTCGTCCGAAAACTCCTCGTCCTCTATTTCGTCTTTTAAAAGGTAATCGGTTGTTACGCCAAACAGATTGCTGAGCATTAAAATCTTCTCAAGGTCCGGAACAGTCTGTGCGCCCTCCCATTTAGATATCGCCTGTCTGGACACCTGTACTTTCTCAGCAAGTTCTTCCTGTGACCAGCCGTTCTTTTTTCTCAGTCTGATAATCTTATCCGCTAAAATCATTCTCTTTCCCTCCATATTAATTTGTCGGCGGCATATTGGTCCTCCGCTGCAAAAAGCATAACTTATTTATGCGGTTGCGTCTACCAATCGGCGGTTGGAAATCTGTCAACCACAAGTTGCAAAATGCCGCAGTATCGTGTAATTATTTCAATTTTTATCAATTTTTTATTTATCATCTTTTCATTTTTCTTAATTTAGTTTATTATATAGCTAATTGATTTTTAATTTATTAATATGATTGGGCAGCGTCAAAGAAGATAATCATTAATATTACTTTAAGCGAATACCGAATTTCAATTTTTAATGTATACAATATATTCAGGCAGGAGATAAGATAATGGGATTAGTCTATAATATTGATTTTGAAGTGGCAGGATTATTATTTACTCTGGTGTTATATATTCACTTTTGTATGTATTATTCCAACCAGTCAGAGATAAACAAAAAATTTAAAACATTGGTGCGGTATCTCATGCTGGCAGAACTTATGGATATAGTGACCGCCGTTACGATTACCTATGGGAGCGTGATTCCACCTATATTAAATATAGTGGCTAACACATTTTATTTCGTATCTTCATTTTGTCTGGCATATACTTTTCTGCAATATGTCTCCAGCTATGTAAGTCAGAACGAACGGTCGAAAGCAGGGATATCGGTCAATAGGATTATATTGTTAATACAACTGGCGCTGCTCTTTATTAATATGTTTACCGGCTACATATTCAACTTTAATGAAAACGGGGAATATATACACGGAACAATATATATGCTTGTATACATCGTTCCTTTGTATTATATCTTTGCCTCTGCATATGTACTGTTTAGAAACAGGGAACGGTTTAAGAAAAAACAGATTTTCTCCATTATCGCATATATTATCTTATGTATGTTTGGTCCTTTGCTGCAAATGCTGTTATTCCCCGATGTTCTGTTATCGGTATTTACCTGCTCGCTTGCTGTAGTGATGATTTTATTTTCAATGGAAACTCCCGATTATCAGCTATTGACAAAGACGCTGGCTGAGCTTAATGATCTTAAAAAGAGTTTGCAGCAGGAAGTTAAACGACAGACAAAGGCTGCTGAGGACAGAAGGGAAAAGCTGGAACGCCTGTCACGGCAAATTGTTTTGACGCTGGCAAAAACAATCGATGCAAAAGATAAGTATACAAAAGGACATTCAGAGCGGGTTGCCGACTATTCCATGAAAATAGCCGCAAGAATAGGGCTGTCTGAGCAGGAACAGCAGGAAATATACTGGATGGGGCTTCTTCACGATATCGGAAAAATCGGAGTGCCGGACACAATTATAAATAAAGCCGGAAAACTTACAGACGAAGAATTTCATATTATACAAACGCACCCTATAATAGGTTCTGAGATTTTGAGTACAATATCGGAAATTCCTAATATCACAAAGGGCGCAAGATTCCATCATGAAAAATATAACGGTACCGGTTATCCCGATAGGCTGGCAGGAGAGGATATACCATTTGTGGCAAGAATCATCGGGGTTGCAGATGCCTATGACGCCATGACTTCTAAGAGAAGTTATCGCGATGTACTTCCGCAGGCGGTTGTTCGTGAGGAAATTGTCAAAGGAAAAGGAACGCAATTTGATCCGAAATGTGCCGACATCATGCTGGAAATGATAGATGAAGATAAGGAATATGTAATGAAAGAACATTAGGTACGAAGTTTGAAGTATTCTTTAGCTCTTTGGCAAAATTTCCTGTATAATAAAAAATCGAGTGCGTCTGCACTCGATTAAAATATATTCATTGGTAGTTATAACGGAGAAAGAGGGATTTGAACCCTCGCGCCGCGTAAGCGACCTACACCCTTAGCAGGGGCGCCTCTTCAGCCTCTTGAGTATTTCTCCAAAGTCTGAACTTCCCTCTACCAATATGAAGCCTCGCCTATCAAACAAGGCAAATGTTATTATACATAACACAAAAATATTTGTCAATGCTTTTATTCTTGAATTTCAACCAATTTCAGCCATTCATTACTTTTTCATATAAATCCGTTCCTTCGGAATCTATTACGACTATCGCGGGAAAGTCTTTAACTTCCAGTCTGCGTATGGCCTCCGTTCCCAAATCATCATATGCGATAACTTCCGAAGATTGAATGGATTTGGACAACAGCGCGCCCGCTCCGCCGACTGCTGCAAAATATACCGCGCCATTTCTGACTATAGCTTCTTTGACCGCCTTAGAGCGTTTCCCCTTGCCTATCATTCCTATAAGCCCCAAGTCTAACAGTGAAGGCGCATACTTATCCATACGGCTCGCCGTGGTAGGTCCGGCGGAACCTATCGCCCTGCCTTCCCTTGCCGGAGACGGCCCCATATAATAAATCACATTATTTGACATTTCCATCGGCAGGGATTCCCCCTTTTCCAATGCCTCATACATTCTCTTATGCGCTGCGTCTCTTGCCGTATAAATAGTCCCTGTAATATAAACATAATCTCCGGCATGCAGTTTGCTTACATCTTCTGTGCTCATCGGCGCTTGTATATGCTGTTCCATTTAGATAACTATGCCCCTTCCTCCACTTGCAAATTCTTAAGTCAACACCCTCGCGGTATTCGCCAAATGCTCATGCAAGCATGGCACTTGGCTAATTGCTCGCGGAAATCAGATAGTCCTTACCGCATGTCTGTTCACATGACAGCAGATATTAATGCCTACCGGGAGTCCCGCAATGTGCGTCGGATATGTATTAATATTGACTGCAAGCGCAGTAGTCGTTCCGCCCAAGCCGCCCGGTCCTATTCCGGTACTATTTATTTTTTCAAGCATTTCCTCTTCCAGTTCTTTCACATAAGGAATATCGGAGTGTTTGTTGACTGGTCTGGTCAGTGCTTTTTTAGCCATTAACGCGCATTTTTCAAAGGTTCCGCCGATTCCTACGCCTATTACCATCGGTGGACAAGCGTTAGGCCCTGCATCTTTTACCGCAGTAAGAATTGCATCTTTCACGCCTTCTATGCCGTCCGCCGGCTTAAGCATAAATACTCTGCTCATATTTTCGCTGCCAAAGCCTTTCGGCGCAACTGTAATCTTTACCTGTTCTCCCGGAACCACTTCATAATGTATTACTGCCGGAGTATTGTCCTTAGTATTTTCCCGGATAATCGGATCATTTACTACGGACTTTCTAAGGTATCCTTCTACATACCCTTCTCTTACTCCCTCATTGACCGCATCTTCCAACATACCTCCTGTAAAGTGAACTTCCTGACCTATCTCAATGAAAATTACCGCCATGCCCGTGTCCTGACAGATTGGAATCATGTCATCTCCGGCAATCTTTAAATTGTCCTGAAGCTGACACAAAATCTTTCTGCCAAGCTCTGATTTTTCATTATCCGCCGCAGTTTTCATAGCTGCGTCCATATCGTCTGTCAGAAAATGATTGGCTTCGATGCACATTTCCTTAATATTTTTAGTAATTTCCGCTACATCTATTGTGCGCATTACATTCCTCCATATTAGGCTACATTACAATCTGATTCTTAATCTCTTCAAGTTCTTCCTGCGAAGGCTTACCGGGAATCCAGCCTATCTTCTGCCCATCGTCCTTGTACCGCGGAATCAGGTGCATATGGAAATGAAACACTGTCTGCCCTGCACACTCGCCATTATTCTGCATAATGTTAAATCCGTCGCAATTCAACTTCTCGGTCATATGGGCTATCATTTTCTTTGCAAGCAGCATTGATTTTGATGCTGTCTCTTCCGGCAGTTCATACAGATTTGCATAGTGGTTTTTGGGTAAAATCAGCGCATGCCCCTTAGCTGCCGGTCCCAAATCCAGTATAACGCGGAACTCCTCGTC
>JAMPEU010000103.1 GCA_023664865.1 Butyrivibrio sp. | reverse complement strand
GCTTAACTACGTTTTTAAACAATGGCAGCGGCTTCTGCAGAACATAATACAAATGCAGTCCAGTCCCAGAAGACACGATAAAAGTAGGCTTCGGCAGTCTCTTTGCCGGTCCGTTAATCTGGTGAAGTAAGTCAATAAGCCCCTGCGGTGTGCCGTCATCATAGACAATAATTCCGTCCACGTCAAAGGCAATCGCATAAATAAAACGTGCATTTTCACTTTTTCTTGTCTTTCCGGCATAGCTCATCGGGGAAGTCAGGCAGAAATTTTCACTCTCCTGCAGCTCCACGATTTTATCCAAATCATCTGTTATGGTATGCCTTTTCGTCTTCCTTCCGTCCATGACTTCAACAGCAATGCCTACATACTTACCGTGGGTATACTTCATATAAGGGTCAAGCTCACCTTCCGGGAAGATGTATCGGTAAAACTCCATAGCAGATACTTCATCAAAATAACTATCCAGATATCCAGTCAAAGCATTCATATACCTTTCCCTTGCCCCCTATCCACCCCTTAGTCCGTCCGTTATATTATCAATGAATTTTTTTTTCACTAATCATATAAAAATAATAACAGCCTATTCATTGGCTGTCAATCCATTCTTTTTTCTTTATCCGTCCGTTATATTATCAATGAGTTTTTTTACCTTTTTATATAAAAATAATAGCAATATGCGATAAAAAAATTCATATTTTTAGAAGTAAGCGCATATTCTTATTATGAAAGCCATAAAATATTAAAAAAATGTTGAAAAAGGTTGATTTTTCAAAAGCCTTTTTTAATAATATACTTACTGCCACTCCTATACTGGCGACAGGAAGGGGGTGTTACCAACATGGAGTACATAGTTACCTTCATTATCTCCATTATGGCAAGTATAGTCGGCTACTATATTTGCAAGTGGTTGGACGGAGATAAATAGGCAGTCAGCCCAAAAGAAACCCCGAAGAGCTGCTACTCTTCGGGGTTTCGCTTTGTGTTACCAACATACATAGCTACCTTCCTAGCCGTATATTATACTAAAATACCTTGTCCTTTATGTCAAGTATCAAATAATCAAGGTTATCACCATCTAAATTCCTTTCAGTAATTCTCGTTCTTCTTTTTCGTCGCTTATCCAAACATCTTCTATTAAGTCTCCATAGTATTCATCATCGCCGGCTAAAAATCGGTTCTTCATGTTTTCAGCTTCTTCCAACGTATCCGCATAATATTCTTCACTAGGACTAGACCAGTTTAGCGGTTCACCATCTTCATCTTCTTCCTTTAGCCATATAGTTACTACATACACCATTCTCTTTTCCCAGTTATCTATAATTTTCATCATCTTTCTCCCCTTTGCTCATGTTGTTTTTGAATAACCTTATCGAATGTTTTTAAGACATTGCGCACCATTTCCGCAGCACGTTCAGGCAGCTTCATTTTTTGCAGTTCCAGAAGGACGTTCTTCATTGCCGTGTTTTCTTTTTTTATTGCTGCGTTCTCCCTTTCCAGCACCCCGACTTTTGCAAGCTGCTGTTTCTGCTGTAATTGTTCTGTCATTGTCGGCAGCTTGTCTTTAAGCCTTTTATTTTCTTCATTCAGTTCATTGCAGGCTTCTTTTAGTTTCTTATTATTCTTCTTTAGTGTTTCCTGCTGCTGATGCGAAGCCATGCCGAATTGTGCCGCTGAATATAGTTTGTTGTAATCCGTCTCCGGAAGCTGCATCTTTCCCATGATGTTCTTTTCTGCTTTGGGCAGCTCGTTCATTCCCTTAATCTCCGCATTATAGCTTTCAGCCTTAGCCTTAAGGTCTGCTTCTGCAGATGACAGCTTCTTTTGTTCCTTCTGGAGACTGGCGGCTTTTCTTTGGAGATTTCTCTCCGCTGCGTCAAGCTTATTTTTTTGCCTTTCTAACGCTCTAATTTGCTCATTTAAGGCTTTTTTATATTCTTTTGGCTCTATATGCTTTGGGCGGTCTTTTTGGTCTAATTCGGTCATTTTCTGACCGCGTTCAATGTCAAAGCCTTTTTCCTTGAGATATTTCGGCATTTGGTCTTGTATCTTGATAAGCCGCTCCCTAGTCATGACTTCCTTGCGCGACAGCTTATTTTCTTCCGTCATCGGTACGAAATCAAAGTGCATGTGTGGCGTACTCTCGTCATAGTGAACCGTTGCACAGGTGACGTTCTCTTTGCCGAACTCATTACTCAAATACTCATAGGACTCCTTAAAAAATCTGTCCTGTTCGGCTTTTGTGAGCGAGTTGAAAAATTCCTTGTCGCTTGAAATTACAAATTCACTCTGCCAGATGGAAGTTGAGCGCACCTGATTAGTAGCCCTTTGCTCTATAATCCGTTTGGCTTCCAGATATTGAGATTGTTCCGGCTGGTGCAGCACTATATTATCTTTAGTCCGGCTTTCGTCTATATCCTTATTGCTGTATCTCGCATTCTCCCTTAAGTTGTGGTGTTCCAGCGCGCCGACTGAGCCCTTCTTGTAATGCCCCACATGTATTGCCATCTTATGCGCCATCTGCCTGCCCCCTTGCCCCGATACACCAAGTTGGTGTAACTTACTACACCAACTGCGTTGGTCGTTCGCCCTACGGGGTTATAATAACACCTTGCGGTGTTATTGTCAATTCTCCGAATTGACGGTGCTGCTTACGCAGCACAAAAGGCTGCATATGCGACATCGCATAACAGCCTTTTAAATGCCATAAAAACAATTCATCTCTCTAAAGCAAGGTATTCTCCGCCTGCGTTTTGCCGCCGCCCCACCGCCCCAATGGGACCCGGCGCTCGGCAATCGTCGCCCATCGGCGACGACCACTTACATACAAAAAACACAGACAAGGAAAAATTTAATCTTGGCTTTTGAAAAATTCTTCAAGAATATCCCAGCACTTGGTAGTTATTATGTCCTGCATAGCAGACAATGCGCCGATAGCCCCTTGCGCTTCCATTTTTATTTTTTCGTAATCTTCCATACCATTGTTAAGGATTACAAGCAAGTCACGCATATTAGTGCAGTCACAGCATAGCTGCGTGAGCTGCTCTTCTAATTTGTGGTTGGGTTCTGCAAGGTCTTTTCCTGTTGCAATACGTTCTTCCTTGTTCAATGCCCTTTGCTCTTCGTTCCACAAGTCATTTGCATAAGAAATCACGCAGCATTTATCATCTTCCGACAAACGACTTGTCTGTTTTACGATGTGTTCTGTTAATCTGTCCATTTGTACCGCTCCTTTCCTTCTCCGCGAAAGTGTGGTACAATGGATAAGCACCTTCGCGGTGTGACTTGGGTGTACCCTGATTTTGCTTGCTGGGCGTGGGGTACACCCTTTGTTATTAGTTGCTAGACTTTATTCCAAAGCCGCTTCCAGAAGGAATTTTTAACTTTATCATCTTCCTCCTCTTCTGGCTGTTGGTTCTGTATGTACTGGCGTTCTTCCAGCAGTTCTATTTTTTCCTGCTGCAGCAGCTTGACATTATCCTTTTCATGAATTAGCTGCTCCTGCAGTTCCGCGATTTTCACCAAAAGTGCTTTGTTTTCACTGGCAAGCTGCTCTTTTTCTTCCTGAAGCCTTTCAATCATGTCATCTTTGCCGCTCTGCAATACCACCGTGGGCGCCTGCCTGCTGGCTTCATCTAAAACCTTAACCGCGTCATCATCAAGCACCTTTATGGTCTTGCCGCCTATCTTCCGCAGAAGGATATGCCCTTCAAGCAGCGTGGCATTTTCTTTCGCCTTTATCTGTTTATAGACCGCCTGAACACTTTTACCGCTTTTTTCAGCGTATTCCTTAATCGTAAGCATCATTTTCAACCCCATTGTTAAACCGTTGTTTACCAGTTTAAAATACTATGTTTTCACTCCCAAATCAATTAATTTTCTTCTATGCTCTGCTGCTCTCGTAGCAATGTCTGTAGATATTCTTCAACCGACTCTTCCAGCATATCATCAAACCGCCACGTTTCATTAATCTCCTGATAGACTTTATCATAATATTTACGGATTGTAGGATAGCTTAATCCCGTTCTATCCCGTATCTCCTTTTTAGTTGCATCTGGGTATGAAGTTAAATAATCCTTTATAATCCGTTCGGAAGTACCGCTTCCCTTCGGACGTCCATTGCCTATCTTGTTCCATGTATCATTATGATTTATTTCATCTCGAACAAAATTCATTAATTTTATATGGTCTGCTTGTTTTCTTCCGTTACGCTTATTTTTTTCAATAGGTATATCCGTTAAGTAAGAAATGCTGTTAATCGGATAAGTAATATATCTGTCGTTATAAGCCTCCAGCGCGTCCATGACATCGGCTTCATCAAAGTGATTATTGTCGTTGTCTGTCAGATTTTCAAAATGTCGCATTATCCGGAATGCGTCCTGCTCCAAATCTTCCCGACTGACTCCGCACTTCCTTGCATAAACCGCCAGCATCATCATGCAGTAGTACCTATGTCCTACCTTTGCTTTTTCATTGATTTCACGCTTCCACCATTCATAAACCGCCCTGTCTGCTTCCCAATATCCCTTTGGCTTTTTTTCTTCAATTCTATTTTTATACCATTCAGGGTACTTTTCTTTAGCCTGCGCAAGTGTAAGGCTGCTTTTATAGGCATACTCCTTAACTTGATACCTTTCATTGACAAAGCCGTTTAAATATTCCATGCTTACACGCTCTCCGGTCTGAAAAGCTCTCACCCTGTCTCCAGACTTTGTTACAGTTCCAACCATGCGGAAACCTTGAAAAATGCTTTCCTGCTGCACATTGTCTTCAAGCTTCGTTATATATCCGTTCCACAGCATTCTTGTCATTTCATGCTTATAATCCTTTAGCTGCTTAACTACGTTTTTAAACAATGGCAGCGGCTTCTGCAGAACATAATACAAATG
>JAMPEU010000102.1 GCA_023664865.1 Butyrivibrio sp. | reverse complement strand
TTATTTCTGTTGCGGTCAAGCGCCGTCTTATGATTATAAATTTCTGTGCGCTGGAAAGTCAGCTCTTTTATCTCTTTCTCCTGCGCCGCCTGCTCTTCTTCGCTTATCTCGTAGCGTTCCTTTTTCTCTGCTTCAAGGGCAAGGATTTCACGATATACGGACGCACCCGGCTCCAATTTGGAAAAAGTATCAAGCTTCTCCTTAATGGAAGCTATGCTGCGACGTGCGCTATCATTTAACTGTGCGCGTGTAGCCGCAAGTTCATCATCATTGAATACGATATGTCCGTTGCTTACAAATCCGTTGGAATCAAGCATTCCCGCAAAGGTTTTGGTAAAAACGGATTTACCAGAGCCGGACTCTCCTACTATGGCAATCGACTCATTCTCATAGATATCAAGGGAAATGCCCCTGATTGCCGTAAGCGTCCTGCCGCGGACACGGAATTTTACATTCAGGTCTTTTACCGACAACAATACTTTTTTATCTTCCATGCTCTACCTCCTACATATGCGTGCGGGGATCAGATGCGTCGCCCAGATTCTGTCCCACCACATAGAGTACAATCGTGATAATGGAAACAACCGCTACCGGACTCCAGAATTCCATCTCCCAGCCCGGCGTAACCATAGCAGCCTGCGCCGAATAAATCATACGTCCAAGCGACATCTCGCTCATACCCATGCCGATATAGGATAGGAATACCTCATAAGATATATATGAAGGAAGCTCCGTAGCAAGCAGGGTAACAATTACGGAAGTCATAAAGGGCAGGATATTTTTCAAGGCAATCTTAAACGTAGACGTGCCAAGACAACGTGAAGCGAGATTATATTCCCTGTCACGAATTATAAGCACCTGAGTACGAATAAAATATGCAATTCCCAGCCAGCCGACTACAGTAAGCGCAAGCACCATCGTCCAGAAGGAAGGCGAGAACAACATGGAAAGCACTGATATAATCAAAATCATTGGTACATTACCGATAATATTATAAACTTCCGTCATAATCAAATCTACTTTTTTGGAAAAGCCCCAGACCGCGCCAAGCAATACGCCGATAACCATGTTGATTGCCGCACAGATAAAGGCGAGTGAAATGGAAATCTTCGCACCATTCCAAACTGCGTCAAAGGTAGGCTCTCCTACCGCTCCCGCGCCCAGAATCCATTTAAGCCCTTTTCCGAAATGCTCCATCGCTGCCGTAGAAGACAGATGTTTTGCCTCGGTATCCAATAGGTTTGCATATGGATCATAATTTGTAACCGTAGGATATATATAAGCAAAGGCAATTACAAACAGCAGCAGACCAAGTATAACAATATTTACTTTATTTCTAAAGAACACGCGGAATACCGACTTCCAATAGGAATATCTCGGAGCCGCTATTTTCTCAGACTCCGTATCGCTGTGCTGCATACGGGCAAACAGTTCTTCATTGCTTAAACCTGTTTTACGTTTCAATTCTTCATACATTCCTATCACCTGCCTTTTGATGTAAATGAAATTCTAGGGTCTACGCTTGCTATCAATATATCCCCAAGAATAATGGACGCTACCGTAAGCAGCGCATAGAACAGCGCCACGCCTACTATTACGCCGTTATCATATTTATTGATTGCCTGAGTAAGTAAGTTACCTGCACCCGGTACTAAATATACACGCTCAGTAATGATGGCTCCAACCATAGCGGAAAGGATACTTCCCGGAATACCATGTACTAACGGGATTGCCGCATTCTTCCAGATATGCTTCGCAAAAATCTCCGTCTCGCTAAGACCACCGGAGCGGGCGAACTTAACATAGTCACTGTTCATCTGGTCTATCATATATCTGCGCATCCATTTCATCAAATTGGCAATGCTTGGCAACGCCAATGATACGATAGGCAAGACATACATGAGTTTGCTTGTTGAATCCATATTAAACAACGTAGGCAGTTTAAATACATTGCCGCCGATTGCCCTGAATAAGAATATATAGGCAAGCGAAGGAACGGCAATTATGAAGATAATATATACAGTTCCAATTTTATCTAAAATGCCGTCCTTAAACCGCGCCATCAAAAGACCGATGGGCAGTCCGAGAACATAGGCAATTATAGTCGCTATTATACCGATTACAAAAGAATATCCCATTTTCGACATATTGGCTTTAGCTGTAATCGTGTTGGTGTAATCGTCAATAAACCGTGCGGAATATATCTCGCTTAAAGCTAAAGAACCTTCCGCATATGTAGCAGTATGCAAATCGTCGGCACTCTGCTCAACATATCCTGTGGGATAACTTACCGTGCTAAGCACATATGTACCCTGAGACGCAGTCATAGTCTCAAATACATCTACGCCACGGTTTACCGTATAAGACTCTCCGAGATTTATCGTTAAGAAATTCTGGTGAATCCACGGGAATTTATTATCGAAATATAATAAATATTTGTGTTTAGTTCCATTTCCAATGATTGCAGGAGAGAACTTCTCTCCGCCATAGAGCGGATCATGTAATGTAAAGGTAAGCTTCCGCTCTCCGATATCCGTATACTCGTCAACATAATGAATATTATCAAAGACAAACATGCCTGTAAAATAAGAAATAACTCTTGAATATAAAGGTCTTTCTCTGGTAGCAAACAGAGCCGGCTGTCCGCCGTCCTTCACCCTGCCGTTGCTCTTTTTATCCGCCTCAAGACGCACAATGGTATAGCCCTGACTCTCATATTCTTCCGTGAACTTCTTTATATATTCCGCCGCAATCTCTGAATCCTTCTCCGGCGTATGTCCGATAAGCGCCGCCGCGCCTCTGTCTTCTTCGGAAAGCTCTCCTCTTTTTACCAATCTTGTAACATAGTCGGAATAGTTCACATAGTCCACATAGCCAAACGCTTGATAACGGCTCTGCTCATACGTCGTCCTCGCATTACTCTGAGTCTTGGTGTAATTACTGTCGCCGGCAAAAATATTGCCCCTGTCCATCAAAGAATAGACAAGTATCATGATAAGAACCACCACGCATATTGCAGAGAGTATACCCTTTATAATTCGTTGCACAATATATTTTGCCACTTTCTTATCCCTCCATGAAATGTCCTTCCTATTCTATACAATGAAGTGCGGAGAAGTAAGACTCCCCCGCACCTCCATCAGTGCTTTCAGTTTTCACTGTGCAGCTTAATATAAGCCAATATTCTTACACATATAACCATAAGGCTGAATAGTATCAAGGTAAGACTGTGCATCACCATAATCAGGTCCCCAGCCGCTGGTGCCCGGAGCAGTATCAAAGTTTGCTTCATTACCGTTGTTAATACGATAATATGAATAAGTGTAGTTAGTCTGGTCGTTAAACTCTACTAAATCAATAACTACTTCTCCGTTGAATACGCTCTCGATTGACTGCTTGTAAGCATTCGCCCTATTAGAATAGTATTCTGCGAAAGAGCCCCACGGTACATCAATATGAATCGGATTTTCTGCAGAAACTTCTACGCCAACCTCTGCCAGTTCAGCGATTGCAGTCTCTAAAAATGCTTTTGCATTGTCCGGATTATACCAACCGTCAAAACCATCACTTGAGCCTATACCATCGTCAGCCGAAGGATCCCATACCATAAGCGGTATCCCGTCAGCGTCTAACTGTGCCTGAACAACTTCACCAAAGTAAGTGCCAGCCGGGAAAGTAACACTCTCGCCGTTGATGTCAACTGACGTTTCTGCTTTAAGCTGCTGGAATGTACCCGGCACATAAGAGTTTCTAAGGCTGACATACTTAAGGTCTTCACCTACGCTGGTTGCGTTGAATGCGCCTCTGTCGAACGCCATTGCCAAAGCAAGACGGAAGTTCTGATTGTTCATAGCTTCTCTTGTTCTTGCCTTATCTTCATCTGTCTGAGATGAAACTCCTACAGAAGTATCATTATAATTAGTCCATGTCGCACGATTAACGTTCATCCAACCGCAGAAGGTTGAACCGTCAGTAGCGCCTACATAATGATACAAATCAAAGTATGACTCTGTCTCGCCATCAGGAATATCCTGCTGTGACTGAACAAGTGCGGAAGATGTAAGAGAGCAGGCTGAAGAAACGCCGGATTTTACATCGTTATAATTACGAAGCGGATCTGAACCGTCATTATAGTAAATATTTATCTTCGGAGTATTTACTGCGTCTGCATTCCAGTATGAAGGATTTGCTTCGTAGCTTGTTACATTGTCCTGTGTATAGTTGGTAATCAGATAAGCGCCGCAGTATGCAATGTGGCTCGGATCTGTACCGTAGTTGCCGGGCGTATATTCATCGCCTTCTACTGAGAAAGTACCGCCCTGAGACTTATAGAAGTCACGGTTAAGCGGAGCAAAGCAGCCGTATCCCATCATGGTTTCAAAAGCCGGGAAAGGAGCTTCCAATGTGTATACCAGAGTATAATCATCTTCTGCTTTAACGCCTACTTCTGAGAAATCTGAAATTTCACCGTTAATCCATGCGTCATAGTTCTTAATGCCGCAGCCGTCTGTGCTGGTCATCAGATATCCAAGTTCGTCGTTGTTATCAATAACGTGCTGCATGGAAGCAACCCAGTCGTCTGCTGTAACTTCGCCGATTTCACGTCCCTGCTGGTCTACCCACTTCACACCCGGACGGATATGGAAGGTATAGGTAAGAGCGTCATCAGAAACTTCAAAGCTCTCAGCCAGAGCAGGCTGTAACTGATTCAAAGCATCATATTCCAACAAACCTGAATAAGTACATGAAATGAAGTAAGAATCACTTGTCATACTTGTAGCAATAACGTCCCATGTTACAAGCTGATAGCTAATTTCATAATTGTATGTGTCACTAAGTGTATATCCTTTTTCGTCAAGGAAAGCCTTTGCATTGGTGAACCATTCATCAGCAGTTGAGCTCCCCCCCCAGATAGAAACAAGCTCTGCTCT
>JAMPEU010000101.1 GCA_023664865.1 Butyrivibrio sp. | reverse complement strand
TCCTATTCAATTCTACGATTAGAGATAATGTTACATTAGGGGAGACTTTTGAGGAAGGGCAGAAACATAAGGCTTTGTATAACAGCACCCTAATAGGAGACTTATCTTCGATGATTGAAGGCACCACCTTTCTCCTGAACGGAGAGCGCAGTTTACTCATGTGTATGAGTTACAAGGGGTGCTTGCGAGTGTAAATTAATTAAGCGTCATAATACATCTTTGCCGCGAGTTCCATGATTTCAAGCAGATATTGCCTCTTGGACTCGTGGCAGTTATTATAAATTTCTATCATTTCCAATGGTATCGGATAGTCTATATCAATCCCCTTAATAAGATAATCAAGACTAATTTGCAGGATGTCGCTTACTTTTATCAGGTTTTCCACAGACATACCTGTAAGACCGCGTTCTATCTCGCTGTAATGTTTAGTAGACACATCAAGATATTCCGCAAGCTGTTCTTGCGTTAATCGCTTTTGTTTTCTTTGATGCCGCAGGCGCTCGCCTAATGCTTTCCTATAATCAGCCATAAATTAACTCCTCTGAGGAAGATATCATTAATTATTGCACTTTAATATAGTATATATTAATAAAACCTTCATAAAAACAACATTAAAGGTATTGCAATTCTAAACCTAAAAGGTTATAATTTGTCATGATATATGCAATTTTTGACAAATAAATAAGAAAAGGGACAAAGTGATAAACATGGGAACTAATATTTTGAGTCTAAAAGAGGAGCAGTCTGTTCTGACTGATTTTTATGAAGAATTGAACATACTGCTTCAGGACAGCGATGCTATAAAGGAAAAAGAAAAAATTAAAGAAGCCATTAAAAACATGAGTTCAACGACGACATATCTGATAATGGGTGATGGGGGAGTAGGAAAGACCGAATTACTAAAATATATGTTCAGGGATGTTGCTGATATTCCCGCTATGACTGCCAATATCTGTGAATACAGATATGGAGAGGCAAATGCCGAACTGCCTGCCGTAGAAGGTTATGAGAAAAAATTTATTGTCGCGGATAATTTGATGGGAATATCGCTCATTGATACAAAAGGCATTAACACTATGTCAATGGACGAAAAACAAAAATTAGCCAAGATGCTTGAAAGATGCAGTGCGGTTCTCGTAACATTTTCGGCGGAAGATGTAAATAGTTTAAACGTATGGGATATAATTGAAGACTGTCCTGAGAAAAAGATGCTGTTTTTTGTCACTAAGTGCGATTTGGTATCGAAAGAAGTATTGGATAAAAATATGTCCCGGTTAAAAGCATATATGCATGACAGCAAGATTACCGCGCCCCTTTTTCCGGTCAGCATTAAGGAAGACGGAAAAGTATCGGATGTGGTGGAATTGGAGGATGTGAAGCTTTACATACGGGACAATGTGGTTGGGAAGAATCCGATTTTAAGCAAGCAGAGGGAAAATGTAAATCAGTTGAAAAAGCTTCTGGTTCGCGTGCAGAGTTCCATGCAGGAGCGGAAGGCTCAATATCTGTCTGATGAGAAAATTTTATCTAAGATTAATGCTTCTTTAGACGCTTATGTGGCAAATCAACAGGGGATTATCGATTCATTAAATAAAAATCTTTCACATGCGATAGGCGAAGATATTGATCGTTATCAGTCTGAGATTATTTCTAAATTGGATCCATATAAAATAAAAAAGCGTTTTTCATCTAAAGAAGATTTTGAAGCATACCTGAATATGGTAAATGAAAATTACAAAAGCATGATGAATGAATCCGTTAACGCTAAAACGGTAGAAACGATGAAAAATTGTCTCCACGACTTGGAAATTGTTTTCAAGGAGGCAATAGGATATTTTAACCAAAGGGAAAATATTTTGAAAATGAACGACGAGTTTTATGGCTCGTTGTCTAAAAGCCGGAAAGAAATTGTAGTAAGCACCAAAGATGAAGTCATGGTCACCGGAGAATATTATAAGACATTAAGCGACGCCTCAGAGGAGTTGTTCTTAAAAATATGGGGAGAGAGGGAAAAGTTTGATAATTGGAAAAAGCAAAGAAGAGTGGTCTCAAGTACGGCAGGCGCTTTGGCGGGCGGCGTCGGGGCTGCTGTAGCCTTGAAGACTTCGCTTCTCGGAATGGGAGCAGCACTGGCACAGGCACAAACGACAGCGGCTGTATTAGCGGCACTGGCGCCGGCGGCATTGGTTGTAGTCGGCGTAATTGTAGGCGCTGTTGTGCTTAATCGTCTGGCTAAAGTTATTTTCGATCCCAAAATGGCGAATAAAATGGAGGAAGCATGTCAGAAAGCCATAGAAGAATTTAAAACGGAAGTAGCAAACACAAAACGGGCTATGATTGAACAGATTACGGGACAGGTTAAGGCGTTGTTTGAAAAAGAATTAAATTCTATTGACGGTTATTTTACGGACTTCCGGATATCCGTAAATGTTGATGGTGAAAAAATACCTAAACTGGAAAAAAGCATGGAAAAGGTAAGCCGGATGATAGAAGTAATTGATAATTTGGAGAAACAGGAGGCATAAAATCATGAGTGAAAAGCAAATAAAGCTATTGGAATGGTTGAAAAAACTTGAGTTGTACGCACAAAATGAGAATTTGCCAATGCGGCTGGCAGACAGTATACGAGATTTGCAGAAACAGGTAGTTGAAGAAAATGCTGATTGGCATCAGCTATGTATAAATGCGGACAACTTATTACAGAGTATTGGGGAAAAAATTCGAAAGCAGCAGGTTTCCCAAGAAATCGTTACCGATTTTGATGCAGCGATTCCTGTTGAGGAAGTGAGAAAAAAGATATCAGAAGCATTAGAGCGGGGACATAATGAAAATAATGCGTCTATTTCCAGTGCGCTTTATGGAAGTAATGCTCCTATAAAATACTGTTATCAGCAGATTGATGAAATAGTAGGAAATAAAGAGACGGTGCATAAGATTTGCAAAGGGGATTATTTTTTGAATCTGTTCAATAATGTGAAACAAAATTATGAACAAAACATCACTCATACCTTGAATAATTTTGCGACAAGCATCAGCAATAATTGTATGCGTATGATTGAGAATATAAGAAGTATTTGTAAGAGCATCAGCGGCTATAAGCTGGGAGTTGGCGAAGAAAAATTTTATATAAAGTATAATGAAAGAAAAGAAGGCTGGGATAATCAGTTGCGGTATAATATTGCAAATGCCGATTTAGGCGCCCATGTCATTATGGATTTTGCACAGGCGACATTGGAAAAAATCAGGAAGATTACGCCCAAATATGAAAAAAAGAAAAAAGTTTATCTCGCACTGCCCTGCATTGTCATGTTGATAGGACTTCTCATTGTTGGCGCTTTTTCGCTGGTGCAGTCTGCAAAGAATGATGATTCAGGAAATGAAATTACTATTAAAAGAGGAGAAACTGAAATAACTGTAGATGTTTCTGGTCTTAGTTCGAGCATAAACGGAGGTGTGACAAGCAATATTAAAATAGTTATTATAATAATAGCTGTTTATGCTGTTTATGCGGCAGCCGTATTAATAATTTATCACAATAAACTGCTTTCAGATTATGGCGAATGCTTACGAAGGGAAAGTGAACTTTTTGAGAAAGAAAACCGCTTGGATTGTTATGTCAAATTTGGAAAGATAGTTGCAGATTATGAGAAGTATTATTTAGACGTAGTAAACGAAATATTTGAAGGAACCACCTTGGATTATTATAGTGCAAAACAACAAAACGAATATGAGCAATTCTGCAATGAACTGAACAGCATCCAAAAGATGTAGAGAGGAGTAAAAATCAACATGGATAATATTAAAGGACTTGTAAAAATGGTTAAAATACCAAATATGCAGCATGTTTCATTAAAAAACAATTCAGAAGGAAACGTCAATATCAAAGCTCTGAAAAAAGAACTGGAAGAGCATATGAATGAAAAGGCAAAAATATACGGTTTTATCGGAATGGAAGTTTATGATCTGGCAACAGAGCAAAAAATTGACTTTCCGCAGATTAAAAATTATATAGATAAAATGAACCAACTCAATCAGACAATAGATGAGCTGGAGAAGAAAATCAAAGAACAGGAAACTAAAAACACAGGTAAAAATGTTTGTCCTTCCTGCGGCTGTAAACTTAAGCCGCAGGATAGGTTCTGTCCGAACTGTGGGGAAGTTATACCGAGAAATACCGTACTGTGTACTTGCGGAACCGAATTAGAGAAAGATGCTAAATTCTGTAGTTCCTGCGGAAAGAGCATGGAAGAGATATTAAAATCTCTTGAAAAAGAGCCGGAGCCTGCTATGAAGGAGTGTATCTGCGGCGCAAAAGTCCCTATCGGACAGTTTATGTGTCTTGAATGTGGCAGAAAGCTTGAATAATAGTATCAGGATTTTGGACGGTGTTTCATAATAGGCAGACTGATTAATATACTCGCCACAACCCCCGCTGCGCCTATTACTATCGTTATAAACGCCACCCGTGAAAATCTTATCATGAAGCCTTCAAAGGTATCAAGATGGTATAGCCAAGATGCGTACTGCTGGGCGAGAGAAAGCCCGGTTATGTCAAGGCATAGCAGCCAGCCGCAGTTTTTGTTTTTCTTAACTATGCAGATAAAATGCCAGATTAAGAAAGCAAACTGGATGATAAAAGCGATAATGAACTGCGTTTCCAGAAAATGCCCGCACTGCGACGCGTCCAGTCCAAACGGAATCACTCCGGTCGGGATTTTGCGCATAAAGTATAACAGCATCGACGTAATATATACGTCGGTCAGAAAAGAGACTGCACCGGTAATGTATTCGGCTTTTCCAGGCAGTTCTTTATCTTTATGATTTATGCCGATAAGAAACGTCATGAGTATGAATGTTATAAACAGCGCTAAATAAGCCGTGTGCGATAAAAATACCGTATTTGTAAATGCGCAGAATCCGGTAACGGTCAAA
>JAMPEU010000100.1 GCA_023664865.1 Butyrivibrio sp. | reverse complement strand
TATTGCAGCTCTTTGATAAAAGGCGGAACCGAACGGGTAGTTGTTAATCTGGCGGAGTATTTACATCATCGGGGTATCGATGTTGTGATAGTGACGCAATATAAATTAGAGAATGAATATGTACTTTCGACTGGAATTCCACGTATATATAGCGAAATAACAGAGACGGAAAAGAAGAATAACAGAGTGGGGGATTTTTTCGCGAGATACGGGAAACTGCGTAAAATATGGAAGTCGCAAAAACCGGACTGCATTGTTTCTTTTATCGGGAAGAATAACAT
The DNA here is from genome assembly GCA_023664865.1 of Butyrivibrio sp. Classification (GTDB taxonomy): domain Bacteria; phylum Bacillota; class Clostridia; order Lachnospirales; family Lachnospiraceae; genus UBA3282. The sequence continues at coordinate 4,678 of JAMPEU010000100.1, read as the reverse complement.
TATGGCTGTGGGAGCGGCGCTTTTTACGGGAATACCTGTATTGGTGTCCGTTCGTGCCGAACCGAAGTGCGAATATAATTCTTTGGGACTTAAGTTTTTTTCCAGAACCTTGTTCTATTTTGCAGCGGGAGTAATAGTTCAGACTAAAGAGGCAAGGAAATTTTTTCCCGCGTATATACGTAAAAAGGCAGTTATTTTAAAAAATCCTTTGAATCCTTCTTTTATACGACCGCGCTTTGAAGGAAAAAGAGACGGAAGAATTGTGGCGGTAGGAAGGGTAGACAGCAATAAAAACCATGAGATGATTATTCGCGCGTTTGATAAAATTGCCGATGAATTTCCAGATACAAGCCTTGTGATTTATGGAGAAGGAGAATGCAGGGAAAGGCTTCAGAAATTGGTAGAAGAACTTGGACTATCTAAGCGTGTCAGTCTACCGGGCTCTGTAACGGATATTTCTGATAAAATTTATCAAAGCAGTATTTTTGTACTTTCTTCTGACAGTGAAGGTATGCCTAATGCGCTTTTGGAAGCTATGAGTCTTGGCATTCCGTGTATTTCTACTGACTGCCCTTGTGGGGGACCAAAAGAGCTGATTAAAGACGGTGAAAACGGTTTTCTGATACCAATAGGCGATGTAGATGCGCTGACTGACAGACTTCGTATGCTGTTTTCGGACGAGGAGATGGCTGAGCGGATAGGGAAGCAGGCGGCGAAGCTTGCCGAGTTGTATAGTCCTGATAAAGTTAATGATGAGTGGTTGACATATTTGTCGTCCAAAATGGGAGGAAATTAATGTGTGGAATAGCAGGCGTCTGCAATTACGGAAGCAGAGCAGTTGAAAACATTCAGTCCATGAATAAAATGCTTATACGCCGGGGACCTGACGCAGAGGGACATTGGTTGTGTGAAAAAGATAGAGTAATTCTTGGACATAGAAGGCTTTCTATTGTAGATTTATCCGAAAACGGAGCCCAACCTATGATTTCTAAAAGTGAAAGATACGTGCTTGTGTATAACGGTGAAATATACAATACGCAGTATGTGGAGGAAGTACTTGCGAATAAACTTATATCACAGGGAAAACAGCTTCATCTATGCGGTACATCGGATACGGAAATATTGCTTAAGTCTGTCGAATATTTAGGAATAAAGCAGACTCTTAAGCTTATCAAGGGAATGTTTGCCTTTGCCGTGTATGATAGGCAGAATAGTACGCTGTATCTGGCGCGGGATAGAATAGGAGAAAAACCGCTGTATTATGGAAAGGTGGGAAACAGCTTCGTATTTGCTTCTGACATTTCCGCCATTAAAGCACTGGATAATTTTAATAATGATATTAATACCGATGTATTGAATCTTTATTTTATGTACGGATATATACCGCAGCCATACTCTATCTATAAGGGGATATGGCAGCTTAAGCCCGGCTGTATTCTGGAGATTAGAGCTCCGTTTACGGATTGGAGCATAGATAGTTATTGGGATTTATATGATGTCGCCCAAAAAGGGCAGGAAAATATGTTCACAGGAACGGAAGAAGAAGCGGCGAAGCAGTTGGAAAGTCTGCTTCGTGATGCAATCAAGGGACAGATGCGTTCAGACGTCCCTCTGGGCGCGTTCCTCTCAGGCGGTATCGACAGCACATTGGTTGTCAGTCTGATGCAGTCCATGAGCGATAAGAAAATCCGTACTTTTACGGTGGGCTTTCGTGAGAAAGGCTATAATGAAGCAGAATATGCAAGAGAAACGGCAAAACATTTAGGAACAGAGCACACGGAACTTTATGTAGATTTTAAAGATGTAATGGAAGTGCTTCCGCAGATATCAGAGGCGTATTCAGAGCCGTTTGCAGATAGCTCACAGATACCGACTATGCTTGTTAGCAAACTGACTAAAGAACATGTGACTGTTTCGTTAAGCGGCGATGCAGGCGACGAGCTGTTCTGTGGATATAATACCTATAAGGATATGGAGCAGGGACTTAAAGTAGTAGAAGGAAAAGCGGGATTTCTACCGCGTGGATTACGAAAAGGAATAGGAAAAATCTGTGGAGTAATCAGTAATGCTCATACGCCGTTATTGTATAAGATGGCAAATTGCTTTGAAGTAGATTCTCCGGAGTCTTTTCATCGTGCCATATACAAAACTGATTGTCGAATCCCATATATTGCCAGAAACAGAGTGCTAAAATCATGCAGTAACAGTTTATATAAAGACGGATTTCTTAAGGATGGCAGACATAATCTGATGTTGATGGATATGCTGCAGTATCTTCCCGATGATATTCTTGTAAAGGTGGATAGGGCAGGTATGTTTTATTCGCTAGAAAACAGAATCCCGTTATTAGACCGCGACGTTGTAGAATTTGCGTGGACGCTTCCGATTGATTATAAGTATCAGTCCGGTATAACCAAAAAGCCCTTGAGAAATATTCTGTACAAATATGTACCGAAGGAAATGATGGAGAGAGCTAAAAAAGGATTTTCCGTTCCGATAGAAGAATGGCTTGCTAAGGGTGAGATGTATGACTGGGCGCAGAGTATTATGTCGGATGCAAGGCAGGCGGCAGGCGATATCCTTAATCTGCAATATGTGGACAGCATTTGGAGCGATTATATTACAAATCATAAGTGGAAACCTGTTATCTGGTACATACTTGTACTGGAACAATGGCTGCTAAAATGATTATTTGTTTAATAATAAAAAGATGACTGATAAATGAGTCTGTGATATACTATATTTCTATAAAGGAAAGGTTGTAGTCATGAAATCAGACTTTTGGCAATTAAGAAAATGTAATCATGATGCGCAGAGCACACAGCCGCCTGCCTCGTCTACTTCCCGTCTTGCCAACATGGAGCTGCTTAGGATAGTTTCTATGTTGTTTGTTGTGATACTGCATTTTTTGGAGAAAGGAGACTGCCTGACTCCATTAGCGCAGTCTGAAATATCAGCATACGGCTATCTCGCCTGGGGACTTGAAGCGTTTGCTATTGTGGCTGTGAATGTCTATATGCTGCTTAGCGGATATTTTTTAGTAGAGAGCAGTTTTAAGGTGAAACGTTTGCTTACGCTCATTTTACAACTATGGTTTTACAGCATAGGAGTAGGCGTTGTGGCAGCAGCATTCGGTTATATACCAGAGGAAGGCTTCTCTATATATTATCTGGCGCAGTTATGCCTGCCGATTTCGACAAATCATTATTGGTTTATGACGGCGTATGTATTTATGTATCTGTTTGCGCCTGTACTTGCGCAGGGACTTAAAAGATTGACGAAACGACAGTTTCAGACTGTACTGGTACTGACGATTTGTGCATTTTCCCTGATTAAATCAATGGTTCCGCTAAGGCTCACATCTGACATGGGCGGAAATGACTGTATATGGTATCTATGTATTTTTATGGTTGCCGCATATATTAGAATATATGGTATTCCGTTCTTCAAAGGCGCGGCGCGTTCACTGTTGGTATATTTAGCGTCGGCTGTATGTATTTTCGGAGTTAGTTTTCTGCTGCGATTTGTATATATGAATACAGGAAAACTGGAGAATATACTTGATATTTGTTATGATTATAATCATATTTTAGTATTGATGGCTTCGGTTGCGTTATTCTATTGTTTTTATTACATAAAAATAAAAAATGACACGCTTAGCCGCATTATATGCCAGATTGCGCCATATACGCTCGGAGTTTATCTGTGGCATGAACATCTTGCCATAAGATATGAATGGACAGGCTGGCTTTATAATATAACAGGCACGCCGAATAGTATTGTTTCTTTAATTGCAATACTTATATTTGCGGTAGCGCTGGTATTTGTAATAGGTGTTATTCTGGATATGCTGAGGAGTTTATTGTTTTGCGTGATACATTCAGCGCTAATGAATATTAAAGCATATGAGCACTTGGTTAAATGGTTGGAAGGACTTACTATTGGTAATAAAAAGGAAGAAATACATGGATAAATTGAAGGATATGGATATCTTAAAGAACTCTAAGATTTATAGAGCGTGTCTGTATATATTTCCGCTTATTCTTATGCTGTATCCGCTGCGCCATATAAATGTGGGACTAGATTTGGCGGATACAGGTTATAACTATGCTAATTTCAGGTATTCAGGACTTGAGCATATGGATTCCATGTGGTTTTTTTCGACATATCTGGCAAATGCCACAGGGCATATTTTGACGCTTTTACCGGGCGGACATACTCTTTTTTTCATGAATTTATATACAACTCTTTTCGTGAGTGCACTGGCACTGGTTTCTTATGTATTTCTGGTGAAGCGTTTGCAGATACCAGAAATAATAGTATTTGCAGGCGAAATTATGGCGATAAGCCTATGTTGGTCTCCTACGGCGGTTCTATATAATTATATGACATACCTGCTATTCCTTACAGGTGTGCTGCTTGTTTATGAGGGACTTACACAGGAAAAAGAGATATATCTGATAATCGCAGGAGCTGTGCTTGGCACGAATATATTCATCCGTTTCTCCAATCTCACAGAGGCAGGTCTGATTGTGGCTGTGTGGGCATATGGAATCGTTTGCCGTAAGAAAATAAAAAAAGTCATTCAAGAGACGGGGTTCTGTCTGCTTGGATATGTTGGCGCGGTTATATTATGGCTGGGGTATATATCATTACGCTATGGATTTATGAACTATGT